>JBPCMU010000066.1:0-8772 GCA_051001975.1 Jatrophihabitans sp.
GGACGACGACACTTACCTACGCTGCGGCGCTGGACGAAGCGCTCTGCTTCGGCTGGATCGACGGGCAGGTCGCACGGCGCGACGAGGACAGCATGCGGCAACGCTTCACACCTCGGCGACCGAAGAGTGCGTGGTCGCGGCGCAATGTCGAGCACGTCGCTCGGCTGACCGCCGTCGGCAAGATGACACGTCCTGGTCAGGCCGCCGTGGATGCAGCGAAGGTGGACGGCCGATGGGAAGCCGCCTATCCGGGGCCTGCCGCAGCGGAAGTTCCGGAAGACTGGGCCGCGGCACTGGCCGGGGACGCTGAAGCAAGAGCGATGTGGAACATTCTCACCTCGCAGAATCGGTACGCGATCACCTACCGGATCGGTCAGGCGAAGCGACCGGAGACTCGCGCCAAGCGCCTCGCCGAGTTCCTCGCGATGCTGGCTCGCGGCGAGACAATCCATCCCCAGAACCGAAGACTCAACTAGCGGTGCTTGTTCGAGATCAACATCGAACACCCCCACCGTGGCGACGTCTGATCCCACCGCCCAATCAGTGCCGCAGGGGGCTCCGCCTGTAGGACCGTGATGATGTCGACTGGCGTGGCCCATGGACATGCCGTAGGGCGAGCGGTAGCGGTCGACCACGATGTTGTGAAGTGGCGCCAACTCGCGCGCCCCGCGAGTCCTCGGCCCGAACAACCTCGATAACGAGGCGACACGGGCATAAGAATGGACGGATCGTGAGTATCGCGAGACCGTCTCCCGGCGATCGCGCCGAGTGGGAGTCGCTGTTTCGCGCCTACATCGACTTCTACGGCCGCACGGAGTCGCAGCAGATGTACGACCGGGCCTGGACCGAGTTCCAGGCAGGCGATCGCATGCACGCCCTCGGCGCGAGCACCGGCGGTCGGCTGGTTGGCATCGCCCACTTCCTGGTCCATGCGAATACGTCGTCGCGAGACGTCTGCTATCTGCAGGATCTATTCACCGCGCCTGAGGCTCGCGGGCGAGGTGTGGCACGCGCGCTCATCGAGGCCGTCGTCGATTGGGCTCGCAGTCAGGGTTGCGACCGGGTCTACTGGTCCACGCAGGACACGAACACGGTGGCCCGGCGACTGTATGACCAGCTGGCGGAGAACCGCGGCTTCATTCTCTATCGCATCCAGCTGTAACGGCCCGGTAGCCGTTCCTGGCGAGCTCCCGGGAGGTGGTGGAGCGGCATCAGGCAGCCTTGATCATCGGGTGCACCGCCCGTGGTCAGGCCTCGCCCGACCACGGCAAAGCTTCCGGGATGGGAGACACCCAGACTGTCGGCACTGATAGTGATCGGTTGCCGATCCTGTCGAGATCAGATAATCTGATGCAATGCGCACTGTGACTGCGACCGAGGCGAGCAGGTCGTTCGCTGCGATCCTGGACGAGGCGGAGCGGGGACACGCCGTTGTCGTCACCCGAGGCGGCCGGCGAATCGCAACGATCGGTCCGGCGAACGCAACCAACGGCGCCGAGGTCCTGGCCCTACTGAATCTGGAGCTGATCGACGATAGCTTTGCCACCGACGTACTTGCCGCCCGAGACGCCGCCGTACTCGAAGGGCCGGCGTGGCCCGCAGACTGATCGTCGACACCGGGGTACTGATCGCATCCGAGCGAGCACGAATCAAGTTGTCCGCCGCCATCGATCAGGATGACGACCTTGTCATCGCCGCGGTAACGGTCGCTGAGTTGCGCACCGGAGTCGAACTTGCCAGCGAGGCTCATCGCGCAGCGCGCAGCGAATTTCTCGCCAGGGTCTTGGACACTTTGCCTGTCGAGCCGTACGAGCTTCCCACCGCCGAGGCGCATGGACGTCTACTCGCACACGTTCACCGCAGTGGAACGAAACGCGGAGCGCACGACTTGATAATCGCCGCGACGGCTGTCGCCACTAGCCGGACCGTGATCACAACGGACCGCAACGCTCACTTCGACGACCTTCCCGGCGTCACCGGCATCCTGGTGAGCTGAGCCTCCGGAGTAAAGCTCAAAAAGTAGCGCATCCGGGCTGCACCGCCCCGCCCGGCCAAGGATCCCGCGTGACACGGCGGACGGCCGCCCGCAAAGGTGCCTCATACGGAACGGTCAAGATCGTCCGCTGCTCAACAGTGCCGGTCGTGTTCGACCGCCCCATCGCGACCGCCGAAGGTTCCACTATCGGGTGCCCAATCGAGCTCGGCGAGTCGAGTTCCGTTGCTGGACTCGATGGGCAGGGCGACTCAGCCGAGAGCGAACGTGGACCCAGGACGGTAAGACGCTCGTTAGCGTGAGCCAAGTGATCGAAACGAGCGAAGTCCCTTACGACGTCGACGGTTTGACGATGATTGCGCACCTGGCGCGTCCGGAAGGCGACGGGCCCTGGCCGGCTGTGCTGATTGGGCACGATGGGGTCGGTCTTGAGGACTACCAACGCGGTCGCGCCGATGACCTCGCCACTCACGGCTATCTGGCTCTTGCGCTGGATTACCACGGCGGTCAAACGTTCTTCGGAAACCCGGAAGCAATGCTGGCCCGGGTCATGCCGTTGATCGCCGACCCCGTCCGGATGCAGGTTATCGGCCGCGCCGCGCTGGACCTCCTCCTCGCAATCCCCGGTGTTGACCGTGATCGACTCGGCGCCATCGGCTACGGTGCTGGCGGCAGCATCGTGCTGGAACTCGCCAGCGCTGGGGTGCCGTTCAAGGCCCTGGCCGCGATCCATCCCGGACTACCGGCCGCCCGCCCCGAGGATTGGCCCGACGTGACCGGCCCGTTGCTCTTCTGCACAGGCTCCGAAGACCCACTGTGCACCCCTGACCAGGTCTTCGCGTTCACCCGCGCGCTCCAGGAGGCGGGGGTCGATTGGCGCGTACACGTTTACGGCGGAGCCGAGCACGCCTTCTGGGCGGCGCCGACCAATCCCGATGGCTCTCTCGCCGGCGGGACGACCCACGTCAATGCCACCGTGCCCGGCGTGAGCTATCACCCGGCGCACGCCGCGCGGGCGTGGCGGGCCGTCCTCGACCTGCTCGAAGAAACAATCGGGACCCCGCTGGTCTCGGCCTGAGCGATCCGAAATCGTCACATGCTGCGCAGGCTCGCCGCGTTGGAGGGCCGGCTCGGCGAATCCCAATAGTCGATCGGCAACCGGTCAGTGTAATTGGGAGGCGGCAAGATTAGGTCATGTACTCCAGCATCGCAATTTACAGGTGCCGCTTCCGGTCTCGGCCGCGCAATCGCGACCGAGCTCCTCTCGCGCGGCCAGCCCGTGCTCATACTCGACCGGGACGATGAACAGGCGCAAGTGGCCGCCAGCGAGCTCAGCGAGCAACACGGGATACGCGTACCCGCCGTTGTCGCCGACCTCTCCACTATCGCGGGAATCCATTCCGCAGCCGACCTGCTGACCGAGCGGTCCGAGGTTGGCGCGGTCGTCAACAATGCCGGCGGCTGGCTGCCGGGCGACCAATACCCAGACGTGGACCCGGACACCTGGCTGTCAGCGATCACGCTCAACCTCCTTGCGCCGATGCTTCTCACGCAACTGCTCTGGCCAACCCTCTCCGCCGCCGCCGGCGCGGTCGTCACCATCGGTTCCAGCGGAGGCGTGGGCGACGATCCGTATGGATCACCGGAATATGCTGCGGCCAAAGCAGGAATCCACCGCTTCACCGCCAGTCTCGGCTCGCGCACGGACGTGCGCGTGATGGGCATTGTCCCCGGCTGGATCGGCCTCGACCGCGCCCACCACGAGTGGGCCGCGCTTGCCCCGAACAGCAGCGGGAAGTCGGACCGCTGGTCCCACCCGAGAACATCGCGAACATGGTCGCGACGCTCCTCGATCACGGGCGACCGGGCGAAGTCGTCAAGGTGCTGCACAAGGGCGATCCGAACAGCGCCCCCGTCCGGTAGGGCGATCCTTTAGCGCGACGACCTCGATGACCGGTCAAGGCCGTTGACCAAATCGGCTAGCAGCCGGATCAGGGTGGCGTAGTTCTCTCCGGGCAACACGCGGCGCTTACAGCACGCCGAATAGTCGCAACGTCGGCAGCTGCTCTGCCGTGCGCGACGTAGCCCGCGTCCGTCATGTCAGAACTCCATCTGCGCCGTCGGCCAGCAAACCGCGTCGGCGCACCTCATCCACGGCATCTTGAGCGCCAGCGAACGCTTCCAGCTTCTCAACAGCTCGGGCTCCGTCACGGGGGCACGGAACACGGGCTCGAGCACTTGCCATTCCCGCCTGGTGATCGACTGGCTCTCGAAGACATCGTCGAAGACTTGCTCGATCCGGGCATCGGCTGTCTTGAGCCACCAGCCGATTGGTCGACGCTCGGCAGAATGTTCGGACACGGTCGCCTCCTCGGGATCGCCTGCAACGCTATGACCGATCACCGACAACCGGGCCGCCCCCGTCACCGTCAGGTCTTCGATAGCGGATCCAAAGTGACACGGCGACTGGCCCGTTCCGCAGTGGTGCGTCATACGGGACGTTCGAGATCGTCCGTCGTTCGACGGGGCCGGCCGGGTTCGACCTCCGGATCGCGAGCGCGGAGGGTTCGGACACCGGGACGCTTTCCGTCCATCTGAGCGGGACCGTGACCTGATCACCGTCTGCAAGAATGCGTGTGTGTTCGCCTTGCATCGCCAGTATGTTCGACAGGAGAGTGAAAAGGCCGATGACGAAAAGGTACGCAGTCGGCGACCACGTGCGCTGGAACTCCGAAGCTGGCCAGGTGCAAGGCACGATCACCAAGGTGCACACGAGAGACGTGGACTACAAGGGTCACACCCGACGCTGCAGCGACGAGGATCCGCAGTACGAGATCAAGAGCGACAAGACAGACCACGTGGCGATGCACAAGGGCGATGTGCTGAAAAAGATCTGATGCCCGAGCCGCAGCCATAGGCGTCGTGCCCATGCATCGATGAGTGAATGCGTCTGGCGCTGCACAAGGCGAACATTTTGACGACGGTCAGATGATCTGGGTTCGATGACGAAGCAACGGGCAATCGAGCGCGCCGCACCGCGGGTATTCACCATCGGTCATTCCACTCGCGATTTTGATGAGGTGCTTGCGATGCTGCGCGTGAACGAGGTGAACGCTCTGGTCGATGTGCGCTCGTTTCCCTCCTCGCGGAAGTACCCGCAGTGGAACCAAGACGCGGTCGAGAAGGCGTTGCCCGCAGATATTGGGTACCGGTGGCTCAGGGATCTCGGCGGCCGCAGGCACACGCCGGCCGGTGTGAGGAGTCCGAATGGAGCCTGGAGGGTCAAGGCCTTCCGTGACTACGCTGATTACATGGCGACCGCGGGGTTCGGTTCCGGGCTCGCTGAGCTGCTGCAGGTCGCGAACGAGTCGGTACCGGCGATCATGTGCAGTGAGGCGGTGCCGTGGAGGTGCCACCGACGGTTGATCACCGATGCACTCATCATCGCAGGGGTGGAGGTGTTCGACATCATGTCGGTCTCGTCGACTCGGCGCGCGGAAATGAACTCGTTCGCGTCGGTGCGAAACGGGAAGATCACCTATCCCGGATCTTCAGGAGGATGAGCATGGACGTGTTGGCCGACGTTCGCGTCATGGTGGTGACGATTCCCGCTGGCTGCGTCGCAGCATACGGCGAGATCGGACGGGCCGTTGGAATCGGCCCTCGGCAGGCGGGCCGGGCCGTTGCGGCACTTGACGATGACGTGCCGTGGTGGCGAGTCGTTTATGCCGACGGCACGCCGGCGACGTGCCATGAAGGAGAAGGCCGAGCACTGCTGGAAGCAGAAGGCGTTCCGTTCCGCGCCGGTCGCGTCGACATGGCCAAGGTTCGCGCCGCAGCATCCACAGACCTTGATGGACGATTTTCAAACGATCAGACAATCCCTCGTCGATGACCGGAGCAGCGCCGTCAGACTCGATGACTGCACCACGACGGATGCCTTCCTCGCCGCTGATTGCTGGCACTGCATGCGATCCTGGCCGCATGTCCGAACAGTTCGCCCAGATGCTCACGGGCGGCCACCCCAACTCCCTCGGCCGGACCGAGGAGGTCGTCGCGGTCGTCCTCGCTGATCAAGCCCGGCTAGAGGAACTGTTCGCGACGATGTCCAGCGAGGATGAGGTCGTCCGTTTGCGAGTTGGCGATGCGCTCGAGAAGGTGTGCCGCGAGCAACCCGGCTGGTTCCTGCGGCATATTGACCGCCTGTTGAGTGATCTCGGGGAGATCAACCAGCCGTCGGTCCAGTGGCATGTCGCTCAAATGATGCAGCGTCTTCGCGACGACCTCTCGGATGACCAAGCCCACCGCGCCACTGCTTTGCTCCAGGGATATCTGACCAGCTCGGCGGACTGGATCGTTCTTAACGTAACCATGGACGTCTTGACCCGATGGGCGGATCGCGACCCACCACTGGCCATCTGGCTGATGCCGAACTTGAGCGCCTTAGCCAGGACGGACGAAACTCCGTCGCCAAACGCGCCGTCAAGCGCCTCGCTGAACTCTCGAATTGAGGCCGCGGGGCAACGCTAGCTCGCACGAGGCGAGAACCGATGAGGGATCGGCTGCGGGCACTGCCCGGTCGCGGGGCCGCTTACTGGCCGACATTGAACATGGAGTGACTCGCCAGGTTCAAGACCGAGTCCGTCGACGGTCGTATGCGGGCATCCGCTCGGTGATGGGCGGTCTGCCGTACGACCGTGATCATCGGGCCTGCTGCCGCGCGCGCCTCCGAACACGTTCTGCGGGCGTTCCGCTCGCGAGACATGCGTGAGCGGCTCAGCAAACCGACCGCCTCTACGATGCGCTCATGCGCAAACTCGTCGTGACCGAGAACGTCACGGTCGACGGAGTCATCGACTCGTCCGACGGATGGTTCGCGCCCGGTGATGACACCGCGGACCTAGCCGCAGTCTCTGCGGTCCTCCAGGAACAGTCCGCAGCATCGGACGCGTTGCTGCTGGGCCGGACATCGTTTGAAGAGATGCGAGCCTTCTGGCCGCAGCAGACCGACGACTCGACGGGCATCGCCGCGCACCTTGACCAGGTGCAGAAATTTGTCGTCTCCTCCACCATGACTGAGCCGGGGTGGGAGAACACGACGATCCTTCGTGGCTCGCTCGCCGACGAGGTCTCAGCACTCAAGGAGCAGCCGGGCAAGGACATCGTGACGACCGGCAGCATCACCCTCGTCCACGAGTTGATCGCGCTCGGTCTCGTCGACGAGTACCGCCTGTTCACGTATCCGGTCGTGCTCGGCCATGGTCGACGACTGTTTCAACACGCGCACAATGTGCCTGAGCTGGTCCTGCGCGATGTTCAGCGTTTCGGCTCCACCACCGTCCTCACGACCTACGGCACAGCCCGATAGCGCGAACCGCAACTGCGATAGAACCGACCCTCCGTAGGGGCCTCAACTGCGTGAGACCGCGAGAGTCGCGTCGTCTGAGAGGTGTGGGTGACCTAACCGTCCCGCCTGAACTAGGCGATCACTTTCCGCCTGCGGTCTCGTCGGTATGCTCGCCGATGCAGAATTCGTTGCCCTCGGGGTCGGCGAGCACCGTCCAGACCAGTCCGGGCATGTCGTGCTCACCTACTACTGCGGCCCCGAGCCCACGAGGCGCGGCACCTCCGTAACAGGTCCCGGCGCGTAGCGCCCAGCGGGCGGCGAGCAGCTGTGACCAGTCGGGGTGTTGACCGTCCGGGTCGAGGGCGCGGTCGGCGCCCATGGTATCGGGGGCGGTCCTGGACGTCAGGTTGGGCGCGAGCGACGGCGAGCAGCGTTTCTATAGCCTGCCTGGCGTAACCCTTCCGCCCGCTGAACGGGGTCGATTCGGTAACCGACCTCGACCATCCCGACCTCGTCGGGCGGCCCATGAAAGCCGGCAAGTCCGACAGGGGCATCCTCGCCGGGAACGAGGACAAGACGCGTCAACCGGAGCGCATCCGTCGGGGCGTCCGCAATCTGGTTACTCCTCATGCGCCACAGATCGACACACTTGTCACCGGTCAGATACGGCGTCAAAGGGGTGCTTGGGCGTGCTCGCCGTCCGATCTCCGGCCAACGCGTGGAGAACAGGCCCCAGGGACCTGGACCAGCCAAAGCTTCGACTGATGCGGATCTGGGTGGGGCCACGGTTCGCTGGTGATTGTCATCCGAGCGATCCCGCAGTCGGCATCCTCGGCGCACTTCGGACGTGCGCGATTTCGACTTCGTGCGGATCGAACTCGATCAGCCCGGCGAAGCCGGCTGCGATTTGCTGGAACTGCGCGGATCGTTGCATCGATTTCAGATCCGCGGAGGTGCGCCACTGTAGGTAGTTGATCACACGGGAACCGTCGACGCTTCGGTGCACTGTTGCCGACACGAATCCTGGGGACGAGCGCGCCACCTGCTCGATGATGTCGACATTGAGCTGCACCACCTTCGCCTGGGTCTCTGGGGCACAGCGGAACGTGTTGATGAACGTCACATAGTCGGCGTCGGCGCCGATGGCGGGCATCAGGCCTCTGGTTCGTTGTGCGCCCACGTCCACCGTGGGACTTCGCGCAACGGGTGCAGCTCGGTATCGGTGATGGCTAGAGAGTTCTGCATCGCGACGTGCGAGCCGAATTCGACGTGTTCGATCACTGCGGCTCGGAAGTCGGAATCGGACGGCAGGTCGGCGATGTCCATCGCCGCGATGTACAGCTCGACGAACCGTTGCCGTTGGGCCTCGGTGATCTTCAGGCCACGGTGCACGGCAATCAGGTGCGCGAAGCCCAGTTCTCGGGTGAAGGTG
>JBPCMU010000067.1:0-7059 GCA_051001975.1 Jatrophihabitans sp.
GCTCTGCTGTGGTCCGCGTCGCCGCTTCTCTTGCTCGTCGACGTCTCGGCTCTTGTCGGTGGGCTGGCTGGCCGCCGGCGGGGTTGGTCGGAACCGCCCGCCCGGCACGGACAGGTTGGCGACGTCGCTGGCGGCCCAGGCGGCATCGGCTGCCGCATCGGGATCAGTCGCCGCGTCGCGGTTAATGCGGTCTGCCGCGTCGCGCACGATCCGCTCAGCGTCCTGCCACGCGCGCTGCGCCTCGTCCCCGTCGAGCGGGCCGAGCCGCCACGTCTGCTCGGCCGGTCCGGCTGCCGGTCGGCTGCTGCTCGGCGGGTCGGTGGGCTCCCACCTAGCCTGCAGCTTCGGCCAGGTGAGATCCGGCGCAAGTTTGCCGCCACCGAAGCGGACAGGCTGCCCGGCCGCGTTCGTCCAGTCGTCTAGCGACACCGAGTACCCGGTCACCTCACCCGGCGCGCGGTCGGACATGCGCGGCCAGAACGAGACACCGCCGCCGCGGAGGCGGTCGACGAACTCGTCCGCGGTGCCGCTGCCGGCGGCGGCGGCGTGGGCCTTCTGGCGCACCGCCACCCGCGGAGACTCGCGGCGGCCGCGGCGCTGCGGGCTCGTACTCGCTTGGTCTGTCGGGTTCCGATGTCTCGCCGCCTTCCTTGTGCCGGGAGGGAGGTTTGCGTCGCGACACGTCGAGAACTGCGGATGAAAATTCCCTCTCGACCGTGACAAGCTCGCCCTCGCACGCGACGCAGCGGCGCCGTCCGGAAACGGGTCAGCGGAGGTGGGCCAGTCGGGTAAGGAGCAGGTCCGACGCGGCGGCGTGGGCGCCCTGCGCGCGGGCGTGTGCAGCCACCTCGCCGTCGGAGGAGACCACCACTACCGTCCGGCCACGGGGCTCCGCTTCGACCAGCCGGGCTATCAGCAGATCGGCGATCTCATCGGCGGCACTGAACAGCACTCGGACACCCCGTGGCGTCGCCGTCGCCGCGGGCGGGCCGGTCGCCCCGTCGAAAGCGACGGTGATCTCAAGGCTAGGACGGGCCGACGCCAGTGCGGCCAGCTCCCCGACCAGTCGGGCACGCTGCGCCGCCAGCGGCAACTGCCCGTAACCGGTCTTGGTGACGTTGTAACCGTCCACGATCACATGGGCACGCGGTGATGCCAGCAGCTCGTCCAGTGCGCGTTCGCTGCTCGGTCCACCGCCGGTTGGGAACGGCGCGAGTACCGCATCGACCGAGTCGGCGGGGCGGACGGACACACCGTCGAGGTCGAGCTCGCTGCGCAGACCTGCCGCTGCCGCGGTGATGCTGTCGACTAGGATCGCAAGTCGGGCCGCGCTCTGTGACCGGTCGACGCGCACCGTCCTGCGGGCCGCCTCCAGCGCCCGCTCGGCCGAGGTGAGCCGGCCACGGATCCGGCGCACCTCCTGCTCTCGAGTCCGCTCCGCGCGCGTGGCGGCGTCCTGCGCGTCGGTCGCGTCGCGAACCGCGTTCTCGGCGGCCTGCTGGGCGGCGCGTAACTGCGCGCGCACCTCACGCAATTCGGCACGCAGTACCTCGGTCACTTGCTGGGCATCCGCGATGGCCAGCCGTAGCCGGGCCGGCTCGCCCCGCGACTCCCGCTTGAGCGCATCACGCTCGGCGCGCAGCCGGGTCAGTTCGGCGTCGGCGGCACCGGACTCGGCACGTGCTGTTGCCGGAGCCTGCGCCGCAGCGACGAGGTCGGCCCAACCGGCCGGCCGCACCAGGTAGGCGACGGTTGCAACGTCCGCGGGGTCTGCGGCCGCCGGCACGATGCCCGATCGCAGCGCGTCAACGAGTTCGGCGCTGGTGTCCACCACCACGTCGGCGACCCGGTTGCGGAAGTCCTCGTCGGTCTCCAGTGCGGCGGCCAGCGCCGGACCGCCCAGCCGGGCCCGCTTGCCAGGCGTGAACTTGGCGATCGACCGCAGCGAGGCCGGCACCTGCTCCACGGGCATCCTGCCGAGGACCTGCCCGGCGATCTCCAGAACCCGCCGACGGGGTTCCTCGGCCAGCACCGTGGGTTTCCCCGCGGCGGACTCGGCGTCGGTCACCCTTGCGAACCTACGCGGCCCGTCGGTCCGAATGGTCTATCCGTGCCGACCGCGGGGTCGGCGCGCCGCCACGAGGATCAGCCCACCGCTCAGCAGCGCCAGCACCGCGACCACCGAGAGTCCGCCACTGTGCGCACCGGTGTTGGCCAGACCGATTCCACTGGACGAGGCAGCCGACGTCGCGGTCGTCGTCGGCTTCGTAGACGGTGCCGGTGCCGGCGGCACGCGCAACACGAAGGGAGCGACCGCTACGTCCCTAGCAGTAAGATCGACCGGTCGGCGGATGACCCCGACCGCGGTGTCGTGGGCCGGTGGGAGGACCACCACGACCACCGGCTGGCGCACCGCCGCCGGGAAGACGTACACGCCCTGTTCGTCGGTCTTCACCTGGGTCGGCGCATCGGGGCTGCCGGGCAACGGGTCACCGGCCGGGGTCTCGAGCTCCACGATCGCATTGGGCACCGGTTCCCCCGCGGGCGTCTCCACCTTGCCGGTGACCGATGCAGTCCGAGCCGCGATCCACAACTGCCACTGCGGCGAGCCCGGGTGAGGTTCGTCGACACGAAGCGCAGCCCGGAGAGGGGCTGGGTCGGCTCGAACCAGCGGGACGCCCCCCCTGGTGTCGTTGAGCTTGTTCGTCGGATCCATGGTCCCGTGCCCGGACAGCAGGCCGGCACCGGCGTTCCAGGTCGGCAGGTCCACACCGTCGGTTGCGTTGTCGCTGGCGTCATAGTCGAACGAGCCCTGATAGCCGAGCACGGAGACAGGCAGATCGTTTCCGTCGGCGTCCAGCGGGATGATCCGCACGCTCTCCGCGTCGATGTCGCCCAGGCTGAATCCCCAGCCGGTCGCCGGCGTCGGAGCCGCAAAGGTGAGCACGGTCGTGAGCGGAGACGTCTTTCCATCGCGGTGGACAGGTACGGCTGTGCCATCGCGGCCCCGTATCGGGCGCCGAAGGGGCTGCTCGCCTTCAGCGGTCGGGCCGCACCGGCGTTGCGGGTCACCGTGCCGCCGGTCGCCGGCGCAGTGATCGCCAGGGTCGCGGTTGGGAATCCACTGGCCGAAAGGTCGAGCGTCCGGTACGAGCGGCAGTGGGCGTCAAGGTCGTCCAGCTGCCGTAGTCGCTGCTCTCCGCAGCGACGGCCGCGGGCGCGGTCAGCGCGAACGGAACCAACAACGCGAGGCCCACGGCCAGCGGCAGCATCTTCTGGAGTCTCATGATGACGCCTCTCGGGATGGCAGGACGGTCCCCGTGCGCGATCACGGCCAGTATCCCCGCACCTGCCTGGCCACGCCAAGCGGGTCGGCATCCCGACGCCGAGCGCGCCTCACCGAAAACGTCAGTACCCCGACCTAACGTCGCAGACATGGCGCCGGCGGCAGCACACCTCATGCTGCCGACCCGTGGCTTCCAACCGACCCTCGACGAGATGGACGAGCCGTTGCACGCGACGACGTTCGTCGTGGTCGACCTGGAGACCACCGGCGGCCGGTCCGGGCATGACGCGATCACCGAAATCGGCGCGGTCCGGGTACAGGGTGGCCAGGTCCTCGCCGAGTTCCAGACGCTGGTCGATCCGGGTTGCTCGATCACACCGTTCGTCAGCGTGCTGACCGGCATCACCGATCGGATGGTGGCCGAGGCGCCACCGATCGATTCGGTGTTGCCGTCCTTCCTGGAGTTCGCCCGCGGTGCGGTACTGGTCGCGCACAACGCGCCCTTCGATGTCGGGTTCCTGAAGGCGGCCTGCGCTGCGGCCGGGCACGCTTGGCCGAACCCTGCGGTCGTCGACACCGCCGTGCTCGCCCGTCGGGTGCTCTCCCGCGATGAAGTGCCCAATTGCAAGCTCAGCACCCTGGCGCCGTTCTTCAGCGCGACCACCCGACCGAACCACCGGGCACTGTCGGATGCCCGGGCCACCGTCGACGTGTTGCACGGCCTGATCGGCCGGGTCGGCAACCTCGGCGTCCATTCGCTTCCCGAATTGCGTTCGTTCACCAACCAGGTGTCGCTGGCGCAACGCCGCAAGCGACACCTCGGCGACCACTTGCACGATGTACCAGGCGTCTACATCTTCCGCGACCAGCGCGGTGACCCGCTGTACGTGGGCACCAGCCGCACGCTGCGCAGTCGGGTGCGGCAGTACTTCGTGGCCAGCGAGACCCGCAGCCGGATGGGCGAGATGGTCGGCCTGGCCGAACGGGTGGACGGCATCGAGTGCGCACATTCGCTGGAGGCATCGGTACGCGAGTTGCGGCTCATCGCCGCACACAAGCCGCGCTACAACCGGGCATCGAAGTTCCCGGAACGCTCGGTGTGGATCAAGCTGACGACCGAGCACTACCCGCGACTGTCGATCGTGCGCGACGTCCGCGACGACGGTGCTGCCTACCTGGGCCCGCTGCGCAGCAAACGGCAGGCCGAGGCGGTGCGCGACGCCATCCACGATGCGGTGCCGCTGCGGCAGTGCACCGACAAGCTGCCCGTCGACCGGCAGATCCGCGCCGCCTGCGCGCTGGCCGAGATGCACCGCTGCCCCGCCCCGTGCGAACACCGCATCGCGCCGGGCAGCTACGCCGATCTCGCGACGAGCGTTCGGGCGGCATGGGAAGGCGACGTCGAACCGCTGGTGGCGCCACTGCATGCACGCCTGGCCAGGTTGGCCGCCGAGCAGCGCTACGAGGAGGCGGCCACCGTGCGCGATCGGTTGGCGACGGTGGTGCGCGCCTGCGCCCGGATGCAGCGGCTGCACTCCCTCGCCCGGGTCGCCGAGCTGGTGGCTGCGCGTCCGGACGGTGCCGGCGGCTGGGAACTGTCCGTGGTCCGGTTCGGTCGATTGGCTGCCTCCGGAGTGGCCCGCTGTGGCGTAAACCCGATGCCGATCGTCGAGTCGCTGGTGGCCACCGCCGATGCGGTGACCCCTGGCCCCGGCCCGTTACGCGACGCCTTGGCCGAGGAGACCGAATGCGTGCTGCGTTGGCTCGAGGAGTCCGGCACCCGCCTCGTCGCCACGTCCGAACCATGGGTGTGCCCAGCCTTTGGCGCCGGCCGGCTGCGCAGCCTCCTGGCCAGCGCCGGTAGCGCCCGCGACGCGGCTGCACCGTTCGCCGACCGGCGGCACCTCCCGGTGGTCGGGCGCCCGGCCCGTGCCACCGCCTGAGCTGCGCGCCGATAAGGTTCGTCCGGTGATCACCACGATTGTCATGGTCGACGTCGACAGCGACCGGATCCCCGAGGCCGCCCAGGAGCTCGCCCAGATCGACGGCGTCAGCGAGGTGTACTCGGTCGCCGGCGACGTCGACCTCATCGCAATCGTGCGGGTCCGAGAATTCGACCAGATCGCGCAGGTCGTCGCCGGGAAGATCGCCAAGGTGCCCGGGGTGCACCACACCGACACCCATGTCGCGTTCCGGGCCTACTCCAAGCACGACTTGGATGCGGCGTTCGACATCGGCTTCCCGGAGTAACTCTCAGCCGCCGCCGAGGTCGGTGCGGGCCTGCTGGCTGGCTCGAAGCCACCGCGACAGGAGCTCCGCCGCGGCGCCGGAGTCGACGGCCTCCGTAGCGACCGCGAGTCCGCGCCGCAGCCCGTCAATCGGCTCCGCTAGATCGTCGTCGTAGGCCGCGATCCCCGCCGCGGCATTGAGCACCACCGCATCCCGGATGGGGCCCGCCGCTCCGCCCAGCACGTCGAGGACGACCCGGGCGTTGTGCGGCGGATCCCCACCGAGCAACGCGTCCACGGGCGAGATCGGCAGACCCAACGCCGTCGGGTCCACCTCGACCTCGCGCACCGCGCCGGTCTGCACCGCCCAGGCCCGGGACACCGTGCTGGTCGTCAGCTCGTCCAGGCCATCGTCACCGCGGAATACCAACGCCGTGTCCCCGCGCGCCGCGAGCAGGTCAGCCATCACGCCGGCCATCCGTTCGTCCGAGCACCCGATCGCCGCCGCAATCGGGCGAGCCGGGTTCGTCAATGGGCCCAGGAAATTGAAGGTGGTCGGTACTCCGAGCTCGCTGCGCGGGCCGCCGGCATGCCTCAGTCCGGCGTGGAATACCGGAGCGAAGCAGAACCCGATGCCGACCTCCGCGACGCAGCGTTCGACGCCGGCCGCCGGCAGGTCGATGACCACTCCGAGCTCTTCCAGTACGTCTGCCGCACCGCAGCGACTGGACGCGGCTCGGTTGCCGTGCTTGACGACCCGCCGCCCGGCGCCGGCCACTACCAGAGCGGCCATCGTCGAAACGTTGACGGTGTGCGCGCCGTCGCCTCCGGTGCCGACGAGATCGACGGCACGGCCAGGGACGCTGACCGGGATCGCGCGGTTCAGCATGGTGCGGACCAGGCCGGCCAACTCCTGCGGCGTCTCGCCCTTGGCCCGTAGCAGGACTGCGAACGCGGCCAACTGCGCCGGCGACGCCGAGCCGGACATGATCTCGTCCATCGCCCACGCGGTGTCCTCGCTGGACAGCGTCCGGCGCGCAGTCAGATCAGTCAGCACCGAGCGCCAGGTCGGCGCGTCGGAAGTCACGCTCGCCCCCGCCATCGCGGGCTCAGCGAACGACCGGGATCGCATTCGCCCGGGCGGTGAGCAACTCGGCCACCGACGCGGCGGCAGTGACCGGATCGATCGGCTGGGAGATAACTGCGTCAGCCAATGACCAGTGCGCCAACCAGGCGTCTTGCTTGCGGGCCACCAGAACCATGATCGGCGGGCAATCGCTGATCTCGTACTTGTACTTCCGCGCCAACCCCATCCCGCCGGTGGGCTGGGCCTCACCGTCGAGAATGGCCAGGTCGATCTCCCCGGAATCCATCGCCAGCTTGACCTCGCGGTCGGTGTCGCACTCCTGCCAGTCCACCCGTGGCCCGTCAGTACTCGGACGCCGGCCGATCGCGGTGGGCACCGCGGGCCGTAGTTTCGCATTCGGCGAGTAGACGAGCACGATCGATCGCGCGGTGGGTGCCGGTTTTGGTGCCCTGGCCACA
>JBPCMU010000068.1:0-22736 GCA_051001975.1 Jatrophihabitans sp.
GCCGACTGATCACCGACGACCACGGCCGCCTGATCGACTACGGCACCCAGACCTACCGCCCACCAGCACGCCTGGCGGCGTTCATCATCGCCCGCGACCAGACCTGCACCTTCACCTCCTGCACCCGCCCCGCCGTCGCCTGCGATTTGGACCACCGCGTATCAGCCAAAGACGGCAGCACAACCTGCCCGGGGAACCTGCACCCCCTCTGCCGCAGGCACCACCGCTGCAAACACCAAACCGACTGGCACCCCGAACGACAACCCGACGGATCCACCACCTGCACCAGCCCCACCGGCCACACCTTCCACACCCGCCCCGACCCGCTACCCACCACCGTCGACTTCGGACCACCAAGAGCCGATCTGGCCAACGATCCGGACCCACCGCCGTTCTGACCGTGTCCCGCCACGAGGAGTTCATCGCGGCGTCGAGTGCAGCGTGCCTGAAAATGGCAGGCTTCCCGGCAACCCGGCTGCGCGAGCACGCCGGCGGGTGGACGGCCGCCAGCATCCGGTAGGCAGTCGCTACTGTCGGTACCAGCTGTGCAGGTCCACAGCCTGCGCGTAGGTGAGTTTCTTGGGGAACCGAGGAGGGGTCAGATGTCGCGCGCCGCGCGGGCGCGCCGGGTGGCGAAGGTGGCCGCGTTCGGCAGCGGATCGGTTGGCGCAGTCGGGGCGGCCGCAGCCGGGTTGATCTACGGCGAGACGAAGCTGGCCCGGCGTCGCATCAAGCCGGCCGAGACGCCTCCGCCGGACGGCAGCGGCCGCTGGTTGGCCACCGGCGCGAGCGAGTCTGCCGAGCCGCTGCACACGGTGGCGCTGGGTGACTCCTCGGCAGCCGGATACGGCACCGCACAGTCGAGCGAGACCCCGGCCGCATTGCTGGCCATCGGCCTGTCAGCGGCATCCGGGCGCCCGGTGGTGGTACGCAGCCTCGCGGTGGTCGGAGCCGAATCCCGCGACCTGCTCGACCAGGTCGACACCGCGCTGGCCGACCCGAACGGCCAACCCCGCCTGGCGCTCATCATGATCGGCGCCAACGACGTCACGCACCGGGTCCGGCCGGCCACCGCGGTCCGCTACCTGGCCACAGCAGTGCGCAAGCTTCGCGAAGCCGGCTGCGAAGTCGTAGTCGGCACCTGCCCGGACCTGGGCACCATCCGACCGATCGCGCAGCCACTGCGCTACATCGCCCGTCGGATCTCGCGCAACCTCGCGGCCGCGCAGACGGTTGCGGTCGTGGAAGCCGGCGGCCGCACCGTATCCCTCGGCGACATCCTCGGGCCGCAATTCGCCGCCCAGCGCGAGATGTTCAGCGCGGACGCCTTCCACCCCTCTGCCGCCGGATACGCCGCGGCCGTAGAGGTGATGCTGCCGTCCGCCGCTGCCGCACTCGGCCTGGACACGACGACCGAGCCGGCCGGGCCGTTCCTCACCCGCCGGGCCCGGCCGGTCGCCAAGGCGGCCGCCCGCGCTGCCTCACATCCCGGCACCGAGGTCTCCCCCACCGAGTTGCATGGCGAAGAGCGCGGCCGACGCGGCCGGTGGGCCAGGATGCTGCGCCGTAGCCCGTCGGACGACCCGAGCACTGAGTTGGCCGGCACCCTGTCTGCCACACCCGTCGAAGGAGTGCACTCCCATGACTGAAGCCGTCATCGTCGCCACCGCCCGCTCCCCGATCGGCCGCGCCGGGAAGGGCTCGATGGTCGACCTGCGCGGTGACGATCTCACCGTGCAGATGGTGCGGGCCGCGCTGGACAAGGTGCCCGCGCTCGACCCGCACGACATCGACGACCTCTACCTCGGCTGCGGCCTGCCCGGCGGTGAGCAGGGCTTCAACATGGCCCGCGTCGTCGCCGTCGCGCTCGGCTACGACTTCCTGCCCGGTGCGACGATTACCCGCTACTGCTCATCCTCCCTGCAGACCACCCGGATGGCCTTCCACGCCATCAAGGCAGGCGAGGGTGACGTGTTCATCTCGGCGGGCGTCGAGACGGTGTCCCGGTTCGCGAAGGGTAGTTCGGACTCACTTCCGGACACCCGCAGCCCGCAGTTCGCAGAGGCGCAGGCGCGCACCGAGACGACAGCGGCTGGTGGCAGCACCTGGCACGACCCCCGCGAGGACGACCTGATCCCCGACGTCTACATCCCGATGGGCCAGACCGCCGAGAACCTCGCCCAGCTCAAGGACATCAGCCGCGAGGACATGGACCACTTCGGGGTGCGCTCGCAGAATCTCGCGGAGAAGGCGATCACCGACGGGTTCTGGGCCCGCGACATAACTCCGGTGACGCTGCCCTCCGGCGACGTGGTGAGCAAGGACGACGGGCCGCGGGCGGGTGTCACCTACGAGGCGGTGTCCCAGCTCAAACCGGTCTTCCGCCCGGACGGCCGGGTAACGGCCGGCAACTGCTGCGCCCTCAACGACGGGGCCGCCGCGGTCGTGATCATGAGCGACGTCAAAGCCGCCGAACTCGGCCTCACCCCGCTGGCTCGGGTGGTGGCCACCGGCGTGTCCGCGCTCAGTCCGGAGATCATGGGTTTCGGTCCGGTCGAGGCGTCGAAGCAGGCACTGGCTCGCGCGGGAATGAGCATCGGCGACATCGACCTCGTCGAGATCAACGAGGCGTTCGCCGCTCAGGTCATCCCGTCCTACCGGGAACTGGGCATCGACGAGGACCGCCTCAACGTCAACGGCGGCGCGATCGCCGTCGGCCATCCGTTCGGCATGACCGGCGCACGGATCACCAGCACGCTGATCAACTCGTTGCAGTGGCACGACAAGCAGTTCGGCCTGGAGACGATGTGCGTCGGCGGGGGCCAGGGCATGGCGATGGTGCTGGAACGGCTCAGCTGATCGCGTCGTCCAGGCGGAAACCGATGCCGCGGACAGTGACGATGCGATGCGGCACGCCGGCCAGGGTCAACTTGTGCCGGAGCCGCTTCACCGCCGAATGCACCATCGCCGGGTCACCCAGGTAGGCGCCGCGCCACACGTCCTCGTGCAGACGCTGATACGTCCACACCTGCCGCGGCCGGCTCAGCAGGCTGTGCAGCATCACCCGCTCGTGCGCCGTGAGGGCTAGCGACCGGCCCCGCCACGTCGCCTCATGATGATCCGGGTCGAGGACGAGCTCACCGGAAGCCGACGGCGCGCGACCGGCCGCCGGCGACGCCGGGTCGATCGCCGGATCCGGCCCGGCGAGCGCGCTGAGTGCCGCGGCCGCCGATCGAGCGTCGTGGGTGAGCACCACAGTCTCGAAGCCGGCCAGTACCTGGTTCACCTGCTCGGCATCCACTCGCTCCGGTACGACCAGCACGGCCAACGAGTCGGGTGCCGGCGGCACCGCTGGCAGGAACGGCGGCAGCGCGTCCACCGGGGCTTCGGGCCACGGCTGCGCAGCCGGCCAGACGTCGGGACCGGGTTGGGGCAGAGCGGCAGCGACCACGGGGGCTCCCTTGCGCGCGGCGGTGCGGTGAGCTCGACCGACGCGCCACGCACGAATCGGCAGTGCCGTGCCCCCACGGTCCCCGTCGAACGGTGCCCTGTTTGCCGAGGTCGTTCCGCGCGGAGGCCCCCTCAACCGTCCGCATCCACAGCAAACACTGCGCAGTCTGCCAAGCCGCGCTCAGTCGGGCAAGAGCCGGCCGCATTCGGATCGGCTGAGCGGCGTCGACCAGCAACTGGCCGGCAACTGACCAGGTGCGCTCCTTGCCGCCCTCACAGCCGGTCCATACGTTGCCTCTTGTAGGCCGGTTTGCGGCGCTCTTGCCCGTGTACCCCCCCCCCCCGCGCGGGGAGTGCCAACAACCGGGTCACCCCCCGTGCAGGAAGGTTCGTCCCTATGACCGCAGGTTCGCCAAGGCGACAGGTTCGCCGCGGGCTCGTAGCGCTGGTTGCGCTATGTACCGCGGCCGGCTTGAGCGTCGTGGCCGCGTCGGCTCCCGCCTCCGCCGCGCCCGCAAAGCCCAAACTCACCCCGAACAGCTCGCCGGCCAAGAAGGCCGTGCACCCGACCAAGCAGTGGTGCGCGACGGACAACAAGCCGGGCACTGCCAGCTGTTGCGCGGTCAAGCGCACCGACATCAAGGCCCGCGCCAAGGGGGTGCAGCCCAGCGATACACCGGACGGCTACGGCCCGAGCGATCTGCACAGCGCCTACAACCTGCCCACCGACGCCGCGGCGGGCACCACGGTGGCCATCGTCGACGCGTTCAACAACCCCAACGCAGAGTCCGACCTGGCCATCTACCGCGCGCAGTACGGACTGCCGGCGTGCACGACTGCCAACGGCTGCTTCTCGAAGGTTAACCAGGAGGGCGTCGAGGGCGGCTACCCACCGGACGATCAGATCGGCTGGGCCGGTGAGATGGCCATCGACATCGACATGGTGTCCGCCGTCTGCCCGCAGTGCCACATCCTGCTGGTCGAGTCCGACGACGACTACACCAACAACCTCGGTGCCGCAGTGAGCACGGCAGTCACCCTGGGCGCGAAGTACGTGTCGAACAGCTACGGCGGCCCGGAAGACCCCTCGCAGACCGAGTTCGACGTCAACTACAACCACCCCGGCGTCGTGGTCACCGCGAGCACGGGCGATCACGGCTACCAGACCAGCTACCCGGCCACCGCGCCGGGCGTCACCGCCATCGGCGGGACATCGCTGGTAGCCGACTCCAGCGCGCGTGGCTGGGCGGAGACGGCGTGGGCCGGTGCCGGCAGTGGCTGCTCGTCGGTCACCGCGAAGCCGAGCTTCCAAACCGACCCGGACTGCCCGAACAAGGCGATCGCCGACGTCTCGGCGATTGCCGACCCGCAGACCGGCGTCGCCTCCTACAACACCTGGCTGGACAACGGCTGGGGTGTCTGGGGCGGCACCAGCGTCTCGGCGCCGATCATCGCGTCGGTGTACGCATTGGCCGGCACGCCGGTCGCGGACACCAACCCGGAGAGCTACCCGTACGCGGACACCGCTGATCTCAACGACGTGACCGGCGGCAGCACCGGCACCTGTGACGTGGCGTACCTGTGCACCGCGGGCCCGGGCTATGACGGCCCGACCGGCCTCGGCACCCCGAACGGCCTCGGTGCGTTCAGCTCCGGCCCGCACGGCGTGCTGTCGGGCAAGGTGACTGATTCGGCGACCGGTAAGGCGATCATCGGGGCCAAGGTCACCGCCGGGACCGCCAGCGCGGTCACCGCCGCAGACGGCACGTACTCGCTGAGCGTCCCGGTCGGCACCTACGACGTTGTCGCAGCTGCCTACGGGTACGCGTCGATCACCCGCAGCGGGGTTGTCGTCGCCGACGGCGACACGATCACGGAGAACTACGCGCTCAAGTCGGTGCCCAAGGTCTCGGTGAGCGGCAACGTCACCGACGGTTCCGGGCATGCCTGGCCGCTGTACGCGAAGATCACCCTCGACGGCGTGCCCGGCGCACCGGTCTACACCGACCCGTTCACCGGGCACTACGAGTTGCAGGTCCCCAGCAAGTCGACCTACTCGGTGAGCGTCGCGCCGGTCTATCCCGGCTACACACCGAGCACCCTCTCGGTGAAGGTCGGGTCCGCCAATCTCGTGAAGAACGTCGCGGTGAAGGTCACCGATTCGTGCGCCGCGCCGGGGTACACGACGAAATACTCCAACCCGGTCGAGCACTTCGACACCACCATCCCGTCAACCTGGACGGTGAAGGACGACAACGGTAGTGGTGGTGTGTGGAACACCGATGACGCGGGCAACCGCGGCAACCTCACCGGCGGCTCCGGGAAGTTCGCCATGATCGACAGTGACCACCTCGGTAGCGGCAACTCGCAGGACACCGAGCTGATCACCCCGGTGGTCGACCTGACGAACGACACTGCTCCGGTGGTCGGATTGAACAGCGACTACAAGTCCTACTCGAACTCGGTCGCCGACATCGACTACACCGTCGACGGCGAAACGACGTGGACCAACGTGTCGCACTGGACCACTACCGACCAGCAGGGCGCTGTCTCGATCGCGCTGCCGGGCGCGGCGGGCAAGGCAGCCGTACAGGTGCGGTTCCATTTCACCGGTACGTGGGCGTACTACTGGGAGGTTGACGACGTCTTCGTGGGGCACAAGTCCTGCGCGGCGACGCCGGGTGGCCTCGTCGCCGGCTACACCAAGGACGCCAACACCAAGCGGCCGCTCAACGGTGTGACCGTCACCAGCGTCGACGTGCCGGCCGAGTCCGGCGTCTCGGCGCCGACCACGGACGACGCGGCACACCCGGACGGCTTCTACTGGCTGTTCTCGTCGGTGACGGGTAAGCACAAGTTCACCGCCTCGGCGTCGCGGTACGCGGACAAGACGGCGTCGGTATCAGTTGCGGCCAACTACGTGACCCGCAAGGACTACTCGCTGGCCGCCGGCCGGATCGAGACGAGCCCCGGCTCGATCGGTGCCACCGTCGTCCTCGGCCAGTCCGCCAACGCAACGGTCACGCTGAAGAACACCGGCACCCAGCCGGTGCACGTCAAGCTCGGTGAGACCGACGGTGGTTTCCAGATCGCCGGCAACCCAGCAGCCAAGGCGTACCAGGGCGTGAAGGGCGCCCCGGTCAAGAACGTGCCGGGCAAGTACAGCCCGCTGCGGCAGAAGGTGAGCAAGACGGCCGCGAAGCCCAAGCTGACCGGAACGCCATCCGACGCGCCGTGGACAGCCATCGCCGATCTGCCGGTGGCCCTCTCGAACAACTCGGCATCCTTCAATGACGGCAAGCTCTACACCGTCGGAGGATTCACCGGTGAGGCCGACAGCGCCGACCTGTATGCCTACGACCCGACCACCAAGGCGTGGACCAAGCTCGCCGCCATGTCCAAGGCGCGCCAAGCGCCGAGTTCGGCGTGGATCAATGGCAAGCTCTACGTCGCCGGCGGCTGGGACGACGCAGGTGTGCCGATTGCCACGACCGAGGCGTACGACCCGGGCTCGAACAGCTGGAGCACGGTTGCCGACAACCCGAAGGCGCACGCCGGCGCGGGTAGCGCAGTGCTCGACGGCAAGCTCTACGTGTTCGGTGGGTGCAACGACACCTGTGGCAACACCGACGTGCAGATCTACTACCCGTCGGACGACTCGTGGGCATCGAGCTCAGCTGCGTACCCAGAGGCAACCGCCTGGACGGCATGCGGTGGCATCGGCGGACTGATCTACTGCGCCGGTGGCTCGGCCGATACGACCTCGGCGCACACGTACTCCTTCGACGGATCGACGTGGACGCCGCTGGCGGACATGCCGACCGACGACTGGGGTGCGGCGTCCTCGGTGGCCAACGGCCAGTTGGTCATCTCCGGCGGCGTCATCGACGACAGTGCCACAGTCACCAACGAGGGTTGGAGCTTCGACCCGGCGGCCGGTACATGGACCGCGCTGCCGAACTCGAACAACTCCTTCTACCGCCTCGGTGGTGCCTGCGGGTTCTACAAGGTCGGCGGTGAGGTCAGCAGTCTGGACCAGGCCCATGCCGAGGGTGAGGTGTTGCCCGGCTACGACGGCTGCGACGCCGGCGGAGGCGACGTGACATGGCTGTCGGAGAACCCGACCGAGGCCGACATCGCAGCGGGCGCGTCGGCGACCATCGCGGTGACGATGGACTCCTCGATGCTCGCTCAGCCGGGCACCTACAAGGCGGCCATCACGGTTTCCACCGACAGCCCTTACAAGGTGGATCCGATCCAGGTCACGCTGACAGTCACGCCGCCGAAGACGTGGGGAAAGATCACCGGCGTCGTGACAGGCACTGCGTGCGGTGGCACGGCAGCTGTCCTGGCGGGAGTGACCGTCCAGATCGATTCGTGGGCGGCCAGCTACACGCTGACCACCGACAAGGACGGTCGCTACACCTTGTGGCTGGACAAGCGGAACAACCCGTTGACGGTCATCGTGGCCAAGGACGGGTGGCAACCGCAGACCCGGGCGGCAAAGGTCGTTCCGGGAACCCCGCTGACGTCGAACTTCTCCCTGAAGCCGGCGAAGGCATGCAAGTAGCCAACTGAGCACAGAAGGGGGGCGGGCCCATCGTGGCCCGCCCCTCCTGTATGCGCGCTCGTCGGAAAAATGCCGGACCCGCCGAATTTTGCCTCTCGACAGCCGCTTTTCGATCAACTGTGGCGATATTCCGACACCCGCGGTGTCCACAGCCGTCGTCGCAGCGACCCGATCCGCCGAATCGATGCCCACACTCGCACAATGCCCGGTATCGACGAGGAGATCGCGCAGTTGCTGCGTCAAGGTGGCGGGGCGCTCGCGTCTCGCCACCATCCGCGGCTGGAGCGAGCGCTGCAGCGTCGCGCCCGCGTAGGCGTCCTGTTTTCACCGCTGCCGGGCGTGTTCATCAGCGAAGCGGACCGACGCGATCCCGACGTGCGGATCCGCGCCGCCGTTCTCCGCGCTCCGGAAGCAGTGCTCACTGGCCACGCGGCCGCCCGATGGAGCTTCTGGCCAGAGCTTGCCGTGCCGGTCGTGACGATGTCCTCCCCGGTGCGCCGCTGCAGGCACGCCGGCTACCTGTTCACCCGCGAGGCGCTACCACCAGAGGTCACCACCTACCGCGGCGACGCCCGGCTGACCATGCCTGCGCTCACGGCGCTGGATCTGGCAAGAGATCGCGGTGGTGAGGGTATTGATCGAGCCCTGCTCACCCGGTCGGCGACGCTGGCCCAGATGGCAGAGGCGCTTGCGCTCACCTCACACCGGCGCGGTAACAGCGACCGAGCTGCCCTGCTGCGCGACTCGCGCGACGAACCGTGGTCGGAAGCGGAGCGCCGGCTGCACGCTCTGTTGCGGATGGCGCGGATCAAGGGCTGGCAGGCGAATGTCGATGTGCGCATCGGCGCCACGCACTGCATCGTCGACATCGCGTTCCGCGGCCTCAGAGTGGCGATCGAGGTGGATGGGTACGCGGTACATCGGTCCGAGAACCGCGAGCAGTTCCACCGTGACCGGCGCAAGTGGACCGCCCTAACCGCAGCAGGGTGGCGAGTCTTGCACTTCACCTGGGCGCACCTCGTGGACGATGCCGACTGGGTTGTCGCGACGATTCAAGCGACAGTCATCGAGGCCTTGTCGGAAAAGCGCCGTGGCCGCCAGTGATGCACACTCTGACGGCGATTGTTCATCGACCGCGGTGCTTTTCCGACTCGAGAGCCGTCAGTCGCGGAGGTAGCCGATCAGGCGGAGCATCTCGATGTATAGCCAGATCAGCGTGACCATGAGGCCGAAGGATGCATACCAGGCGAACTTCTGATCCGCCCCGCGCTTGATGCTCTGCTCGATCATGTCGAAGTCCAGCACCAGGTTGAACGCCGCCAGCGCGATGCAGACCACGCTGAACAGGATCGCCATGCCGCCACCGTCGCGTAGGCCCAGCCCCCCGTGGACGAAGAACGACGCGACCAGGTTCACGACCATCAACCCGAGTGCGCCGATCGTCGCGCCGATGACCATCCGGGTGAACCTCGGGGTGACCCGGATGACGCCACTGCGGTAGACGACCAGCATGCCGCCGGCGACCAGCATGGTGCCGGTGAGGGCCTGGATGACGATGCCGGGGTACCGATCGTTGAAGGCCCGGCTCACCCCACCGAGCAGCAGGCCCTCGAAGGCGGAGTACAGGATCGCGGTGACGGCGTTGGCCTTCATCGTGAACGCCATGTAGAGCCCGAGGCCGAGGCCGCCGATCAAGCCGATGCCGATCAGGCCGCCGGCGCTGGTGCTGGACGGGCCGAGGCTCCAGGTGAGCCCGCCGGTGACCAGGACGACGGCGAGCATGATGCCGGTGCGCACCACGACGTCGTCGAGGGTCATGTAGCGGGTCGGCGCATCTCCGCCGCCACCTCCGCTGCCGCCATAGCCCTTGCCGTCGATCGGCGGGAAATTACCCGGCGGCGTCGCGGGGACGGGTGCCTGATAGGTCGGTTGGTTCCACATCCGCTGCAGGTGCTCCGGCGACGGCGCCGGTCGAGCCGGCGCGCGCTTCGGCTCGGCGAGCTTGTTGAGGACCGGGTTCGACATTGCGTCGCCTCCCCTTCTGGCTGACAGGTGTTGATCGGCCGTGACAGCCCCGAGAGGGCCGCGCTCCACCGTACTCAATCAACGGCCGGCGCCGGAGGGAAGTTCCGCCGTCAGAGCCGGGTGACGCCCAACGTGGTCGTCCCGTTGCCGTCCCAGTCACCGACGATCGGCTGGTCGGTGGGCAGCCCGTAGTTCACGGCCTTCCAGCTCGCTCCGGACATTGCGTTGCGCAGCCAGAAGGTGTGCGTCGACGGGCGGAACACTCCAATGCTGTCCCCACCCTTGCCATCCCAGTTGCCGGCCACTGCGACGTCGGTCGGGTAGCCGTAGTCGAAAGCGGTGGAGTGCAGCCCGTTCAGCGCATTGCTCAGGTAGAAACGGCCGGTCACCATTCGACGCAGCCCGAGTGTGGTCGTCCCGTTGCCGTCCCAGTCGCCCACGATCGGCTCGTAGTTGGCGTTGCCCCAGACCACCTTCGTCAACGCGGTGCTTCCATTGCGGGTGGCCAGGTAGAACGCTCCATTCGACTGGCGGTACACGCCCACCGTGTCGATGCCGTCGCCGTCCCAGTCACCGACGATCGGGATGTCCCGAGTCGTGCCGAACTTCCACACGTAAGACGCCCAGCCACCGAGTGAGTTGCTCAGGTAGAACGTGCTGGTCGACTTCTGGTAGTAACCCGTCGTGTCGGTTCCGTTGCCGTCCCAGTCGCCGCTGATCGGGATGTCGTCGTACCAGCCGGTGGTGAATGACTTGAGCAACGGCGTGCCGAGCGTGTTGGTCAGCAGGAACCGGCCGTTCTGGTGCGAGGCGAACCAGTCGTCGCCGTGCCAGGAGTTCAGCTGCGGAGGCTGCACGAGGACGACCTTGTCGTCCGGGTAGATGGCCCGCTCGGCCAAAGGCTGGTTGTAGTTCGACGCCTCGATCAGCATCCCGTTGCCGGTGTAGATGGCGATGTGGTGGAAGTACGCGGGGCTGTCGCCGGTGGAGTGGAAGAGGATGAGTGCACCGGGCGCGGCCTGCGCCCAGGGCACCACTTTGCCGCCCATCGCGAGGACGTCGTTGTACTCGTTGTCGGTGTAGTGGTAGCTCAGCCGGATGCCGGCCTTCGCGTAGGCATAGAGGACCAGCCCGGAGCAGTCGAAGCCGACCGTCTTCTTCGAGGTGCAGCCGGGCCCGCCGGTGCCGTGTGTCGGGCCGTTGGCGTCGCCGCCGTCGAGGCAGTACGGCTTGCCGAGCTGCGAGCGCGCGGCGGCGATGATGGTGCTGCCGGTACTGGCAGCCGACGCGGGCCGGCTGTGCACGAGCACGGCGGTGCCCACCCCGGCGACGAGCGCGAGAACGGCGAGCACAGCAACCAGCGGGAGTGAGCGCGCTGGCGCACGGTGTCGTCCGGCGGGGATACGACGAGCCATGAGCGGGGGGCCTCTCAAGAAATGCGAACAGGAGCCCCCGAAAAATGCTGTGCAGATAATGACCCACTGGAAAGATTCACGCAACACAGGCGTTTGTCGAAGATGAGAACCCCCGGTCGGGCTCGAACCGACACTGGGACCCTTTTAAGGGGTCTGCCTCTGCCAATTGGGCTACGGGGGCGGAACACCAGCGCTGTGCGGTCAGCGTGGTGCTGCTGCGCTCGGCGCCTCCGTCGACTCAGGCTGGTCGTGACCGGGCTCGACCGGCGAGCTGCCCGGTGGCATCGCCGCCGCAGCATTGCCCGACGGTACGGCCGCTTCCTGGAAAACGGTGAGCGGCTGCTGCAGCTGGCCGAGTGAGACCACTTCGCGGCGGAACACCAGCGCGCCGGTCCAGTCCGCGAGCACCCGCACCTTGCGGTTGAGCGTGGGCATCCGCGACACGTGGTAGGTGCGGTGCATGAACCACGCGACGATGCCCTTCAGCTTGATGCCGTGGATCTCCGCGACGCCCCGGTACAACCCGAGTGACGCCACCGACCCCACGTACTTGTGCCGGTACTCCAGAAGCTCGTTGCCAGTGATCTCGCGCTTCAGGTTCTTCGCCAGCACCTTGGCCTGGCGCACCGCATGCTGCGCGCTGGGGCCGCAGATCGCACCGGGCGGGCCGGTCAGATCCGGCACCGCGGCGCAGTCACCGGCCGCGAAGACTCCGCTCACGCCGCGCACCGCCATGCTCGCCGCGGTCGGCACCCTTCCCTTGTCGTCGCGTGGCAGGTCGGTGTTCTCCAGCATCGGGTTCGCCTTGACGCCGGCCGTCCAGACGAGCGTGTTCGCGTCGAACTTCTCGCCGTCGCTCAGCTCGATGTGACCGCCGACCGCAGATTCGAGTCGGGTCTCCAGCCGCACGTCGATGCCGCGCTCGGTCAGCCGGTCGACGGTGTAGGAACCGAGCGGCACCGACACCTCCGGCATGATCCGGGTGGCCGCCTCGACGAGCACCCAGCGCATCTCCTTCGACTCCATGCCCGGGACGTAGCGCCGCACGTAGTAGGCGGCCATGTCCTCCAACTCGGCCATCGCCTCGACGCCGGCATAGCCGCCACCGACGAAGACGAAGGTGAGGGCGCGCTTGCGCAACTCGGCGTTGTCGGTGGACGCGGCGAAGTCGATCTGCGCCAGTACCCGGTTACGCAGATAGATCGCCTCACCGATCGTCTTGAACCCGATACCGAAATCGCCAAGACCGGGAATCGGCATCAACCGAGAGATGGAACCCGGACAAACCACGACCAGGTCGTAATCGATCAGGTACGCATCGCCCATCTCGGGCTGCACCGTGACGGTTCGGTGGCCGTGGTCGATGCCGGTCACCGACGCCGCGACGATGCGGCACTTGCGCAGCACCCGGCGCAGCGAAACGACCACGTGCCGCGGCTCCACACTCCCGGCGGCCGCCTCGGGCAGGAACGGCTGGTAGGTCATGTTCGCCTGCGGATCGATGACGGTGATCTCCGCCTGGCCGCGGGACACCGACCGCTGCAACCGCAGCGCGGTGTACATGCCGACGTAGCCGCCACCGACGATGACGACCTTCGTCGGTCGCGCCGTCGCAGCCCGCCGGGGAGCGATCTGATCGGTCACGAACTGAGCCTCCTCGGCTGCGTCGAACCTGTGCATTTGAGCGTACGCGGACGGCATCGGCACGCTGCGTCGGCTCCGCCCACCACCGCGTGCTCAGCGTTCCGCGGCGCGGAACATCACCGCGTCGAGCATCTCCTCGGTAAGCCGGCCGGTGAAGGTGTTCTGCTGGCTGACGTGGTAGCAACCGAACACAGTGATGCCACCGGGGAGATCGACCTCGATGCCGTGACCGAACCCCGGGATCCGGGCCGGCACCTGCACCCCGGCCTGCCGCAACGCCGGCCATAGCGCTGCCCACCCGAAACCGCCCAGCACCACGATCGAGCGCACCGACGCGAGCACCAATTCGATCTCGCGGACCATCCAGGGCAGGCAGGTGTCTCGTTCCTGCGGTGTCGGCTTGTTGGCCGGCGGCGCGCACCGCACCGCGGCGAGGATGCGCGCGCCGATCAGCTCGAGACCGTCCGCGGCGTGCACGCTGGTCGGCTGGTTGGCGAGGCCGACACGGTAGAGCGACGCGAACAGCCAGTCGCCGGACCGGTCACCGGTGAAAGTGCGACCTGTGCGGTTGCCGCCGTGCGCGGCCGGCGCCAACCCGACGATGAGCACGCGCGGATCGCTCACCCCGAACCCTGGGATGGGCCGGCCCCAGTAGGGCTCCGCTGCGAACGCGCGACGCTTCTCCTCGGCAATCCGCTCGCGCCACTCGACCAGCCGCGGGCAGGCCCGGCAGACGCTCACCCGGGCGTCCAGTACCGGCAGCGATCGGGCCGTCGCGGCGAGCCGGGCCACCTCGTCGGCCTCGTGCGCCACCGGCGTCCGCGGCGTGGCCGGGTCGCCGAACCACCCGCTGCCCGGTGCGCTCACCATCACCCAAGCGCACCACACACTGATCACGAACACGCATTGGACCCCCTGGGTACCGCCGACCGTAGGTCCAGGCGGTCGCGTCCGCGCCGTGCCTGCGAGGTCGCGCCATGGGCACCGCCGACCGTAGGTCCAGGCGGTCGCGTCCGCGCCGAGCTTGCGAGGCCGGCGCCATAAACACCGCCGACCGTAGGTCCAGGCGGTCGCGTCCGCGCCGAGCTTGCGAGGCCGGCGCCATAAGCAAAAGATGACGCAGGGGGCCTGGATCGGGGATGATCGCAGGCGTGTGGAACATCATCAGCAAGCTGCTCTTCAAGGTGCTCACGATCGTCATGGCGATCCCGGTCGCCCGAGTGGTCGGCAAGCTCGTCGAGCACGGCTGGACGGCGATCCGTCCGGAGGATCCGCAGCGCGACCCGCGCAAGCACGACACGCAGCTGCGCGATGCTCTGACGTGGGCGGCGTTGACCGGCGTCGGCGCGGCCGCGACGAAGCTGGTGACGAGCAAGGGTGCTGCCAAGGTGTGGCGGGCCGCAATCGGCACCGAGCCACCGGCCAAGAAGCCGAAGAGCAAAAAGAAGGAAGCGACCGCTATCGCAGCCAGCGGCCCTGCTGCATGACGGCCTGCACCTCGAAGTGATCGTCGAGGTGCACCAGGTCGGCGGCCAGCCCGTCGGCGATCGAACCGCACTCGTCATCGATGCCGAGCACTCGCGCCGGGTTCGAGGTCGCCGCGGCGACGGCCACCTCGACCGGTAGCGCGGCTGCGGTGATCGCGCGGCGCACTGCGGCGTCCATCGTCAACGTGCTGCCGGCCAGTGATCCGGTGCGCACCAGCCTGGCCTGACCGCCGGCGACGCGCACCTGCTGACCGCCCAGTTCGTACTCACCGTCACCCATACCGGCCGCGTCGATGGCATCGGTGATCAGCACCAACGAGCGATCGTCCCGGTCGGCGACCATCCGCACTATCGCCGGGTGCACGTGGATGCCGTCGTTGATGACCTCGCAGTACGCATCGGCGTCCAGCGCCGCCAGCACCGGACCCGGCTCACGGTGGTGCAGTGGCCGCATGCCGTTGAACAGGTGGGTGGCCAGCGTCGCGCCGGCTGCAAATGCCGCACTCGCCTGGGCGTAGGTCGCGTCGGTGTGCCCGACCGCGGCGACGATGCCGGCCTCGAGGAGATCAGTGACCAGATCGAGTGCGCCGGGCAACTCCGGAGCCAGCGTCACCGTGCGCAGGTGGCCGCGGGCCGCCTTCTGCAGTGACGACATGACCTCGCGGTCCGGGAAGAGCAGGTGGTCCGGATTCTGCGCGCCGCAGCGCACTTCCGACAGAAACGGCCCCTCGAGGTGTGCGCCGATGATGCCGTTCTCGCCCTGCTCGGTGAGTTCGGCGACCCACCCGAGCTGGGCAACCAGGTCGGAGGTCGGCGCGGTCACCATCGAGACCTGGGTGCGAGTCGTGCCGTAGCGAAGATGGAACGCAACGGCCGCGGCCATGTCCTCGGCCGACCGGGTCACGTCGTGGCCACCGCCGCCGTGCATGTGCAGGTCGATGTACCCGGGCACCAGCCAACCGCCGGGCAGCTCGTGCAGTTCGGCACCGGTCGGTGCGGCACCGTCTCCGACACCGTCGATGTGCTCGTCGGCAACGCGCACCCAGCCGTCGTCCAGCACGCCCCACGGTGTGACGACCCGGGCGCCCCGCAACACGCTTTCGTGGGGTGCCCTCGGGGTCCCCGCGGAAGCGTGCAGTGCCCTTTGCGGAGCGCTTTCGTGGGGTGCCCTCATGCTGCCCAGTCCTCCGCGATCGTCGGATGGCCGGCGGCCTGCCAGCCCAGCAGTGCGGCACCGATCGCGCCGGCCGTCGGACCCAGTTCCGCGACCACGACGGTCGGGTCGGGGCCGGGTCGCCAGGCAAGTCGGGCGGTGATCTCCGAGCGCACCGGGTCGAGCAGCGCTGCGCCGGCCGCGGCCATCCCACCGCCGATGACGATTACCGCGGGGTCGGCGATCAAGGTGTAGGTGGCCAGCGCGATACCGAGAGCTGTGCAGGCCTCCCGCCAGATCGTGTCCGCGATCGGGTCGGCGCCGAGCCGGGCGACGATCTGCTGCGCGTCCGGGTCGCTGCTGCCACCGGCGGCGATGTACCGGCGACGCACCGCGGCCGCGGACGCATAGGTCTCCAGGCAGCCGCGCTGCCCGCAGGCACAGGGTTCCCCGCCGGGATAGACCGGGACGTGGCCCAGCTCTCCGGCGGCGCCGGAGGCACCAGCGCGAATCTCCGCCCCGATCGACATTGCGGCCGCGATGCCGGTACCTACCGGCAGGAACAGGAACTCCTCGATGCCGCGGCCGGCACCCAGCCGGCTCTCGGCAAGGCCGGCGGAGCGCACGTCATGGTCCAGGCGCACGGGTACACCGAGATCGGTGCTGAGCAGCGCGGCAAGCGGGACGTCGGTCCAGCCGAGGTTCGCGGCGTAGCGGGCAACGCCGGCCACCGGGTCGACGATGCCGGGCACCGCGATCCCGGCTGCTTGAAGTTGGTCGGTCTGCGTGCCAAGCTCCCGGCACAGGCTACGAATCTCTTCGACGACAGCGTCAGGGCCGCTGGCTGCAGGAGTGGGCCGACGACGCTGCGCGATACATTCTCCGGCGGGCCCGACGAGCAGCCCTTTCATGGCCGTCCCACCGACGTCCAGTCCGATCACCGCGCCGGTCCGGAGGTCGGTCACGCTGCCTCCGAAGCTGGGTCAGGACGGTCTGTGCGGCGCCGTCGATCGAGTGTCAGTGGTCTAGACCACTTGTTTCTACCAGGCGATGGGGTGTGCGTCGAGGATCCGGCGGAATGTCGGGACCGCCGCCGTCATCACCCCAGTGTCGCCAGGCTCATCGCGATGCCGTCGAGGATGTCGCTCTCGCTGGCGATCAGTTCGACGGCGCCGCCCCAGTTCAGGATCGTGCGCAGGATCAGTGCGCCGGCCACGATGACGTCGACCCGGCCAGGGTGGATCACTGGTTGGGCGACCCGCTCGGCGTGCGACATGGCGAGCAGCTCGTCGGTGACCCGCAGTACGGCATCGATCGGCAGCGCCGTGCGATGGATCCGGCTGCGGTCGTAGCCGGGCAGTTCGAGGGCGAGCGCGGCGATGGTGGTGACCGTGCCGGCTACCCCGATCACCGATCCGCCGGCCGCCTGCTTGAGCAACGGGTCGAGACCGACCAGGTGATCCGCGACGTCGGCGCACAGACCGTCCACCTGCGTAGTGGTGGGCGGGTCGTCGTGCAGCCAGCGCTCAGTCAGTCGAACACAGCCGACGTCCATGCTGACCGCGGCCCGTGCGGTCGACTCACCGGACCCGCCGAGGACGAGTTCGGTGGAGCCACCGCCGATGTCCAGGACCAGCGCCGGCCGATCGTCGGCCAGACCGCAGAGGGCGCCGCGCAGCGACAGCGACGCTTCCTCCGCGCCGCTGATGATGTCGGCGTCGACGCCGAGCGCGGCGCGCACCATCGCCTCGAACTCGTCGCGGTTGGCGGCGTCGCGAGCAGCGGAGGTGGCGACCAGCCGGACCCGCTGCGCACCGAGCCGTTCGATGATTCCGGCGTAGTCCCGCAGCGCCTCGGCGGTGCGGGCGAGTGCCGCGGCGGCGAGCCGACCGGTGCGGTCCAGACCCTCGCCGAGCCGCACGATGCGCATCTCGCGATGCAGTTCCACCAGGCCGGTCTCACCGACCCGGGCAACCAGCAGGCGCACCGAGTTCGTACCGCAGTCCACGGCGGCCACCACCGGCTCGGTCACGCTTCGTCCTCGCCGGCCGGTTGAGCACAGGGGCCCCGATCCCACCACGACGCCAGCAGTTGCAGGGCCTCGTCTCCGACCGGGTTGACGCCCGGGCCGGCGGCCAGCGAGTGTGCGACGAGTGCATGCAGGCACTTCACCCGGGTGGGCATGCCGCCGGCGCTCACCCCGTCGATCTCCGGAACGTGCCCCAACTCCTCGCGCCGGGCGAGGAACGCCTCATGGGCTCGGTGATAGGCCGCCGAGTATTGCGGGTCGGTGTGCAGGCGATCGCCCTGCTCGCGCATCAGCCCGGACGCCTCGAGGGTGCCGATCATTGCCGCGACCCGCGGACAGGTCAGGTAGTAGAGCGTCGGGAACGGTGCGCCGTCCGGCAGCCGGGGGGAGGTCTCGATGACGTCGGGCTGCCCGCACGGGCACCGGTGCGCGACGGCCCTGATGGCCCGAGGGGTGCGGCCGAGTTGCCGGCCGACCACCGCGCGGTCGGCGTCGGTCAGCGACGCGGGTTCACGTTCCGGTGGACCGGCTCTCATCGGGGCCGCGGGGCGGTCACGGCGGGGAGTCCGCCACCTGCAGACTGGTCCACGCCTTCGACTGCCAACTCGCCTTGCCGGAGCTCGGGATGACCGGCCGCACCTGCTCGCTGGACGCGTCCTTGGACTTCTCCCCCGGCAGCAGCACCACATAAACGGTGTCCCCCGGCCGGGCGTACTGCAGCCGCGCCCGGGCCTGCTGCTCGATGAACGCCGGGTCCTTCCACTGGTCGAGTTCCTGGCGCAGTTCGGCGACGCGGGCGTTGGCCTGCTGGTACTTCTGCTCGGCCTGGTTGAGCGAACTGCGTTGCTGCAGGTATCGCTGCAACGGCGAGGCGAGCACAAGAGCCATCAGCACCAGAACGGTGCCGAGCACCAGCGCCCGGCCGGTCAGCCCACCGGACAGGCTGCGACGGCGTCGACGAGGCAACGGCATCTCAGTCGCGCCGCCCCGACGCAGCGTCATCTTCGTCAACGTCATCTTCGTCAGCGTCGTCGTCATAAGCCGACTGGTCGTCCGACTCGTTGTCGGTCGGATCATCGACGAGCAGAGTGTCGTCCTCATCGGAGTCATCGACTGCGACGCCGTCGAGATCGCCTTCGTCAGCGTCAGCATCATCCGCGACGGCAGCCGAGATCGAGACCAGTTCCATCGCGACCGGCTCGAAGCGCGGGAAGGCGCCTGCACCGGCGTAACGTGCCGCATCGTCGAGCTCTTCCTCGATACGAAGCAGCTGGTTGTACTTGTCGACCCGCTCGCTGCGCGCCGGCGCGCCCGCCTTGATCTGACCGCAGTTCGTCGCGACCGCGAGGTCGGCGATCGTGGTGTCCTCGGTCTCGCCGGAGCGGTGGCTCATCATGCAGCGGTAGCCGTGCCGGTGCGCGAGGTCGACCGCGTCGAGTGTCTCGGTAAGCGTGCCGATCTGGTTGACCTTCACCAGCAATGCGTTGGCGCAGGACTCCTCGATGCCGCGGGCGAGGCGGATCGGATTGGTGACGAAGAGGTCGTCGCCGACGATCTGCACGCTGGTGTCCAGCCGCTCGGTGAGCGCGGCCCAGGCCTCCCAATCGTCCTCGGCGAGCGGGTCCTCGAGCGACACGATCGGGTACCCGCCGACCAGCGCCTCGTAGTAGGCGATCATCTCGTCCGCGGTCTTCGCCGAACCCTCGAAGTGATAAACACCGTCGCGATAGAACTCGGTGGCCGCCACGTCCAGCGCGAAGGCGATGTCCTCGCCGACCACCAGCCCGGCACCCTCCACCGCCTCGGCGATCAGGTCCAGTGCCGCGGCGTTGCTGTCCAGGCTGGGTGCGAAACCGCCCTCGTCGCCGAGACCGGTCGACAGCCCACGCTTCTTCAGCACCGACTTCAGCGAGTGGTACACCTCGGCGCCTCGCTGCAACGCCTCGGCGAATGTCGCTGCGCCGATCGGCGCGATCATGAACTCCTGCACGTCCACGTTGCTGTCCGCATGCGCGCCGCCATTGAGGATGTTCAACATCGGCACCGGCAGCACGTGCGCGTTCGGTCCACCGAGGTAGCGGAACAGCGGCAGGTCGGCCGACGCAGCGGCTGCCTTCGCGACGGCCAGCGAGACGCCGAGCACGGCGTTCGCGCCGAACCGGCTCTTGTCCGGCGTGCCGTCCAGTTCGATCAGCGCGCGGTCCACGAGGCGCTGCTCGCTGGCGTCGAAGCCGACGAGCTCGGGGCCGATGTCGTCGAGCACGGCGATGACGGCGCGCTGTACACCCTTGCCGCCATAGCGATCCTCGCCGTCACGCAGCTCGACCGCTTCGTAGGCGCCGGTCGACGCTCCGCTCGGGACGGCCGCGCGGGCCAACGTCCCGTCGTCGAGAGCCACCTCCACCTCGACGGTGGGGTTGCCGCGTGAATCCAAGGTCTCGCGGGCTCCGACGGCCTCGATGGTCGCCACGGCAGGGTCCTCTCGTCGATGACAGCACGTACGGACGAGAGCTTATCTGCGCTCCCCCAGCGCGCTCGGGCAGGACACTCCCACGAACCACCCGCCACATCAGTAACACCTCAGCTGCCCCTCCCGCGATGATCAAGGCAGTTGGCCGGCTCTGACCGGACGACTGCCTTGATCATCATTCGCCGGTGCTGCCGTCGAGGGCCTCACGCAGCAAGTCGGCGTGGCCGTTGTGTCGGCAGTACTCCTCGATCATGTGGGTGAGCACCCACCGCATCGAGAAGGACCGCTCCGGCTTGTCGGTGAAGCCGATCGCATCGAGATCGGTCGCCGCGACGACCCGTCGCGACTCGGCGACCGCCTCGGTCCAGTCGGCCCATGCCTGGTCGACTAGCGCCTGACCGACCTCGTCCGAACCGGGGACATGCCAATCTCCGTCGCGGTCGTCGGTGCAGTACAACGACCGAATCGACTCGTCCACGAACCCCTGAAACCACCAGCGCTCGTTCTCGGTGATGTGCCGGACCATGCCGAGCAGCGTCAACGGCGACGGCGGACTGGCCGCGGTAGCGAGCTGGCTCGGACTCAATCCCGTGCACTTCCACTGCAGAGTCTCGCGATGGAAGTCGAGGAAGCCGTTGAGGATCGCCCGCTCATCACCGGAGTGCGGCGGTTCGGTGCGGTCGGCTCCGTCGTCAGGTGTTGTCATGGCCAGCAGTCTGCCGCCTGCGGTCCTCCGCCGCTCGCACCGCTGCCCGGTAGGCCACCATCCTCTCGCGCAGCGCTTGCTCCGGATCGACGCCGGCATCGGCGGCGCGGATCGCCGCGGCGAAAAGTTCGGCGCCGACCTGTCCGGCCGCGTCCTCACCCGGTGGCAGCGAGACGGCCAAACCCGCGCGGGTTGCCCGGCCGTACAGTTTCGCTGCCAACGCCAGAGCCGGGAGCGCAATCGGCACGCTGTCGGTGATCGAGTCGCTTGTCTTGTCGGGCTCAAGCTCGCTCCGTAAGCGTCGCTTTGCGGCACGCTCGTCTTGCTTGATCCGATCCCAGTTCGCGTTCACCTCGTCGGCGCCGGAGACCTCGACTCCGGCAAAGACGTGCGGATGACGGCGCCGCAACTTCTCGACGAGTCCGGCGGCCACCTCGTCGATCGACCACCGGTGCGCCGGGTCATTCTCCTCGGCGAGCCGGGCGTGGAACAGCACCTGCAGTAGCAGGTCGCCGAGTTCCTCGCGCAGTGCGTCGTCGTCGCCGGCGTCGATCGCCTCGAGCACCTCGTAGGTCTCCTCGAGCAGGTACGGCGCGAGTGAGCGATGGGTCTGCGCGGCATCCCAGGGGCAGCCACCCGGTGCGCGCAACCGGTCCATCACCTCAACGGCGGCGAACAGGGCCGAGTCACCGTCGGTGCTGGCCGGCACGGATCAGCTCGCGCTGGAGGCCGGCGTAGGGAGCAGGAAGTCAGGCTGCACGCCGAAGGCGCGAACGACCAGGTTCGACGCGTCCCACTTGCCGTAGCGCGGACTGATGCTGACCTTGGACTTCACCAAGTCGTCGACGGAGAGGTTCCGGGTACTGAAGACGTGGTTCATCTCGATGACGCGCAGGTAGTGGGGCAGGAAGTCGCCGCGCACGTTGCTGGACTCGATCTGATCGCGCAGGTCGGCGTCGGCTGCCGCCCCGGTCAGGCCCTGCGACTGCTCGGAGGTGGGCAGCGAACTGTCGTGCAGCGCGGCGAGATCGCCGGCCGAGGGCAATCCACCGTGCTGGCGCAATTGCGTCTGCAGGAGGCGCTCCTGGACCAGCAACGTCAGCACCAACGCACGCGCGCCGGCGATGCCATCCGGGGAAGCCGCCGAGACGTTGGAGTTGACCGTCTTCTCAGTGATCCGGTCGCCGGACACGATCGCCGCCGCGCCGACCTTCGATCGGCAGCCGGCGACACCCAGGACTGCCAGCACGGCCAGCAGCGCGACCACGCAGTTCCGCATTCTCACGACGACCCGATCTCCTACGACTGTGAAGCGAGCGATGGCTGCCGCAAGAGTCTCATGCCCGGCTCTGGACGTGTGCAGAAGCCTCGTCCTGCCCGGCTAGGCTCGCCGCCATGAAGCGTGCGGCCGCGATCACGCACTGTCTCAGTCTGCCCGGTGCCTACCTCGACAATCCGTGGGGTCCGGAAGACTCGGTGGTCAAGGTCGGCGGCAAGATCTTCGCGTTCGTCGGCGGCGAGAAGGGCCCGTTCGCGATCACGCTGAAGAACACCGCCGACGTCATCGACGAGTGGCGCTCGCGCTATCCGGATCATGCCGGCCCGGCCGCCTACCTGTCGAAGACGCTCTGGGATCAGATCAAGACCACCGGCCGCGGCGCCCCGGACGCGGAGGAGATCCGCGAGCTGATCGAGGACTCTTACGACCTCATCGTCGCCAAGCTCCCCAAGTCCCAGCGCCCCCACCCGCGACGATCACGCACTTTTCGCTGTCATGGCAGGGAAAA
>JBPCMU010000069.1:0-20284 GCA_051001975.1 Jatrophihabitans sp.
ACCCAGACCGCGCAGGCGGTCGCTGCCGTCGCGACGGTAGTGGCTGACGCCGACCTGCACCTGCTCGTCAACTGTGCGGGGGTGGGCTGGGCCGCCGATTCGGCGGAGACCTCGGCCGATCAGTGGGACACAACGCTCGCGGTGAACCTGACTGCGACCTTTGCGCTGTGCCAGTACGCGTTGCCGGGCATGCTCGTCCGCGGCGAAGGCGTGATCGTCAATATGGCCTCGGCGGGGGCGTTGATCGGGCTCAAGCGGCGGGTGGCCTACTGCGCATCGAAGGCCGGCGTGCTCGGCCTGACCCGGGCGATCGCCGCGGATCACGCAGCCGACGGAATCCGAATCAATGCCATCTGTCCAGGCACCGTGGACAGCCCGTGGATCGGACGCATCCTGGAGGGCGACAGCGACCCCATAGCCACCCGCACCAGGATGGAGCAACGACAACTCGACGGGAAGATGGGCTCGCCCGAAGAGGTTGCCGAGTGGATCGCATTCGTCGCCTCGGACAAGGGTCGCTTCATGAATGGTGCTGCGCTGGTCATCGACGGGGGGCTGACCGCGGTCTGAGTCAGTTCGATCGGTGCTTATTGGCCAGTCCAGCGGACCACGCCGGCCAGCAGCAGCGCGGCAGCGGGCTCAGTGCCCAGGCACTCGACGAGCCGCAGGGTGTTGGCGATCAGCCGACCGTTGCCGACGGTCCATCCGGAAAGGCCGTAACCGGAAACGTAGCCGCCGGCGACGGGCATTCCGATGCCGATCTGCACCACCGCGACGTCGTCGGCCGCAATCGATGACGTGACTCGCGAACGCGGAATCGTCTGCCCGAAGAACGACCAGTCGAGAAGGCCAGGATCGGCGATGCCGGCAAGGGCGGGATGCGGCCGGGCAATGGTCTCGGTGTGGTAGAGCCAGTCCTCTGTGTCGTCGATGCCGAGCGGAACGATCGGGTGGGCAAGCCATCCGTCCGACGAGACTGCGCAGCGAGCGTCCAGTAGGACTGCCGTCGCGCCGGCATTCACGGCCGCGCTTACCGCGCGCCACGTGTCCTTCGAGGTTGGGACACCTGCGCCGATCAGGATGGTGTCGGCTGCCCCGGTGATTTCCGGTGCGGCGGCCACACCGCGCTCACCCAGCCAGGTCACCAGGTCGTGATCATCGCCGACGACGACGATCCGTCGGTCCACCTGCAGCGCTCCGACGGGGCTGCTGCGGATGAGCGTGGTGCGCCGCCCTCGTGGCGAGCCGCCCTGATCGAGCGAGAGCAGCAAGTCGTGACGACCGGCCGGTAGCTCCGTCGGGAGCTCGGCGCGGAGCACCGGGTGGACCAGCCGGGCCGCCCGTGGAGCGGGCACCTCGACGACGAGTGAGCTCTCCCATTCGGGGCCGTCGGCTCCCATCAGGCGAGCGGTGCCCGGGTACGTGCCCGGGGCGAGGACACCTTCGTCGGCAAGGGTGATGTCGATGGTCACCGGTTGGCCGACCACGCTGTGCTCAGGATCCACGTAGACGCACCACCGCAGCGGAGCGAAGGCATCACCGACCGCGTCGACGATGCCTGGCTTCAGCACCCGCTCGGCGAAACTCCACATGCCTTCACCGCTCACGGCGTGATCGAGCATGCCGGTGATGTTGTGGCCGGCCATCTGCGGATTCGAGCGCAGCAGCCCGATACCGGCCAGCCGATACCGTGCGTGCGCTCGGTAGCTCTCGTCGAGCAGATCCTCTGGGAACGCATACACCGAGGCCAGTCCAAAGCGGTGGAAGTCGGCCTGGAAGCGGTCGTTCATGGATCTCATCAGCGACGGCTCTGCCATCGCCTCAGCGGCGCCGGCGGCCCGCAGCGATTTGAGCTCGGCAACGACGTTGAACAGGCTGCCGATGCCGTACTCCGACAGGAACACGGGCTTGCCTTCGGCGCCCATCGTGCGCAGCAGTGTGTTTGCCTCGCGGGTGTGCGGGACGGTTGGGTACAGATGCCGGTCACCGACCTCGGGGACATAGCCGAGCTGACTCGGGTCGAGCTCGACGGTCGCCCCGTCGGGTCGTTCGGTGCCCCAGCGGTGTTCCCAGGTGGAGCTGCCGGGATTGCACACGGACCCGATCGACACGTCGCCGTCCCATCGACCGCTGCCGAGCAACACGAGTCGGGTGGGGTCGAGGTCGCGGACCAACTGCAAGGCCGCGACGGCGTGCCGAAAGTTGGGACCGTCCTTGGTCTCGTTCAGCAGCCCCCAGATCACCACACTGGGATGGTTGCGGTCGCGGCGCACAGTGCCGCCCATCTCGACGTCGAAGCGCTCTTCGGAGTTCGAGGAGTAGCCGTGCGGCCACGAAGCTGCACACTCCTCGTAGACCATGAGGCCGATCTCGTCGCAGGCGTCGAGCTGTTCAGGCGTGGCGCGGCACGCTATGAACCGCACCATGTTGAGCCCAACAGCCTTGGCGTTGAGCAGATCGCGGTGCAGTAACGATGCTGCCTGCGTTGCCGGCAACCCGGCCGGAACGTGGTTGCCGGTATGGGTGGAGCGGACGAAGACCCGCTGCCGGTTCAACACGAAGAATCCGCCTTCGTCCACGGCGAACGTGCGGAATCCGGTGCGCAGATGCTGGGTCTGAATCGGGGCCGGTGCATCCAACGCTGGATCGCCGGTGGGCGTGACGAGCACGCAGATGTCATAGAGGTACGGATGATTGGGCGACCAAGACACCGGGTCGGACACCGGCAGACGGCACTCCACCCACACTCCGCCGACCGGTGCGTCCGCGCTCGCTCCAGCGCGCGACACGACCGCACCCTCCGCGGCGATCTCACATTGCCACCTGACGCCCGCGGCAGAGTTCGTGTGATTGGCGATGTGAAAGCGAACGCGCACCTCTGCGCGCTCCGGATCGGCGGTGACCAGCAGATCCTCCAGCGCGAGCTTCGACTGGGTCACCAGACGGACCGGACCGGTGATGCCGCCGTAGTTGTAGCCCCGGCCGGGACGGTAGTCCGCCCCCTCGGCGGCGTTTGCGGCCGGCATCTCAGAAAGCACCACGCCGTCGATGCGTCGTGTCGTCGGATTCAAGACTCGAACGACAACCAGCGTTTCCACGCCCGAGGAGCACTGCGCCGACAGGTCAACCTCGAAGCTGTCGGTGCCTTCGTTGTGCCCGATGTGCTCCCCGTTCAGCCAGATGTCCGCGGCGTAGGAAACGCGGTCGAACCGCAGCAGGCATCGCTGCCCGTCTGACAACTCATGCCACGGGATCCGCGTCCAAAACCAAACGAGACCGTGATACCCGGGAAATGCTTCTTGCAGATAGCCGGGCACGGCAACCAGCCGGCCTCGAGATGCTGGTGGTGTGCGAAACCAATTGTCAGCGCGGCCGTTGTCGGCCTCGTCCGTGACGACAGTCCACTGTGTCAGCTCGGTCAGCAGAGTCTCGTGCACTCGGTGCAGTGACTTGGTAATAGCGATCTGGTCCACTCCTCGAGAGCGTCTGGGGGCCGCTGGCGGCCGGACAGCTTGCCGGGCCTGAGTGTAGTTAATTGTTGATTGTTATGTGAAGACGCATCGGAGGGACGTCGGACCAATCTTCGAAGGCAGCGAAGGGGCGTCGGAGGGCCGTCAGGTCCACTCAGTCGGTGCAACAGCGACGTGGTTATCCCGTGGCGCACCCGCTCATCTCGTGCGAATCCGAATCGCTAGAGCTCACGTTTGTGGGTGCCCGGTGCGTCTTCCCTATGACGGCATCGGGTCATCACTCAGGAGGACGCACACCATGAATACGCGCCACGCGATCGTCGATTCCGCGCTGGGTGACCTGACGCTCGTCGCCACTGCAGGCAGCGTCGTCGGCATCTACTTCCCGCATCACTGGACGAAGCCGAGCCTCGACGACTTCGGCCCGCAGGTCGATGTCGGCGATGATCCGCTGCTCGAATCGGTCCGGGTACAGGTGGTGGAGTACCTCCGCGGCGAGCGCACGTCCTTCGACCTGCCGCTGGCGGCCAGGGTGATGCATTCCAGCAGAGCGTCTGGGCGATGCTCACCGAGATCCCGTTCGGTACGACCACCACCTACGGTGAGCTGGCCGACCGGCTGGGCAACAAGAGCCTGGCGCAGACGGTCGGGCAGGCGGCCGGCCACAACCCGATCTCCATCGTCATCCCGTGTCACCGCGTGGTCGGCAAGGACGGCAAGCTCACCGGGTACGCCGGTGGTCTGGCCCGCAAGAAGTTCCTCCTCGACCTCGAAGAGCCGGCCCTGGTGAAGTCCGCGCGGCTCTTCTGACGAGCGCCGCCGTGCCGGCCCGCATTGCCGAGCGGGAGGTTGTCGCGGTCGAGCGGGAGCTTTCACTCAGAGTTATCGGCGTGTCGTGACGGAAAGCTCCCGCTCGACATGGGCACGGGCCCGCCCGATTCGCGTCCTGTTCATTGCGTTCGAGTCGGCTGTGGGGCAACTATGAGGGAGGTCGTCCGCCAGTTCCCCTCTGGAGGCATCGTGAACCGTCGTTTCCTGCCCGCAGTGACCGTCGCAGCCCTCGTCGTGTCGCTGGCCGTGGCGACGCAAGCGGGCGCGTCGCCCGGGAGGCACTTCGGTGCGCTGGCGAGGTCGGTGGAGCTGAGCACGACGAGTCGACTGGCCGACCGGCGATCTTTCGTCATCGGCGACCGGTTCTACGAGGTCGGCGCTGAGGACGGCAGCTACCCGGCCGAGGGCTTTCACACCCGCGGCGAGATGGGCGGCTTCTGGAGCATGCCCATCAAGCTGCTGGACGGTGTCTGGTTCGGCGTCGACGGCAACTGGCTGAACTCGTCGAAGTACACCAGCGGCTGGGGATATGCCCGAATGGACCTCGGCCAGCACAGTGGAGTCAAGATCCAGCGCACCGACTTCGCCCCGGACGGAACCAGAGCCGGCCTGATCGGGCTCACGTTGAGCTCGTCGAGGAAGCGCACCATCAGCCTGACGATGGACGCGCACTCCGAGCTGATGCTGGCCTATCCGTGGGGCGAGACGACGCCGAGCCAGACCGCGTTCAACCTGCCCGACACCGGCAGCTACGCCAACGGCAACCTCGTCTTCCGTGAGATCGGCACGCCGCCGACTGCCACCGCCACCGCGCACAATTACGCGGCCGTGGTCGGCTCCACACTGAAGGCAGCGTCGCACCAGCTCGGCCCGAACTTCCGTGGCCCGCAGGACCCGGCCGTGCAGTGCGGGGCATCCGGCCCGAACACGCCACCCACCCCGCCGCGCTGCGACGACACTGCGTACGGCAAGGGCACCGGCGGCCAGCTGCAGTACAACGTCACGGTGCCGGCCGGTTCGCGCACCGTCTGGTTCGCTATCGGCGGGTCGGACAACGGCCTGGGCGAGGCCAACGCGATGCAGCAGCGTGCCTTGGCCAACCCGGCCAAGCTCCTCGCGCAGAAGGTGGCCGGCCGCAACGCGTTGGCGAAGCAGACGAACGTCACCCTGCCGGGCGACCCGCAGTTGGCGCAGAGCATCGCGTGGAGCAAGCAGAATCTGGCAGACGCGCGCCAAGAGGCGAAGAACCTCAACCTGCGCGTGACGAACGCCGGCACGGTGGACTCGCAGCCGATCGCAACGCAGGACACGGCGCAGTGGATCGGCGCCGGATGGCCGGACTATCCCTGGATGTTCGGCACCGACGGGGAGTACACCGCGTACGCAGCCGTCGCGGCCGGGCAGTTCGGCTCCATCGAGAACCATTTGCGCACGCTCATGCAGATCAGCGACAAGGTCAACAAGCGCAGCGGCAAGGTCGTGCACGAGGTCGTCCCGGACGGCTCGGTGTACTACGGCGCGAACTCCGACCCGGGCAACACCGACGAGACGGTGAAGTTCCCCAGCACGGTCGCGCTGATCTGGCGGTGGACCGGTGACAACGCGTTCCGCGACTCGATGTACAACTTCTCGGTCCGCAACCTGAAGTATGTGTTCAGCCAGCTCGATGCGGACAAGGACGGCTGGCCGGAGGGCGCCGGGAACGTCGAGCGGGACGGGATGGGCGCGGAGAAACTGGACGTCGCCGTGTACGCGATCCGCGGTCTGCTCGATCTCGCCGACATGGCAGCCAGCAAGCACGACACGGCCACGCTCACCTGGGCGCGTAGCAAGGCGAAGGACTTGCAGAAGCGCTTCGAGAAGACGTGGTGGAACGGTTCGGCGACGAAGTCCTACGCCGACTCGCTCGGTGACGACAACGCCCAGATCTTCCAGCGTTACTGGATCGGACTGACGCCCGTTGAGGCCGAGCTTCCCGCGACCGGTGGCAACCAGCCCGGCCCGCTGGCGGATCTGAACCATGCCGTGGCGACCGTCGCGCAGCACGAGCGCGGTTGCTACACAGGTGACAACGGGCTGTACCACACCGGCACCGGTGCGACCTCGGACCCAAAGGGCAACCCCGGGCCGACCTGCGACGCGACGACCTCGTCGGCGCCGAGCGATCGTGAAGTATTCACCCTGACCACGTCGATCATGGCGGTCGCCGAGGCGGCACTGGGACGGATGGGCAGCACGCAGACCAAGCAGTACACCGACGACATCGCACGGGTGCAGGTCGACCCCTCGGTGTCCGAGACACCCGGCGCAATGCCGGAGATCTCGCCGTCTCCGGACTTCGGAGCGAACATCGACAAGCTGTTCACCGAGCGCTCCAGCGGTCTGCAGGCGTGGGGCACGTACGGCGTGCTCTGGCCGGTCGTGCACTACGAACTCGGCGTGGCGCCGGACATGGGACGCAACACCGTCAGCGTCGTGCCGCAGGTGCCGAACGGACAGAGCGTCGTCTCGGGCACCGACATCCAGGTCGGCCGCGGCTCGCTGGACGTGACCGCGCGCCGGTCCGGGAACACGCTGACCACGAAGGTGCATCAGCACGGCTCGGCGAAGCTGACGGTCGGCGCGCTACTGCCGACCGGCAAGTACGTGACGGGGGTGCGCCTCGACGGGCACCGGGTCGGTTATCAGCTGGTCCGGACCGCACGCGGCTGGGAGGTTCTGGTAGCGGCACCGCACGGCGAGCACAACGCGCAGCTCACCGTCCAGTTCGGCTAGGCGAAGTAAGTCCGGATCAGCTAGAAATGGTCCTGCCCCGGCTGCTCACAGGGCCAATCCATACTGCCGTGCGGATAGCCCGCGGTCCTGCACGACCCAGACGCCCGAGGTTCACGGTGAGCACCCCAGTTGGCAGAGGCTGAAGTCCTGCTCGGCCGACAGCTTCGGTTTTCTTGACAGACCACCGTGTCGTCGATGCCAATTTGGTCGTTGCCTAAACAGCCACCTGCTGCGAAGCGTCTAAGGCATGTGTCACGCAAGACGTTGCCTGTCGTGGGTGTGGGTGCCCGATGGAAGTTGCCGTTCCAATTGCCTGGTCAGGCGAAGTTGCGTGCATCAAACATGGGACAACCGGCGATGCCGGCCGGCGTTCTTGATGCGGGGTGCCGATGAAGTTTGCAGATGTCGCAGCTGTTGTCGGGGAGGTTCCGATGACCGTGGTGGAGGACGGCCGGGTTTTGTACGAGTTCGTGCTCACCAGTGGTTGCCGTGATGTCCTCGAGCTCGGTTTCGCGCACGGCACATCTACCTGCTATCTCGCCGCCGCGCTCGATGAACGCGCGGACGGCCACATCACCAGCATCGATAATCAGAGTGCCCGCAATCGCCGCCCGAGCTTGCCGGAGCAGTTGCACCGGTTGGGTTTGGAGTCGCGGTCCACTGCGATCTATGCCCGGACCTCATACGACTGGGAGCTGATGAAGCTGATTGAGGAGGCCACTCACGAGACCGGTGTGTGCGTTCCGAGGTTCGATTTTTGTTTTATCGACGGTGCCCATCGCTGGGAGCCCGACGGTCTGGCGTTCTTCTTGGTGGACAAGCTGCTGAAGCCCGATGGCTGGCTATTGTTCGACGATCTGCCATGGACCTTGGACACCAGCACATCGGAGAAGGTCCGCGCGGCGGCGAAGTCCCTTCCGGTCGAAGAGCGGACGACACCGCACATTGAGCGCGTCATGACCTTGCTCGTCCGACAGCACCCCGGCTACGACCACATATCGGTTCGAGACCGATGGGGCTGGGCGCACAAGAGAGCGACCGACAGCGATCCCGCATCAGCAGTGGAGACACTCACCTCGACCTACGATGAGCGAGCGATCAGCCAGGACATTCGAGCACTAGTCCGGAAGGTTCGTCACCGGATCCAAGCAAGTAGTCCACAATGAGTGACGCATTGACTGCATTGCTCCAGATCAACGGTCGTTGCCAACCGACGAACAGCGGCTGTCGGCTTGGGCGAATCGTGCACAACGTTCAATCGCATCCTGCGCGAGTCTTGGACAACCCGATTGGACTGGCCGGCCAACGGCAGCGAATTTTGCGACGCTTGGTATGGAACCGGGCGTCGGGGCACCCAGGGCCGCGTGATCGATCGGGCTGCCGCCGGAGAACGTCGCGGTTCGTTCCCACGACCGAAGGTTTTCCCAGTGTTCGTACAACGCGGGGAGGGAGGAGGGGAACTGACCCTCGCTGGCCTCGTGCACGTCGTGGCCGAGGCCATTGACATCAGCGTTGCGCGGTCACCGACAGCGGCGAGCTTCATGATGGAGTCCTTGTCGGGTCGGTGTCAGCCGGCGACGATGCCGCCGTCGATGACGAGCGAAGTTCCTGTCACGAAGGCAGCGGCGTCGCTGGCGAGATACAGGGCGGCTTGGGCGATCTCCTCGGGCTGACCGAGTCGACCCATCGGCTGACGCGCAATGAGCTCTGCGCGCCGTGCGATCGGGTCGTCGGCCTCCTCCGTCAGACGGGCGACCCACGGCGAGTCGACGGTCCCGGGGCAGATGCAGTTGCATCGGATGCCGGCCCGCGCCCACTGCACGGCAACTTGCTTGGTCAGCGCGATGACCGCGCCCTTGCTCGCGCAATACGACGCCCGGTTCGGCAGGCCGATCTGACCAGCAACGCTGGCCGTATTGATGATCACGCCGTTGCCGCGCTCCAACATGCCCGGCAACACGTGCTTCATCCCGAGGAACACACCGCGAACGTTCACGGCGAACACCTGGTCCCACTCCTCGACGGTGGAGTCCAGAACGGTGCAGGTCGAGCCGATTCCCGCGTTGTTGAAAATGATGTCGGTGCCGCCGTGCTCGCGGTCGGCGGTCTGTACGACCTGGACGATGTCCGCCTCGATGCTCACATCGGCCCGCACCGCGACCGCACCCTCGGGAATTCCCTTGGTGTCGCGATCCACGGCGACGACCCGTGCACCTTCGGCGAGCAGTGACCGGGTTATCTCCAGACCTATCCCAGAGGCAGCACCGGTGACGATCGCGCGGCGGCCGTCGAAGCGAGACATGGCTTTCCCCTGTCGATCGGGCGTCGTCATGACGCCGGAGTGGTTAGTCGAGACGGCGCCCGGCCGGCGCCCTGACTGCGCTCGGCCTGGGTTTGCCGGACAGCCTTCACGGCCCCGGCAATGTGTCGTCGCATCGCATCGCGGGCCGCGTCCGCGTCGCCTTCGAGAACGGCCCGGGCAATCCGTTCGTGCTCGCGCAACGCGCGCTTCGGCACCCACGACACAGTCATGACCTCGCGCCGGGCAAAATTCAGCAGGTCGGTCAAGCCGTCCAGGACCTGCTCGAACACGACGTTGTGCGCCGCGACCGCTAGCGCACTGTGAAATCTGATGTCCGCGTCGAAGAGCTCGACGCCGCTTTTCACGGCGCTTCGGTAGTTCTTCAGGGCAGCTTCGATGTTGGCCTGGTCGGACCGGGTAGCCCGAGCGGCAGCCAGCGCCGCGACTTCTGTTTCCGCGCTGGCCCGGAACTCGTACAGGTCCTCTACCGCTTGCCCCACCAAGACACCGGCCACCCGATCAGCAGTCATCGCTGAGCGTGAGTCGACGGAGATCACTCGCGCACCTCGCCCCGGCCGGACGTCGAGCAGCCCCATTGCCACCAGCGCTTGCATGGACTCTCGAGCCGAGCTGCGACCGACATCGAACTGCTCCATCAGGTCACGTTCGGTGGGGAATCCGTCTCCCGGCCCGTACTGACCGGTCCGGATGCGGGACGCGAGCTCTTCGGCGATTGCCTGACTCAACGTGAGACGGCGGACCCGACCGCTGCTGCCGTTCGCGCCGGCGGTGGCAGATCCATCACGTCCCATCATTCTGACCTTAGAGATGTCCGTCCAGCAGGTCAATCTGCTTTATCAGACATTTTGAGTTGCGGGCAACCTGCAGACCATGGTCCCTGATCGTTCCTCTAGCGTCGTGCGCATCCCGACGGTGCGACCACGGGGTTCTGCGAGATGCAGCTCACTGCCGGTGGCACCATTGACGCGGTCAAGGAATGAGGGGTTCGACGATGGAAGCGATGTTCCGGCCGGGAGGACGCGGGACGGTCGTTCGGGTGATCGACAAGCCGTCGCGCGGGTCCGGAGAGGCACTGCTGACGACGAGGGCGGCCGGCCTGTGCGGCGGCCACATCCGCTTGCAGTGTCAGCCGGCGGCCTTCGTGGACAGGGCTGCAGAATGACCGCGCTCTCCGGACGCGTTGCTCTGGTCACCGGCGGCAGCAGCGGCATCGGGCTGGGTGCGGTCGGCGCATTACTGGCGGCTGGGGCAAGGGTGATGCTCAGCGGTGTCGACGCTGAGGAGGTCGCAGCCGCGGTGCGAGACCTCGATACCGGCGACACGCTGCGCGGCTCAGCGGCCGATGTCACCGACGAGGCCGCAGTAGCCAAACTGGTGGCGCAGACTGTCGACGAGTTCGGGCAGCTCGACATTCTCGTCACGTCGGCCGGAATCCAGCGTTACGGCGACGCGGTGGAGACGACTGCGCAGCTGTGGGACGAGGTCATGGCGGTCAATGCCAAAGGCGCGTTCCTCGCAATCCATCATGCGTTGCCGCATCTGCGCCAGTCCGGGCACGGGGCGGTTGCTGTCGTCGCATCGGTGCAGGCGTTCGCCACTCAGGCCGGAGTGGCGGCCTACTCGGCCAGCAAGGGTGCGCTCACCGCTCTGGTGCGCTCGGTCGCCGCCGACGAGGCGCACCACGGTGTCCGGGCCAACGCCGTCTGCCCTGGGTCGGTGGACACTCCGATGCTGCGCTGGGCGGCAGCCAAATTCTCCGACGGAACACCCGACGCCGTGGAAGTATTGGTGAAGTCGTGGGGGACGATGCATCCGCTCGGTCGGGTAGCTCGACCTGACGAGGTCGGCGCCGCGATCGCCTTCCTGGTCAGCGACGCGGCGAGCTTCATCACCGGTGTCAGCTTGCCCGTCGACGGTGGCCTGCTGGCCACTCTCCCGGTGGTGTTGCCAGAGTGAGCGGCACCCCGGACCACCGAGCCGACCCGGCTGTCTCGCTCATGCCATCACTGTGAGCGTCGAGGTCGCGTTCGCTGCGACGGACCGTGTCGGCGAAGGGCCGGTCTGGCACGACGGCAGGCTGCATTGGGTCGACATCCTCAGCGGATTGATTCACCGCGGCGACCCGGCCACCGCAACGGTGACAACCGATGAGGTTCCGACGCTGGTCGGTGCTGCGGTCCCCGCCGCGTCGGGCGGCTATGTCGTCGCGTGCGCAGAGGGGTTCGGCACCGTGCGGGACGGAACGCTCGACGTGCGCAGCGCGATTCTGCCCGACGGTATCCGGATGAACGACGCGAAGTGCGATCCGCTCGGCCGGCTCTGGGCCGGCAGCAACGCGATGGAGTTCGACGCCGGTGCCGGAGCGTTGCACGTGCTGCACTCGGACTGGACCACAGAGGTCGTCCTCACCGGATTGACGCTGCCCAACGGAATGGGATGGAGTCCGGATGGCGCAACCTTTTACCTGATCGACAGCTATGCCTACGAGTTGTATTCGTTCGGCTACTCAGCCGCAGGGATCGACGTCGGCAGCAGACGCTTGGTGGCATCGTTCGACCCGGCCGGCGGTATGCCGGACGGGATGTGCGTGGATGCCGAAGGCGGACTGTGGGTGGCTCGGTGGGGCGGGTCGCGGGTCGACCTGCTGACGCCCGACGGAGTGCTGCGGCGAACCGTGCCGATGCCGGCGGCACAGCCGTCGTCGTGTGCGTTCGGTGGCGCAGATCTCGACGTCTTGTACGTGACATCGGCCCGCGAGGGTCTGACCCTGGCTGACGGTGATTCGGACGGATCGGTATTCATCCTGGACGACCCGGGAGTGCGTGGGCTGGCCGTGCAAGGCTTCGCGGCATGAGTCGTTGCAAGACCGAGACCGTCCGTGGCTGGGAGCATGTCCGGCTCGGCACGGACGAGATCGACGTTGCGGTGATCCCGGCCAAGGGCGGCGACGTGACGTCCCTGGTGCACCGCGCCAGCGGTACCGAGCTGCTCTGGTCGACCCGTTGGGGCCTGCGCGCCCGGGGCGCGCTGACGCTGCCGGCGTCCAGCGAGGCGATGATGGCCGAGGCATATCCAGGCGGCTGGCAGTCGGTGTTCCCCAACACCGGGGATGCCTGCGTCGAGCACGGCGTCGAATGGGGAATGCACGGCGAAGTCTGGACGACACCGTTCGACTGGAGTCCGACGGACACCGGCATCGCGATGACCGCAAACCTGGTGCGCAGCCCGTTCCGGTTCGAGAAGACGATTGATGCCGAGGGCTGCACCGTCCGAGTGACCGAGACGGCCACCAACATCGGCAACGAGACCATCGAGGTGACGTGGAGCCAGCACCCGGCGTTCGGTGCGCCGTTGCTAGGACCGGGCTCTGAGGTGAGCAGCAACGCCACCGTGGTGAACGGTGATCCGCTCGATCCGGCCTACGAGGCGATGGAAGCAACGAGGTGGCCGACGTACCAGGCGCCGGATGGCGTGGCGGTTGACTTGTCCAGGATCCCCGCGCCGCGCGTGGGGGAGACGCGGATGGCCTTCCTGAGCGGCTTCACCGAGCCGGCCGCGGCGTGGGCGAAAATCGCCAATCCGAGGATCGGGCTGGCCGCGCTCATCGAGTGGGACGCCACCCAATTCCCGTACGCGTGGTACTGGATGGAGGCCGGTGGCCGCGCCGGATTCCCCTGGTACTCCGACGCATACGTCCTCGCGATCGAACCGGCATCCAGCTGGCCAGGTCGCGGCATCGCGAACACTCGCCGCACGACCGGGACGCAGCGTTCAATCGCTGCCGGAGAGTCGCTCACTCACTCCGTCACTGTTCGAGTTCTCGCACAGTAAGTCACCGCGCGTCGTCCACGCCGATCACCGAGGAGGACCGATGTTCATTGCCAGGTATCGACGTGCCGGTTCCGAGCATGTCCGGGTCGGCGTCGGCGTCCACGAGCAGGTGACCGAGCTCGATGGGTGCGCATCCCTCGCTGAACTGTGGGCGCTGCCGCAGAGCGAACTGCGCGCTGCGGTCGCCGGGGCGACGGGCGAATCGCTCGCCCTGGCCGACGTGGAGTTCCTCGCACCGGTCGACGGCCGGACCGAGGTGTGGGCGGCCGGCGTCACGTACGAGACGTCACGCGAGGCTCGAGTAGAGGAGAGCGAGCGCGCCGCAACGGTGTACGAGTTGGTGTACGACGCGGACCGGCCGGAGCTTTTCTTCAAGTCCGTCGCCTGGCGGGTGGTGGACCCTTACCGACCGGTGGCGGTGCGGGCAGACTCCCGGGTGGACGTGCCGGAGCCAGAGCTTGCAGTCGTGGTCAACCGGTTCGGTGAGATCGTCGGCTACACCATCTGCAACGACGTCTCCTCGCGCACGATCGAGGGCGAAAACCCGCTGTACCTACCGCAAGCCAAGATTTACCAAGGCAGCTGCGGCCTCGGCCCCTGGGTGCGGCCGGCATGGGAGGTGTCCGACCCTTATGCACTCGGCATCTCGCTACGGATCAGCAGGGACGGTGCCGCGGATTGGTACGGGGAGGCGAGTACCTCTCAACTGCATCGGCGCCTGGACGACCTGGTGGCGTATCTGATGCGCTCGGATACCCATCCCGACGGCGTGGTGCTGTCGACGGGAACGTGCCTGGTGCCACCGCCGCCGTTCACCCTGGCCGATGGCGACGTCGTGCAGATCGGCATCGATCAGATCGGCACGCTGACCAACCCGGTGATTCGCGGTCGCTTAGACAGCCTCGACGACAGCTGACGTCGGGCACCCGGCGAACACGTACATCGCCGCCAGGGTCAAGACCAGGCCCATCTGATCTTGACCGTCGGGCACCCGTGCCGCGCGACGTCGGCGGGCGACGTCGGCGGCGGGCGAGCGCTCGGCTGGCGGCGACACCGATCGAAACTATTCGTCCGCCGGGCGATCGCCAGGACACTTTCCGGCTGATTTCATGGACCACTCTCATAGGTCACGCGGCGGTATCCGTTGCGCTGCGGATCGACAACGAGGTGGCCCACGAAAGTGCCGCCCAACTGGTCCAGACCTGACAGCCGTCGGCGCCCTAACGTCAATGAGAGCCGTACTGGATCGGCGTTCGAGCGTGCCCACATCTCCGCCGAGCCCTTGATCACGCTGCAGACGACGTCACGACGACCGCAGATGTGCTGCGGTCGGTTCGCTCGAGGAAAGGTGATATCCGGCCGATGAGAAACCAATCCAAGCTGACTATCGGGGTCACTGTGTTGACCGCGATGGCGCTGCTGGCTGCGTGCAGTAGCAGCGGCGGCGGGGCAAAGACGAGCTCCTCGCGAATAACGTCCGCTGCGGGTGGCACCACCGGTTCGAAGCCGGCTTACAACGCCGCGTTCGATAAGGTCGTCAACCCGTCGACGAAGACGGGTGGCACGTTGAAGTTGCTGGCCTCGGTCGACTGTGACTCGTGGGATCCGGCGCGGACGTACTACGGCTGGTGCTGGAACATGCAGCGGCTGTGCACCCGTTCGCTGATGGGCTATCAGGTCGTCAACGGCACTGACTTCAAGCCGGTCCCCGATTTGGCGACTGCAGCGGGCAAGCACAACGCCGACTTCACCGAGTGGACGTACACGCTGAAGGACGGGCTGAAGTGGTCGAACGGCTCGCCGATCACCCCGGCCGACGTGAAGTACGGCCTGGAGCGGCTCTACTCCCCGGCGATCTCCGGTGGGCCGGTGACTTACTTCCAGCAGAGCATCGCGCACCCGAAGGACTACGCCGGTCCCTACACCAGCGGTGATCTGAATTCGATCACCACGACCGACAAGTCCATCACCATCAAGCTGACGTCGCCGAACGCGGACTTCGACAACCTGATGGCGATGCCGGCCTCTGCGCCGGTGCCCAACGGGGTCGAGGGCGGTACCGGCTTCAAGGGTGCGACGTACACCAAGCACCCAGTGTCGTCGGGCCCGTACATGATTCAGTCCTACTCGCCGGCGAAGAAGATCGTCTTCGTGAAGAACCCGAACTGGAGCCAGAGCACCGACACGATCCGCCATCCCCTCGTGGACGAGGTGGACATGACGGTCGACACCAGCCTCACCGACATCGACAACCAGTTGCAGTCGGGCCAGGCGGATGCGGCAGCTGATGCCAAGGGCGTGCAGGCCGCGTTCCAGACGAAGATCCTCACCCAGCCTAGCCTCAAGACAAATGCTGACGACCCGGTCACCGCGTTCACCCGGTTCGTGGCGGTGATGCCGTCCGTGGTCACCAACCTGCACTGCCGGTTGGCGATCTTCTACGCCTTCGACAAGGCGGCCTACATCCGCGCCTACGGTGGGCCCACCGCCGGTGAAGCTGCCGGCTCGATGACCCCTCCGGGCATCGACGGCTACGACGCCAGCTACAACCCGTACCCGTCCGGTAGCGACAACACCGGGGACGTGGCCAAGGCCAAGGACGAGTTGAAGCTGTGTGGCAGGCCGACCGGCTTCACCCTGAAGTTCGCTTACGCAACGCCGAGCGACCAGGCGACCAAAATGTTCTCGTCCGAGCAGCAGGCGCTTGGCCGGGTGGGCATCCACGTCACGCCGATCACGCAGGATGGTTCGTCGTACTACAGCACCTTCATCGGGTCGCCGCAGAACATCAAGAACCAGAAGATCGGCATGGCCAACGCGGGCTGGGGTGCGGACTTCCCGACCGGTGTCGGCTTCTACCAGTCGATCGCCAACGGCAACGCAATTCTGCCGACGGGTAACTCCAACTACCCCAGTTTGAACGACCCCACGGTCAACAAGATTCTTGACGCCGCACCTGCGGGTAAGGCGACCGGCGATGACTGGAAGAACTTGGACAAGGCTGTGATGGCCAGCGGGGTGTACTTGCCGATCCTCTATGGCAAGACGCTGTACTACCGCAACCCGCGGATGACGAACGTCACCTGCGACAACGCGCTAGCGTTCGGCATGTACGACTTCGTCAACGTCGGAGTCAGCGGCTGAGCGACTGACACAATGATGGGCCGGCCCGAGTAATCCGGGCCGGCCCATCGTCGTCTGTACGGCCAGGCGCTGTCGAGTGGTTGCGAGGGAGTCATGGCTGCGGAAGCGCGAGTTGTCATCACCGGGGGCGGTGGCTTCCTCGGCCACCGTCTGGCTCAGGCGCTGCTGGCCGCGGACGGACTGGTGGTGCGCGGCGAATCACGCCGCCTGACCGAGCTGTGCCTTGTCGACCGGGTCGAGCCCGCGCCGGAATTACAGGCCGAGCCGCGCGTCACCGTAGTGGTCGCAGAGCTCGCCCCGACCGGAGATCCTGATGCGTTGGCGTTCCTCGACAACGCCGATGTCGTCGTCCATCTCGCCGCAGCCGTGAGCGGGGAATGCGAACGCGACTTCGACCTAGGCATGCGCAGCAACCTCGCCGCCACGATGGCGATCCTGGAGCGATGCCGGGCGCAGCCGAGCCCACCGATGTTCGTCTTCTCCAGCTCGGTAGCGGTGTTCGGCCCGGGCGAGGTGGACGACACGACGTTGCCCCGCCCGCAGACCAGCTACGGCGCGCAGAAGCTGATATGTGAGCAACTTGTGGCCGAGTACACCCGCAAGGGATTCCTGACCGGACGCGTCGCCCGGCTGATGACCGTGTCGGTGCGCCCAGGCCGACCCAACGGCGCGGCGTCGGGTTTCCTGAGCGGCATCGTGCGTGAACCGCTCGCCGGCGTGCCCATGGCCTGCCCGGCACTTCCGGACGACCAGGTGGTGATCGCATCGCCCGCGCGCACCATCGAAGGTCTGATCCGGACAGTGTCGGCCACCGACGACGAGTGGGGCTCGAGCGCACCGCTCAACCTTCCGTCGCTGCGCGTGACGGTGGGGGAGATGGTCGCCGAGGTGCAGCGGCGCAGCCCCGAAACAGCAGAGCTGATCACCTGGGAGGTGGACGAGTCGGTGCGCGCAATCGTGCAGAGCTGGCCGCATCGCTTCGACCTGACCAGGTCTGCCGGGCTCGGCCTGCAGCCGAATGCCAGCTTTGCCGACGTCGTCGACGAATTCATCGGCGGTCTCGGCTAGCCGCGATATCACCGGAGGCGCGGGGGAGGAGCTGGGTGGCCAGCACCAGCTGTTCACGCGGCCCGATATCGCCGGCGAGTCGTCGGAACAGCAGTTCGGCTGCAGACCGGCCGAGCGCCGCGGTCGCCGGCGACTCGACCGCGACGGTCCCGGTGACGATCACCGCGCAGGACGGGTCGGAAGGCAGGTACTCGATCGGAGTGAAATTCACTCTCACGACCGGCAGTGGCCTGCCGTCGTTGTCTGTGGCGGTCGCCGTGGCCAAGGCCGGCGAGGTGGCCGTACTACACGAACGCTGGTGTCACCGATGACGGCAACACCGGGGCTGCGACCTTCGATGGCGGCGGTGGAGCTATTCGGCCCAAGCCCTTGCTGCGCAGGGCGTTACGCCCGGCGGCACGGTGAAGGCTGACGGAGTCAACTACGTCTGGCCGGAGGTCCCGGTCGGCACCCTGAACAACATCGAGAGGCGGGCCAGACGATCCCGCTCGACGTTCCGGCCGGGGCGACCAAGATCGGTCTGCTCGGCTCGGCGACGAACGCTGGGGCCGAGGGCGCCGGTGGAACCGTGACGGTGACCTACACCGACGGCACCACGTCGACGTTCGACGCGGTGTTCAGTGACTGGACGCTCGGTGCCGGCGCGAACCCACCGGTGGCCGGGAACACCACCGCGGTGAGAACGACCTACCGCAACGTCACCGGCAACCAGCAGGACCCGGTGAGGACCTACGTCTTCTCGGTGACTGCGACGCTGACTGCGGGCAAGACCGTCGCCGGCGTGACATTGCCGAACCCGTCCGGTGGGGACGCACACGTGTTTGCGATCGGGTTCGCCGGCGTGACCGCGGCGAGTTCGCAGGCGAAGGTCTCGGTGCCGCACATCCCGTCGGCACCGAAGGTCAAGCCGGCGCCGGGCCACGTGCTCCCGCCGTCGCGTGAGCGCCGCTAGCGCAGCACGGCGAACGCGGCATCACCCGTGCGGCCTCGGCCGTGATCATCCGCCGACTCTTGCGCTGGGGCGCTGTTCTCGGCTCACGGTGGGCAAGCCGATCATGGGTCGGCCGACGAACCTTGTTGTGACGGGACTGTTTAGTGCCCGGCACACGAGCAGTACGGGTTCGAAAGGACGGTCGGCGGATGAACACGATGCATCAGTTCGGGGTGGACCCGACCGATCGTGACACCCGGCTACGGTGGGCGGCCGCCGAGGTATTCGACCACGAATTGGCGCTGCACTCCGCACGGGTGACCGGCAACGATGGCTGGATCAGTGCAGCCGGCGACCGCCTGCATGAGGCATTGGTTGCCTGGGCCGCGCTGAAGTTCGAACTCCGCCCCGCACCGGCGACCTTCTGATCCGCCGAATCCCGGTGCAGGGGTCAGCGCCGGGAGTTCGGGGACGGCTCAGAGCTCCAGCCACTCCTCGCCGGCGCGTATCTCATCGAGGGGAGTGGTGGGCTCGTCGCCGGTCAGTGTGGTGACTGCGAACTGAGCGGCGAGTGTTTCGAACCGGGTGTGGTGGCTGAGCATGGCGTGCTTGCCGCCGCCGATGCGGAGGTAGCGGACGTCCGCGGTGCGGGCCAGCTGACGGGCGACGGTGGCCGAATTCGCCGGGCTCGCGATGCGGTCCTGGGTGCCGTGCACGATGAGGATGCGCCGGCCGGTCAGATCGAGTTCGCCGTCGGTCAGGTACACCCAGGGATTCAGCGCGACTGCGGAACGAACCGCCGGGGCGCCCGCCGCCATCAGTGCCGCGCGCCCGCCCAGGGAATGACCGATGAGCGAGATCGGCAGCTCCGCGCCGAACCGTCCGGCGATCTCGGTCATCGCCCAGGTGGCGTCGTCGACCGGCGTATGGTTGCGGTTCCACCCGCGGGTCGAGTTGAGCAACCGGTACACCGCGAGCCGGTCGCCGCCCAGATGCTCGACCCGACTGGCGATCGGGATCATCCGCAGTACTGACAGCTGGGTGGGGCTGACGAGCATGCTGGCCCGGCGACTGGCACCACCGTGCAGGAGAAGGACTGCGCCGACCGGGTCTCGCGGGACGTGTGTGGCGACGAGCTTGGCCTGCTGCGTCACGCCTGCGGCTCGGCGAGTGCGCGACCCTGCTGGCCGCGAATCGCCTGGGTAGGCTCAGCGTCGGTCATGAAGCACCTCCGGCGGTGTGGTGACACCCATCGTCCCGCATCGCTCAGCACGGCTGCGACCGGGCGAGGAGGACAGCTCTACGCGCGAGCGAAGACAAGGGACACGTTGTGCCCGCCGAAGCCGAATGCGTTGGACAGTGCCGCGGTGTATTTGCCGAGCCGTGGCGTCGTCCCGCATACGAGGTCGAGCGTGGAGTCGCTGCGATTCAGGTTGCGCACGGCCGGCACCAGACCATGGCGGACGCCGAGCACGGCGACCACCGCACCTAGTGCTCCGGCCGCGCCGAGCAGGTGGCCGGTCATCGATTTGGTCGCGGTGACCGCTGGGTGCTGGCCAACCGCCGACGCGATGGTGGCCGCCTCGATGCGATCGCCGACCGGTGTCGACGTGGCGTGCGCGTGTACGAAGCCGATGTCTGCCGGCACCATCCCGGCCGAGCGGATCGTCAGCCGCATCGCGTCGATCTGCCCCTCGGGACGGGGCACGCTCAGGTCGTAGGCGTCCGACGTGATGCCCGCACCGGCCAACACGGCGTGCACGCGGGCGCCACGGGAAGCTGCACAGGTGGCCCGACCCAGGACGATCAGCCCAGCGCCTTCGGCCAGCACGAACCCGTCCCTTTCACCATCTAACGGTCTTGATTCACCTTCCGGTTCTTATTTTCCCCTCTCCCCCCCCCCCCCCCCCC
>JBPCMU010000070.1:0-74635 GCA_051001975.1 Jatrophihabitans sp.
GGGAGATGGCCGCGAGTAGTTCCAGCTTGCGGGCCGCGTCGAACCCTTCCTCTCGGCGCAACACATCGAGCAGGTCGATCCGGCCGGCGTCGGACAACAGGGAGGGCTTCGCGAAGCACGCCGCATGCACCGAATCAGTCGACGGAGCCACCCGCGCCAGGACAGCGAGCGACTCGTCCGGGAACATCAACACCTCAAACGGAGACGGCACAACAACCTCGCCGTCCCGGTCTGATTCCCCATCGTCCATGGCACCAATTTTACGGTCTGGCACCGACAAAATCGGGCTATCCACAGGACCCAATCGAAAGACTTTCCCTATATTTCATAAAGAGAAAGTCCGAAGTAGCCCGACCTCGACAACCCCAGCAAGAACCGCCGGCAGAGAGCGAAAACGAGCACCCCTCGCATCCGTCGCTGCCGCACTAAACAGCCACCACCAGCCAACCGCCGGCCGACAGCGGAAAGCAGCAGCCCACGCACCCGCGGCTGCCGCACTAATCAGCACCGAGCCGCCACCGCCACCCGACGGCGCAGTCGCGGTGAATCAGACGTTGAAGCCGAGCGCTCTCAGCTGATCGCGACCGTCGTCGGTGATCTTGTCCGGACCCCACGGCGGCATCCAGACCCAGTTGATGGCCAGCGACTTCGCCAGCGGCTTGGGGCCGCCCGTCAGTGCCTGCTGGGCCTGGTCCTCGATGACGTCGGTCAGCGGGCAGGCCGCCGAGGTCAGCGTCATGTCCAGGGTGATCGAGGCGTCGTCCTCGATGTGCACGTCGTACACCAGACCCAGGTCGACGACATTGATGCCGAGTTCCGGGTCCACGACATCACGCATCGCTTCCTCGACGTCGTCCTGCGACGGCTTCTCCAGCACTACCTCAGTCATTGACCACTCCTGCTCCTACGCCGGCCGTCGCTTCCGCGACAGCGCTCTTCATCGCCATCCAGCCCAGCAGCGCGCACTTGACCCGCGCCGGGTACTTCGCCACACCCTCGAACGCGACTGCGTCATCGAGTTCGTCGGCGTCCTCGTCGGACAGGTTCGCATCACCGCGGGACTGCATCAGCTCGAGGAACTTCTCCTGCAGATGCATCACCTCGGTGATCGGCTTGCCGATCACCAGGTCGGACATCACCGAAGTGGACGCCTGACTGATCGAGCAGCCCTCGCCGTCCCAGCTCAATGCCTCGACCATATCCCCGGCCACGTGCACCCGCAGGGTGACCTCATCACCGCACGTCGGATTCACATGATGCACCTCGGCGTCATACGGGTCGGTCAAGCCGCGGTGCTGGGGATTCTTGTAATGATCCAGGATGATCTCCTGGTACATGGACTCATTGCTCATGGCGCCGACCTCGCAAGCTCGGCCGAACGCATCCGCCTGGACCTACGCTCACCGTTCATCCGAACAACTGCTGCACATGGGCAACCCCCGTCACCAACGCGTCGACTTCGGCCGGCGTGGTGTACACCCCGAATGACGCTCGCGTGGTCGCTGATATTCCGTAACGGACGCAGACCGGCCGCGCACAGTGATGCCCGGCACGTACCGCGATGCCCTGCTCGTCCAGCAGCTGGGCCACGTCATGCGGGTGAACGCCTTCGACGGTGAACGAGATCGTCGCGCCCCGGTCCACCGCATCGGTCGGCCCGACGATGCGCACGCCGTCGAGCGTCGCCAGCCCGGCCAGCGCCTGCTCGGTGAGCTCGTTTTCGTGTGCCTCGATGGCCTCCATTCCGATGGCCGTCACATAGTCGACTGCCGCACCCAACCCGACCGCCTGAGCAATCATCGGAGTGCCTGCCTCGAACCGGTGCGGCGGCGCAGCGAACGTCGTGCCGGTCATGTCGACGGTCTCGATCATCTCGCCGCCGCCGAGGAACGGCGGCATCGCGGCGAGCAGGTCGTAGCGTCCCCACAGCGCACCGACCCCGGTCGGCCCGTACAACTTGTGTCCGGTGAACGCGACGAAGTCGGCGCCCAGCTCCTGCACGTCCACGGGCCGGTGCGGGACGGACTGAGCCGCGTCCACGACGCTCAGCGCCCCGACCTGACGAGCCCGGTCGGTGATCCGGCGCACCGGATTCACCGTGCCCAGCGCGTTGGACTGGTGCACGAACGAGACGACCTTGGTGCGCTCGTTGATTACCGAGTCGATCTCATCGTCGATCAACCGGCCTTCGTCGGTGAGCTGCAACCAGCGGAACGTGGCGCCGGTGCGCTGCGCGAGCAGCTGCCAAGGCACCAGATTCGAGTGGTGCTCCATCTCGGTGACGACGATCTCGTCGCCGGGACCGAGTCGAAACACGTCTGCGCCGGGCGTCGTGCTCGCGTTGGACAACGAGTACGCGACCAGGTTCAGCGCCTCGGTGATGTTGCGGGTGAAGACGATCTCATCGCGACTCGGCGCGTTCAGGAAAGCCGCCACCTTGTCGCGCGCATCCTCGAACGCGTTGGTCGCCTCGGAGCCGAGTGTGTGCACCGCCCGCGCCACGTTCGAGTAGTGGTTCGCGTAGAACTCGGTGACCGTGTCGAGCACCTGCTGCGGCTTCTGCGCACTGTTCGCGCTGTCCAGATAAACCAGCGGCCGGCCGTGCACCTCCCGACTCAGGATCGGGAAATCCTTGCGGATCACCTCGACGTCGAACGACATGACTAGGCCTTGGCGGTCTCGTTGACGCCGAACCGTGCGTAGCCCTCGTTCTCCAGCTGATCGGCGAGCTCGGCACCGCCGGACTCGACGATCCGACCGTCGAAGAACACGTGCACGAAGTCGGGCTTGATGTAGCGCAGGATCCGCGTGTAGTGAGTGATCAGCAGGGTGCCGACGCCGGTCTCGCGGACCTTGTTGACCCCCTCGCTGACGACCCGAAGCGCATCGACGTCGAGGCCGGAGTCGGTCTCGTCGAGGATCGCGATCTTCGGTCGGAGCAGGCCCATCTGCAGGATCTCGTGACGCTTCTTCTCGCCACCGGAGAAGCCCTCGTTGACGTTGCGCTCGGCGAAGGACTTGTCCATCTCCAGGACGCTCATCGCCTCGTTGACCTCCTTCACCCAGGTGCGCAGCTTCGGTGCCTCGCCCCGCACAGCCGTTGCGGCGGTACGCAGGAAGTTGGACACCGAGACGCCGGGTACCTCGACGGGGTACTGCATCGCGAGGAACAGCCCGGCCCGGGCTCGCTCGTCGACCTTCATCGAGAGCACGTCCTCGCCGTCCAGCAGAACCGTCCCGGAGGTGACCGTGTACTTCGGGTGACCGGCGATCGAGTAGGCCAGCGTCGACTTGCCTGAGCCGTTCGGGCCCATCACCGCGTGGGTCTCGCCGGAACGCACGGTCAGATCGACACCCTTCAGGATCTCGGTGTCTTCGACGGCGACGTGCAGGTCGCGAACTTCAAGGGTGGTCACGTGCTGGTCTCCAAGTCGGATGTGTCGTTGTCAATTGCGGTGAAGCCGAGCCGGGATTCGACCCGGCGCATCAGCCGGTCGCGCAGATCAGGAACCTCGATGCCTTCGATCACCTCAGCGAAGAACCCACGCACCACCAAACGGCGCGCCTCGTCCTCGGGGATCCCGCGGGCTTGCAGGTAGAACAACTGCAGGTCGTCGAACCTTCCGGTCGCGCTGGCATGCCCGGCGCTGATGATCTCGCCGGTCTCGATCTCCAGGTTCGGCACCGAGTCGGCACGGGCACCGTCGGAGAGCAGCAGGTTGCGGTTCATCTCGAACGTCTTGGTGCCGGTCGCGGTCGGTCGGATCCGGACATCGCCAATCCAGACGGTGCGGGCCGACTGGCCGAGTAGCGCGTTCTTGTAGAGAACGTCGGAGGTGCACTCGGGCATCGAGTGGTCGACGAACAGCCGGCTCTCGAAATGCTGGTGCTCTCCGGCGAAGGTGACGCCGCGCAGTTCCGCGGTGCCGCCAGGCCCGGCGAAGCGCACGGTGGGAACGAGACGGACGACGCCGCCGCCGAGAGTCACGTTGACGAACCGGTAGGTGGCATCCCGGCCGACCAGCGCGGCGTAGGAGGACAGCTGTACGGAGTCGTCGTCGGCGTCGTTCACCGACACGACGGTCAGCGACGATCCGTCGCCGAGTACGAACTCGATGTTCGCCGCGACCTGGACCAGCCCAGCGTGGTCGATGACCAGCGTCGCGGTCGCGTTTGCGCCGACCTCGACCACATGGTGGGTGTAACCCTTGCCGCGGACACCCTTACGACGCAGGATGATCGGCTCATTCAGCTGGGCGCCGGCCGCGACCTGCACGTGCAGTCCGTGCTCCGCGTACTTCATTGCGAGCGCGCTGACCCGGTCGGCCGGCGTCAACGCAGTGCCGAACGCGGCCAACTCGGACGGGTTCACCACGTCGACCGTGGCGCCCTCCGGGACGGTGTTCTCACCCTCGATTACGCCGTCCTGCGTGAATGGCTCGAAGAACTGCCGGACCCGGGCCAGCGGGGTGAACCGCCAGTCCTCGTCGCGGCTGCTGGGGATCTCGAACGCGTCGGGATCGCGCGATGTGAACCGCTCGGACGGCGAACCCGTCGTGTGCGGCTTCTCGATAGTTGTCGTCATCCTCGTCTTTCGGTTCCGTCGTGAGTCGGCCTTGGGTGGGTACTAGCCCACCGCGCCTTCCATCTGCAGCTCGATCAGCCGGTTCAGCTCCAGCGCGTACTCCATCGGCAACTCGCGGGCGATCGGCTCGACGAACCCGCGCACCACCATGGCCATCGCCTCGTCCTCGGTCAGGCCGCGACTCATCAGGTAGAACAGCTGGCTCTCACTCACCCGGGAGACGGTGGCCTCGTGGCCCATCGACACGTCGTCCTCGCGGACGTCGACGTAGGGATAGGTGTCCGATCGGCTGATCTGGTCGACCAACAACGCGTCGCACTTGACTGTGGACCGGCTGTGGTGCGCGCCCTTGTTCACCTGGACCAGGCCGCGGTAGGACGTGCGCCCACCGCCACGAGCCACCGACTTCGAGATGATCGTGGAGCTGGTGTGCGGCGCCAGGTGCAGCATCTTCGCGCCGGCGTCCTGGTGCTGGCCCTCACCGGCGAACGCGATGGAAAGCACCTCTCCCTTGGCGTGCTCGCCGGTCATCCAGACGGCCGGGTACTTCATCGTCACCTTCGAGCCGATGTTGCCGTCGACCCACTCCATCGTGGCGTTGGCCTCAGCCTTGGCCCGCTTGGTGACGAGGTTGTAGACGTTGTTCGACCAGTTCTGGCTGGTCGTGTACCGGCACCGGCCGCCCGGCCTGACGATGATCTCCACGACCGCGGAGTGCAGCGAGTCCGACTTGTAGATCGGTGCGGTGCAGCCTTCGACGTAGTGCACGTAGGCGCCCTCGTCGACGATGATCAGCGTCCGCTCGAACTGGCCCATGTTCTCGGTGTTGATCCGGAAGTAGGCCTGCAGCGGGATGTCCACGTGCACGCCCTTGGGCACGTAGATGAACGAGCCGCCGGACCACACTGCGGTGTTCAGCGCCGCGAACTTGTTGTCGCCGGACGGAATCACCGAGCCGAAGTACTCCTTGAACACGTCCTCTTGCTCACGCAACGCAGTATCGGTGTCCAGGAACAGCACGCCCTGCTCTTCGAGATCCTCGCGGATCTTGTGATAGACGACCTCGGACTCGTACTGCGCCGCGACACCCGAGACCAACCGCTGCTTCTCGGCCTCAGGGATGCCCAGCTTGTCGTAGGTGTTCTTGATGTCAGCGGGCAGGTCGTCCCAGCTCGCCGCCTGCTTCTCGGTCGAGCGGACGAAGTACTTGATGTTGTCGAAGTCGATCCCAGACAAGTCCGAGCCCCAAGACGGCATCGGCTTGCTGTTGAAGATATCCAGCGCCTTGAGTCGGCGCTGCAGCATCCACTCCGGTTCGTTCTTCTTCGCCGAGATGTCCGCAACCACAGCGGGCGAAAGGCCACGCTTGGCCGACGCCCCGGCGGCATCGGTGTCGGCCCAGCCGAATGCGTAACGGCCGAGTGAGTCGATTTGCTCGTCCTGGGTCAGGATGCGCTCGGGTGCGGTGGTCATCTATGTCCTCCCGGATCGGGATGCGGTGGTGAAACTCGGTCGGCCGGTGGCGGTGGGTGAGTCGGGGACTCGGGTCGGGTCGGGCGGGTCAGGTACGTAGGTCGTGCAGACACCGTCGCCTCGGGCGATGGTGGCCAGTCGTTGGACGTACGTGCCGAGCACCCGCTCGAAGGCGCGTGTCTCCGCCTCGCACAGTTGCGGGAACTCAGCGGCGACGTGCGCAACGGGGCAGTGGTGCTGACAGATCTGCGTCCCGGTTCCCGCCGCCTCGGTAGTAGAAGCGTAGCCCGCGCCGGTCAGCGCTTCGGCGAGCGCCTCGGTCGATCGGGGCCGACCATCCGGGCCGCCGATCATCGTCTCCAGGGCATGCGCTCGGTGCTCGGCGAATTCCGCGATCCGCGCCGTGCCGTCCGCGCAGTCGGCGCTGTCCGGGCTGTGCAGGAAGCGCAGCGCCATCGTGGCCAGGTCGTCGTAACCGTGCGGGAAGGCTGCCCGGCCGGCATCGGTCAGGGCGTAGGCCCGCGGCGGCCGACCGCGACCACGGTGCGCGCTGATCCGTGGCTCACGTTCTTCCAGCAGGCCCTCGGCCACCAGCGCGTCCAGGTGCCGGCGCACTGCCGCCGGCGACAGTGCCAGCTGTTCGGCCAGGTCGGCGGCAGTAGCGGGGCCGCACTCGAGGATCAAACGAGCCACCGCGTCGCGAGTGCGCCCTTCCGCGGACGCGCTGGTACGCCGGCCGGCGGGTGCCGGGCCGTTCGTCCGCTGCGCCGCGATTTTCACTACACCAGTATGACGTATTTCCTCGGTGACTGTCGGGCGACCCCCCGGCGATAGAGTTCGCGCGTGTTGTACCGAGCGCTCGAGCTGACCGTCGCCCCCGCGCTCCGGCTTTTCTACCGGCCCGAAGTGACCGGGATCGGCAACGTTCCCAGACAGGGTGCGGTGATCCTGGCCGGCAACCACATCTCCTTCGCCGACGAGATCTTTACGCCCCTTGCCGCGCGCCGGCAGGTGTTCTACCTGGCCAAATCCGAGTACTTCACCTCCTCCGGCATCAAGGGCAGGGCGATGGCCGCGTTCTTCGGCGGCATCGGGCAGGTGCCGGTGGAGCGCGGCGACATGCGCGCTGCCGCGGCGTCGGTCGACGTCTGCGTTGACGTGCTGCGCGGCGGGAGCGCGTTCGGGATCTTCCCGGAGGGCACCCGTTCACCGGACGGGCGTCTCTACCGGTTTCGCACGGGTATCGCCCGGATCGCACTGCGGACCGGTGTTCCGGTCGTCCCGGTCGGGATGGTCGGTACCGACCGGGTCCAACCGCCCGGCACCCGGCGGTGGCGAAGGGCTAGCGTCTCGGTCCACTTCGGCACCCCGCTGGACTTCTCCGGACGGGCGGAGGACGAGCGCAAGGCCAGCGTGCTGCGGGAGATCACCGAGAGCGTCCGGGAGAGCGTCCAGAATCTCACCGGCCAGGATTACCTCTCGCAGTACGGATCCTCCGTGAAAGCCGCCGGCACCGAGGGATAGGCCACCGCAGGCCAGTCATCAGCGGGGTTCCTACACTCAACGGGTGACCGACGTGGCGCTCGACGTCCGTGGCCTCGTCAAGCGTTACGACGGCCGCGCTGTCGTGGACGACCTGACGTTCTCGGTCGCCCCCGGCGAGGTGGTCGCCGTCCTCGGGCCGAACGGCGCCGGCAAGACGACCACCGTAGAGATCTGCGAGGGTTATCGGTGCCCGGACGCCGGCACCGTCCGGGTACTAGGCCTCGATCCCCGGGCCGACGCCGTGGCGCTGCGGCCCAGGGTCGGCGTCATGCTGCAGGACGGCGTCGGCGGCTACACCGCGGCCAGAACCGAAGAGTTGCTGACCCTGTTCGCCAGCTACGCCGCGCACCCGCACCGGCCCGCCGACCTCCTTGACCGGGTCGGGCTGAGCAGCGCGGCGAAGACGATGGTGAAGCGACTGTCCGGTGGCCAGCGGCAGCGGCTGTCGCTGGCAATGGCTCTGATCGGCCGCCCGGAGCTGGTGTTCCTCGACGAGCCGACTGCGGGCATGGACCCACAGGCCCGGCGTGGTACCTGGGAGCTGATCGAGGAACTCCGCGACGACGGGGTGACGATCGTGCTCACCACGCACCTGCTCGACGAGGCCGAACGGCTGGCCGGCCGGGTCGTCGTGATCGACGCCGGCCGTGCCGTGGCGATCGGCGCGCCGGCCGAACTGACCCGGTCCGGAGCGGAGGGCGAGTTGCGATTCAGTGCTCCACTCGGTCTCGATCTCAGTTCGCTGCGCAGCGAGCTGCCAGCGGGGGCGAGCGCGGTCGAGATCACCTCGGGTCGCTACCTCGTCACCGCCGAGATCACTCCGCGTTTGCTTGCCACCGTGACCTCATGGTGTGCCACCAATGACGTCATGGCGCAGGACCTCGCTGTGCAGCGCCGCAGCCTCGAGGACGTCTTCCTCGATCTCACCGGCCGGGAGATCCGCGCATGACGCACAGCCCCGTCGAGCCGGTCCATCGGGTCGAGCGGTGGCGCCCCGATGCCGCCGCAGCGCGGACCGGAGCGATGCTGCGCGCCCAGGCCCGGATGGAGCTGCGGCTGCTGCTGCGCAACGGAGAGCAGGTCGGCCTCACCCTGGTGTTGCCAATTCTGCTGACCGTGGTGCTCAACCTCCCGGTGCTCTACTCACTGTCCGGTCGGCGCATCGACTTCGTGGTGCCCAGCGTGCTGGCTCTGTCGGTGATAAGCGCGGCGTTCACCGGACTGGCCATCGGCACCGGGTTCGAACGCAAGTACGGGGTGCTGAAGCGGCTCGGCGCAACGGCTCTGCCGCGCGCGGTGCTGATCGGCGGCAAGACGCTGGCCGTCCTGCTCCTCGAGGCGCTGCAGATCGTGCTGGTCTGCGTGCTCGGCCTGATGCTCGGCTGGCATCCGCACGGAGACCCATTCGCTGCAGTGGCGCTGATCATCCTTGCCACTGCGGCGTTCGGTGGACTCGGCCTGCTGCTGGCCGGAACCGCCCGCGCCGAAGTGACCCTCGCGGCGGCGAACCTGATCTGGTTCGTACTGCTGTTCTGCGGCGGAATCGCCATCCCATTGAGCCGATATCCGCACGCGGTCGCTGCGGTGCTCCGGTTCACCCCTGCCGCGGCACTCTCCGACGGACTTCACGCGGTCCTGCAGAACGGCGCCCTGCTCCCTGCTCGACCGTTGCTCATCCTGGCCGGCTGGGCGCTGGTGTCGCTGCCACTGGCTGCCAAGGCGTTCCGATGGGAATGACCGACCTGGTGCGTTGGCGGACCTCGCCGGTGGCGCTCTACCGCCTCGCCGTCGCGTCCGTGGTGAGCAACGTAGTAATCGTCGTCACCGGCGGTGCCGTTCGGCTGACCAACTCAGGCCTCGGCTGTCCGACCTGGCCGCGTTGCAACGGCGACTCACTCACGCCGCAACCGCGCAACGCAGCGAACGGGATCATCGAGTTCACCAACCGCAGCCTGACCTTCGTGCTGGTGGTCGTCGCCGTGGCCACGCTCGTCGCAGCCCTGTCGCAGCACCGTGCCACGCGGCTGGCAGTGCTGGCGTTCCTGGCCATCCCGGCGCAGGCGGTGCTGGGCGGCATCACCGTGCTCACCGATCTCAACCCATGGGCGGTGGCCTGCCACTTCCTGCTGTCGATGGTCATCCTGGCGATCACATTGCGTCTCGTGCACGCCGTGGACAACCGGACCCTCCCGGAGCCGGCCGGCGACCCGGTGCGCTGGCTGGCGGGACTCATCGCGGTGGTGACGTTCGTCGTGCTGATGGTCGGCACGGTGGTCACCGGTAGCGGCCCGCACGCCGGCGACCTGAAGTCGGGCCGGATCCGGCGCACCGGCCTCGACCCCGGTGCGGTGGCGCACCTGCATGCCGACATCGTGATGGTGCTGATCGGCCTCACCGTCGGGCTGATCTTCCTGCTGCGGGCTATCGGCAGCCGCGGTGCACTCGCCCGGGCCGCCTCGATCCTGCTCGGAATGGAACTGGTGCAAGGCGTGATCGGGTTCGTCCAGTACTTCAGCCACCTGCCGGTGCTGGCCGTCGGGCTGCACATGCTCGGCGCCTGCCTGGTCTGGCTGGCCGCGGTCGAGCTGACCATCAGGTCCATCGGTCGGCCGTACCCGGGGATGATCAGTGAGTCCCCGTCGGATGCGGTGTCTTACCGTCAAGGCTAGGACCAGGAGCCAGTGGGGCGATGAGGTGGCGAGACAGCCAATCGAGGCAGACCGGCTCCTCCGGACGCCACACTTCGAAGTTGTGACCGCCATGGCGGACCTGGATCGTCTCCACTCGCATCGGCCTTTGCACCGCAGCCAATAAGACCCGCTGGGCACGGGCTGCCGGGTGGTCCTCACTCGTCGAGACGAGCAACAGTGACACCGCCGGAATTGGGAGATTGAGCAGTCGCCACACTGGGTTGTTGAGATTCCTGGCGGTCGGATCCCGGCCGAACAGGTCGCCGGTCGAGTGGTCGTGCGGCGGCTGAAAGTATCCGGCGATCGACGCACCGGCGGTGTAGAGATCCGGATGTCGCATCAACAAGTTAGTCGCGCAGAAGCCTCCGGTCGAATACCCCATCAGCGCCCAGCCGTCCGGTCCCGGCATCGACCGGAAGTTCGCCGACACCGCGCGCCGCACATCGGCGGTGAGGTATGTGTCGACCTGCGGGCCAGCGGAGATGTTCACGCACTCGGTATCACGCACCCCCGCTACGCTCTGGGTCGGCATCACGAGGATCATCGGCATCGCTCGGCCGGCCTGGACCTCGCGATCCATCACTGCGGCGATCGACATCGCTTTCGTCCAGGTCTGCGGCGCGCCGGGATAACCGTGCAGTAGTTCGACTACGGAGAACTGTCGGTCGGGATATCTGGGGTCGCCGTATGCGGCTGGCAGATAGACCAGCGCCTGGTGTGAACTGACCCGGCTGGTCGTGCCCGGCACGGTGAGCGATACGACGATGCCGTGCCCAGTGCGCTGCGCCTCGCGCAGCTTGCCGCGCAACTGCGCATCGCGAGCACCATGCTGTGCCTGCACTGAGCGGGGCTTGGCCGGGCTCTCCCACAGTTGCGACCAGGACGTGTAAAAGCTACCGGCGTCATTCATCAGCACTGCTACCAGCAGTACCGCGGCGAGCTGCGCACCCAGCACCAGTCCCCCGCGGCCGAGCTGCCGCGGCCACCCCGACGGACCGATCCGGTTCCACCACCCCAGCACCGCGGCAATCGATCCGACACACAGAACAGCCGCGACGACCACCACGAACCAGCCGGTCAGCGCCATCAACGTGGTCTCCGATCCTCCGCGTCAGACCAAATCGCAGAATGCCCGTATTCGCGTACCGATGCCACTGGTTTCACAGCAATTGCGCAACCGCGTAGATGATCAAGCCAACCAGCGATCCCACGACGGTGCCATTGACTCGGATGAACTGCAGGTCCCGGCCGACCTGAAGCTCGACTCGCCGGCTGGTGTCAGCGGTGTCCCAGCGGGCCACCGTGCCGGAGATGAGCTCGGCGATGTTCGCGCCGTAACGCGCCAGCACATGGGTGACCGCCGACTGCAGCCAGCCGTCCACCTTGCGCTGCAGATCGATGTCGGTCCGCAGCGACTCGCCGAGCTGGCGCACCATGTTCTCCGCGGTGCGGCGCAGGTCGGACGTCGGGTCGGCGGCGGCACCGAGCAACGCGTCCTTCAGCGGGAACCAGAGCGAACCGAGCCAGCCTCGAACCGCCGGGTGGTCCAGCAGTTGGGTCTTGGCCGCCTCGACCTTCGCCGCTGCCACCGGGTCGGTGCGAAGGCCGTTCGCGTAATCACGCAACCGCTCGTCGAACTGCTTTCGGAATTCGTGCTCGTCATCGCCGACCACGTCGCCAAGGAACGACTGCAGCCCGGTGAACAGCTTCGCGAAGACCCGGTCGTCCACCCAGTCCGGCACCCATTCCGGCGACTCGTCGGACAACCGGCGGCGCAGCATCGGCCGGTTGTCGTCGAGGAAGCGCATCAGCCCGCGCACCCCGGCGGTAAGCGCCAACTGATGCTGGCCGCCTTCCACGACGATGTCGAGGATTCGCGCCACGATCGGAGCGGCCGGCAGGCCGCGCAACCGGGCGTCGGCGAACTCGGCGATCGCCTTGCGGATCTCCTCGTCGCGGAACACCTCGGCCGTGCCCTGCAGCGCCGCGGCGCCCTCCTCCACCAGACGTGCCGAGTGGCCGGGATCGGCTAGCCATTCCCCGGCCCGCTTGGGCACCTCGGCGGCACGCACCCGTTCCCCGACCACCGACGCAGTGAGGAAGTTCTGCTGGACGAACTCGCCGAGACTCGCCCCGATCTGGTCTTTCTTTTTGGGGATGATCGCGGTGTGCGGAATCGGGATGCCCAGCGGATGCCGGAACAACGCCGTCACGGCAAACCAGTCCGCGAGGCCACCGACCATCGCCGCCTCGGCCATCGCCTGCAGGCAGCCCCACGCACCATGGCCGTCGCCGAGCACTCGGGAGATGACGAACAGGGCCGCGGCGGCCACCAGCAGGCCGCCGGCGAACAGCTTCATTCGCCGCAGTGCGCGGACCCGTTGCACCGTGGCGTCGGCGAAGCTCACCGACTGGCCCGACGCGACGCCACGACCTCGGCGATGGCGGCGGCGAATCGGTCCGCTGCGCCGTCCGCATGCTGCAGGAACAGCGAGGGTTCGACGAGCTCGATCTCTCCGACGATCGGCCCGGCCGCGGTCGGCAGCAGGTCCACCCGCGCGTAGAGGAGGCCGGAGCCGGCCGGCACTGCCGCCAGAGCCACATCGGCGACTCGCAACTCCTCCGCCGACGGCTGTCGCGGCGTGATGGCCTCCGCGACGAACGGGACCTGGCCGGGTTCGGGGAGCAACCGGTGGACGTGGCTCGGCGGCAGCATCGGACCCTTTCGGATCGCATGGCTGAACCGGCCGCCGAGGTACATCAGAGCCGTCTCACCGGCTTCGTCGATGCCCTCGATGTACGGCTGGATCATCGCCACCCGCCCGTGCTCGTGCAGCGCCTCGAGATGCGCCTGAGCCGCGTCGAGGTCGGCGGGAGCGGCGAATCGCCCAACACCAAGCGATCCCGCCCCGACGGCAGGCTTGACCACGAACTCCCCGCTCTCCGGCCAGCGCGCGTCGTCGGCCGGCTCGACGAACTGCGTCGGCACGACGGGCACCCCGGCCACTGCGAGATCACGGAGATAGATCTTCGAGGAACTCCACCGGATCACCTCGGCCGGGTTTGCCAGAGCCGGCACGGAATCTGCCCAGCGTAGGTACTCCTCGCGTCTCGGCGGGTAGTCCCAGGTCGAGCGCACCACTGCGAGATCGAAACTCGACCAGTCCATCCCGGGTGCGTCCCACAGCGTCCAGGACGCCGCCAGCCCGGCCGCTTCGCAGGCGCGCAGCAGCAGATCGCCGTCGAAGTCCTCACCGGTCGGAAAGTCGGCCGAGGTCACCAGAGCAACACGGGTGGTCACGGCCTCACCCTAATGAGCGCCACGGCTCGGGCGTCGCGCTCGTTGGACTGACCAGGATCCAACAAGGCAATATGTGGGTACCACAGCCGCAATCGAGCGAGCCGGACGACGCGAAAGGACCCCTAGATGAGTGCGCCCGGAGGCCCCCCACCGAACGATCCGTGGTCGTGGCAAGGCGGTGAGCAGGTGCCGTCGACACCGGCGGAGCAGCCCGCCGAGAGCTCACCGGGAGAACCCGCCCAACCTCAGCAGCAGCAACCCGAGCAGTCAGCACCCGCGCCATCGCACGAGCCGGCTGCGGAGCAGCCCGCCGAACCACCGGCAGCCGCGCCGCCGTCGTCGTGGGGCGGCGACGGATGGGCCCAGCAGCAGCCGGCAGCCAATCAGCCTGGTGCAACCGAGGCAACCCCGCAATGGCCGGGCCAGCAGCCCTCGCAGTATCCGGAGACCTTCCCGCAGGCTGGCACACCCGGCCAGGAGTTCGGCCGGCCCGACCCCGCGCAGCAGGCCTATGGCGGAGCCGCCCAGGCCCAGCAGCAGTACGGGCAAGGGAACTACGGCCAACCGGGATACGGCCAACAGACGGGCGGCTACGGAGCGCAGCCTGACTCGGCTCCGGCCTACCACGATCCGTCGGCCACTGCGCAGTACGGCTTCGGACTGGAGTCAGCCGCCCAGCAGTACCCGGGCGCCGCAGCGGGAGTCGGCTGGCAGCAGCCGCCGGCCGCGAAGAAACGCAGCAAGACGCCACTGATCCTGGGCATCGTCGTGGTCCTCGTGCTCGGCGGCCTGGCCGGCGGCTACTTCGCGTTCTTCAACAAGAGCAAGCCGAAGTTGACGTTCAACGGCAAGCAGATCGACAACGCCGATCAGATCCTCACCGAAGGACAGAAGCAGGTCAACGACCAGGTCTCCAGCCGGCACGGGGTGAAGAGCAACGACACGCGGTGCTACTTCGCGGTGCCGAAAACGCCCGCCAGCGGCACCAAGAAGACCGATATCAGCAACACACTGCAGTGCGGACCGGCGCTGTTCGTCGACGGCTCAGCCAGCCAGGCCTACCTCAGTTACAACATCAATCAGACCAGCTCGAAGAGCGGCAAGGTCGTGCTCGGACTGTCCGCGACCCCCGTCTCGCCGAACCCCGCGGCACCGCCCGGATCGGTCGAGCTCAAGCGGCCGGATGGTGTTTCGGCACCGAGCAACAGTGGCAACCTGAAGGCGCCGTCACCGCCGGCTGCGGACAAGAATGCACTGGTCAACGCCGACCTCGGTCCGGCTCAGTCGCAGGTGCAGGCCGCTCCGACCACCGCAGTGATGATCGGCGACACGTTCGGCATCCGGCTGAACACCGTCGGCAAGGTCGATCGGTACGGCCGCGGCGACACCGCGCGCACGGCACCATCGGGCACCGACCTGATCGCGTTCACCTTCGAGGTCACCGACGGCGCCACGGGCAAGTCGGCCGACACGGTCGCGGTGGGCATCCAGATCGGGTCCGGCGAGCCGCGCAGCCTCCCCGGTCGCACGCCGGCGGTCATCGTGGCGGTTCCTTCGGGCCAGACCGCGACACTGGTCATGGTCGACACCGGGGTCACCCAATCACTCGCGTTGCCGTCTGGCGCCAGGGGTTCCAAGAACGTCCTGATCAACGTGCGGCAGCACCTGACCGCAACGGTGAACAAGACCGGCAACTTCACGGTGAAACTGAAAGCCGGCAGCCAGTCCGGCTCGTACACCGGCAAGTACACCTTCCAGAAGGTCGGCCTCTACGGCACCCTCAGCAGCCGTCACCCGGCCGCCCAGAACGCCTACCTGTTCGGGTTCCTGACCTGGCAGAGGACCAGCGCCACCAAGGGTCCATTCACCTCGTCGGGCGGCAACGGCCCGTTCTCGTTCCGTACCGCCGAGATGTCACTGCAGGCCGGAGGAAAGACGTACAAGCCGAAGTTGGTCGGCAACACCACGGTCTTCGAGGTGCCTGCGTCGATCACCACTGGGACCATCGTGGTCGGCGGTAGCTACAAGCAGTCCACGGGCACGACCGAGACGATCACCCCGACGCTGCGGCTGCCGTTCGCAATCCCCGCAGGCTGAGGAGGACCGTCGGGCGTCAGCGGACGAAGGTGTCGACCGCGATGGCCACGAAGATCAGGGCCAGGTAGGTGTTCGAGAGGTGGAACAGCCGCATGGGCTTGGTTGCGGCACCGCGCTTCGTGCCGAGGTACAGCCGGTGCGCCTCGGCCAACAGCACAACCCCGGCCAGCGAGGCGATCACGCCGTAGACCCAGCCGGTCGCCAGCGGCCACAACACCAGGGTCGTAGCCACCGTCAGCCAGCTGTAGGCCAGGATCTGCCGGGCCACGACCAGCGGCGTGGCCACCACCGGCAGCATCGGCACGCCCGCACGGTGGTAATCCTCGCGGTAGCGGATGGCCAGCGCCCAGAAGTGCGGCGGCGTCCAGAAAAAGACGACGGCGAACATCACCACGGGAGCCCAGGCCAGCGAGTCGGTTACCGCGGCCCAGCCGATCATCACCGGCATGCACCCGGCCGCGCCGCCCCAGACGATGTTCTGTGATGTGCGGCGCTTGAGCACCATCGTGTAGACCACGACGTAGAAGGCGATCGCGAGCAGGGTCAGCCCGGCGGCCAGCCAGTTCGTGGCCAGACCCATGATCAGCACGGACACGATCCCGAGCACTACGCCGAAGACCAGCGCATTGCGCGGTGAGACCTCGTGTCGGGCCAGTGGCCGACGGCCGGTGCGGCGCATGATCGCGTCGATGTCCCGGTCGATGTAGCAGTTCAGCGCGTTGGCGCTGCCCGCGGCCAGCGTCCCGCCGACCAGTGTGGCCACCACCACTGTCCAGCGGGGCAAACCGCCGGCGGCGAGGATCATCGCCGGCAGGGTCGTGACCAGCAGCAGCTCGATGATCCGAGGCTTGGTCAGCGCTACGTATGCACCAAGGCGACGGCGCCACGCCGGCTGTTCTGCGGTACGTCGGCCCGTGTCGTGCATCGGGGTGGCATGGCCTCCCGTCCGCCCGCCGGCGGCCGGCGCCACGGGCGTCTGCGTCACTGGCTCAGGGTATCTCCCGCAACTGTGCTCCCTGGCGGGGCGTCAGGCATCGAGGCCTACCGGCTGATCGGCCCGCTGCCCGGCTGGGTCGGCGGCTTTGGGTCGGGTGCCGAGTTGCCGCCAGACCGGGCGCACCGCGGGCAGTAGCGTCGCCAGGAGATACAGCCCGCCGGCGACCGACAGCGCCGTGGTCAGCCCGCTACGGGAGATGAGCCAGCCGCCCAGCAGCGAGCCGAGCGGCATGCCCGCCCAGCACAGGGCGTCGAATCCGCCGAGCACACGGGTGCGTAGTTCCACCGGGATCTGCTCGTACATGGTGGCGCCGAGGATCGGGTTGATGGCACCGGCCCCGACGCCGCCGAGGAAGACGACTACTGCGATCACCGCAAGCTGATGACCGGCGAAGGCGATGACCGCGAACCGTGGCGCACCGACGACCAGGAAGGCGAGCAGGTAGGTCTGGTACCGCGGCAGCCGACTGCCCCACAGCGCCCACAGTCCATTGCCGATCAGGGCACCGGCGCCGAACGTGCCGCCGACGACACCGAGCGCCACGGCAGAACCCTGCACGTCATGTGCCCATACCGGTGCCAGGACGGCGCTCATCGCCTGGTCGAGCAGGTTGGTCACCAACACCATCGCGGCGATCGCGCGCAGCAGACGGTGGGCGGCGATCCAGCGCACCCCCTCGGCGATCAGCCCGAGATAGCCCTTGCCGTCCGGGTCGTGTTCGGTCGCGGAGACCCGGTCGAGGCTGGGGAGGCGGACCCACCCCCGGACCAGGACGGCCGCGATCAGAAATGTGACGGCATCCACGTACAACACGTTCGACGCGCCCATCAGACCGATCAGCAGGCCGCCGAGCGCCGCTCCGAGGAGGCCGGCCAGCCGGTACGCGCCGTCCACCATCGCCAGCGAGCGATCCATCGACGCGTCGGCATGTTCGATCGCCGCCGGCGTCATCGCATTGTCGGCGTTGCTGGCGAGGCCTTGCGTAGCGCCGGATGCGGCTACCAGCAACAGCAACGCGACAAACGGCAGGCCGACGCTGCGCACCAGGACGGGAACCAACCCCACGCTCACCGCGGCGAACCCGCTACCGAGCACGCTCATTCGGCGTGCCCCGAGCCGGTCCACCACTGGGCCGCTGAGTCCTTGCACCAGCACCAGCGGCGTGATCTCGGCAAACCCGACGAGGCCGGTGCGCGTCGGGCTGCCGGACGTGACCAGGACCAACCACGGCAGCGCCAGCGCGGACATCCGACTGCCGGTCATAGTGATCGCCTTCGCCGTGGCCAGGGCCAGCAGTGGCGTTCGCGAACCAGAGGCGGCCGGGGTCATCGGCGCCGGCCGGAGAGCTGCGGCAACACCTGTAGCTGCACGGAGACGTCCTCCGCCCCCTTCGACTCGGGCTCTCGAGTCAGTTGCGACCAGCGGTCCAGCACGGCGCCAATCTCTTCGCCCAGGTCCTGCGCCTGCCGAGCGGTCAGTCGCAGAGTCCGGTCGGACAACTGAGTGGCGCTCTGCCACCGTTTCGGCAGCCAGGCGAGACGGTCGGTGATCTCCCGGATCCGGTCGATGTAGACATCCGCGATCACCCGCAGGTACGCCGATCCGACGATCCGGTCCTCCTCGGTCGGCTTGGCCGGGAGTTCGTAGTTCGACAGCTCGTGCACGGCACGCCACCAGCGCTCCCGACCGGCGGACGGCTGCTCTGAGACGAGTCCGTAGCGCGCGAGTTGGCGGAGGTGGTAGCTCGTCGCCCCGCTGGACTCCCCCACCGCCTCGCCGAGCTTGGTCGCCGTCGAAGGGCCGCCCTGCCGCAATCGGCCGAGCAGACGCAGCCGGAGAGGGTGAGTGAGCGCCTTGAGGGCGTCCGTGTTCAGGTCGATCTTGGTGGGTTCGCTGACCGCGTCGGTCGGTGGATCAGAGAGCTCGGGCATATCGCAAAGGTATCTTTGCAAAGATACCTTTGCAAGCGGCGGCTAGTCGACAGGTTGTCGTCATCGTCTTGCTCGGAAAGATTTGCCCGGACCCCCCTCCGGTGCAGTTCCGCGGTGGCTAGGCTCGGGGGTGACGAGAGCGTTACCGGCGAGCGTTGAAGAGGATGTGCAAGCGTGGCGATCGAGGATCCCGCCCAGATCGTGCAGACCCACCCGAAGTGGTGGACCGATCTCGATTCGAAGGCGGTGGATACCGCGCGCCTGCTTGCTGCGGACGCTGTGCAGAAGGTCGGCAACGGCCATCCCGGGACGGCGATGAGCCTTGCGCCGCTGGCCTACCTGCTCTACCAGCGCACGATGCGCCACGACCCGGCCGATCCGACCTGGCTGGGCCGGGATCGCTTCGTGCTGTCGAACGGGCACTCGTCCCTGACCCAGTACTGCCAGCTGTTCCTGTCCGGCTACGGCCTGCAGCTGTCCGATCTCGAAGCGCTGCGTACCTGGGGCTCCCTCACCCCCGGGCACCCCGAGTATGGACACACGCTGGGCGTGGAGACGACGACCGGGCCGCTCGGTCAGGGCATCGGCAACGGAGTCGGGATGGCGATGGCCGCCCGTCGTGAACGAGGCCTGTTCGATCCCGAGGCCGAGCCGGGCGCTTCCCCGTTCGACCACCAGATCTACGTCATCTGCGGAGACGGCTGCCTGGAGGAGGGTGTTTCCAGCGAGGCATCCAGCCTGGCCGGGCACCAGGAACTCGGCAATCTGACGCTGATCTACGACGACAACCATATCTCGATCGAGGACGACACCAACGTCGCGTTCTCCGAAGACGTGACGGCACGATACAAGGCATACGGCTGGCACACCCAGTTCGTCGACTCCGGCGAGGACGTCGTTGCGCTCGAAGCCGCGCTCAAGGCGGCCAAGACAGAGACCAGCAAGCCTTCGCTGATCGTGGTGCGGACGATCATCGGCTGGCCGGCGCCGACGAAGCAGAACACCGGCGCGGCGCATGGTTCGGCACTGGGCGAGGACGAGATCCGCAAGACGAAGGAGATCCTCGGCTTCGATCCGGACGTGCACTTCGCCGTCGCCGACGACGTGCTCGCCCACGCCCGCGAGGTGGTGGATCGGGGCGTCGCCGCGCACGCCGAGTGGACGACGGCCTACGACGCCTGGCGCAAGGCGAACAAGAAGCCGGCTGCATTGCTGGACCGGATGTCCACCCGCTCCTTGCCCGACGGCTGGGCCAAGGCACTGCCCACCTGGCCCACCAAGAAGGACGGCAAGCAGAATTCGCTCGCGACTCGGGCCGCCTCGGGGAAGATCCTGACCGCCCTGGCCGATGTACTGCCCGAACTGTGGGGCGGCAGCGCGGATCTCGCGGAGAGCAACAACACCACTATGGAAGGTCAACCCAGCTTCGTCCCGGCCGACCGCCAGACGAAGACGTGGCCTGGCGGTCCGTACGGCCGCACGCTGCACTTCGGCATCCGCGAGCATGCCATGGGCTCGATCATGAACGGAATCACCGTGCACGGCGGCACCCGCGTCTACGGCGGCACGTTCCTGGTGTTCAGCGACTACATGCGCCCGCCGGTCCGGCTCGCCGCGCTGATGAAGCTGCCGACCATCTACGTCTGGACGCACGACTCCGTCGGCCTCGGTGGCGACGGACCGACCCACCAGCCGATCGAGCAACTGGCCGCGTTGCGGGCCATCCCGGGGTTGGACGTGATCCGCCCGGCCGACGCCAACGAGACGGCCGTCGTCTGGCGCACCGTGCTGGAGCAGACCGATCGGCCGGCCGCGCTGGCTCTGTCGCGGCAGGGTCTACCGGTACTGGACGCGGCCAAGACCGAGGGCGCGGCCCGCGGTGGCTACATCCTCGAAGAAGCATCCACCGGCTCCCCCGAGCTGATCCTGATCGCAACCGGCTCCGAGGTCGGGCTCGCGATCACAGCCCGGGAGCGGCTCGAGGCGGACGGCACGCCTACCCGGGTCGTGTCGCTACCCTGCCTCGAGTGGTTCGACGCCCAGGACGCGTCCTACCGGCAGCAGGTGCTGCCGCCGAACGTGCACGCCAGAGTGAGCGTCGAGGCCGGCGTACCGATGGGGTGGCGCGAGTTGGTCGGAGAGGCCGGCGAGATCGTCTCGATCAACCACTTCGGGGCCAGCGCTGAGGGATCGGTGCTATTCGAGCAGTTCGGATTCACTCCCGACCGGGTAGTCGCCGCGGCCCACGCCACGCTCTCGAAGGTCGGCAGGGTCGGCGACACCACGACTGGCAACTGACCACCAGCACAGCTGCGCAGCATTCACAGGAGATGAGGACACACGATGAGTGAGGCATTGGCCGACCTTTCGGCACAGGGCGTATCGATCTGGCTAGACGACATCAGCCGCGAGCGGCTGAACTCCGGCAACCTTGCGCAACTGGTCACCGACAAGCACGTCGTCGGCGTCACCAGCAACCCCACGATCTTCCAGAAGGCGATGGAGAAAGGCGACGCGTACGACGGGCAGCTCAGGGACCTCGCGGTACGCGGCGTCTCATTGGAGGAATCCGTCCGGCTACTCACCGCCTACGACATCCGGTGGGGATGCGACGTGTTGCGCCCGGTCTTCGAGGCCACGAACGGCCAGGACGGCCGGGTGTCGCTCGAAGTGGACCCGCGCATCGCGCACGACTCGGCGAAGACGACCGCAGAGGCGCTGGCGCTGTGGTGGCTGGTGGACCGCCCCAACGTAATGATCAAGATCCCCGCCACGCTCGAAGGGCTGCCGGCGATCACCGCGGCGACCGCCGCCGGAGTGAACGTCAACGTCACGCTGATCTTCTCGATCGAGCGCCACCAGCAGGTGATCGACGCCTACCTCACTGGTCTGGAGCAGGCGAAGGAGCGCGGTTTCGCGCTCTCCACGATCCGCTCGGTGGCGTCGTTCTTCGTCTCCCGGGTGGATACGGAGATCGACGCGCGGCTGGAGAAGATCGGCTCCGACGACGCGCTCGCGGCGCGGGGCAAGGCCGGCATCGCGAACGCACGACTGGCCTACGAGCTGTTCGAGCAGTCGCTGGCCACGCCGCGGTGGGCCACGCTCAAGGCCGCGGAAGCCAACCCGCAGCGGCCGCTGTGGGCCTCGACCGGTGTGAAGAACCCGGAGTACGACGACACCATGTACGTCGCGCAACTCGTCGCACCGGACACCGTCAACACCATGCCGGAGGCCACCCTCGACGCGGTCGCCGACCACGGTGTCATCGCCGGTGGCACTGCGAACGGCGGCTACGACGAGGCGCGGGCGCTGTTCAGCCGGCTCGAGGCCCTCGGTGTGAGCATGGCGGACGTGACCCAGCAGCTCGAAGTCGAAGGCGTGCAGAAGTTCGAGGACGCGTGGACCCAGTTACTCGAGGGGGTCAAGGGCCAGCTCGACGCGGCCGCGGCGAAGTGACCGCACTGGACTCATCCGGCGGCGTCAGCGTCGAGCTGAGCTACCCGGACGGGACCGACCACGCTGGGACGCTGCGCGAACTGATAGCCGCCCAGGTCGCCAGCAAGATGACCGCGCAGGATCCGACGCTGTGGGGCCCGGACGCTGAGTCGGAGTCCAAGATCCGACTGTCGTGGGTCGGGTTGGCCGAGTCGTCCCGGCCGCTGGTGGCCGAGATCGAGGCGTTGCGGATCGAGCTGGCAGCAGAGAACGTCGACCACGTCGTGCTGGCCGGGATGGGCGGTAGCTCGCTTGCGCCGGAGGTCATCGCGGCCACTGCCGGCGTCGAACTGGTCACCCTCGACACGACCGATCCCGGTCAGGTAGCCGCAGCCCTTGCCGAGAGCCTGGACCGGACGGTGCTCGTCGTCTCCAGCAAGTCCGGTGGCACCGTCGAGACCGACTCGCACCGCCGCGTGTACTCGAAGGCGTTCACCGACGCAGGCATCGATCCCAAGCGGCGGATCGTGGTCGTCACCGACCCCGGCTCGCCGCTGGCCGAGCTGGCCGCACAGGAGGGCTATCGCAAGACGTTCCTTGCCGATCCGAACGTCGGCGGACGGTACAGCGCACTGACCGCGTTCGGTCTCGTGCCGTCTGGTCTTGCCGGCGTGGACATCGGAGGGTTGCTGGACGAGGCGGCCGCCGTGGCGCCGACGCTCGCGCAGGACGAAGACACCAATCCGGCGCTGCAGCTCGGTGCTCTGTTCGGGCTGGCACATAACGCCGGCTCCGAGAAGATCGTGCTGGCCGACACCGGGTCGGGCATCACCGGGTTCGGCGACTGGGCCGAGCAGTTGATCGCCGAGTCGACCGGCAAGCAGGGCAGGGGCCTCCTGCCCGTCGTCGTCGAGGGCGTCGGCGCTCCCGGCTTCTACGACGCCCACGAGGATGCCGTCCAGGTGGTCCTCGGCCCCGAGCCGGATACCGATCAGGAGCGTGCAGTCACCCCGTTCGGCGCCGGCGTGCAAGGCCCGCTGGGCGCGCAGCTCCTGCTCTGGGAGTACGCCGTCGCCGTCGCCGGGCGGATCATCGGCATCAACCCGTTCGACCAGCCCAATGTCGAGGCTGCGAAGGCCCAGGCCCGGCAGTTGCTGGACGGCGGTTCGAGCGACGAACCGGCGCCGGCTCTGGTCGACGGAGCAGTCGAGGTGCGTGGCACCGGCATCGATTTCGCCGGCTGCAGCACGGTTGCCGATGCAATCCGCGCGCTGTTCGCGGCCGTCCCGGACCGCGGCTACATCTCGGTACAGGCGTACCTGGATCGATTGGCCGACGCCTCTGCCAGCGATCTGCGCCCCGCCGTGGCCACCGACTCCGGCCGGCAGACCACCTTTGGCTGGGGCCCGCGGTTCCTGCACTCCACCGGGCAGTACCACAAGGGCGGCCATCCGAACGGCGGCTTCCTGCAAATCACGGCTGTCAGCGACACCGACCTGGAGATCCCGGACCGTCCCTACACCTTCGCCGTGCTGCAGCAAGCACAGGCTGCCGGTGACGCCGCCGTGCTCAGTCAAGCCGGTCGGCCGGTACTCCGACTGCATCTGACGCACCGCGAGAGCGGCATCGGACAGTTGCTGCGGGCACTGTGACCTCAATGTTTCGCCAGCCCACTACCCCCCGGGGCTCGAGAAGGGACCAGGACGCCGATGTCGACGCCGGATGCTGATCTGACCGAGCCGGAAACCGCGGCGCCCAGCGGTCAGCAGACCGCCAAACAAGTGGGGCAACCGATGGGACAACCGACGACCCCGCGGGGCGGCCCACTGGACCTGGCGACGATCCGGGCCAACCCGCTGCGCGACGCCGGCGACCGCCGGCTACCGCGGGTACCGGAACCGTGCGCCCTGGTCGTCTTCGGAGTGACCGGAGACCTGGCCCGCAAGAAGCTGCTACCGGCCATCTACGACCTGGCCAACCGCGGCCTGCTGCCGACCGACTTCGTGCTTCTCGGGTTCGCCCGACGCGACTGGGGTGACGGCGACTTCGAGGACCTGGCGAAGAAGTCGGCGAAGGAGCACGCCCGCACCGCGTGGAGCGAGGAGGTCTGGAACCGGCTGTCCGGCAACGTCAAGTTCGTCCCCGGATCCTTCGACGACGACGCCGCCTTCGACGAGCTGGCCACCGCCCTCGATGACCTGTGCCACACGCACGGCATCCGCGGCAACGCCGCGTTCTACCTGTCCATCCCACCGGCGATGTTCCCGACTGTGCTCGAGCAGATGAAGCGCACCGGAATGGCCGACAACGAGAAGGCCGGCGGCTGGCGCCGGGTGGTCGTGGAGAAGCCGTTCGGCAGCGACTTGGAGAGCGCTCTGGAACTCAACGCCCTGGTCGACTCGGTGTTCACCGCGCCGGACGTGTTCCGTATCGACCACTACCTGGGCAAGGAGACCGTCCAGAACATCATGGCGTTACGCTTCGCCAACCAGCTGTTCGAGCCGGTCTGGAATGCGCACTACGTCGACTCGGTACAGATCACGATGGCCGAGGACGTCGGCATCGGTGGCCGGGCCACGTTCTACGACGCGACCGGCGCTGCGCGGGACGTGCTGCAGAACCATCTGCTGCAACTGCTCGCGCTGACCGCGATGGAGGAGCCCGTCGAGTTCTCCGCCGAGGCAATCCGGACGGAGAAGACGAAGGTGCTGCGGGCCATCACGGTGCCCGATGACATCGAGAACTACGCCGTCCGCGGGCAGTACGACCAGGGCTGGCTGGCCGGCTCCAGGGTGGCCGCGTACCGGGCCGAAGAGGGCGTGTCGGCGGACTCCCAGACCGAGACGTTCGCTGCGGTGAAGCTCGGTGTGGAAACGCGCCGGTGGGCCGGGGTGCCGTTCTACCTGCGTACCGGCAAGCGGCTGCCGCGCCGGGTCACCGAGATCGCCGTGCTGTTCGCGAAGGCGCCCCATTTGCCGTTCAACGCGACCGACACCGAGGAACTCGGCCACAACCAACTCGTCATCCGGGTGCAGCCCGATGAGGGCGTGACACTGAAATTCGGGTCGAAGGTACCTGGCAGCGCCATGGAGGTGCGCGACGTCGCGATGGATTTCCTGTATGGCGAGGCGTTCACCGAGTCGTCCCCAGAGGCCTATGAGCGGCTCATCCTGGACGTACTGCTCGGCGACGCCACGCTGTTCCCGCGCAACGAGGAGGTGGAGGCTTCCTGGCGAGTCATCGATCCGCTCGAGGCGCACTGGGCGGGCCGGCCGTCGCATCTCTACCGCGCCGGCGAGTGGGGCCCGAAGGAGGCGGACGAGGTGCTTGCCCGCGACGGCCGGCAATGGCGGCGACCCTAGATGTCACCCCACGCATCCCACCGACTTTCTCGTACTGATCTATCGGAGGTTCAGTCATGACGACGTTGTGGGACACGACCGGATCGGCCGTGGTGTCCGCGCTGGCTGCGGAGCGTCGCACGGGTGGCGCGGTCACCAGTGGACTGGCGCTCACCCTCGTCGTCGTAGTGGACGAGAACGATGTTGCCGAGGCCGAGTCGGCGGCCACTGTCGCTGCCAGCAAACACCCGATGCGGATGCTGCTGGTGATCCGTCGCCAGATCGAGGCGCCGGTGCCTCGCCTGGACGCGGAGGTGCTAATCGGCGGGCGACTCGGTCCGGGCGAGGCGATCGAGATGCGCATGTACGGCCGCCTGGCTCTGCACGCCGAGTCGGTCACGCTACCGCTGCTCGCCCCTGACGCTCCGGTAGTCACCTGGTGGCACGGCGCGCCACCGGATCGCATTTCGCACGATCCGCTCGGCGTGTTTGCCGAGCGCCGGATCACCGACACGGTGCGCTCCCCCGATCGCGTCGCCGCGCTGCGACAGCGCGCGGTGGACTACGCGCCCGGCGACACCGACCTGGCCTGGACCCGGGCGACGACATGGCGAGCCACCCTCGCCTCGGCGTTCGACACGGTGCTGTCCCCGGCGGTTCGGGCCAGCGTCTACGGCGATCAGACCGACCCGACCGCACTGTTGCTCGCCGGCTGGCTGTCCTCCAGGCTCGGGTTCTACGTCCCGGTGGAGCAACGCCCCGGCGACGGCGTGGTCAGCGTCGAGGTCGGCTTCCAGGACGACTCAGCCTTCCAGGCGCTGCGCGACGGCGCCCGGATGGTGCTGCGCCGCCCGGACCAGCCGGACAGCATCTCGCCATTCCCGGAGCGGGGTCTCGGCGAATTGCTCGCCGAGGAATTACGCCGCCTCGACGCCGACCAGACCTACGGCTCGGCGCTCGCCGCGGTGAGCGGGCTGGAGGGTCTGAACGAGCGAGCCGGCAAGCGGGTGCACATCTGGAACGATCCCGCGCTGTCCCCCGACGAGAACGGCGACCCGACGCCGACCGGAACCGCGGGTTGACCCCGGTGGGTGCCGCGCCGGAGCTCCCCATCGCGCCAACACCCGGGGCGCTCCCCGGGGGTCTCCCCGCTCGGACCCTCGCCACGTTGAGCCGAGCCCAACGCAACCGCGGTGAGGCATCGCTGGTGCTGACCGGCGGCGGGATCCTGGAGTCCGTGCTGGCTGCCATCGCGGCGGCCGGATCGGGTGCCGAGGTGGCCTGGGATCACGTCGATATCTTCTGGGGGGACGAGCGATTCGTCCCGGCGGATTCGGCTGACCGCAACGAACTCCCCGCGCGCCGCCTCCTGCTGGACAAGGTGCCGGTCGACCCGGGTCGTGTGCATCCGATGCCGGCGGCGGCCGCGAAGTTCGGCGACGACGCAGACGCAGCCGCACGGGCCTACCAGCAGGTCTTGTCCGGGGCCACCCATCTCGATCAGGGCAACGGCGTACCGCACTTCGACGTGGTACTGATGGGCATTGGCCCGGACGGCCACTGCTGCTCACTGTTCCCGGGACAGCCCGGCGTGTACGAGACCGAAGCCGCCGTGATCGCGGTGCACGATTCGCCGAAGCCACCGCCGACCCGGCTCTCACTGACATTCCCCGCACTCGACGAGGCCAACGAGATCTGGTTCATCGCGTCCGGGTCAGGCAAGGCCGATGCCGTCAGCCTGGCACTCGGCGGCGCCGGGCGCGTCCAGGTTCCGGCGGCCGGGCCTCGTGGTCGGTCCCGGACCCTGTGGCTGATCGACGCCGCAGCAGCCGCGGCGCTGCCGGCGGCACTGCGCCCGCAGACAAACCTGTGAGCCGGACCAGCCGAGCGAGTCGGGGAAGCAGTCAGGACTATTACTCGCCGCGGCGCTGCCGCAACTTCTGCAATGCCTCTTCGAGGATCGCCTCGCCGTCGGCATCGCTGCGGCGTTCTTTCACGTAGGCCAGATGCGTCTTGTACGGCTCATTGCGGGGCGCGTCCGGTGGGGTTGTCTCGTGCCGGCCGGCCGGGAAGCCGCACCGCGGGCAGTCCCAGGTGTCCGGCAAGACGGCGTCCATCGAGAACGCGGGCCGGACTTCATGACCGTTCGCACAGAAGAACGACACTCGCTGTCTGGGCGCGGACTCACCGCGTTCCTTCTCGCCCATCGGACCGGCACCTACCCGGCTACCGCGGATCGCGCTACCACCTGCCACGTTGACGCTCCTTCAAACCCCGTTGAGCCCGGTTCAGCTGCCGTTTCGGTAGAGCACTCCCAGACCGAGCACGCACACCGCCCACACGACACCCGCCACGATGGTGATGCGATCGAGATTGCGCTCGACCACCGACGACCCGGACAGGCTCGAGTAGAACGAGCCGCCGAACATCGAGGACAGGCCGCCACCCTTGCCGCGGTGCAGCAGCACGAGGACGACCAACGCAAGGCTGGTGAGGATCAAGAGGACGGACAACGCGAAAATCATCGGTGACGCACTCCTGGTCGGTTCAGTGTTCGTTCGCTGGTTACTAGCGTGCTACATCGTCAAGGATACCGAATGTCACGGCAACTGATCACGACGTACCGGACGCGGCGGCCGCCCGGCAGATCGCAGCGAACCCCTCAGCGTCGAGACTGGCCCCGCCGACCAACGCCCCATCGACGTCACGTTCCGCGAGAATCTCCGCCGCGTTGTCCGACTTGACTGATCCGCCGTAGATGAAGCGGACGCAACGGGCAACCTCGCGACCGTGCGCCTGCTCGATCTCGGCCCGCAGCGCAGCACAGACCTCCTGCGCGTCGGCCGGAGTGGCCACCTCGCCGGTACCGATCGCCCACACCGGCTCGTAGGCGATGACGAGCTGGGCTACCTGCTCTGCGGTCACTTCTGCCAGTGCGCCGGACAACTGGTCTACGCAATGCGGCACCTGACGCCCCTCGGTTCGGATCGGGAGATGCTCCCCCACGCACACGATCGGGATCAGGCCCGCGGCCAAGGCTGCCCGGGCCTTCGCGTTGACCGTGGCGTCGTCCTCGCCGTGGTACTCGCGCCGCTCGGAATGCCCGACCACGACGAACGAGACCCCCAGGGCAGTGAGCATCGCCGCGCTGATGTCGCCGGTGTAGGCGCCGCCCGGCTGGGCCGAGATGTCCTGCGCGCCGTACCGCAGTGCCAGTCGCTCGCCGTCGACCAGCGTCTGCACGCTGCGCAGGTCGACGAACGGCGGTAACACCACCACGTCGACCGCGGCGAGCAGCTCGGGCTTCAGGCTGTAGGCGATCTTCTGGGTGAGCGCGATCGCCTCGAGATGGTTCAGATTCATCTTCCAGTTGCCCGCGATCAGTGGAGTGCGCTGTCTCATGATCGCCCCGTCACTAAGTTCCAAATACATTTTGCCCACTTCTTCACGCTCCCAGCGCCGCTACGCCGGGGAGTTCTTTGCCTTCGAGGAACTCCAGCGACGCGCCGCCGCCGGTCGAGATGTGCGCGAAGGCATCGGCGTCGATGCCGAGGATGCGCACCGCGGCCGCCGAGTCTCCACCGCCGACGACGCTCAGCCCGGCACCGGCGGCGACCGCCACGGCAACGCCCTTCGTGCCGGCCGCAAATGGCGCCACCTCGAACACCCCCATCGGTCCGTTCCAGAAGACGGTGCCGGCGTCCTTGAGGTAGCCGGCGAAACTGGCGACCGACTCCGGCCCGATGTCGAGACCCTTCTGGCCGGCCGGAATCGCGTCGGCGGCGACGGTCTGCGTCTCGGCGTCGGCGGTGACGTCGGCAGCCACCACGATGTCGGACGGCAGCACGATCTTGTCGGCCCCGTCGGAGAGCAACCGACGGCAGGTGTCGATCTGGTCCGGCTCGACCAACGAGTCGCCCACCTCATGACCCTGCGCGGCGAGGAAGGTGAAGCACATGCCGCCGCCGACCAGCAACCGGTCGACCTTGGGCAGCAATGCGTCGATAACACCGAGCTTGTCGCTCACCTTGCTCCCGCCGAGCACCACCACGTAGGGACGGCTCGGCTCGCCGGTGAGCTGACGCAGCACGGTCAGCTCGTCACGAACCAAGTCGCCGACGTAGTGCGGCAGCAAAGCGGCGACGTCATACACGCTGGCGTGCTTACGGTGCACCGCTCCGAACGCGTCGTCGACATAGGCACCGCCCTCGTCCTCGCCGCCGGTGAGCAGTGCCAGGGCCTGCGCGAACTCGAGACGCTCGGCGTCGACCTTGCTCGTCTCGCCCGGGTTGAACCGGACGTTCTCCAGGAGCAGCACCTCACCGTCGGCCAGCTCGTTGCTCAGTAGCCGGGCGCTCTCTCCGACGGTGTCCAGCGCGAAGTCGACCGGTCGACCCAGCAGTTGGGCGAGCCGGTCGGCGACCGGCCGGAGGGAGTACCGGTTCTCCGGTGCCCCCTTCGGCCGGCCGAGGTGCGCGGCCACGATTACCCGGGCGCCGTGGTCGAGCAGCTTCGTGATCACCGGCAGCGCGGCGCGGATCCGGCCGTCGTCGGTGACTGTCCCGGTGGAATCAAGCGGCACGTTCAGGTCACTGCGAACCAGCACCCGCCGGCCTTTGACCCCGATCTTGAGCAGGTCGTCCAAGTAGCGCATCGGCTTACCAGTCACTCGATTACAGGGACGAGCCGACGAGCGCGGTGATGTCCACCAGTCGATTGGAGTAGCCCCACTCGTTGTCGTACCAACCGATCACCTTCACCTGCCGGCCGATCACCTTTGTCAGCCCGGAGTCGAAGATGCAGGAAGCCGGGTCGGTGACGATGTCGGTCGAGACGATCGGGTCCTCGGTGTAGCTGAGGTAACCCTTGAGCGCGCCGTCGGCGGCTGCCCGGAAGGCAGCATTGACCTCCTGGACGGTGGTCTCCCGGCCCAGGTTGACGGTCAGATCGGTGGCCGAACCGGTCGGCACCGGGACCCGAAGCGCGTAGCCGTCCAGTTTGCCCTCCAGTTCGGGCAGCACCAGACCGATCGCCTTCGAGGCACCGGACGACGCCGGCACGATGTTGATCGCGGCGGCGCGGGCACGACGGAGATCCTTGTGCGGCGCGTCCTGCAGGTTCTGGTCCTGCGTGTACGCGTGGATGGTCGTCATCAGGCCCTGCTCGATGCCGAACGCATCGTTGAGCACTTTGGCCAGCGGGGCGAGACAATTTGTCGTGCAGGACGCGTTGGAGATGATCGTGTGCGCCGCCGGGTCATAGCTGCTGTCGTTGACGCCCATCACGATGGTGACGTCCTCGTTGCTGGCCGGCGCGGAGATGATGACCTTCTTGGCACCGTTGTCCACGTGCGCGCGGGCCTTCGTCGCATCGGTGAAGAACCCAGTGGACTCGATAACGATGTCCGCGCCCAGGTCACCCCACGGCAGCTTCGCCGGGTCCCGCTCGGCGAGTGCCTTGAACGTCGTACCGTCGACAGTGATCGAGTCCTCGGTCGCGCTCACCTCGCCCGGGTACCGGCCGAGGATGCTGTCGTACTTCAGCAGGTGGGCCAGCGTCTGGTTGTCGGTCAGGTCGTTGACGCCCACGATTTCAAGATCGGCGCCGGCCGCCTTTGCGGCCCGGAAGTAGTTACGGCCAATACGGCCGAAGCCGTTGATGCCCACACGAACGGTCACGGATCAAAGCTCCCATCGAGAAATCGAACTCAGGTGGCCCGCCCACACCCTTTGGAGGCCGACCGCTGGAAAGCTTATCGGTGACCCAGCCCACTGCGTGCATCCCCATCAGCTACGCCCCTGGTACACCCGCGCACGACTTCGTTCCAGGCAACCGTCGCATCACCGGAGCCGAGCGGGAGGTTGTCGCGGCCGAGCGGGAGCTTTCAATCGCGACGCGCCGACGATCGCGACGGAAACCTCCCTCTCGGCACAAGGGGGCACGGTGACGTTGCCGTCTCACGAACGCGATGAGCGCTTGCGCGAAGAGCCGATCGCCGGCGCGCGACGAAGGAGCACCTGCGCGAGCGCCAGCGAGCATCGATTGCGAGTGTTGGCCCGATGCGAAGCGAGGGTCAGTACGAGTAATCGATCAGGCGATCAGCAAGTAGAGCGATCGATCAACCCAGCATGTCGGGGGTGACGGCCGCTTCGGTGTTGGGCTGGCCGGTGTCGGCAGCTTTCTTGTCGGCCATCGCGAGCAACCGGCGGATCCGGCCGGCGACGGCGTCCTTCGTCATCGGCGGGTCCGACAGTGCGCCGAGTTCCTCCAACGACGACTGCTTGTGCTCCAGGCGCAGCTGGCCGGCTTCCAGCAGGTGGTCGGGGATGTCCTCGCCGAGGATCTCCAGCGCGCGCTGCACCCGGGCGCCGGCAGCCACTGCCGCGCGTGCTGATCGGCGCAGGTTCGCGTCATCGAAATTGGCCAACCGGTTCGCGGTAGCGCGTACCTCGCGGCGCATCCGGCGCTCTTCCCAGGCCATCACGCTCTCGTGTGCGCCGAGGCGGGTGAGCAGCACGCTGATCGCGTCACCGTCACGGACCACGACTCGGTCGGCGCCGCGCACCTCGCGAGCCTTCGCCGGGATGCCTAACCGGCGACCGGTGCCGACCAAAGCCAGCGCAGCCTCGTTCGACGGGCAGGTGATCTCCATTGCGCCGGCCCGGCCCGGCTCGGTGAGCGAACCATGTGCCAGGAATGCACCACGCCAGGCGGCCTCGGCATCCGCGACGCCGCCGGCGACGATCTTCTCCGGCAACCCACGCACCGGGCGACCGCGCAGGTCCACCAGCCCGGCCTGCCGGGCCAACCCTTCGCCGTCCTTGATGACCCGCACCAGGTAGCGGCTGGTCTTGCGCAGGCCGCCGGCAGCGACCACCTGCACCTCGGAGCTGTGCCCGAACACCTCGGCGATCTCCTTGCGCAGCCGCCGCGCCGCGGCACCGGTGTCGAGCTCGGCCTCGATCACGATGTGCCCGCCGATCAGGTGCAACGCGCCGGCGAACCGCAGGATCGTGGCGATCTCGGCCCGGCGCGCGGAGTTGCGGGTCACCACCACTCGGCTCAGCTCGTCCTTGACCGCCGCCGTCATGGCCACCGCTGAACTCCCCACATCACTGTCGTTGTCCCGTTCGATCCTGAATCATGCCTCATCACGGGACCGGCCGGACCTGCGTCATCGCTTGCCGCGGGCCGGTAGCACGGAGGCCAGCGCCGCAGCGAGCCGCCGCGGATCGTGACGGTCCGGGTTGCCTTCCGCAGCCACCGCCTCGAGGACGAGTTCGGCGCCGCGCCGGCCGCAGTAGGCGGCCAGCTCGGCGGCGTCGGTCACCGCGTCCACGTCGGCGATCACCGCATCCAGTCTGATGGCCGGAGCGTAGTGCTCCAGGACCCGCAGATGTTGCGTTGGGGAGAATCCGTCGGTCTCTCCCGCCTGCGGAACGAGATTGAGCGCCACGAGGATGCGCGCCGATGTGTCCGCCAGTGCGGCGCCCAGGCCGGGTAGGAGCACATGCGGGATGACGCTGGTGAACCAGGAACCCGGGCCGAGCACCACCGCATCGGCGTCGCGGACCGCTTGTGCCGCGGCCGGACACACCGCCGCGTCCGGCGGCACCAGCCGGATGTCCCGCACCTGGCCCAACGTCGCCGCGATCGCGGACTGCCCCCGGATCTGCCGTGTCCGGACCGGGTCGTCGCGCTCTACAGTGACGACTTCGGCGACGAGGTCGAGCGGCTGTGCACTCATCGGCAGCACCCGGCCAGCCGCCCCGATCATCCGGCCGGCCGCAGCCAGGGCAGTAACCGGGTCGTCGTGTTCCTCGAGCAGTCCGGTGAGCAGCAGGTTCCCGACCGGGTGCCCGGCCAGTGCACCGAAACCGCCGAATCGGTGTTGCAGCAGCCGCGCCCAGTCCGGATGCCACCCGCTCGGTGCCCCGTCCGCGGGCCCTCCGGCCAGGGCGACCAACGCCATCCGCAGGTCCCCCGGCGGCAGCACACCGAGCTCACGGCGGATCCGGCCGGACGATCCGCCGTCGTCGGCGAAGGTGACGACGGCCGTGAGGTCGTCGGTGAGCTCACGCAGTGCCGTCAACGACGCGAACAGGCCGTGCCCGCCGCCGAGCGCGACCACGCTCGGCGCGGTCACTCCCGACCCAGATCGCGGTGCACGATGGTGGTCCGCACGCCACCCTCGGTCAGCCGGCGGGACAGCTCTTCGCTGATGGCCACCGATCGATGCTTGCCGCCGGTGCATCCCACCGCGAGCGTCAGGTAGTGCTTGCCCTCACGTCGGTAGCCGGCGCCGATGGTGTCCAGCAGCTGCATGTACTGCTCGAGGAAGTTCTCCGCACCGTCCTGGCCGAGCACATAGTCGCGGACCTCGCTGTCAGTGCCGTTCAGGTCCCGTAGCTCCGGGATCCAGAACGGGTTCGGCAGGAACCGCACGTCGACGACGAGATCGGCGTCCACCGGCAGCCCGTACTTGAAGCCGAACGAGACGATGGTGGCGCGCAGTTCGGGCCGGTCCGCCCGGTCACCGATGAAACTGCTCTCGATCATCCGGCGCAGCTCGTGCACCGAGCGGCTGGACGTGTCGAGGACCAGATCCGCCGCGTCCCGCAGCGGCGCGAGCAGCACCCGCTCCGCGGCGATGCCGTCGGTGAGCAACCCGCCGGCCTGCAACGGATGCTCCCGGCGGACGTTCTCGAAGCGACGCACCAGGACGTCGTCGGTGGCCTCGAGGAACAGCACTCGCGGCGGCCCTCCGCGCGCCCCGACCTCCTCGATGACCGATCGAAGATCGGCAGTGAAGGCCCGGCTGCGCACATCCATCACGACTGCGATGCGGGTGACCCCGCCCTTGGCGCGGCTGCCCAGGTCGGCCATGGTCACCAACAGCTCGGGCGGGAGATTGTCGACGACGAAGTACCCGAGATCCTCCAGGCATTTCGCCGCGGTGCTCCGGCCCGCTCCGGACAGCCCCGTCACGATTATCAGGTCCAGTGCGCCCTGATCAGGATCGGGCAGCTCGCCGCCCCGCCCGTCATCGTCGGTCATCGCCACCGGTCGCTCCCTTCGATCGCCTGGAGCACCTATTCCAGCACCTCTCCGGTGGCGGTGTTGACTGCCGGCCCGGATTCCCGGCTGTCCTCGTGCACCGCCGCGACGATGGCGGTGGCGGTCTGCAGCCCGATGCCGGACACCTCCATCACTTCGCCGACGTCCGCTTGGCGCAGCCGCTTGAGCGATCCGAAGTGGCGCAGCACAGCCTTGCGACGAGTCTCGCCCAGCCCCGGGATCCCGTCGAGCGCCGAGACCACCATCGACTTGGACCGCTTCTGCCGGTGATAGGTGATGGCGAAGCGGTGCGCCTCGTCGCGCACCCGCTGCAGCAGATAAAGCCCCTCGGAGGTGCGCGGCAGGATCACCGGGTATTTCTCGTTCGGCAGCCACACCTCTTCCAGTCGCTTGGCCAGGCCGACCACCGTCACGTCGGTGATGCCAAACTCATCGAGCACCGCCTGCGCCGCGTCCGCCTGTGGCCCGGCGCCGTCGACCACGACCAGATTGGGCGGGTAGGCGAACTTGCGGGCCACCCCCTCCACCGCGTCCCCGGTCGGGTCCGGCGTGGCCTGGGTGCTTTCCAGGTACCGGGCGAACCGGCGCCGGACTGCCTCGGCGATCCAGTCGGTGTCACCGCCGAGCTCGCGCATCGCGAACCGACGGTATTCACTGCGCCGGGCCAGCCCATCCTCGAAGACCACCATGCTGGCCACCACATCGGTGCTCTGAATATGACTGATGTCGAAGCACTCGATCCGCAGCGGTGCATCGTCGAGGCCGAGCGCCTCCTGCACCTCGGACAGCGCGAGCGACCGGGCAGTGAGGTCGCTGGCCCGCTTCAACTTGTGCTGGGTGAAAGCCTGCGCGGCATTGCGGGCGACCGTCTCCATCAGATTGCGCTTGTCGCCGCGTTGCGGAACGCGAATGCGCACCGGACCACCCCGGCGCTCGCTCAACCACTCGGTGACGGCGTCGAAATCGGTCGGCAGCTCCGGTACCAGGATCTCCCGCGGGATCGCGGCCGCCTCGTTCTCCTCGCCGTAGATCTGGGTGGCGAACTGTTCGACGAGTTCCGGCGTCCCGATCTGATCGACCTTGTCTACGGTCCAGCCCCGCTGACCACGGACCCGCCCACCGCGGACATGGAAGACCTGCACGGCGGCCTCAAGTTCGTCCTGCGCGAAGGCCACCACATCGGCATCAGTGCCGTCGCCGAAGACGACCGCCTGCTTCTCCATCGCCCTGCGCAGGGCGGTCAGATCGTCGCGCAGCCGGGCCGCCTGCTCGAAATCCAGCTCACTGCTCGCGGCGGCCATCTGCTTCTCGATCCGGCGCATCATCGTGTCGGTCTGGCCGGCCATGAAGTCGCAGAAGTCGTCGACGATCTCGCGGTGCTCCGCGGTGCTCACCCGGCCGACGCACGGAGCACTGCACTTGCCGATGTAGCCGAGCAGGCAGGGCCGGCCGATCTGCCCGGCCCGTTTGAACACCCCGGCCGAGCAGGTCCGCGCCGGGAAGACCCGTAGCACCAGGTCGAGGGTCTCCCGGATCGCCCAGGCGTGCGCATACGGGCCGAAATATCGGACACCCCTCTTCTTCGGCCCGCGCATCACCTGCAGTCGCGGGTACTCCTCGTTCAGGGTCACCGCGAGCGACGGATAGGACTTGTCATCGCGGTAGCGCACGTTGAACCGCGGGTCGAACTCCTTGATCCAGTTGTATTCCAGCTGCAGCGCCTCGACCTCGGTGGTGACCACCGTCCACTCCACCCGCGCGGCGGTGGTGACCATCTGCCGGGTCCGCGGATGCAGCGCGGCTAGGTCGGCGAAGTAGCTGTTCAGCCGCGAGCGGAGGTTCTTCGCCTTCCCGACGTAGATGACCCGGTCCCGCTCGTCGCGGAACTTGTACACGCCAGGATCGGTCGGGATGGTGCCCTGCGCGGGACGGTAGGTGGAGGGGTCGGGCACGACCTCGACAGTAGTAGCGCGCGCCGACGCACACGGTCCACCACGTGGCCGTCGGTGCCGGCTGTCACGCTGGCCCGGTGGCAACGGTGGACGACGTGCGGCGCATCGCACTGTCGTTGCCGCGCGCCTACGAGGCGGTCGTCCGCGACAGGGTGAAGTTCCGGGTCGGCCGGATCGTGTTCCTCGCCCTCTCCCGCGACGAGACCGAGCTCGGATTCGGCTACCCGCGAGACGGCCGCGCCGCACTCGTCGCCGCCGAGCCGGAGATCTTCTTCATGCCCGGCAAGGCAGATCTGCGTTACCAGTGGGTGGAGTGCTGGCTCGATCGCCTTGACGAGCCGCGGCTGCACGAACTGATCGTGGACGCCTGGCAGATGGCGGTGCCGAAGACGGTCGCAGCGGCCTACCTCTCGGCACCGCCGGCGTAGTCGTCGATCTCGGCGAATAGCCGCTGACGGACATCCTCGTCGGCGAAGGATTGCCGGATCGACGCGCGAGCCAGATCGGCCACTCCGGACTGGTCGAGGTCGAGCAACTCGGCGGCCACCGCGTACTCGTGGTTCAGCGTGGTGGAGAACATCGGCGGATCGTCGGAGTTGATGCTGACCGGCACGCCCGCCGCGACCAGGACCGGCAGTGGGTGCTCGGCCATCGACGGCACCGAGCGGGTGCACACGTTCGAGGTCGGGCTGACCTCCAGCGGGATGCCCGCATCGGCCAGGTGGGCCAGTAGCGCTGGGTCCGTGGCTGCGGCGATGCCGTGCCCGATCCGCTCGGCCTGCAGATGATTCAGCGCGTCCCAGATGGTCTGCGCGCCGGTCGACTCCCCGGCGTGCGGCGCGGAGTGCAGTCCCGCCGCTCGGGCGGCGGCGAAGTGCGGTGCGAACTGTGCCCGCGGCACGCCGATCTCCGGACCGCCGAGTCCAAAGCTGACCAGGCCCTCCGGGCGCAGTCGCAGCGCGACGTCCAGCGTGGCGTCCGCCCCGGGGATGCCGTACTCGCCCGGGATGTCGAAACACCAGCGAAGCACGATGCCGAGCTCGGCCTGGGCGGCGCGCCGGGCATCCTCTGCTGCGGCGCAGTAATCCTCGGCGGCGATCCCCCGCAACATCGAGGTGTACGGCGTCAGGGTCATCTCCGCGTAGCGAACCTGCTGCCCGGCGAGTTGCCGGGCCACTTCGTAGGTCAGCGTGCGGATGTCGTCCGGGGTGCGCAGCAGATCGACGAAGGAGAGGTACACGTCGATGAAGTGCGCGAAGTCGGTGAAGGTGAAGTAGTCGGCCAGTGCCGCCTCGTCCGCGGGCACCCGGGTGCTGCCGGCGTGCCGGGCGGCGAGCTCAGCGACCGTGCGCGGCGAGGCCGACCCGACGTGGTGCACGTGCAGTTCGGCCTTCGGCAGCCCGGCGATGAAGGTGTCGAGAGTGAGATTCATCCATGAACCTTACACAGTCGTGTCAGACTCTCTGCAAGGCGGGTTCGGTGGCCCTGTCAGGGTGTCGTCGGCCGAGCGCGACGAGACACCCGACGGCGATCGCCAGCCCGGCCACCGCCGTGACGACAAAGCCACCACGCCAACCGCTCTGATCGATTGCGATCCCGGCCAGCGGAGCGCCCAACCCAGCGCCGCCGGTCAACGCCGAACCATGCCAACCCATCGCCTCACCGCGCACCGTCGCAGGCACCACCCGGGACAGATGATCGACGGTGGCGGTGATCGTCGGCGCGCAGAACAGGCCGGCGACGAACAGCAGGCCGACCAGCGCGAGCCGGTTCGTGGCGAGCACCACCGGCAGCGTCGCCAGCGAGAGCAGCGCCAGTAATGCGAACACAGAGATGGGCCGATGCACCGCCCCGTAGATCAGCCCGCCGACCGCCGACCCGAGGCCCCATAGCGCGAGGACCCAGCCGATCGACGTCTGGTGCCCCATGTTCCTCAGTGCCGCAACCACGCCGACATCGGTGCCGGTGAGCACGATGGTCGATGCCGCGCCGGCCGCCAGCACAGCGAACACGATGGGTCGCGCCCAGGTCCGCGGGCTGATCCGAGCCCCGTCGTGGCTCTCGGACTCCGCGGCGACGATCGGCGGGTTGAAGGCCCACAGCGCAGCACCGCCGGCGACGCTGGCCATCTCGCAGGCGAACAGCGCCCAGGACGTCGACCAGTAGGTCGCGGCCAGCACACCGAGGACGGGGCCGATCATGTACGAGATCTCCACGGCGACGGAGTCGAGTACCAGCGCGCTCTTGCGCCGCTCGTCGTCGACGGCCGCGATGAGCACCTGCCGGATGATCGAGAAGGTCGGCACCACGAAGAGGCCGGCCGTCGCGGCCAGCGAGAGCAACAGCCAGTACCCGACGAACGGGGCGACGCTCCAGCAGGCCGTGAGCAACACCAGCGACGGGAGGACGGTGCGGCGCAGGCCGATCCGATCCAGCATCCGGCCACGCCACGGTCCGCTTACGGCAAGAGCCACCGTCGCGGCCGCGGTGACCAGTCCGGCGGCGGCGTAGGACCGGTCGAGGTGGGCGACCACGTGCAGTGTCATCACCACGCCGCCGGCCCACATCGGAATACGGATCGCCAGCCCGAGCAGCAACGTCAGCCGTGCCGCTCGGACCCGCAGCACCTCGCGATAGGCCCGGACTCCCACCCGACCAGAGTGTCACGCTGCACCGACCGGGTTTCGCGGGCCGGAGGCCGGCCGTCAGCCGCGCCGCGCCGCGGTACTGCGGCGCACTTTCGCACGCATCGCCCGGCGGGCGACCGGGCCCAGTTCGTCGACGACTTCGACGAGCACGCCCATCCGCTCCAACGCGTCGAGGGCGGCGGTGGCCCCGGCCCGGTCGACGCCGTCGTACAACTCCAGCCCGATGAAGGCGGCGCTCACCGCCGCGGCCAGACCGGCGGTGTCGGCCACCTCGGCGAGCGGACTGTCGGTGAGGACTCGGGCGATAACGGTCTCGATCTCGGCAATCCAGATCGACATGGTGTAGCGGGCCGCGGCGGCGAGCCGCTCGTCCTGCTGGGCACCGGCCATCAGTTGGGCCATCATCGCGACGTTGCCGGCGGCTCGTTCCCGCTCGTGCAGCCCACGGCCCAGGCTCAACAACTCGGAGAAGGTGGTGACCGACGCGAACTGGGCTCTGTAGAAGTCGACGCGCTCGTCGGCAGCGGCCCGGCAGGCTGCGTCGACCAAGTCCGAGACGGTGCCGAAGTGGTAGAAGATCAGCGCCTGGTTGACTTCTGCGTTCGCGGCGATCGTCCGGGCCGACAGGCCGGCCACCCCGAGGTCGCGGAGGGTGTCGGCGGCCGCGGTGAGCAGTTTGGCCCGCGTATCGGTCACGGCGCGATCCAAGTCGGGGGCACAGCGCCCATTGTGAAGCACGCCACGCTCAGCGGGCCGCGCCGACCTTCGCCTTGCTGGCCCGCGGCTTGGCCGCCGGCTTGCGGTTGGTAGCCCGCTTCGGTGCCGCCGGGGCGAGCATCTTCTTCAGGTACTGACCGGTATAGGACGCCTCCACCGCGGCCACTTCCTCCGGGGTGCCCTCGGCGATGACCAAGCCGCCGCCGGAACCGCCCTCCGGACCCATGTCGATGATCCAGTCGGCAGTCTTGATGACGTCCAGGTTGTGCTCGATCACCAGGACGGTGTTGCCCTTGTCCACCAACGACTGCAGGACGCCGAGCAGCTTGCGCACGTCTTCGAAGTGCAGGCCGGTGGTCGGCTCGTCCAGCACGTAGATGGTCCGGCCGGTGGACCGCTTCTGCAGCTCCGAGGCCAGCTTGACCCGCTGCGCCTCGCCACCGGACAGCGTCGGCGCCGGCTGGCCCAATCGGACGTAGCCGAGGCCGACGTCGACCAGGGTGTCCAGGTGCCGGGAGATGCGGGTGATCGGCGCGAAGAACTCGGCAGCCTCCTCGATCGGCATGTCCAGGATCTGGGAGATCGTCTTGCCCTTGTAGTGCACCTCAAGCGTTTCCCGGTTGTACCGGGCGCCCTTGCAGACCTCGCACGGCACGTACACGTCCGGCAGGAAGTTCATCTCGATCTTGATCGTGCCGTCGCCGGCGCAGTTCTCGCAGCGACCACCCTTGACGTTGAAGGAGAACCGGCCCTGTTGGTAGCCGCGCACCTTCGCCTCGGTGGTCTCGCTGAACAGCTTGCGAATGTGATCGAACACACCGGTGTAGGTGGCCGGGTTGGACCGCGGCGTCCGCCCGATCGGTGACTGGTCGACGCCGACGACCTTGTCCAGTTGCTCGATGCCGCGGACCCGCTTGTGCCGGCCCGGCGGCAGCTTGGCTCCGTTGATCCGGTTCGCCAACGAGTGGTAGAGGATGTCGTTGACCAGCGTCGACTTGCCCGAGCCGGAGACACCGGTGATCGCGACGAAGCAGCCGAGCGGGAAGTGCACGTCGATGTTGCGCAGGTTGTGCTCGCGGGCGCCCTCGACGACCAGCTCACGCTTCGGGTCCGGTGGCCGGCGCACCATGGGCGTCTCGATCGTGCGGCGGCCGGACAGGTAAGCGCCGGTGAGCGATTCTTCGCTGTCGAGGAGGTCCTGCACCGTTCCGGAGACGACGATGTTGCCGCCATGTTCACCGGCCAGCGGACCGATGTCGACAACCCAGTCGGCGACCCGGATCGTTTCTTCGTCGTGTTCGACCACGATCAACGTGTTGCCGAGGCTCTTCAGCCGGACCAGCGTCTCGATCAGCCGGTGGTTGTCGCGCTGGTGCAGGCCGATGGACGGCTCGTCCAGCACGTAGAGCACGCCAACCAGGCCGGAGCCGATCTGGGTGGCCAGCCGGATGCGCTGCGCCTCTCCCCCGGCCAGCGTCGCGGACGCCCGGTCCAACGACAGGTAGTCCAGGCCGACGTCGACCAGGAAGCCCAGCCGGGCGTGCACCTCTTTCAACACTCGTTCGGCGATGGCCTTCTCCCGGCCAACCAGGTGCACGGTCTGGAAGAACTCATTCGCGTCGCCGATCGACAACGCGGCCACTTCGGCGATCGACCGCCCACCGACCGTCACCGCCAGGATCTCCGGTTTGAGCCGGGTGCCGTTGCACGTCGGGCACGGCACCTCGCGCATGAAGCCTTCGTACTTCTCCCGCGAGTAGTCGCTGTCGGTCTCCGTGTGCCGTCGCTCGATCCACTGCACTACGCCTTCGTAGTTGGCGTAGTAGGACCGTTCCCGGCCGTACCGGTTGGTGTACCGGACGTGCACCTGGTCCGGACTGCCGTGCAGCACCACCTTCTGCGCCCGGGCCGGCAGCTTCTCCCACGCAGTGCCGAGCTTGAAGCCCTCGGCGTCGGCGACACCCTGCAGCAGACGCAGGAAGTACTCGCTGGTCTGACCTGACGCCCACGGTGCGATGGCGCCGTCCTCCAGGGACTGTTCCGGGTCCGGCACCACCAGCTCCGGGTCGACCTCCTTGCGGGTGCCGATGCCGCTGCACACCGGGCAGGCACCGAACGGAGAGTTGAACGAGAACGACCGCGGCTCCAGCTCGTCGATGGCCAGCGGGTGGTCGTTCGGGCAGGCCAATCGCTCGGAGTACCGGCGCTCCCGGTTCGCGTCCTCCTCATCGAGATCGACGAAGTCCAGGATCACCAGACCGTTCGCCAGGCCCAGCGCCGTCTCCACGGAGTCGGTGATGCGCTGCTTGCTCGAAGGCTTCGAGGTGAGCCGGTCCACCACCGCTTCGATGGTGTGCTTCTCCTGCTTCTTCAACTTCGGCGGCTCGGTGAGCGAGTGCACAACGCCGTCCACCCGGACCCGACTGAAGCCCTTGATCTGAAGGTCCTCGAAGAGGTCGACGTACTCGCCCTTGCGCTCTCGGATCACCGGCGCCAGAACCTGGAAACGAGTGCCCTCCGGCATCTCCAGCACCCGGTCCACGATCTGCTGCGGAGTCTGCTTGGTGATCGGCTCGCCACAGATCGGGCAGTGCGGCCGGCCGATCCGGGCATACAACAGTCGCAGGTAGTCGTAGACCTCGGTGATCGTGCCGACCGTGGAGCGCGGGTTGCGCGACGTCGATTTCTGGTCGATGGACACCGACGGGCTCAGGCCCTCGATGAAGTCGACGTCCGGTTTGTCCATCTGGCCGAGGAACTGCCGTGCATAGGCGGACAGCGATTCGACGTAGCGGCGCTGGCCCTCAGCGAAGATCGTGTCGAAGGCAAGACTCGACTTGCCCGAGCCGGACAGACCGGTGAAGACGATCAGCGCGTCCCGGGGTAGCTCGATATTGACGTCACGCAGGTTGTGCTCACGGGCACCCCTCACGATGAGCTTGGGAGCGATGAACTGGTCGGCCACAGTCTTCTTCCGGCTTGGGGTGGAGGCGGGTCGCCCACCGAGCGTAATGAGTCCCACCGACACCCGCTCGCCGTCCCCGCTGCGCAGCGCAGCCGCCCGATACCCGATCTTCCACAGGTGGCGGCGGTTGGCCCACCAGAGCGCGCCGCAGCCGGATGGATCGGCTGGACGGGCTGCTCGGCGCGCAAGGCGGCGTCCTGCCCTGGGCCGAACCGAGGGCACACTCGGCCACTCTGGACCGGGCATGTCGGTCGGGTCGGCTCACCGCCGTGCTTCCCGGCGTCTACCTACAGGCTGACCGCGCGAGCGAGGTCGGGGTCCGCGCGGCCAGAACGACCTCGTTCGGGACGGCTGGCGGGTGGTGCGCTTCACGTGGCGGATGCTCGTCGACGCGCCCGACGATGTGGTCCGCGTCGTCCGGCGGGCGATCGTGCTGGCTGAGCGGTAGTTGACGACGAAAACTGGCCGCTCGACGCGTTCCGCAGCACTTTGCCCAGCTGAATGAGCGTTGAGCGGCCACTTCTCGCTTGCGCTAACTCACCGACCCCGGCCGGTACGCTCGACGTCTCCCGAACAGTGGCGTAAACCGACGCCCACGTATGTCAGGACGGCACATGGGTGACTACACGCTGACGACCATGGGCGTGGCCACCGAGCTGCTCGATCTCCCCTATGGCACACCACTGGCGGAATGGGACGACCCGCGCATCGTGCAGGTGCCGCGCGGTATCTCCCGTCACGTGGTCCGATTCATCCGGGCGCACGGCCAGATCTTCGCATTCAAGGAGGCCAGCGACCGGTACGTGCTGCGCGAGCATCAACTGCTGCGCGGTCTGGCCGCGCGCAACGTCCCCGTCGTGGAGGCGTTCGGCACGGTGGTGGATCGCGAGGACGACGCGGGCGAGGAGCTCGGCGGGTTGCTGATCACCCGGCACCTGGCCTTTTCGCTGCCGTACCGCTCGCTGTTCACCGGCCGTACCCTGCCCGACCTGCGAGTTCGGTTGCTCGACGCGCTCGCCCAGCTGTTCGTCCGGTTGCATCTGGCCGGCTTCTACTGGGGCGACTGCTCGCTGTCCAACACCCTGTTCCGTCGGGACGCGGGAGAGCTCGCCGCCTACTTGGTCGACGCGGAGACCGGCGAGCTGCACGCCGAGCTCACCCACGGGCAGCGGCATTACGACCTCACCATCGCCACCGAGAACATCGCCGGTGAACTGTTCGACCTCGAAGCGGCCGGGTGGCTCTCTGCGGATATCGACGCGATCGAGACCGCCAACGAGCTGGTGCCCCGGTACGAACGGCTGTGGTCGGAACTACGCAGCGAATCGGTCGTGTCGGTCAACGAGAGCTACCTCATCGATCAGCGGATCCGCCGCCTCAACACGCTCGGCTTCGACGTCTCGGAGCTGGAGATCCACACCGAGGAGCAGGGCCGCAAGCTCAGGCTGTCGACGCACATCGTCGAGCCCGGCCACCACCAGCGGCGAGTGTTCGCGCTCACCGGCCTGCACGTGCAGGAGAACCAGGCGCGCCGGATCCTCGCCGATCTGGCCCGGTTCCGGGCCAAGCTCATCGAGGGTCTCGGCGAGGATGTTCCCGAGGACCTGACGGCCCGACGCTGGCTGGACGAGAAGTTCTACGGGACGCTCTCCCAGGTGCCGGCTGTGCTGCGCGACAAGTTGCCCGACGCCGAGCTGTACCACGAGATCAACGAGCACCGTTGGTTCCTGTCCGAGGCACAGGGCCACGACGTCGGCCGGACCGAGGCGGTGAGCTCCTACGTCGACAACGTGCTGCGCTTCCTGCCTGACGCCAAGGTGCAAGTCCTGACCGAACCCGCCACCGAGGAGATGCCAGTCCTCTAATCCCGGCTGCCGCCGCGCTGGCCGACGGGGACCCCGAATGAATCTAGGATGCTTGACATGACGGACACCTACACCGGTGCGGTGGTCGTGGGCGGGCCTATCGACATCCGCGAGCTAACCGGGCTGACAATCGCCAAGGTGCAGGTCGGCACGATGTCGAACAACGCCTATCTGCTGCGTGACATGGCGTCCGGGGAAGGCCTGCTGATCGATGCGGCGGCCGAACCGGCCCGGCTCGCGGAGCTGGGCAGGCTGGGCGGGGACCCGATCCGGCACGTCTTCACCACCCATCAACATCGCGACCATTGGCAAGCACTCGAGGCGGTCCTCGCGGACACCGACGCGCAGACGATCGCCGGTGCCGCGGACGCCGACGGCCTCCCAGTCCCGGTGGACCGCAAGGTGCAGCACGGCGACACCATCGCGCTCGGCGAGTCGACGCTGGAACTCATCGGTCTGCGCGGCCACACACCGGGATCGACCGCGGTGCTGTACCGCGACCCGGAGGGTGTCGCGCACCTCTTCACCGGCGACTCACTCTTCCCCGGCGGCGTCGGGAAGACCTGGTCTGACGAGGACTTCGTCTCGCTCATCGACGATGTGGAGCAGCGAATCTTCGGCACCCTGCCCGACGACACGTGGTTCTACCCGGGCCACGGCGACGACTCGACGCTCGGCGCCGAGCGCCCGCACCTCGCTGAATGGCGCGCCAGAGGTTACTGAACGAGGCGGCTAGATGGTGTTGCGGTGTGTGGCCCAGCCACGGAGCGCGCGGAGCAGATCGATCTCGCGGAACGCGGGCCAGTAGGCCTCGCAAAAGTAGAGCTGCGAGTGCGCGCTCTGCCAGAGCAGGAAGTTCGAGAGCCGTTGCTCGCCGCTGGTGCGGATGATCAGATCCGGCTCGGGCTGCCCGCTGGTGTAGAGATGCCGGGCGATGTCGTCGGTGGTGAGCCGCTGTGCGAGTTCGGCCGGGCTCACCCCTGCCGCGGCCTCGTACTGCATCAGCGAGCGCACCGCGTCGACGACTTCCTGCCGACCGCCGTAGCCGATCGCCAGGGTGAGGTGCCGGCCGGTGGCGCAGGCCGACGTCGACTCCTCCGCCTCCTTCAGCGCACGTGCGGTGGTGTCGGGCAATGCATCGATCAGGCCCGCGAGATGCACCTGCCATTGTGGGTCGGGCACAGCCAGTTCGCGGGCGACCATCCGCTCCATCATCGTGAGGAGGTTGCGCACTTCCTCCTGGTCCCGAGCGATCAGGTTCTCGGTCGAACAGACGAAGATCGTGACATGGTCGATGCCGGCCGCGGCGCTCCACCGCAGCAGGGAGCTGACGTGGTCCGCGCCGTAGTCGTGGCCGACCCGGGCGTCGGCAAAGCCCTGGGCACGCGCCCACCGCCGGTTGCCGTCCATGATGACAGCGACGTGTTTCGGTAACTCGCGGCCGCGGAGCTGCGCGCGCAACCGGCGTAGATACATCCGCGCGAGGACGTCGCGGATCGGCATGGCGCCGACGCTACGCGGTCCGCTCTACGCGAACGGCGATGCGCGCCGGTGCGTCGCACTGATTGGCTGACCCGATGACGACCTCCTCGATCCTCGTTCTCGGCGGCACCGCGTGGCTGGGCCGCGAAGTGGCAGCGCAAGCGCAGGTAGCCGGGCATTCGGTCACCTGCCTCGCCCGCGGAGAGGCCGGACCGGCCGCGGACGGCGTCACATTCGTCACCGCCGACCGCGGCAAGGCGGATGCCTACGACGCGGTGCGCGACCGCGACTGGGACCTCGTCGTCGACGTATCCTGGCAACCAGGCTTCGTCCGCTCCGCCCTGGCTGCCTTGGGCGAACAGGCTCGACACTGGGTGTACGTCTCCTCGTGCTCGGTCTACGCAGAACACAGCCAGCCCAACGCGGACGAGTCAGCGGCGCTGCTCGAGGCGCTCGAGGGGAACGAAGCGACGCGAGAGCAGTACGGCGAAGCCAAGGTGGCCCGCGAGCGAGCCTGTATCGATGCGGTCGGCGACCGCTTGCTGATCGCGCGGGCCGGGCTGATCGGCGGGTACGGCGATGGCAGCGATCGCTTTGGCTACTGGCCGGCCCGCTTCGACCGGGACTTCGACGCTTCGGTGCTGGTGCCAGCGCAATCGGGAGTCATCACCCAGATCATCAACGTCCGCGACCTGGCGGCCTGGATCCTCAGCGTCGGGTTGGCCGGCAATACGGCCACGGTCAACGTCTCCGGCGATCACGTCACCCTCGACGAAGTATTCGCCCCCTGCCGCCCGGCGACCGGCCACACCGGCGAGGTCGTGGCCGCCACCGATGACTGGCTCACCGGGCATCGCGTGGAGATGTGGGCCGGCCCAAGGTCGCTGCCACTGTGGCTGGCCGGTGCTGCCGACCATGCCGGATTCGCGTCGCGGGACACCTCGGCCGCCGCGGCGCTCGGCCTGGTCGACAGCGGCCTGGACCGACTCGTTGCCGACTCGCTGGCGTGGGAAGGCGAGCTGGATCCGCAGCGCGAACGGAAGGCAGGCCTCAGCGACGACGAGCAGGCCGAACTCCTCGCCGACCTCCGCGCCGACAACGCCCGCTACCAACGTTGAGTGATGGACAACACGATCGTCATGGCAGGCGCCAGTCAACGGGCTCCGCGCCGCGCTCGACGAGCAGCGCGTTGGCCCTGCTGAACGGGCGGGAGTTGAAGAAACCGCGGTCAGCCGACATCGGGCTGGGGTGCGCCGATTCGATCCGCGGGAGGTCACCGAGCATCGGCGCCAGCGTCTGCGCGTCGCGTCCCCAGAGGATGGCCACCATCGGCTGCTCACGCGCGACCAGTGCCCGGATGGCCTGCTCGGTGACGGCCTCCCAGCCCTTACCCCGGTGGCTGGCCGGAGCGCCCGGCGCCACGGTCAGCACTCTGTTGAGCAGCAGCACCCCCTGCTGCGTCCACGGAGTGAGATCGCCATTACCCGGCGTCGGAAGATCCAGGTCGGCGGAGTACTCCCGGTAGATGTTGGCCAGGCTGCGCGGCACCGGACGCACGTCGGGCGCCACAGAGAAGGACAGGCCGACGGGATGCCCCGGCGTCGGGTAGGGATCCTGACCGACGATCAGCACCCGCACGTCGGCGAACGGCTGCACGAAGGCGCGCAGCACGTTCGGGCCGGGCGGCAGGTAATGCCGCCCGGCGGCGATCTCGGCGCGCAGGAAGTCACCCATCGCCGCGATCTGATCGGCCACCGGTTCTAGCGCTTCGGCCCAGCCGGCGTCCACTTGCTGGCGCAGCGAACGGCGCTCGGCGCCAGCCCCGGTCACGACTGGCGAGACGACTTCCACAGATCGATGCCGGCCTCGACGGCGTGGCGATCGATCGAAGCCAGTTCAGCATCGGTGAGTGGCGGCGCGGTAGCGGCGGCGAGGTTGTCCTCGAGTTGCGCGACGCTGGACGCGCCGATGAGCACGCTGGTCACCCGCTCATCGCGCAGCAGCCAGGACAGGGCTAGCTGCGCCAGGCTCTGGCCGCGCTTCTTCGCGATCCGGTTCAGCGACCTGATGTGCTTCATCGCGGACTCGGTCAGCAGATCCGGCGACAGAGATTTGTCGGCGGCGGCCCGGGAGTCGGCCGGCACGCCCTTCAGATATCGACCGGTGAGCATGCCCTGAGCGAGCGGCGAGAACGCGATACACCCGACGCCGAGATCACCCAGAGTGTCCAGCAGCGACTCCTCCACCCACCTGTTCAACATCGAGTACGACGGCTGGTGGATCAGCAGCGGGACGCCCGCCTCGCGCAGCAGCGTTGCCGCTTGCTGGGTGCGCTCGGACGAGTAGGACGAGATGCCGACGTACAGCGCCTTCCCGGACTGCACAGCGCTGGCCAACGCACCGACAGTTTCCTCCAGCGGCGTGGCCGGGTCGGCCCGGTGACTGTAGAAGATGTCGACGTAGTCCAGGCCCATCCGCTGCAGGGACTGATCCAGCGAGGCAAGCAGGTACTTGCGCGAGCCGTGGTCGCCGTACGGGCCGGGCCACATGTCGTAACCGGCCTTGGTCGAAATAACCAGTTCATCGCGGTGCGTCCGGAAATCCCGGGCGAAGTGGCCGCCGAAGTTGCGCTCCGCCGCTCCATACGGCGGACCGTAGTTGTTGGCAAGGTCGAAATGGGTCACGCCGAGATCGAACGCTCGGCGCAGGATCGCCTGCTGCACCTCCAGCGGCTTGTCGTCGCCGAAGTTGTGCCACAACCCAAGGGACACGGCAGGCAGCAACAGGCCGCTGCGACCGGCACGCCGGTAGGGCAGGTCTGAATAACGGTTCTCGGCCGCGAGATAGGTCATCCGCCCATCGTTGCAGGTCTCGATCCAGGCGCGCTGCGCACACCGGGACCGATGTCATGCCAGTATCTAGACCGAACCCGCCCCCCCAGGTCTGATCGGGCGCATCGGTCACCCCTTGGACATCAGGGCGACTCACCTCGTCAATGTGGACGGAGGCACATGGACATCACGACCAGCGAGGTTGACACATTGACATCGCGCCGGCCCCGACGATCGGTCTCGGCCCGTGGCCGCGAGATACCGCTCGCCTGGCTGTTTCTCCTGCCCTCGCTCGTCATCTTCGGGTTGTTCGTGTTCTACCCGCTGGGCCGGGCCGCCTACATCTCCACACGGGCGTCGGACATCCTCGGTAACCCGACGGTGCCGGTCGGACTGAAGAACTTCCACCGGCTTTTCACCGCCGACTTCGCCGCGATCCTCGAGCGCACCGGCATCTTCGTCATCATCACGGTCATCCCCGGCATCGTGCTCCCGTTGGTGCTCGCCGTCCCGATGTCGCAGCACCTCCCCGGGATGAAGATTTTCCGGACCGCCTTCGCGTTGCCTTTCGCCTACTCGGTGGCCACCGCGGCAGTCGCCTTCAGCTACATCCTGAACCCGAGCGTCAGTCGGCTGAACGCGATCATCGAGAACCTCGGCGGGCACGGACTGCCGTGGACCACCAGCAGCCAGTGGGCGCTGATCTCGGTAGCGATCGTGGTGGTGTGGATGAACACCGGCTTCAACCTGCTGGTGATCGCAGCCGCACTCTCCGGCGTCGACGAGACGGTGCAGGAGGCAGCCCGCCTGGACGGGGCCACCGGATTCCGGCTGTTCCGCACCGTGACGCTGCCGCTGATCACGCCGAGCATCTTCTTCCTGGTCGTCATCACCACGTTGAACTCGCTGCAGACCTTCGGCCAGTTGCTGATCCTCACCCCGGCCGGCGGTCCGGACCACTCGACCACCACGCTGGTCTACTCGATCTACAACACGGCCTTCGCCAACAACGCGAGCGACTACGGGTTCGCCGCCGCGCAGGGCCTGGTCCTGCTGCTGGTCGGCATCCTGCTAGCCGCGATCCAATTCGGTGTCATCGAGCGACGGGTGCACTACCAATGAGCGAAGCTTGCGGAGCGAAGGTCAACACATGACCCAGACCCAGGAACAGAACCCGGACGTCCGGACGGTGGATGCCGCGCCGCCGCCGAAGGTGCGCCGTCGGCGCAAGCGCCTCACGCCCGGCGTCGTCCTCACCTATCTGTTCCTGCTGGTGATGGCGGTGATCCTGCTCTACCCGCTCTTCCTGACGATCATCTCCAGCTTCACCTCGGTGAAGGAGCTGCAGGGCTATCCGCCGCGGCTGATCCCGAAGCACTTCACCCTGTCGAACTACTCCGGGGTCTCGAAGGCGTTCCCGATCGGTCGGCAGTACCTCAACAGCGTGGTCGTCTCTGTGGTCATCATGGTCGGCCACCTCGTCACGGCGACGCTGTCGGCGTATGCGTTCGTGTTTCTGCGGCTGCCCGGCCGGCGCACCCTGTTCTGGGTGTTCCTCGCGACGATGATGATCCCGTGGGAGGCGATCGTCATCCCGAACTACCTGTTCGTCGTCACCACTTTGCATCTGTCCTCGACCTATCCGGGACTCTTCCTGCCGTTCCTGGCCAACGGCTTCGGGACGTTCCTGATGCGACAAGCGTTCCTGCAATTCCCCACTGACATCAGGGATGCGGCCAAGATCGACGGCGCCGGGCATCTGCGCTTCCTCACCCAGATCCTGATGCCGATGACTCGACCGGTACTCGCCGCACTCGCGGTGTGGTCGTTCCTGTCCGGGTGGAACCAGTTCCTCTGGCCATTGCTGGTGTCGAACTCTGACGACAGCAAGAAGACGCTGCAGATCGGCGTGCAGTCGTTGGCCAAGGCGGTGGACACCAACCAACCGGGCCAGGTTTTCGCCGGCATCACGCTGGCGCTGCTGCCCACGTTGGTGCTGGTCATCGTGGGCCAACGATGGCTGGTCCGCGGATTCACAGCAGGGGCCGTCAAATGACCATCCCGCACCGTTACCCCCAACCGAAAGGAACGCTCGTGAGGTTCTCGACACGACGGCGCGGCAGAGTCGCGCTCGCAGTGGTGGCAGTCGCCACCGTCGCGGCTGGTCTGCTGACCGGATGTAGCAGCGGTGGCAGCAAGGACAGCGGTGGCGAGGTCACCGTGAGCTTCTGGCACGGCCTGGCCGGAACGAACCAGGAAGTGCTGCAGAAGCTGGTCAACCAGTTCAACACCGCGCACAAGGGCAAGATCAAGGTCAACCTGATCGCCAAGGGTGACTACGACGACACCATCACCGCGTACAAGGCGGCGATCACGGCGAAGAAGACTCCGTCGCTGGTGCAGATCTACGACATCGGTACCCGCTTCATGATCGATTCGAAGCAGACCGCGCAGATGCAGACCTTCATCGACAAGGACAAGTTCAACGTCAGCGACATCCAGCCGAACATCGCCGGCTACTACTCCATCGACAACAAGCTCGACTCGATGCCGTTCAACACCTCGGTACCGCTGCTGTACATCAATGCGGACGCCTTCAAGAAGGCCGGCCTCGACCCGAGCAAGCCACCGACCACGATCGACGAGATCATGGCTGACGCGAAGAAGCTGACCGTCAAGGACGCGAACGGCAACGTCAAGCAGTACGGCTTCGGTGCCGCGATCTACGGCTGGTTCATGGAGCAGTGGACCGCGACCGCCAACAAGGAGTACTGCGACAGCGGCAACGGCCGGGACGACCGCGCGAAGGAGATGTCCTACGACACCGACACCCAGACCAAGGTGTTGACGTGGTGGAAGTCGATGCTCGACCAGAAGCTGGCACTGAACACCGGCCGAAAGACCGCTGACGCGGACAACGCGTTCACTTCGGGCCGGATCGCGATGACGCTGGAGTCGACCGGTTCGCTCGGTGGCTTCCTCAGCGCTTCGAAGTTCACCATCGGTACCGGCTACTACCCGAAGGCCGACGCCTCGGACACCGGCGGCCCGATCATCGGCGGCGCGTCACTGTGGATCGACAAGGCCGGCCACTCCAGCAAGGAGCAGCAAGCCTCGTGGGAGCTGATCAAGTACCTGTCCAGCAACGCGGTTCAGGCGCAGTGGCACACCGGCACCGGTTACTTCCCGGTGAGCAAGGCTGCCCTGAACGATCCGACCGACAAGGCCTGGGTGGCGAAGCGCCCCCAGTTCGAGACCGCGATCAAGCAGCTGGAAGGCACCACCCTCGACAAGGCGACTCAGGGCTGTCTGCTCGGGGTGATGCCGAAGGCACGGCAGTTGATGGAGGATGCCATCGACGCGTCCATCACCGGCAAGAAGAGCGCGGCTGATGCGCTCGCCTTCGCCAAGAGTCAGACGAAATCGCAGATCGACCAGTACAACAGCGCGGTGAAGTAACCGCTCAGTTGTAGAGACGGCCCCGCTGCGAGCAGAGCACCTGCTCGTGGCGGGGCCGTCGCAGTGTCGGGACCACTGGCGTGGGTGGCATAGTGCGAGCTCACGGTGCCGGGGCGACACCGGACGAGCAGGAGGACGCGAGTGAGTGAACAACGGTCTGCACTGGTCGCAGATCTCACGGCCGAACTGACCAAGGCGGCCGACAGCGTGCCGGGCGAGTGGGACGGGTTCAGCCTGGTCGCGGAGATCACCGCACTCGGCGTGCGCGTCACCGGGTTCCGGTACTACCAGCAGGGCCCCGGCCTGCCGATGCTGATGGGCACCGACGTGATCGCAACCGTCGCAGCGCTGCGCGACGCCAGTCCTGGTGCGAACGGCGAACTCTTCGACATCTTCGTCGCCCGCCTCGACCGGGCCACCGGCGAGCTCGCCGGCAACGCGTTCAGCTCGGATTCCGGCGCCCGGTTCAGGGTTACCGCCGCCCACGTCGCATCGGTGGCCGAGCTGATCCGTCCCGGCACCGAGCTTGCACCAGCCGGGGCCGCAGCTGCGGACGCTGCGGCACCTGACGAGACGGTGATCGCACCCGCGCCGGACGACGCTCCGGTCGAGTCGGCCGATCCCCCGCAACCCACTGAGGGTGTTGCGGAGTCCGCGCAGCTGGAGTCCGAGGCGCCTGCTGCCACCGAGCCATCCACGGAATCATCAACAGAACCCCGCACCAACGCCGCGGCACCCGAGCCCACCGCCGCCGACGACATCGCGGACGAGGCGGGGAGTGCCGGGCATCGACTGTCGGGCGACATCGTGGGCTGGCGGGAGCTCTCCGGAGACGGCTGGGACCACTACGCGGCCGTCGCGACGTTTTCCGACGCCGGCATCAACTCACTCGGCTTCCGCTACCGCGGCGATCTTGCCGCCATCCCGACCTTCATCGGCGGCGAGTTCCTGACGGATCTGGCTGCGATGCGCGCCGCCTCGCCGGGCACCGATGGTGCATTGGCCGGCGGCGCGCTGCTCCGGCTGGAACGTGCGGCCGGCACCGCCGAGGTGCGGTTCATCCACGACCCGGCTGCGGTGGCACAACTGACTTGGTCCGGTGCCGACCCGGCGGTGGCCGACCGGCTGCGCACCCGGCCGCGGCCGGCCACTGTCGCGGCGGCCGTCGCGACCCGACCGGACGCCGCGAGCCTCTCGCCCGAGGCTCTGCTGTCGCGGATCAGCTATGACCTCGCCGCCTCGTTGCGAGCGGTCAGCGGCTGGCACCGCTACGCACTCGGGGTGGACGTCGGCCGGTCCCGCGCCGCGAGCGTCCTCTACGACGAGGCCGGCGGATCCCGCCCGTTCACCCCTGCGCTGTCACCGCTGGGTGATCTCACCGCACTGCGGCAGAAGACGGCGGACGCGGAGCCGGCCTGGGTCGGCGTGATCGCGCAAGCCTGGGCGGGATCTGACCGCGTCGACTTCGCGCTGCTCGACCAGGCAGGCATCGACGCGCTGCTGGGCCAAGGCCCGGGGCCGGCCGCCGGGCTGATGACGCCTCCGGCCGAACCACCTGCCGAGGCGCCCGCTCGGCCGACCTTCACCGTCCGGCCGATGGCACCGCAGCCGCCCCCCGCGCAGCCGGTCGCGGCCACCGACTCCCCGGACCGCACCACGGCCTTCGCCGCAGTAGCCTCGGCGATCACCGCCGCCGCGGATCTGTCGGTGCTGGACTGGGACCGATTCGTGGTGGTCGTCGATGCCACCGGGGATCATCCCCGCGGCACCGGGATCCGCTACTTCGGCTACGGCCCGGGCCAACCGACGAACGTTGCGGACCTCGGGCCGATCAACTCCTTCCGCGACGCGTCACGCCGGGAGGACGGCGCGCCCTGGCGGGTGTGCATCATCCGCGGGATGCGGGCGACCCGGGAGATCCGCACCGAGTTCCGCTACACAGATGACGCGAACAACTACCTGGTCCCGCCCGCACAGATCTATTCAATGGGCGACCAGCTACGACCGGTCTGACCGGTTCAGCCCGTCCCGATCATGATGCGGGGATGATCGGCCGGGTTCAACCACGCCAGGACGTCCAGCAATACTGACCGGTCGATCGAGACGCAACCCTCGGTCGGCTCGCCGCCCTGGACGTGCAGGAAGAACGCGCTGCCCTTGCCGGGGACCGATGGGTGCATGTTGTAGTCGATGACCACGGCGTAGTCGTACAGGCCGGGCACGTAGTAGAGCTGCTCGCTTTCACTTGTCCGGAACGAGCACGCCGCCGCCGCACACCGTTGATGGGTGTTGTAGGTGGACGGGCTGGCTGAGTCGCCGGCCCACCAGTCGTTCGCGTCGGTGCGGAAGTAGGGAAGCCGGGTCTGTGGTTCGGCGTTGCGGCCGAAGGCCTGGGTCAGGGTGAAGCTGCCGGCCGGGGTTGCGTCGAATCCCTCCCGGGCGTTGCTCGAGATGCCGGCGTCCCCGACGTAGGCGCGCACCGCGGGACCCACCTGCCGCCATCCGCCGGACACCGCCACCCAACGCCGCAGCGTTCCTTCGGTGGCTCCAGCCGCGGCGACGACGGTGACCACCTGCCGGGCATTGCCCACCGAGTAGGACAGCGGCAACCGCCCAGCTGCCGGCGTCGTCGGATGGCTGGTCGTCGGGATCACCTGACCGTTTCCTGGGGCGGCCGCTCCCCCGCTCGGCGGCGGGGCCTTCGTCGGCGCCGGCGACGATGATGATGACGTCGATGACGCGGGCGGCGTTGCCCCTGGGCCGGCAACGGTGGAGGCTGCGCTGCGCTCGGCATCGGTGCGTGGCGTGCGGTGTGTCACCAGGTCTGCGCCGACCGCCGCGACCGCAATGATCGCGATCGTGGTGGCGGCGAGGAGGGTAACCCGGCGGACCCGCACCTGATCGAGTCTGCCAGGCTCAACGGTCATGGTGCTGGAAGTAGGGATCATCGACGTGCACGAAGGCGCCGAGGCTCAGTTCGCCACGGCCTACCGAGGCGCGCGGGAGGTGCTGGCCGGAACGCCAGGCGTCCACTCGGTGCGGATGACGCAAGGGATCGAACGGCCGACCCGGTACGTGCTGCTGGTCGAGTGGGAATCGGTCGAGGCGCACGAGCAGAACTTCCGGGCCACCGGCCGGTTCGCCCAGTGGCGTGCCGCGATCGGCTCGTACTTCGCACAGCCACCGCTGGTCGAGCACTACGAGGACGTCGACTAGCCGATCTTGTGAGGATACGACGGCCCTGGGCGTCGAATCCTCACAAGATCGACGGTCGTTCAGGCAGTCGAGGTGACCGCTTCGATCAGATTGCCGTCCGGGTCTGCGACCATCGCGCCGAAGTAGCCGGGCCGGTAGATCTCCCATCGGCGGGGTGCCTGCGCCGGCGTGCCGCCGGCGCTCAGCGCGGCCGCAAAGAAGGCCTCGACCGCGGCGGAGTTCTCGGCCCGCAGCGCCAGGTGCAGCCCGGAGGTAGGCGCCGCGCCAGCCACCACCCACACCGTCGGGGCACCCGTTGCTGCGCCATAGCCGACGGCCTCGATGCCACCCTCGTCCTCGTCCTCCGGGTCGACGTAGTCGACCACCCGGCGTAGGCCGAGCGGCTGGAGGGCAGCGTCGTAGAAGGCAGTGCTGCGGGCAAGGTCCCGAGAGGTGACGGTGACGTGATCGATCACCGCACATGCCTACCGCACCGGCGCAACAGGTCCGTCCGTGGGCGGTCGATACGCTCACTGGCGTCGTCGGGAGGAGCACTGTGCACGTCCACGAAGAAATCGCCACGGCGGTGGCCGCGGGCAGGCCGGTCGTCGCGCTGGAGAGCACGATCATCAGCCATGGTCTGCCCCGGCCGGACAATCTCCGGGTCGCTCGGGAGATCGAGCACGCGGTGCGCCAGGCCGGCGCGACGCCGGCGACCATCGCCGTCATCGATGGGATACCGCACATCGGTCTCGACGATGCTGCGCTGCACCGGATCGCGACCTCCGACTCAGTCGTGAAGGCGAGCGTGCGGGATCTGGCACTGGTGGCCGCACTCGGCGTCGATGCGGCCACCACCGTCGCGGCGACGTCGCATCTCGCCGTTGCCGCCGGGATCGGCATCTTCGCCACCGGTGGTCTCGGCGGCGTGCACCGCGGCGCGCGGGAGAGTTGGGACGAGTCGGCCGATCTGGCCGCGCTGTCCCGGTTGCCGATCCTGGTCGTCTGCGCCGGGGTGAAGTCGATCCTCGACGTGCCCGCGACTCTGGAACGTCTCGAGTCGCTCAACGTGTCGGTGGTGGGATACCGCACCGACCGGTTCCCCGGCTTCTACCTCGCCGACTCCGGCCACCCCGTGGACTGGCGGCTGGACACTCCCGCGCAGGTCGCCGCCGCGCTGCGGGCACGCACTGACCTCGGCACCGCCGGGTACGGCATGGTGCTGGCGAACCCGGTGCCGGCGGATGATGAGTTGGACCGTGCCCTGCACGACCGGGTGCTCGCTGACGGGTTGGCCGCCCTCGACGCGGCCGGCCTGCACGGCAAGGGCGTCACACCGTTTCTGCTGGAGTACTTCCATCGCGAGACACACGGCGCATCGCTGGCGACCAACGTTGCGCTGGTGCTCAACAACGCCCGAGTTGCCGCGGAGATCGCGGCGGCGGCCGCAACCGGACAGTGACCCGCTACCCCGCCGTCGGCTACCGGTGTGCCGACCTCGAACCGCTGGCGCCGTGACGACAGGGCGAATCGTGTGCGTCGGGCACGTCATGGTCGACGTGGCGGCGCAGCTGCCCGGCCCGCTGGCGGCCGGGTCGGACACCCCGGCGCAGATCGACATCCGGCACGGCGGATCCGCGGCGAACACTGCGGCCTGGGTCGCCTCGCTCGGCGTGCCGAGCATGTTCGTCGGTCGGGTCGGCGACGACGAGTTCGGCCGGGCCGCGGTCGATGCGCTTCGCGCGCAGCGGGTCACCACCGCTGTGACGATCGACCCGACGGCGTCGACCGGCATGTGCATCGTGCTCGTCGCGCCGGACGGCGAGCGGACGATGATCCCGTCGGCCGGCGCGAACAGCCACCTGTCAGAGGCCGATCTGCCCACGCTGGATGGTACCGATCGGCTGCATGTGTCGGGCTATGCGTTGCTGGACGACGGATCGCAATCGGCCGCCTTGGCGGCCATAGACTCAGCAGTGCGGGCTGGTGCGGCGGTGTCCGTCGACGCGGCGTCTGCTGCCCCACTGCGCAGGTTCGGCCCGACCGAATTCCGCAGGCTGCTGCCCGCCAGCACCCTGCTCGTCGCCAACGCCGACGAGGCGACTGCGCTGACCGGCCTGCTGAGCCCGACGGCGGCGGCAGGTGCCCTCGCCGAGCAGTTCGACACCGTAGTGGTGAAGCGCGGGGGGACGGGCGCGGTGGCCGTCATCTCCGGCGCCGTTTACGACGTCCCCGGCGTCGCTGCGTCCGTGCGCGACTCGACGGGCGCCGGTGACGCATTCGCGGCGGGACTACTGGCGGCGCTGCGGGCCGGGGCCGACCTGGCCACCGCGGTGACGCAGGCCCATCGGCTAGGCGCGGTAGCGGTCAGCCAACTCGGCGCCCGTCCGCTCGGATAGGGCTTGCGGGCTTGCAACCGGCCGAGAGACCCTTGTCGTCCTCGTTGACGATCGCGCCCCTATTCGCCCGCCAGGCCTTGGGCGCCGAGCTGCCCAGCGTCTGTTATCACCGCATGCCGATGTGGCGATACGTTGCCGAATGGCGCAAGCCCTAATGCACGGTCGTGGAGTAGCTGGTCAACAGTGGGCGGTATCCCTGCTGCGACCAGAACGGCACCGACAGCGGGTTGTACGCCGAGTAGTGCAGCGCGGTAGCCGCGATGCCCTGCTCGCTCTGCCGGCGGTGCAACTCCGCGACAATTGCGCCCGCCACGCCTTTGCCACGCGCGTGCGCCGTGGTTGATCCGAGCGCCAGGTAGGTGACCGGCTTGGCGTTGATGCGCCCGGTTGCCCAGGCAGACGTAGCGGCCGGGTTGGCCAGGACCAGCCCAACGACTTCACCATCGAGCTCGGCAACGAGACAGACATCGTCTCCGGTGAGGCCCGCGGCACCGCCAGTTCGAGCGCGGCGCGGATCTGCGCCGTTGCGCGCAGAGAGCCGAGCCGGTTCTCGTAGACCGTCTGCTCCCACCACAGCTGGAAAACCGCCTGCGCATCGTTCTCGGTGGCAGTTCGCACCACCAGGTGGATCGGCTCGAGCAACGGTAGCTCCCGCCCTCGGTGATCTCGCACTGCCAACACGGTGGACGGCAGGAAACCCAGCTCGCGCGCGACGCGTCCCCGGTCAATGTCCCTGCTCGGCAGCGTGATGCTCGCCTCGGTGAAACCGGCGACCAACTTTCCAGCGTGCGCGGCGAACGCCGGCAACGCCGCCGCCACCTCTGGTGGGGTCGCGGTGTCGAGGACGGTGAGCGAGATCAGCCGGTCAGGCATCCACATGGCAGCGACGGTGTTCGGCGCGGTGTCGGTGATGGTGACGGCGCATTTAAGGGGGCCGAAGGTGTACCGCTCGCCGGAGTCGGGCCACTCGTCCCGCCGCCGGTACAAGGAGTCGGACCAGCTACTGGACACAGATCTCGTTGCCCTCCCAAACCTGCCCAACCGGGCCGGATCGCTCGCGTCGAAACCGTCTTCCTGCTTGCCGCCGTGCCTCGCCGGCGCTCAGCTGACGCCGGCGGCGTCCATGCCGCGCAGTTCCTTCTTCAGGTCGCGGATCTCGTCGCGCAGCCTGGCAGCCACCTCGAACTGCAGATCTCGCGCGGACTGCATCATCTGGTCGTTGAGTGACTGGATCAGGTCGGCAAGTTCGGCCCGCGGCATGGTGCTGATATCCAACCCGCCGTCGGCGTGCGCGCCCACCCCCACGACTCCGGCACCCCGGCCGCCCCTGCCCGGGACCGGCGACTTGCCGCGCGATTGGGAGCGGCCGGAGCCACCCACCGGGGCGTTCAGCAGCTCGTCGGTGTCCTCGGCCTCGCGAGCCAACCGGTCGGTGATGTCTGCGATCTTCTTGCGCAACGGTTGCGGGTCGATGCCGTGCTCGGTGTTGTAGGCGACCTGCTTCTCCCGGCGCCGGTTGGTCTCATCGATCGCGCGATGCATCGACGGGGTGATGGTGTCGGCGTACATGTGCACCTCACCGGAGACGTTGCGGGCGGCCCGGCCGATCGTCTGAATGAGTGCGGTGCCGCTGCGCAGGAAGCCTTCCTTGTCGGCGTCGAGGATCGACACCAGGGATACCTCCGGGAGGTCGAGACCCTCACGCAGCAAGTTGATACCGACCAGCACGTCGAACTCGCCGGTGCGCAGTTCGCGGAGCAACTCCATCCGCCGCAGCGTGTCCACCTCGGAATGCAGGTAGCGCACCCGGATGCCGAGTTCGAGCAGATAGTCGGTCAGGTCCTCGGACATCTTCTTGGTCAGCGTGGTGACCAGCACCCGCTCGTTGCGCTCGGCGCGGGCCCTGATCTCGTGTACCAGGTCGTCGATCTGGCCCTTGGTCGGTTTGACCACGACCTCCGGGTCGATCAGCCCGGTCGGCCTGATGACCTGTTCGACGAACTCCCCGTCTGTGCGGCCCAGCTCGTACGGTCCGGGCGTAGCCGAAAGGTACAAAGTCTGGCCGATCCGCTCGGTGAACTCCTCGAACTTCAGCGGCCGGTTGTCCATCGCGCTGGGCAGCCGGAACCCGTGTTCCACCAGCGTGCGCTTGCGGGACATGTCGCCCTCGTACATGCCACCGATCTGCGGGACAGTGTTGTGCGACTCGTCGATGACCAGCAGGAAGTCGTCCGGGAAGTAGTCCAGCAGGCAGCTCGGGGAGCTGCCTGCCTCGCGACCGTCCATATGCCGCGAGTAGTTCTCGATGCCCGAACAGAAACCGACCTGGCGCATCATCTCGATGTCGTAGGCGGTGCGCATTCGCAGCCGCTGCGCTTCGAGCAGCTTGCCCTGGCCCTCGAACTCGGCCAGCCGCTCGGCGAGCTCCGCCTCGATGCCCTTGACTGCCTTCTCCATCCGCTCCGGGCCAGTTGCATAGTGAGTGGCCGGCGAGATGAACAACTCCTCGACATCACGCATCACCTCACCGGTGAGCGGGTGCAGGTAGTACAGGCGCTCGATCTCATCGCCGAACATCTCGATCCGGCAGCACAGCTCCTCATACACCGGGAACACCTCGATGGTGTCGCCACGGACCCGGAATGTGCCGCGAGTGAAGGCCAGGTCGTTGCGGTTGTACTGGATGTCTACGAGCTGGCGCAGCAACTTGTCCCGCTCCAACTGCTGGCCCACCGCGAGCTTGATGCTCTGGTTCAGATACTCCTCGGGGGCGCCCAGACCGTAGATGCAGGAGACGGTCGCAACCACGACGACATCGCGCTGGGTGAGCAGGTGCCAGGTGGCCGAATGACGCAGTCGCTCGACCTCGCTGTTCACCGACGAGTCCTTCTCGATGTAGGTATCGGTCTGCGGGACGTAGGCCTCGGGCTGGTAGTAGTCGTAGTAGCTGACGAAGTACTCGACCGCGTTGTTCGGCAGCATCTCGCGCAGCTCGTTGGCCAGCTGCGCCGCCAGCGTCTTGTTCGGCGCCATCACCAGAGTCGGACGCTGCAGCTTCTCGATCAGCCAGGCGGTGGTGGCCGACTTACCGGTACCGGTGGCGCCGAGCAGCACCGTGTCCTTCGCGCCACCCCGGATTCGCTCCTCGAGAGCCTTGATCGCCGCGGGTTGGTCACCGGACGGCTGGAACTCCGAGATGACCTCGAAGGTGCCGGCCGCCGGTTCGAGCAGTAGCTGCCCCGCCTTCGTCTTCATACCGTCAACGGTACGGCCCGGCACCGACACTTCGCCCTACCAGTCAACTACCAGAGCCCGGTGGTCGGAGATGGTCAGCTCGACGGCCGTACAACCTGTGGGCGCAGGAAAGTCGCCGCGCAGCAGGGCGTGGTCGATCTGGCGGTGCGGGACATCGGCCGGGTAGGTCGGCTCTCCGCCGAGCGAGCGGTACCGGGTCAGTCGGGTCGGCCAGTCGCCGGGCAGGTTGAGATCGCCGAGCAGCAGCACCGGATCGGCCTCCTTCCGCAACGCGTGACGGAGCCGACGCAGGTGTACCGCGTTCAGACCCTGCACGTAGGACAGGTGGGTGGCCGCGACCGTCAACGACCCGAGCGGCGTGAGGACCCGGGCCGCCAATGCAACGAGCGGCTCTTCGTGCACGATCGCAAGGCGACGGTCCTCGGAAAGCCAGGCCGGGATCGGCCCGCGCACCCACGGCAACTGGATGGTGCGCCACGAGTCGACAGCGAACCGGGACAGCAGCGCGATCCCGTAGAGCGGCGTGCCCGCCTGCTCATTCTGCCGGGCTCGCCGCCAGTTCGTTCCTGGCGTGCCGGCCAGCGCCGGCTGGAAGCGGTGATCGCGCGAACCCATGGACTGCGCCGCGAGTGCGGTCAGGTCATGCCCGCCGGAGCGCGGTTGATCGCGGTCCACCTCCTGCAGCGCGAGCACGTCGGCATCGAGTGCGGCGATTGCGCTGCTGAACGCGTCGGGGTCGACTCCGTCGCCGGACATCGATTTCCCGCTGAAGACGTTGAAGGTCGCGATCCGCACCTGGCCAGTCTCGCGGATCGTTCAGCGGTAGGTCACCGCGACGCGTCTGATCGAAGTGTCGCCAGCTCGGACTCGAGCTCCTCCTGCATCGCCCGGTAACCCACATCGCGGGCGATGCCCAGCGCCGTCTCGGTGAGCACGGCGGCCGAGACCAGGTCGCCCTCGATCCGCCGTAGCCGCGCCAACTGGACGTCGGCGCTGGCCTCGACGACGCGATGACCGAACCGGCGGGCGAGCACGAGTTGCTCGTCGGCAATCTCGGTGGCCTGCGCGTACTCCCCGGTCATCTCCAACGTCCGGGCCAGACCGAGCGCTGCCTTCGCCGCAAGTTCCGCGTCACCTTCTTTATCAGCAAGGGCGCGTGCCCTGGAGAAGTACTCACCCGCAAGCTCATGCTTCTCGAGGCGCTCACACACATAACCGAGGTTGTGCAGGACGTTCGCCTCGTCGGCCCGAACACCGAGTCTCCGAGCGATGACCAGCGCGCGCCGATTCGCTGCAAGGGCTTGATCCCAGCGACCGTGCGCGCCGTACACGATGCCGAGATTGTTCAGTGCCCGTGATTCATCTCGGCCGTCGGACCGCCGCCGGGCCGACGCGACGGCGCGCCGCAAATGGCCGGCCGCGTTGTCGAGCTCGCCCAGCCGCCACTCGCTCGCCCCGAGGCTGGTTAGGGCGCGGGCCAGGTCGGCCTCAGATGCCACCGTGACCGCGCGGGCATGCAAGAGGCGAGCCTCCCGATAGAAGCCCGACGTCCCGAGATACCGAGCCAGCGCGGCGGAGAGGGCGACGGCCGGGGCCTGCCCGTCGATCGAGTCCGCACGCAGCGCGATGGCTAGCAGCGTCGCACGCTCTCGCTGCAGCCACTCCCGGGCCGGCTCGGCCGCATCGAAGGTCGGTACGTCTGCGCCGGCAGCCCAGTCCGACCACACTGCGACGGGCTGGGTCCCGGTTGCGGTAGCCCCGGCCAGCGCGGTCTGCACGTAGTACCGCACCAGCCGGGTCCACGCGGCGTGCCGAGTCGCCGGAGCGTCCTCGTCCCAGGATCGCGCGGTCAGGAACACGCGGAACAGATCGTGAATGACGTAGCTGCCATCGTGCTCGCTGATCACGTTGGCCTGACACAGAACGTCGAGTTGCCGGGCGGCCTCGGTCGCCTTCGTGCCCGCGAGTGCGGCTGCTGACCACGGGTCGACCTGCGCCGGATGTAGGGCGACCAGCCGCGCCAGGTGCTGCTGCTGGTCGCTCAGAGCTCGGTAGGACGCCGCGAGTGCAAGGTCGATCGGCTCCTCGACGCGGCCCGCCGAAGACGCCTGCTTGAGGCGATCGATGTGATCACGCAGCGTCCAGTCCGGATGAATGCCCACGTATCTGGCGACAAGACCAACGGCGAGTGGCAGGTGACCGACCGCGGCCGCCAGCTCTGCGACACTCGCATCGTCGGTGTCGCGGCCGCGTCCCTCGACCGCCTTCGAGAGCGCGACGCATGACTCGGCTGGGGTGAACGCACCGAGCGCGAGCCGACGGCCCGGCAGCCCGACGAGCTTGCGTCGGCTGGTCACCAGCGTCAGCGAGCCGGGCGTCCCCGGCAGCAGTGGCCGCACCTGCTCCTCGTCGGCGGCGTCATCGAGCAGCACCAGGACCCGCTGGCCGCGCAGCAACCGACGCAGATGCACACGACGACCCCGCAGGTCGAGGGTCGCCACCAGATCAGGAGGCGCTGCAAGATGGCGCAGGAATTCGCCCAGCACTGAATACGGGTCAGCCGGCGCCCGGGCGATGTGGTAGCCACGCAGGCTCGCGGTCAACACGACGTCGACGCCCCCAGCCGCCGCACGGCGAGCCGCTTCGGCGGCCAACCAGGTCTTGCCCACCCCCGGCATGCCGTCGATCCGGACGACCGCGGGCGTGTCGTTGCGACCTGCGGCGGCGATCGAGTCGAGCGCGTCCTGACGACCGACGAAACTGGTCTGCTCTGCCGAGGGCAGAGTGGCGCTGGTCTCGACGAGTTGGGCGTCACCGTGTCGGGCGGCGGCAGTCGCGCAGGCCTGCCGCCACAGTGCGACGGCGGACTCGTCGGCAGTCAGCGCCCGGACGACGTCGGCGACCAGGTCGGTGTCAAGCCGCGCGCGGCCCGGCTGCAGGCACCGCCACACCGTGTTGTACGACGGCAGTTCGACGACGCCCGCCTTGCGACGTTGCGCAACGACGCGGAGGTGCAAGGCCCGGATCGATAGGCCGCTCCAGCACCGGAGCTCGTCCAGTCGAGCGGCCAGCGCGCCGGCGTCGCCGATCCCCAAGGGTTGCGGGCGCTGCAGCTGCGTCACGGCCGAGGAGCTCACAGCAGCCACCCCTCACCACGCTCGGGTCGCGCCCTGTTGATCGACTTTGATCGACATTGCTGCCCGGCTGTTGTCCGCGGGTGATTCTAGGGCGAGCCGGAACGCCCCGGCGCAGTCCCCACGCGAAAAGGCAAGGTTCATGTCGCCACTCTCCCGGTCCGACCTCCGCACCCGACTGTGTCTGCTGCTCGCCGGAGTGTTGATCGCCGGCCTGGCCGTCGGTGTCGATCTGGCCACGACGGCCGGCGCCGGCGCTACGGGCACCGTGCCATCCAGCTCCAAGTTCAGGCTCGCCAGCACCACGAAGTGGCGGATCAACGGCGCCCAGGTCGGCGACGACACCGTGGACTATCTCCAGAACTTCAGCGACGCCGCGGGCGACATCTTCGCCGTCACCGCACCACACGAGTGCGCAACTTGCATACCGGATCGGATTCGGGTCACCAGGATGACGTCGGCCGGCAAGGTCCTGTCGTTCATGTGGCTCAAGGGCTTTCGCAATCACGGTCCCGAGGTTGCCGTCGCGGCCGAGGGCGGGCACGTCTATGTCTGGCTGGCATACGGCAAGGACAAGTACCGGGGACTGGCACGCGTCCCGTATACGGCAGGTGTGACCGTCGCACCGTCCGACAAGGTCGTGCAGGACCGGACCCCTCCGGGTCTGAGCACCAGCAGGAGCCCCCAGCCGTCGATCGACACGTTTGGCACGAACAAGTTGGTGCTGCATTGGCTGGCCAACAACAAGATGCACGTGCGCGCCTACGACCTGGCCGACGCCGCCAAGAACAAATGGACGAAGGTCTACGACGTAGCGTTCACGAGCCCTTACAAACAACCGAAGGGCACAACGATCTACCGACAGGGCGTCGCGGTGTACGGCCAGTACGCCTACTTCTACCAAGGCTCGCCCACGAAGAACGACGCATACATCACGCCGGTCAACCTCGCTGCCAGCACCAAGAAGGTCGGCAAACACGTCCAGATCGGCTGGAAGCCCGACTCGTCCTGGCACGAGCCGGAGGGCATCGCGGTCCTCAACGGCAACTCCAGCCGGCCGATGTTGGCTTTCGGCTTCGCTTCGCCCGGCGGCCAGGTGACCCACAAGATCTACATCGCCTACAAGCCGGATTCGTGGCCGGTGATTGTGAGTACTTGACCTTCAGCTGAACAGCAGCCGCCAGTGTCCGGTTCCGATGCTGGTCGCGACCGCTCCTATCACCAGGACGGCCGCGGCCAGCACGAACAAGCGGTCCCAGCCGGTGACCGTCGAGACCCGGGCGAAGGTGCGGTGCTCCGCCGCGGCGAAACCTCGTGAGTCCATCGCTGCCGCCAGTCGGACGGCACGGCGGATCGCCTGTACGAGTAGGCCGAACAAGAGACCGACACCGAGTCGCACCCACCGCACCGGGTTGGCGCCGCCGCCCATCCCCCGGGCCCGCCTGGCTCGCGCCATCGTGAACAGCTCGGCGATCAGCAGCGGAAGCAGCCGGAATCCGGCGAGCGCGCCGTAGGCGAACCGGGCCGGCGCATGCCAGCGCTGCACCAGCGCGTCGGCGAGATCGACCGGGTCGGTGGTGACCACCAGCACCAGTCCCGGTAGCCCGAGGGCGACCAGCCGCAGCGAGACCGGCAGCATCCCTGCCACGGTTCCGGCCACCAGCCAGTTGGCGAACCACAAGGTTCCGAGACCGAAGGCGAGCGGCCACGCGGTTCGGGCCAGCACACGCGGGCCGATGCCGAGCAACGGCAACGCGATCACCTCGGCCACCACGAGGATGCCGCTGGTCACCGCGTCGACGCTGAGGAACAGCGGGACGGCCAGGATGCCGAGTGCGGCGACCTTGCTGGTCGGATTCAGCCGGCCCGCGCCACGGCGCACGATGTCGCCGCCGATGAGCATCGTCATGCCTGCACCGCCGCACCCTGCGGGCTGGCCAGGATTCCGTCATTCATCGTCAGTACCCGGTCGGCCAGTGCGTCGACGAAGTCGGCGTCGTGACTTACCACCGTCATCGCGGTCCCCCCGTCGCGCACCGCGCGCAACAGCTCGAGCAGCTCACGCCACGTGCGGGCGTCCTGACCGAACGTCGGCTCGTCGAGCACCAGGGCCAGCGGCGCCGCTGAAAGCGCGGAGGCGACGGACAGCCGGCGCTGCTGACCGCCGGAGAGGGTGAACGGGTTCGCCTCGGCCAACGCGGCGAGGCCGAGCCGGTCGAGGAGGTCGTCGGCGCGCGCGGCGGCCTTCGCCGCCGGCCAGTGCAGCCGCTGTGGCCCCTGCAGCAATTCAGCCCGCACGGTGCGGCGCACGAACTGATGCTCGGGTTGTTGGAACACGGTGCCGATCGCCCGAACCAGCGATGCCGAGCTGCGTGTACGCAGTGGCCGCGTCGAGTCGGCGGCCACTACCAGCCCGGTACTCGGCCGGCTCAACCCGGCAAGGATCATCGCCAGCGTCGACTTGCCCGAACCGTTCGGCCCGACGATCGCGGCGATCTCGCCCGCGGCAAGCTGCAGGGACGCCGGGGCCACCGCATCACGGGACGCCCCGCGGTACCGGTAGGACACGTCGGTGGCCGTCAGCACTGCGGCGGCGGAGGTCGGCGGCGAAACGGAGCGGCCCACCGACGCCGAACCGGGTACCCACACGCCGGCATGGGACAGCTGAACGGCGTATCGGTCGAAGACGGTGGCCGGGGTGCCATCGGCCAGAAGTCCGCCGCCCGCGGCCAGCACGATCACCCGGTCGATGATCGGCAGCCACTGCTCGACGCGGTGCTCCACCACGATCAGCGTCGCGCCGGTGTCATCCACTGCAGCACCCACCGCATCGCGGATCAGCCTCGCGCCGGCCGGGTCGAGGTTCGCGGTCGGCTCGTCCAACAAAAGCAGGCCGGGCCGGTTTGCCAGCAGACCGGCCAGGGCCAGTCGCTGCTTCTCACCACCCGACAGCGCGGCGGTCGCTCGGTCACGGCCGTAGCCGAACCCGACCGACGCCATCGCGTCGTCGACCCGGCGCCAGATCTTCTCGCGGGGCACCCCGTGGTTCTCGGGTCCGAAGGCCACGTCATCACCGCTGCGGGTCATCACCAGCTGGCTGTCCGGATCTTGCAGCAACAACCCGCTGCGCTGGCGAGCCCCGTGCGCGGGCAGACCGTCGATGCGCAGAGAGCCGACGGTCTCGCCGCTGTCCTGGGTGTCGAGCAGACCGCTCAACCCGGCCAGCAGGGTCGACTTCCCGGCACCGGACGCACCGAGCAGCAGCACCCGCTCGCCCGCGCCGATCGTCAGGTCGAGGTCGCGCACCGCCCACGAGCGGCGACCGGCGTGGCGCCAGCTCCACCCCGCCGCGACTACCTCGGCACCGCTCATTGAGAAAGCACGTCAGCCGACGAGGCGCTGGGTGCGTCCCGCCGAGAACGGCGCCAGTACCCCGGTCACCGCAAGACTGCGCACCAGATACCAGGCCATGGCGCCGGCCAGGATCAACCCGCCGACAGCACCAGCGATCAGGTAGCTGAGCTGATATCCCGAGCTCCAGTCCGGGTAGTAGCGGTAGATCCACAGATCAAGGACGGCCATCGCAGCTCCGGTGAACATCCCGCTGAGCAGTGCCACCGGCAGCCGCCACACCTTGTAGGCGAAGAGCAGGAAGGCCAGTTCCGCCGCCGCGCCCTGAACCAGGCCGTAAACGATGATCGACGAGCCGCTCCACTGCGTGCTGATCAGAGCTTCGAACAGCGCTGCTGCAGCTTCGGTGAACAGCGCCGCACCGGGCTTGCGGATGATGAGTGCGCCGACAGGGCCGGCGAGCAGGAAGACGGTGTTCAGCAAGCCGGACATCGGCGGGAAGAAGCTGAACACCTTGGACGCCGGGAAGTAACCCCAGCCCCAATAGACCGCGCCGAACAGCGCTGCTACCACAGCGGCCACGACGATGTCGACGGTGCGCCAGCGCCGACCGACAGTGCGCACGCCGACGTCGGACGCCCTCGAGAGGACAGACATGGATGTACCTTTCCGTTCGTCTGGACGAACGGGGGCGAGCCGTCGCCGGCCCGCGAGTTTCCCGACTCCCTGCGCCGGCATTACCCGGATCAGGTTCGAGGGTCTGCGGATTGTCCGCACTCTCAGCACGTGTGTGCTCCCCTGTCGTATTCAGTTGTGGACGTGACCTTACTCGCCCGGTGCCGCCTCGGACCATGTGATCCGCCCGGCCTCTGGCAGGGTGACACCGACATCGCACGAGGCACGCAGGGAGACGCATGCAGATCTGGCCCGGTACGGCCTACCCGTTGGGCGCGACTTACGACGGTTCCGGCACCAACTTCGCCCTGTTCTCGGAGGTGGCCGAGAAGGTCGAGCTCTGCCTCTTCGACGCCGACGGCGCCGAGACCCGCGTCGAACTGCCGGAGATGGACGGCTTCGTCTGGCACTGCTTCCTGCCTGGGATCGAACCGGGCCAGCGGTACGGCTACCGGGTGCACGGCCCGACCGACGCCGACCAAGGCCACCGGTGCAATGCGAACAAGTTGCTGCTGGACCCTTACGCCAAAGCCATCGACGGCTCCATCGAATGGGAGCAGTCGGTATTCGGCTACAACTTCGGTGACCCGGACAGCATCAACACCGAGGACTCGGCCGCTGCGATGCCGAAGTCGGTGGTCATCAATCCGTTCTTCGACTGGGGCGTGGACCGGCCGCCGCGCCGCCGTTACGCCGACACCGTCATCTACGAGGCGCATGTCAAGGGGCTGACCAAACGGCACCCGGATATTCCCGAGGAGCTGCGCGGCACCTACGCCGCTATCGCCTATCCGGCGATGATCTCGCACCTGACCGCGATGGGTGTCACTGCGATCGAACTGATGCCGGTGCATCACTTTGCGAACGACTCGAACCTCATCGACAAGGGTCTGAGCAACTACTGGGGCTACAACACGATCGGGTTCTTCGCACCCGACAGCAAGTACACCTCGTCGAGCACGCCCGGCGGCCAGGTGCAGGAGTTCAAGGCGATGGTCCGCGCGCTGCACGAGGCGGATATCGAGGTCATCCTCGACGTCGTCTACAACCACACTGCCGAGGGCAACCACCTTGGGCCGACACTCTGCTTCCGCGGCATCGACAACCGGGCGTACTACCGGCTGGAGGAAGACGACCCGCGCTACTACACGGACTACACCGGCACCGGAAACAGCCTCAACGTCCGCAGCCCGCACGCATTGCAATTGCTGATGGACTCGTTGCGCTACTGGGTCACCGATATGCACGTGGACGGGTTCCGCTTCGACCTTGCCGCCACTTTGGCGCGGGAGTTCTACGACGTGGACCGGCTGTCCAGCTTCTTCGAACTCGTCCAGCAGGACCCGACGGTGAGCCAGGTCAAGCTGATCGCCGAGCCGTGGGACGTCGGCCCGGGTGGCTACCAGGTTGGCAACTTCCCGCCGCAGTGGACGGAGTGGAACGGCAAGTACCGCGATACCGTTCGCGATTTCTGGCGCGGCGAGCCGGCCACGATCGGTGAGTTCGCCGCACGGCTGACCGGTTCGGCAGATCTGTACGAGCACTCCGGACGTCGGCCGGTGGCCAGCATCAACTTCGTCAGCTGTCACGACGGGTTCACGTTGCACGATCTCGTGTCCTACAACGAGAAGCACAACGACGCTAACGGTGAGGACAACAACGACGGGGAGAGTCACAACCGTTCGTGGAACTGTGGCGTCGAAGGTCCGACTGACGACCCTGCTGTCGAGGCGATGCGCGCACAACAGAAGCGCAACTTCATCGCAACGCTCTTCCTGTCCCAGGGTGTGCCGATGTTGTGCCACGGTGATGAGTTGGGCCGCACCCAACAGGGCAACAACAACGGCTACTGCCAGGACAACGAGATCACCTGGATCGACTGGTCGTCGCGGGATACCGCGTTGGAGGAGTTCACCCAGCGCGTCGGCGAACTGCGCAGCGAGCACCCGATCTTCCGCCGCCGCCGGTTCTTCGACGGTCGGCCGGTCGGCCGGGGCCGGCGCAGTCGCGAGCTGCCTGATCTCGCCTGGTTCACCCCGGACGGCCAGGAGATGACCGAGGAGGACTGGGGATCGGGCTTCGGCAAATCGATCGCGATGTTCCTCAACGGGCAGGGCATCCCCGACCTGGACGTGCGCGGTGAGCGCACCACCGACGATTCGTTCATGCTGATCTTCAATGCGCACGACGGTGACATCGGCTTCCACCTGCCCTCCGGGCCGTACCCGGCATCGTGGGTGCCGGTACTCGCCACTGCGGTCGAATCGCCGTCGGATGCGTTATCGGCCGGGTCCGATATCTCGATCCCGGCCCGTTCGTTGCTGGTGCTGCAGCAGGAGACGTGATGGCGCCAACCAGCACCTACCGGCTGCAGATCCGGGCGGCCTTCGACCTCGCTGCGGCCACTACAACGCTGGACTACCTGGTCGCGTTGGGCGCCGGCGCCGTCTACTGCTCGCCGCTGCTGCAATCCACCCACGGTTCCGACCACGGCTACGACGTGGTGGACCACTCGCGGGTGGACGAGCAGCGTGGCGGCGCGGCGCAGTTCGCGGCACTGGTTGCCGCGGCGCATGAGCGTGGCCTTCAGGTCGTCGTCGACATCGTGCCGAATCACATGGGCGTCGCCGACGCCACGCAGAACGCTGCGTGGTGGGATCTGCTTCGACTGGGTCAGGCGTCGGCGTACGCGGAGTGGTTCGACGTGGACTGGGCCGAGGGCCGGATCATGCTGCCGGTACTCGGCGACGACGTCGATACCGCGAGGGAACTGCGCGTCGCGGACGGTGCGCTGCACTACTACGACCACGCCTTCCCGCTCGCACCCGACACCGACGTCACTGCAGCCATTGACGATGTGCTGGCCGCGCAGCACTACGAGCTGGCGTCCTACCGCGCCGCCGATACCCGGCAGAACTACCGTCGCTTCTTCGCGGTCACCGAGCTGGCGGGGTTGCGTGTCGAGGATCGGGCGGTCTTCGATGCGACGCACCGCGAGATCGCTCGGTGGGTCGATGAGCTGGGCATCGACGGGATCCGGGTCGATCACCCGGACGGCCTGCGCGATCCCGACGGCTACGCAGAGTGGCTGCGCGAACTTGCGCCCAATGCATGGATCACCGTCGAGAAGATCACCGAACCTGGTGAGGCCCTGCCACCGGACTGGCCGGTGGATGGCATGACCGGCTACGACGCGCTGACCGAGGTGACCAACGTCTTCGTCGACCACGCCGGCGAGAGCGTCCTGACCGATTTGCAGCACGAGTTGGGTGACGATCGCGACTGGCCGCAGCAGATGGCCGACGGCAAACGGATGATCGCCGGCACCATCCTGCGCGCCGAGGTGCTTCGGTTGGCCCGGCTCGCACCCGACATCGCGCAGGCGGCCGACGCACTCACCGAACTGGCCGTGCAGTTGCCCGTCTACCGCACGTACCTGCCGCTGGGCGCCGAGTACCTCGATGAGGCGGTGCGCGTCGCGACCGAGCAGCGGCCCGACCTCGCCGAAGCGATCGAGGCATTGTGCTCTCGGCTCACCGACCCGGCCGACGAGCTCGGCGCCCGGTTCCCGCAGCTGAGCGGTGCGGTGATGGCCAAGGGTGTCGAGGACACTGCGTACTACCGCTACACGAGGTTGACGTCACTGACCGAGGTGGGTGGAGACCCAGCCGAGTTCGGCGGTTCGCTGGCCGCCTTCCATCTGGCGATGTGGCAGCGGCCGCGGACTGCGCCACGCGGAATGACGACGCTGTCCACCCACGACACCAAGCGCGGCGAGGACGTCCGCGCGATGATCGACGTGCTCGCCGAGATGCCCGAGGAGTGGGCGACGGCGCTGCGCGTCCTGCAGTCCGTCGCGCCCATCCCGAACGGTGCGTTGGCGAACCTGATCTGGCAATCGTTCGTCGCAACGTCCCGACCGGAGCCGATCGCGCGGGAGCGGATGCACGCCTACGTCGAGAAGGCGATGCGCGAAGCGGCCGACGGCACCGGCTGGCGTGATCCGGACGAGGCATTCGAGACGGCGGTACACGCTGCGGTCGACGCCGGTTACGACGACCCCGGCCTTCGTGACGTGCTGCGCTCGATCACCGATCAGGCCCTCCCGCACGGGTTGTCCAACGCGCTCGGCCAGAAGCTGGTCCAGCTGACGATGCCGGGCATCCCGGACGTCTACCAGGGCACCGAGCTGTGGGAGGACTCGCTGGTCGACCCGGACAACCGGCGACCCGTCGACTTCGCGGCACATCAGCGACTGCTCGCCTCGCTCGATGCGGCGGACACCACACCGCCGATCGACTCGTCCGGCGCCGCGAAGCTCTGGGTCACCTCCCGCGCGTTGCGGGCACGGCGCGATCGGGCCGACCTGTTCAGCGACTACCGCGAGATCGTGGCCACTGGACCGGCTGCTGACCATATCGTCGGCTTCGACCGGGGCGGCGCGATCACTCTGGCGACCCGGCTGCCACTCGGCCTCGGGGCTGAGGGCGGATGGCGCGACACCACCGTCAGGTTGCCGGACGGCGAGTTCTCCGACACGTTGACCGGGCGGCGCGTACATGGCTCCGTTCGGGTGGCTGAGCTGCTGCAGACCTATCCGGTCGCCCTGCTGCTGCCCGTCTGACCTCCGATCTCACTACGCTGACCAGCATGGCAACGGGGCCCGAAATCGATAAGCCGTTGGCGCTGAAGATCCCGGCATGGCAGACCGCAACGCTGCTCCTGCTCGCTGCGGTCTCCGCATTCCTGGCCATCTACCTACCCGTGGGCTTGGAGGTACGCGTCCTGGCCATCCTGGTCGCCGTCGGGCTCGCCGGCGGCGGCATCATCGCGGCGCGGGCGTATCTCGTCGCCGACGACGACGGCATCGGCGTACGTGGCATGTTCCGGGAGCGATCTGTCGACTGGCGGGACTTCGCGGACGTGGTCGTGGTGAAGCACACCGGCTCGATTACCCTGCGCGTGCTGCGTACCGACAACTCCGGCTTCGACGTACCGCCGTCGCTCGTGCTGCCGCTGCGCCCGGAGAAGTCGCCCACGGCGCGTGCCCGGCTGGAGCGTCTCGCGCTGGAGTTAAGGCAGCGGCTACCGCGTCCGTAGCGATAGCCGGCAACACCACGCCGTAAGTGCAGCTCCGAGTATCAGCTCGACAGCCTCGATAGCCGCAGTCGACGACGCCGTTGAGCTCCGGTCGAGAACGAGCCACCGGGTCAGCGGTTCGGCTATCAGAGCCAGCCCAAGCGGGAGCCCGGCCAACTCACGCTTCCGCTCGGTGGTGGCGTAGAACGCGACGAGACTCGCGAGCGAGCTCGGCGCAGAGAGAGCGAACGCCGTCGATCTCCGACGTGCACAGGCGCCGATGACCGCGGGGACAATGAGCCACAGTCCAGCGACGTTCCCGATCACGTAACGCAGACCACCGTCAGAACGGCGGCGGGTCGGGGTCGTCGACTGGCTCGGGTGGCGATTCCGGTGGCCTGAGGTCGACCGTCGTCGGTAGCGGGTCGGGCCGGGTCTGGAATTGATGGCCGGTTGGACTGGTCCAGATGGTCGATCCGTCGGGTTGTCGCTCCGGGAGCCACTCGGCTTCGTGTTTGCACCGATGATGCCGCCGGCAGAGTGGGTGCAGGTTCCCTTCGCAGGTGGTTCCGCCGTCTTTCGCTGAGACGCGGTGGTCTAGGTCGCAGGCGACTGCTGGGCGGGTGCAGGAGGTGAAGGTGCAGGTCTGGTCTCGGGCGATGATGAACGCCGCCAGCCGCGCTGGTGGCCGGTAGACGTTGCTGCCGTAGTCCAACAGGCGGCCGTGGTCGTCGGTGATCAGCCGCCGCCAGGTACCGCTCTCATCCTGAGCGATCCGGCGGGCCATTTGGGCGGGGATCGGTCCGTACCCGGCCAGCTCACCGGGCTGCTCATCCAACCCGAGCAGCGTGGACGCCGCGACCGTCAGCTGCACCGCCGGCCGGGCGCCGTGGCGGCGGGTGAGGTGCGGGTCGCCGAGGATCGTTTCGGCCATCGTGACGAGTGCGTCGGCGCGGCGCTGATCCGCGGTCCTCGGGTCGCCGCCTTTCCCGAACACCGCCTCGCATGCGAGGGAGTCGATCGCGGTCATCAGACAAGCGGCACCGTCGGTGGGGAGGTACGCCCAGACAGAGCTCATCCCATGCGGCTCCGGAGTACACACCACCCGCCGCTCGGCCAGCGCGTCAGCATGCTTCTCGGCCTCACCGGCCGGAT
>JBPCMU010000071.1:0-8041 GCA_051001975.1 Jatrophihabitans sp.
ACGATGTCGTCGAGCCGGTTGAGGAACTCGGGCTTGAAGTGCGCCCGCACCACACTCAGCACGGCCTCTTTCTGCCGCTGCGGATCCCGCTCGGTGGCCAGCAGTTGCGAGCCTAGATTCGACGTCAGCACCAGGATCGTATTGCGGAAGTCCACCGTGCGGCCCTGACCGTCGGTGAGGCGGCCGTCGTCGAGCACCTGCAGCAGTACGTCGAACACATCGGGGTGTGCCTTCTCCACCTCGTCGAACAGCACCACGCTGTAGGGACGGCGCCGCACCGCCTCGGTGAGCTGGCCGCCCTCGTCGTAGCCGACATAGCCGGGAGGTGCGCCGACCAGCCGGGCCACCGAGTGCTTCTCGGCGTACTCGCTCATGTCGATGCGCACCATCGCGCGGTCGTCGTCGAAGAGGAAGTTCGCCAGCGCCTTCGCCAGCTCCGTCTTGCCGACACCCGTCGGGCCGAGGAACAGGAACGAGCCGGTCGGACGGTTCGGGTCGCTGATGCCCGCCCTGGCCCGGCGCACTGCGTCGGACACCGCCTGCACGGCGGCAGACTGGCCGACCACTCGCTGCTGCAGATCGTCCTCCATCCGCAGCAGCTTCGCGGTCTCGCCTTCCATCAGCCGACCGGCCGGGATGCCGGTCCAGGCAGAGACGACGTCGGCGATGTCGTCGGCGCTGACCTCGTCGGCGACCATCACGTCGGCTGTCGCTTCTGTGGAGGCGGCCTGCTCGAGCTCCTTCTCCGCCTGCGGGATCTCCGCATAGAGCAACTTGGACGCGACCTCGAAGTCACCGTCTCGTTGGGCCCGTTCGGCCTGCCCGCGCAGCGAGTCGAGGCGCTCCTTCAGCTCGCCGACCTTGTTCAGGCCGGACTTCTCCCGATCCCACCGCGCCAGCAGGGCATTCAGCTGCTCGGTCCTGTCGGCCAGTTCGCTACGCAGCCGGCCTAGTCGGTGCGTGGAGGCTTCATCGCTCTCCTTGGACAGCGCCAACTCCTCCATCTTCAGCCGGTCAACCGAACGCTGCAGCTCGTCGATCTCGACGGGCTGGCTGTCGATCTCCATCCGCAACCGCGACGCGGCCTCGTCGACGAGGTCGATTGCCTTGTCCGGAAGGAAGCGTGCGGTGATGTAGCGGTCGGACAACGTCGCGGCAGCAACCAGCGCGCCGTCGGAGATGACGACCTTGTGGTGCGCTTCGTAGCGACCCTTCAAACCGCGCAGGATCGCCACGGTGTCCTCGACGCTGGGCTCGCCGACCAGCACCTGCTGGAAGCGGCGCTCCAGCGCCGGGTCCTTCTCGATGTGCTCGCGGAACTCGTCCAGCGTCGTGGCGCCGACCATCCGCAGTTCGCCGCGGGCCAGCATCGGCTTGAGCATGTTTCCGGCGTCCATCGCGCCTTCGCCGGATGCTCCGGCGCCGACGACGGTGTGCAGTTCGTCGATGAAGGTGATGACCTGACCGCCGGAGTCCTTGATCTCGGTGAGCACGGCCTTCAGCCGCTCCTCGAACTCACCGCGGTACTTCGCGCCGGCCACCATCGCGCCGAGGTCGAGTGCGATGAGGCGCTTGCCACGAAGTGACTCCGGCACGTCGCCGGCCACGATGCGCTGCGCGAGGCCTTCGACGACGGCGGTCTTGCCGACGCCGGGCTCGCCGATCAGCACCGGGTTGTTCTTGGTGCGCCGGCTCAACACCTGCACCACGCGGCGGATCTCGGTATCCCGGCCGATCACCGGATCGAGGTCACCCTCGCGGGCGCGGGCGGTCAGGTCGATGCCGTACTTCTCCAGCGCCTGGAACGTCGATTCCGGATCGGGCGAGGTGACCCGGGTGGACCCGCGCAGCGTTTCCAGCGCGGCCCGCAGCGCGCCCGCGGTGACACCCTGCTGCTGCAGCATCGTGGCTACATCGCCGCCTGCCTCGGCCAGGGCCACCATCAGGTGCTCGGTCGAGACGTACTCGTCGGTGCGGTCGCGCGCCTCGTGCTCGGCGGCACCTAGCACGGCGAGCAGCGCGCGGGACGGCTGCGGCGCAGCGACCGACGAGCCGGACGCCGAGGGCAGCGCATCGAGTTGCGCAGCGGCGGCCTTTGCGACCACCGCGGGGTCGGTGCCCACCGATTGCAGCAGCGGCTTGGTCAGCCCCTCGGTCTCGTCCAGCAACGCAGCGAGCAGGTGCGCGGGCTCCGTGGCCGGGTTGCCGCGTTCGGCAGCCGTGCGGACCGCCGTGGAGACGGCCTGCTGGCTGCGGGTGGTCAGATCCATCGAATCGGCTCTCATTTCCGTGAGGTCGGCATTCTCGCGCCCGGTGCGGCGCTCCGCTAGTACAACGCCGCCAAAGTTGAGTCTGTTCCACTCAATCCCAGATTCGCCCCGACCCGTCGAGTGGCCGGGTCATTGACATGTGACTAAAAGGTCACCTATCGTTGGCGCATGGACGACGAGCTGGACGGTGTGTTCAAGGCCTTGGCCGACCCGACCCGTCGCCATCTGCTCGACCTGCTCTTCGCGCGTGATGGCCGCACGCTCGGTGAGTTGGAGGCCGAGATCGACATGACCAGATTCGGCGTCATGAAGCACCTGAATGTGCTGACCGACGCCGGCCTCATCATCACCAAAAAGTCGGGACGAGAGAAGTTCCACTACCTCAATCCCGTCCCCATCAGGCAGATCCACGACCGGTGGCTGGACAAGTACACCGCCGACCGGGCCGCGGCCCTGCTCGACCTCAAGGACGAACTGGAGAAACCATCATGACCGCTGTCAGCACCGCGACCGACACCCAGGTCTACCGCGTCTACATAAAGGCTCCGGCCGAGAAGATCTGGCAGGCCATCACCGATCCGGAGTGGACGAACCGCTACGGCTACACCGGCTACGCGCAGTACGACCTCAAGCCCGGCGGCGCGCTGCGAGTCGTGCCCAACGACGACTTCCGAACCACCGCCTCAGCGGGTGGCTGGCCTTGCCCGGACGTCATCGTCGACGGCGAGGTGCAGGAGGCCGACCCGCCGCACCGGCTGGTCACCACCTGGCGAATGCTCATGGACGAGGCGATGAAGGCAGAGGGCTTCACCACCCTCACCTACGAGATCAGGCAGCTCGAGGGGTTCTGCTCCCTGACCGTCACCCATGACCTGACCGGTGCTCCGACGCTGGCCGCGCAGGTGGCCGGGCAGATGGAGCACCTCGGCGCCGGCGGCGGTCACCCGTGGGTGCTCAGCGATCTGAAGTCGCTGCTGGAGACCGGCGAGACGCTAGCCGGCAAGAGCTGGGTGCCGGACGGCACCGGCTGACAGCCCCACGTCCGGGTAGTGGTGGCTCATGGCGAACCTCTGTCGGATCGTTAGTTAGACTAAGTGGATGTGCCGGCTTCCTCGATCCCTGTGACGGAGCCGGCATCGCAAGGGTGGCTGCGTCGGCTGATCGGCTACTGCCTGGTCCACCGGGCCCTCCTGCTCACCGCTTTCGGCTGCGCCGTCGGCGGCGCGCTGATCTCCGCAGCCGTTCCGTTGGTGATCCGTCACGTGGTTGACATGCTGCTCTCCGGCGGGCACCACAGCGCGTGGCCCTGGGTGATCGTGCTTATCGTCGGGGCCCTTCTGCAGTATGCGATGACCTTCGCCCGGCGCTATTCGGCCGGCAAGCTCGCTCTCGAGGTCCAGTACGACATGCGCCGGGACGTGTTCCATTCGCTGTCGCGACTCGACGCGCCCGGTCAGGATCGGCTCGACACGGGCCAGGTGGTCAGCAGGTCGATCACCGACATCGGCCTGGTGCAAGGTCTGCTGTCCTTCATCCCGATCCTGTCGAGCAACGTGCTGCTGTTCGTCGTGTCGCTCGGAGTGATGGTGGTGCTGTCCCCGGTCCTGACGCTGGTTGCGCTGGCCGTCGCCCCGGCGTTGTGGTTCGTCGCGAAGGGATCCCGCCGCGATCTGTTCCCGGCCAACTGGGACGCCCAGCAGCAGGCCGGTGAACTGGTGGGCCACGTCGAGGCAGCCGTCACCGGCGTCCGGGTGGTGAAGGGCTTCGGTCAGGAGGGTCGCGAACTCGGCGAGCTGCAGGGCCAGGCGCACCAGCTGTTCGCCAGCCGGATGCGCGTCGTGCGACTGCAAGCGAAGTACGCGCCGGCGCTCGCCGCGATCCCCGCGCTCGGCCAGGTCGGCGTGTTGCTGCTCGGCGGTTGGCTTGCGTTGCACGGGCACATCACGCTGGGGACGTTCCTCGCCTTCTCCACGTATCTAGGCCAACTCGTCGCACCGGTGCGCCAGGTGACCACGCTGCTCACCGTCGGACAACAGGCCCGCGCCGGAGTCTCGCGGGTGCTGGACATCGTCGATGCCCGGCCGGACATCGACGACCCGGCCGACGCTGTCGACCTGCCCGACGGGCCGCTCGGCATCGAGTTCGACGACGTCCGCTTCGGCTACCCGGGCTCGCCGGGAGTGCTGCGGGGCTTGACCTTGTCGATCGAGCCGGGCGAGACGGTCGCGATCGTCGGTGGAGCCGGCTCGGGCAAGTCCACGCTCGCTCAGCTCACTGCTCGCTTCTACGACGTCGACTCCGGAGCGGTCCGGGTCGGCCGGCAGGACGTGCGGCGGGCCCGGCTGTCGTCACTGCGCGGCGCGCTCGGGTTCGTCTTCGAGGACAGTTTCCTGTTCTCCGACACCGTCGCCGCGAACATCGCCTACGGCCGGCCGAACGCGACGATGGACGACATCCGCGCGGCAGCCCGGGTCGCCCAGGCAGATGGGTTCATCCAGGCACTGCCGAAGGGCTACGACACCCTCGTCGGGGAACGCGGGTTGACGCTGTCCGGCGGGCAACGCCAACGCCTCTCCCTGGCTCGCGCGTTGCTGCCGCAGCCACGGGTACTCGTCCTGGACGACGCCACCTCAGCCATCGACCCACGGGTCGAAGCCCGCATCAACGCGACGCTGCGAGCGGACGTGTCCGGCCGCACCACACTGCTGATCGCGCACCGGCGGTCCAGCCTGGAGCTCGCCGACCGGATCGCGGTGCTGGAAGACGGCCGGGTCGCCGCACTGGGCACCCTGCAGGAACTGGAGCGCACCAGTCCACTGTTCGCCCGGCTCTTCTCCCCGGATTCCGGTCCGGTCGAGGGGGCCGATACTGACTCCGACGATGCCGCTGTCATCAACCACCGGCCTGTCCCCGGCCTGACCACCGGCGCGGCGATGCGTGCGGCCAGCCGGGTCGCAGTCGCTGCCGGCGCACCGGGCCGGGGCAATCGGGGCCAGGGGGGCGGCGGACTGTTCGGGGCGGTACCGGCCACGCCGGACTTGCTGGCCGCCGTCGACGCGTTGCCGCCGGCGGTCGGCGAGCCGGACATCCCCGATGCCGTCGCGCGCAGCGCCGATCCGCACTTCGGGTTGCGCCGTCTGATCCATCCGGTGCGGCTGGTGTTGTTGCTCGGGCTGACCCTCGTCGGTCTCGACGCGGTGGCCCAGCTGATCGTTCCGGCACTGGTGCGTACTGGCATCGACAAGGGCGTGACCGCCGGATCCATGTCGACGCTGGTGGTGTTGAGCGCGGTCGCGCTCGGCGTGCAGATCGTGGACTGGCTGATCAGCCGCGAGGGGCAGCTGGTCACCGGCCGCACCGGTGAGCGACTACTGTACCTGCTGCGGGTGAAGACCTTTGCGCACCTGTAACGTCTCGGTCTGGACTACTACGAGCGTGAGCTCGGCGGCCGCATCATGACCCGGATGACGACCGATGTCGACGCGTTGTCCAACTTCCTGCAGACCGGGCTGACCACGACGGTCGTCAGTCTGCTCACGCTCGTCGGTGTGTTGGTCGCGCTGCTGTTGCTGGACGGCTCACTCGCGCTGGTCCTCATCGCGATGTTGCCGGTCCTCATCCTGGCGACCTGGTTGTTCCGGTCCTTCGCGGTGCCCGCCTACCGCGAAGCGCGCGACAAGGTGAGCGTCGTCAACGCCTCGCTGCAGGAGAACGTGGCCGGGTTGCGAGTCACCCAGGCCTTCTGCCGCGAGGCCCGCAACACCTCGGACTTCCTGAGCTCCTCCCGGGAGTACCTCGTCTCGCGGATGCGCGCGCAGCGTTACATCGCCACCTACTTCCCGTTCGTGCAGATGCTCAGCGATATCGCCGCTGCGTTGGTTCTCGGCTTCGGCGCTGTACGGCTGCGCGACGGCACGCTGACCGCCGGCGCCCTGATCGCGTTCTTCCTATACCTGGACGCGTTCTTCGCCCCCGTACAGCAACTCTCGCAAGTGTTCGACAGCTATCAACAGTCGTCGGTCGGCCTGCACCGGCTACGCGATCTGCTGCGTACTGCGACGACGACGCCACTGGCCGAACACCCTCGGCCGGTCGGCGAGTTGCGCGGTCAGATCGACTTCCGCGGCGTGCACTTCCGCTACACGGGGGCGGACGCGGACGCTATCGACGGCATCGCGCTACACGTCGACGCCGGAGAGACCGTGGCGCTGGTCGGGGAGACCGGCGCAGGCAAGTCGAGCGTGGTCAAGCTGGTCGCCCGCTTCTACGACCCGACCGGTGGCGCAGTTCTGGTCGACGGGCACGACCTGCGCGAACTCGACCTGACCGAGTTCCGGCAGCGACTCGGCCTCGTGCCGCAGGAGCCGTACCTCTCCGACGGGTCGGTGCGCGACGCGATCGCCTACGGCCGACCCGATGCAACTGACGACCAGATCCTGGCCGCAGCGCGCGCAGTCGGTGCGCACGAGACGATCTCTGCACTGTCCGGCGGCTACGCGCATGAGGTCGGCGAGCGCGGCCACAACCTGTCTGCCGGGCAACGCCAGCTCGTCGCTTTGGCCCGCGCTGAACTCGTCCAGCCCGACATCCTGCTGCTTGACGAGGCCACCGCTGCACTCGACCTCGCCAGTGAGGCCGCGGTGACGCGCGCAACACAGCGGCTAGCCACTCGGCGCACCACACTCGTTGTGGCGCACCGCCTCACCACCGCCGCCCGCGCCGACCGCATCCTGGTCCTGGACCAGGGCCGGATCGTCGAGGACGGCAGTCACGAGGCGCTGCTCGCTGCCAAGGGCACCTACGCCGCGCTGTGGGATGCCTACGCGGACCGGCCCATCGAGAACGTCCCCGCGGCGAGTGGGTCCCCCGGTGCACGCCCAGCCGCGTCTCCGTAGGGGTGCGGTTCGGTTCCAGCGTGGTGCTGTTTACTGCGGCAGCGACGGATGCGCTCGGTCCTGGTTCGCTGTCGGGTGGCGGCGTTTACTGCGGCAGCGACGGGGTGCGTGATCCTCTCGTTTCGCGGTCGGGTGGTCGGTCCAGCCCGGTGCTGTTTACTGCGGCAGCGACGGGTGCGTGGGTCCCCTGGTTTCGCTGTCGGGTGGGGGTTCTCGGTGGGTTGGTCTCGCTCGGGGTGAGTTCGCCGATTTGGCTTGTGGGATATGGGGAAAGTCTTTCGATTCGTGCCTGTGGATAGCCCGAAATTGTCGGTGGCTCGCCGTAAAATTGGTGGCATGGACGACGGGGAATCAGATCGGGACGGCGAGGTTGGTGTGCCGTCTCCGTTCGAGGTGTTGATGTTCCCGGACGAGTCGCTCGCCGTTCTGGCGCGGGTGGCTCCGTCGCGTGATTCGCTGTCCGCGTCGCTGCTGGCTGACCCGGCGTTGTTGTCGGAGGCGGGGCGGGTTGATCTGCTGGACGTGGTGCGCCGGGAGGCGGCGTTCCACGCCGCCCGCCAGCTCGAGGTACTGGCTGTGATCTCCCGATCTGATGCGTCACCGGAAGGGTGGTCGACGCAGGAGATCGCCGCGGTACTGCGCATCGCACCGGGCACCGCAGCGACGCAGGTCCACCGCGCGCAGTTGCTCACCACCACGTTGACCGCGACGCTCGATGCGTTGCGCGAGGGGTTGATCTCCACCCGGCACGCCGACTACCTGGCGTCCGCTGTCATCGGCCTCGACCCCGAGGTGGCGCGTGCGGTGGAGGACCGGGTCCTGGAGCGTGGTGGTAAGCAGACGCTCGCGCAGTTCCGGAAGTCCGTCACCCGCGCG
>JBPCMU010000072.1:0-33736 GCA_051001975.1 Jatrophihabitans sp.
CACCAGGCGCCTAGTTCGATTCACCGGTCGGGATTCCGTTCCCTGGACGTGGATTGCCATGTACGGGTAGTCGTTACGACGGTACGTGCAGTTCCCCATGACGCCGACCGGTGCCCCAGTTCACACCGGGCGCAACGCCCCGCACAGAGCCACGACGCCCACCGCCACAGCCCCCGCCGCACCGAGCAGGACGAGGCGTTGCCGGCGCATCCGGCCGGCGATTTCGGCATACGGCAGTGTGCTGAACGACACCAACTCGTATCTGGAGACGTATCGCCCGCCGGAGTGCCGTTCCAGCGCATGCTCGGCCCGCGACTTCAGCTGGAACCACCGCGAGCTGACCTTGTCGCGCATCTCGACGAAGTTCTCCTCGCTGAGTGCGGCGATCGCATCCGTGTTCGCCTTGCGCCGCTGCTGGTATGTACTCAGCGCGCGGTCCCAGTCGCCGCCGGCCTCGTCGAGGCATCTGTCGATCTCGATGCAGTCCTCGAAGCCGCAGTTCGCACCCTGCCCGAAGAACGGCAGGATCGCGTGCGCCGCGTCGCCCACCAGAGCCACCCGGCCCTGCACCCACGGCCAGCAGCGCACCGTCACCAACGAGCTGACCGGGTTGCGCTGGTAATCCTCGACAAGGCTGGGCATCAGGTCAGCAACGTCCGGGTACTCGGCGCGGAAGTGCGCGGTGATCTGCTCGGGCGTGGTGAGCGAATCCAGCCCGCCCGGGCCGGTCTTCGGCCAGAACAGTGTGCAGGTGAACGACCGGTCCACGTTGGGCAACGCGATCATCATCGACGAGGTCCGCGGCCAGATGTGCAAAGCGCCGGGATCAAGGGCGAATTCACCGTCCCGGGCCGGCACGGTCAGCTCCTTGTAGCCATGCGCCGGGGCCTGCAGGTCGCAGCCGAATCCCTTAGCCAGGGCCAGCCGAGCGGCGCTGTAGGCACCGTCGCAGGCCAGCACGACGGCCGCCTGTTCGGCACGCTCGCCGGCCGGCGTCTCGAAGGTGAGCTGCCCGGTCGCCGCAGCAAGGCCGCGCAGGCGATGCTCGAAGCGCAGCGTCACGCCAGGGGTCTGCTCGGCGGTATCGAGCAAGGCCGCATTCAGTTCGGCGCGGCTGATCGAGTTGATCGACCGGCGCCCGTCGGCGCTGTACGACTGCAGCCCGGCAGCGCCACCCTTCGGGTGCACCATCCGCCCGCGCATCGGCAGCGCCCGGCCGAGAGCCTGCTCGGCGAGCCCGACCTGCTCCAGCGCCGCCAGCCCGCGGGCAGACACGGCGAGGTTGATCGAGCGGCCACGCTCCGCACCGGTCACCCGCGGGTCGGCGCGCCGCTCGTAGACGGTGACGCTCAGGCCACGCCGACCGAGCAGGGTGGCGAGCAGGCAACCGGCCAATCCCGCGCCGATCACCGCGACAGGCTCAGCTGGTGGCATGCCGGTCCAAGACGTCAGCCAATGCCATCGCGCCACGCCAGCAGTCGTGGTGGCTCACGTAGAACGGTGCCGGGGCAAACCGGATCACGTCCGGGCGTCGGGCATCTGCGATGACCTGGTAGTCCTCGCGCAGTAACCGCGACGCCTCGACCGCGTCGATGCCGCCGACCCGCACGGACAGCTGCGCGCCGCGGCGCTGCGGATCGCATGGCGTCAGCACCTGCAGCTCGCGGCGGTCGCCGACCTCGTCCAGTAATGACTCGAGATAGCCGGTCAGCCCGATGCTGCGCTCCCGCAGCGCGGCCAGCCCGACTTCGTCGAACAGCTCCAGCGACGCCAGCACAGGTGCCATGGCGAAGATCGGAGGGTTGGACACCGCCCACGAGTCGGCGGTGTCGATCGGGTCTACCAGCGGCCGCATCTCGAAACGGGTAGACGGCTCGGTGCTCCACCAGCCGGCCAGCTTGGGCAGCGCCCGGTCGGTGAGGTGCCGCTCGTGCACGAACGCACCAGCGATCGACCCAGGCCCGCCGTTGAGATACTTGTACGTGCACCAGGCCGCCCAGTCGACGTCCCAGTCGTGCAGCTGCACCGGCACGTTGCCCGCCGCGTGCGCCAGGTCCCAGCCCACCACCGCGCCGGCGGCGTGCCCCGCGGCGGTGATCGACGGGATGTCCAGGAACTCGCCGCTGAAGTAGTTGACCGCACCGAGCAGCACCATGGCGACCCCCGTTCCGTGCTCCTGCAGGTATCCGACCACGTCCTCGCTACGCAACCCGGCCTCGCCCTGGCGAGGCCGCAATCGGATCACCGTGGTGTCCGGGTCGAGACCGTGCAGCATGGCCTGACTGCGCACGGCATAGCTGTCCGAGGGGAACGCGGTATCTTCGATGACGATGGCCGAGCGCTCGGGCGTCGGCCGGTAGAAGCTGACCATCATCAGGTGCAGGTTGATGCTCAACGAGTTCATCATCACGACCTCGTGCGGCCGGGCGCCGACCAGGCGTGCGGCCGGTTCGCGCAGTTGCTCGTGATAGGTCACCCAGGGCCGGGCCGCCTCGGTGTGCCCCTCGACGCCGAGACGGGCCCACTCAGCCAACTCCTCGGCGATGCACTCACCGGTTGTGCGCGGCTGCAACCCCAGCGAGTTGCCGGCCAGGTAGGCGACCTCGCCGTGCGGACCCCGTCCTGCCGTGGGCACCAGGAAGTTCGCCCGCCAGGACCGGAACTGTGGATCGTCGTCGAGATCCAGAGCCCGTTGCTCGCTGAGAACCGCCGACCTCGAGATCATGGCCGGAACGATAGTCGGGCGTCTACCCCACGGTTTTGGCCGGCACGGTCAGCGTGTAGGTCGTGCCGTTGCCGCGGACCACCGAGACTGTGTCGACGCCCAGCCCCGGCGGGAGGTAGGTGAGACCGAACTGCGGGTGCACCGAATCCTGACGCTGATAGTTCAGGTGCTCGCCGATCCGTCGGCCCTCTGCGCGCAGTTGTCCCGCGGCCGTTCCTGCCCGGTTCACGTCGACGCTCGCGATGTGGCCGTCAGCGCGCCGGATCGCGAGGTAGTACCAGCCGACGACGCTCCACTCCCGCGCCGGAGCGCCGGCCACGGTGAGCGAATGTGGGACGCCCCTCTTGTAGTCCGAGGGCAGCGCACTTCCCGGGCGCAAGGTGAGGTTGACCTGCGTCGTCGAACCCTGACGCGCGCGGTACCCCGGGGTCGCACTCGGGGAGGACGCGGCCGGAGCGGTCGCCGCCGCGCGGGGATGCTCGGGACTCACCAATGCAGTAGCCGCGACGGCGAGACCGGCGACCACGACGGCCGAGGCGGACACTTGTGACGGTGTGCCGGGCACTGCGACGCCGCGTGTCGATGCGCTGGTGCACCGCACGCACCGTCGCGTCGGGATCGGCAGCTGCGTCAGCGCGGTCGGAAAAGACATCGCTCAGTAGCCGGTCGGTTGTGCCAGCGTGCACCGGCCCCCGCCAGTGGGGGCTGACGGGGGCCGGTTATTCCGGGGGGGCGCGTGCTGACCCGCTTGTGGCCGCTCAGCGTCGTGTAGGACGTTGGGCGGCCAAAAGCGTTGGTTAGTGGCACCCCTTCGGCTTCGCGATCGCCATCGTCTCCACCGACAGGTAGGTATGTGCTGCCCACGAGGCCGGGTCGTGCGCAAAGTGCCCCTGCATCGCATTGTGGTTCAGCGCGTTGTCCAGCGCGGCCATGATCATCGACTGGTCGAGCACCAGCCGGCGATGGCCGACCGCTCCGGTCGTCGGGTTCACCGCGTCGTAGAAGCCACCGTTGCGGGTGTAGAGGTCCGGGTAGAGCGTGCGCAGCTTCTGGATGTTCGCGAATGCCTGCTTCGGCGCGACGCCCAAGGCGAGGAATGACGCGTGCGGGGTCACCGTGCTCTCGATCGCGTCGCAGGACGCGGTGCAGAACCCTTGCGCCAACTGCTGCCCGGTCGGGAACTTCAGCCCCTGGGCACCGTAGGCGTTGTAGCCGCCGGTGTCGTCAGCGGTGCTGGACGGGGAGATTCCCCAGACCGGGTAGTGCAATTGCTCAGTGGCGTACTTGATCTGCACCTGGGCGAGGCGCTGGTCGGCCAGCCCGAAACTCTTCTTGCCCCACTGCGTCTCCGGGACGACCTCGTTGGCCATCAGGCCCTCGAACATGCCGCCGCCGTAGGTGGGGATGAAGGTCGTCGACGAGCCCGGGTAGGTGTAGTCGCCTTCCCACACGTTGAACTTCTTGCCGGACTGCGGGTCCTTGTAGACCTTCCAGTACCCGCCCGGCGCTTGACCCTGCCACGAGAAGTCCGGATCGGTGTCGCACTGCTTCGGCGGCAGCGTGCGCCACGTCTTCCACCAGACGTCACCAGGCATCTGGTGCAGGCCCATCCCGACGTACATCGAGATGCGCGGGTCGCTGTACAGCGCGCCGTTGTGGTAGCCGGCCGGGCCCTGGTCGACGTAGTAGCCGCCGTACTGCTGCCCGGTCGGCTGGTTGCCCTCGATGGAGGCGTTGGTGTTGCAGTTCGTCTGCGGCCGGTTGTCGTAGAAGATCGAGAAGTCCATCTGGTTCATCAGCGGGTTGACCAGGCCACGCAATTCCGGCAGGGCCTGCCGGGCCACCATCAGGCCAGAGGCGTACCACCCGTTGTCGACCGCGGACAGGAAGTAACAGTTGTCCTGCGCCGGGGTGGTCTCGGTGGCGCAGTCGATATCACCAGGATTCTTCAGCACGTGCCCGGTGGTGGTGTCGTACCACTGATAGAGGAAGCCGTACGAGCGCTTGATAGTGCTCACTTCGCGCAGCGTCGCGCTGATGAGTGCATCCGCCTTCTGCCGACTGATGATCTTCAGATCGTGCGCCGAGACCACTGACCACAGGTAGACGCCGATGTTCGCCGCAGACGTGTAGGCGCCGCGAGTGCTGCCCGGGCCGAGATTGTCCAGCGGTAGATGGGTGTTCGGATCGACGTCCTTCTCGAAGAACCTCCAGGTGTCCTTAGCAACGCCGTAGAGGGTGGCACGTTGCTGCGCGGTCAGGCCGGAGTCGCTACCGCCGCGGGGATGCGCGTCGGCAGGCACTGCGGCGACCAGCATCCCAGCCAGCAGGGTGATGGCCAGCGCGAGGTATCTGATGGGGTGTCGGCGAGGGGTGTGCACGTTGGTGCCTCCTGATCAACTGCCGGCGGCACTGACGCCGGCGGTGGGATGCGATGCGTCGGTGGCGGCAAAGGGGTTGGCCACTGCGTCGAGCAACTGGATCGTGTATTCGTCCTTCGGGTGCTGCAGTACGTTCTTGGTGACGCCTCGTTCGACGATCCGGCCCTTGTTGAGCACGATGATCTCGTCGGTCACGACGCGGGCGCTGAGCAGATCGTGGGTGATGTACAGCAGACTCAGCCCGCGCTCGACACGCAGTCGGGCGAGCAGCTTCAGCACACCGGCACGTAGCGAGACGTCCAGCATCGAGACCGGCTCGTCAGCGACGATGAGGTCGGGTTCGCAGGCCAGCGCTCGGGCAATGACAACTCGCTGCCGCTGGCCACCGGAGAGCTGGTGCGGCAGTTTCACGGCGAACTGCTCCGGCGGCGTCAGCCCGACGATGTCCAGCAACTCGCGCATCCGCTGCTCGGCCTGCTTCGCTGACATACCGAGAAAGTTCTGGCACGGCCGCGACACGGTGTAGGCCACCGTGTGCAGCGGGTTCAGCGCCCCGTAGGGATCCTGGAACACCATCTGCACCCGACTGTGGTACTTCCGCAGCCCGCCGGAACGCAGCTTCTGCACCTCGGTGTCCCCGAACCGGATGGCTCCGGTGGTCGGTCGATCCGAGCCGGTGATCATCTGCGCGATGGTGGTCTTGCCGCTTCCGCTCGCACCCACCAGGCCGACCGCTGCACCGGGCGCGATGGTGAAGGACACGTCGTCGACGGCCGTCAGCATGCCGCGGCCACGGCCCCGCACCCGGAACTTCTTGGTCACCCCGTCGACCACGAGCGGCGGGACGCCGTCGGTGGTGGCCGGACCGGTGCTCTCGGAGGCCGCAGTGGCGTCGAGGTCAGTGGACACCGGCTACTCCCTTCTCGATTATGGCAGACGGTGCCCGGACGTGGCAGGCCACCTGGCCGTGCCCCAGCGCGGTCAACGGCGGGTCGACGTACTGGCAGACGTCCTCGGCCAGCGGGCACCGTGGTGTGAACGAGCAGCCGGACTGGTCGACCGAGAGATCCGGCGGCGAGCCCGGGATACCCCCCAGTTCCACTACTTCGGCGCGCGGATCGGCGTAGCAGTTGAGCAGCGCCTCGGTGTACGGATGATGCTTACCGCTGAGCAGCGCGCCGGACGGCTGGTCCTCGACGATCCGTCCGGCGTACATCACCAGCACCCGGTCGGTGGCCTCCAGCACGACGCCGAGGTCGTGGCTGATGAGCAACGCGGTGAAGCCCTGCTCGCGCTGCAGTTCCTTGATCGTCTGCATCACGGCCCGCTGCACGATCACATCCAGAGCGGTGGTCGGCTCGTCGAAGACGATCAGTCGCGGTTCCAGCGCAAGCGCCAGCGCGATGGAGACGCGCTGCCGCATGCCGCCGGAGAGCTCGTGCGGGTAGCGGCCCAGCACGTTGTCCTCGAGTTTCACCTTCCCGAGCAGCTCCGCGCCGCGCTTGTGCACCGCGGCGGAGTTGAACTGCTCGCCGTCGCGGGCATGCGCCTTCAGGATGTCGCCGAAGTGATGGGCGACGCTGCGCACCGGGTTCAATGCGTTCATCCCGCTCTGCAGCACGAGCGCGAAACCGTTACGCCGCTGCGCGCGCAGCGCCTCGCCGTCGAGACCGGCGATGTCGACCCCGTCGAAGAGGATCTTGCCGCCCTCCAATCGGCCGGGCGGTCGCAGCATCCGGGTCAGTGCATAGCCGAGCGTCGACTTGCCGCAGCCCGATTCACCGACCAGCCCGACGAACTCGCTCTCCTGCAGTGTCAGGCTGATGTCACGCACCGACCAGATCCGCTGCCCACGATTCGGCTCATAGACGACGTTGACGCCTTCCGCTTCCAGTAGGGCTGCCATCTATTTCTCCCGAAGCCGTGGGTTGGACAGCGCGTCGACGCCGAAGTTGATGAGGGTGAACGACAACGCCAGCAAAGCGATCGCAAGGCCGGGCGCCAGCACTAGAACCCACTGCCCGGTCAGCAGGGCGTTCTGCTGCTGGGCGTAGTAGAGGATCGTGCCCCAGCTGACCGTGGACGGATTGCCGAGACCGAGGAATTCGAGGCTGGCCTCGGCCATCACTGCTGCGGTGGCCGCGCCGAAGAAGCTGCCGGCGACCAACGAGGTCATGTTCGGCAGGATCTCGCGGAACACCACCCGCAACAGCCGCTCACCGGAGAAGACCGCGGAGGTGACGAACTCGCGCGATCGCAGTGTCGAGGCCTGGCTTCGGATCACTCGAGCACCGGTTGCCCAACTCGTGAAAGCGACGACCAGCACGATCGTCCACACCGACCGGCTCGGCACGTAGGCAGCCAGGATGATCATCAGCGGCAGGCCGGGAATCACCAGAGCGAGGTTGGTGATGAAACCGAGCACCTCGTCGATCGGCCCGGGCCGGTAACCGGAGATGAGCCCGACCGTGATCGCCACCAGCGTGGCGAACAAGCCGGCGATCAGCCCGACCAGCAGCGACACCCTGCTGCCGTACAGCATCTGTGAGAACACATCCTGGCCATTGCCGGTCGTGCCGAACCAGTTGTTGCCGTTCGGATTCAGGTAAGGCGTGAAGGTGGTCGCGGTAGGCGAATGCGGTGCCAGCAGCGGCGCGAAGACGGCCACCAAGATGAAGAGACCGACCAGCACCAACCCGATGCGAGCCTTGCCGTTGTTCCACAGGGTGCCGAGGGCACGACCGAAGAACAGCACCGGAACCGGCAGCGAACTGCCGTGCGCAACCTTGACCTCGCCCTTGCCGGGCGCCTCCGCAGGAGGCGGAACCGTCGAAAGGATTGTCATGAGCGCGACTCCGACCCAGCATTGAGCCGCCGTCCTCTGGCGCCCGGGCGGAGGCGTGCGGAAGAAAGAGTCATGAGGCCCGCACTCTCGGGTCGAGGCGGGCATAGAGCAGATCGACGATGAAGATCGCGACCAGCATGCTCACCGTGATCACCAGGAACAGCGCCTGCAACAAAGGGAAATCTCGGTTGGAGACGGCGATATAGAGCAGGTTGCCCAGCCCGGGATACGAGAACACACCCTCGACGAGCACCGAGCCGCCGACCACCGCACCGAGCGAAAGCCCGAAGGCGGTGACGTTCGGCAGCAACGCGTTCCGCGCGGCGTACAGGAGCGCAACGGTGCGGGTACGCAGACCATTGGCCTCAGCGAAGGTCACATAGTCCTCGCCGAGCGTGTTGATCATGTTGTTGCGCATCCCGAATACCCAGCCGGACAGCGACGTGATTGCCAGCGTCACCGCAGGGATGACGCTGTGTTGGAACGCATCGTTGAGAAACGACAGGCTGAAGTTCGGCGATGTGCCGGGCGTATAGCCGCCCTTGATCGGGAACCAGTTCATTTTGAATGCCAGCACGTACAGCAACAGCAGACCGAGCCAGAACGGTGGGAACGCCGCGAAGAACGTCGCCCCGATCGTCACGGTGGCATCGGATTTCGTCCCGCGCCGCCAGCCGGCGAACACGCCGAGCAGCGTGCCGATCACGAACGCCACGATCGTGGTGACCCCGACCAGGGCGAGCGTCCACGGCAGCGCCTTGCTGATCGAGTGCGACACCGTTTCGGTCGGGAACGAGTAGGACCGGCCGAAGTCGAAGTGCGCGATGTTGTAGAGGTACTGGAAGTACTGACTAAACACGTTGCCGTGCGGCGATCCGAGCTGGATCTCGATTGCCTTGCGCTGCGAATTCGTGATCTGTTGCCCGGTCGACGCCAGCTTTGCCAGCGCGGCGTCGACCGGAGAGCCCGGCATCAACCGGGGCAGGATGAAGTTCAGCGTGATCGCTGCCCACAGCGTGATGAGGAACAGCACGACCTTGCGCCCTACATAGCGCATCGCGACAGGCCTCCCGCGTAGTCCGTTGTGGTGCCCACCGCGATCACGCGGCCTTCAGGTGCGTGAGCACCACGAGGACGGCGGTGTTGTAGGTGGTCGGCAACGTGTACGGATCCGAGGCCGACGGCCAACCGGTGAAGTGATTGGTCCGGAACAGTCCCCAACTGCCGCCGTAGTACATGAGGATCACCGGCACCCGCGTGAACATGGTCTGCTCCAGCTTGTGCGCCGCGGTCATCTGCGCCGACGGGTCGGTGGCGGCGGCGAGCGACGCGAGCGACTGGTCCACTGCCGGGTCCTTGAACCGTTGGAAGTTGTTCACCGTCGGCGTCTTGATCGGCGCCGCGAAGGAGCTGTTCAGCGCGTTGTTGAAGTCCTTGTAGACGTCACCGGTACCGCCGTAGCCGCCGAACGCGACGTCGAAGGTGCCGTTCTGGATCTGCTGCGTATAGGCCGGAGCCTGCGGCAGGTCGAGGTTGACCTTCATCCCGACGGCGGACAACTCCTGGACGACCTCTTTGGCCGCCGCGACCCAGTCGGTGTAGCTGACCGGAGCGACGATCGTCATGGTGAACTGCTTGCCGTCCTTCACCAGCTTGCCGCCCTGGGTCGTGTAGCCGGCCTGCGCGAACGCCTGCTTGGCCGCCGCGAGGTCCTGGCCGACCACACCCTCGTTGGGAATGCTCGAATCGAGGTACTTCTTCAGGTTGGGCAGGATCAGCCCCGACTGGCTGGCCGGGCCGGTGTACCCGTTCACCGCTTTCTGCGCGATGGTCTGCCGGTTCAGCGACAGCGAGATACCCCTGCGGAAGTTGGCATCGGTGTACGGCGCCTTGGTCAGGTTCGGGTACAGCCCGATCGTGCCACCCGGCGGGAACCAGTAGATGTTGTGCTTTGGGTCCTTGTTGACATAGGTCTTCTTCACGTCAGGAAGGAAGCTGTACGACCAGTCGAACTTGCCGGCGCTGACGTCCAGCTGGTTGGTGCTCGCGTTCGTCGACTGCGCCGGGTACACGACCGTCTTGGGAACGATCTTGTCGGCCTGCCAGTACTTGTCGTTCTTCTTCAGCTGATACTGGGTGTCGGCGTACTTGTCGAGAATGAACGGTCCGGTGCCGACCGGCTTGTCGTTTACGAACTTGGCCGGATCCTGCACCGACGACCAGAGATGCTCAGGGACGATCGGGACCTGCGAGATCGTGTTCGCCGCCGGCACATCCGCGGACTTCAGTTTGACGGTGAAGTCCGACCCGGAGGCGGACACCGACGAGATGAATGACCAGGCTCCGGTGATGTCAAGCGCCGGGAACTTCTTGATCAGGTTGAAGGAGAACACCACGTCCTGCGGCGTGAAGTCCTTGCCGTCGGTCCACTTCACGCCCTGCCGGATCGAGTAGACCAGCGTGCTGGCATCCGGCGTCTTGAACCCGGTGGCCAGGAACGGCTGGTAGCTGCCGTCGACCTGGCTGGGGATCTCCAGTGGCTCGTAGATGAGCCGGGTCCCGCCGAGCTGGGTCCCGATGTACGGGTTGAAGTTCTTCACCAGCGTCGGGTTTCCGGCATCGCCCTGGATGGTGAGCACGTCGGCACTGCCGCCACCCTTGGTGTCGTTCGCCGACCCCTTGCAGGCACTCAGCCCGGTCGTGGCCAGTGCGGCTATCGCCACACCTGCCAGCACAGTTCGGATGCGCAGATGGCGTTTCATCGTTGACTCTCCTCATCGTTCCCGGCGTCGTGCGTGCCAGTGGACAAACGGATCCGGGCGATACCCGGCATGGGTAGTGCGAAGTCGGCGACAACGGCGCCGTCGGTCGTGAGGACGTCCTGGAGCTGCTCCTCGTCGAGGTGATCGGCTGCGTGCAGCTGCTCCCACAGCGCTGCGTCCGGCCAGTCCACGTCCTCGGGGTAGCCGGCCAGAATGTTCGAGTGAGTCGCGTCGACCCGAGCGATCGTCGCGGTCCGGGCGACCTCGTCCAGCCCGGCGATGCGCAGCCGGATCTGGCGGTCCAGGCGCGGGTCGCCGCCGGTGAGCTGGCCGTTGATCGTGCCGTTCCAGACAAGGACGTCCACGGTGCCGTCGTCGTGGCGGGATGCGATGGTCTGGACGAGCACGTCGGCGCCGTCCCCGCTCACCTCGCGGGCCAGCAACTGGTCACCGAGGTGAGCGGCAAGATGCACCGCCCAGTACCGCGGCTTACGCAGGTTGCCGACGGTGAGCAGGCCGAAGCCGTTGTGGAACAACCTCGGCGGTCTGCCGAGTTCCTCGAAGTGGTCGCTGATCACCCAGTAGGCGAGCGCGTCCATCCGGTTCTGTACCGCCGCGAAGCCACTCAGCACGAACGGGCCGCCGATGACTCCGTCATGGATTGGTCCGAAGTGCGTCGAGCCGACTCCCCACTCGGTCCACCAGATCGGCGTCTTGTCGAAGCCGTGCCGCTGCAGCGCGGGCTCGGCGTCCAGCGGCATGTTGCCGTAGGTGTGCGACGTGGCGAAATCCAGCGGCAGATCGTTCTCCTCCGCGTAGGCAGCCAGTGGTTCGATCCACTCCGCCGCCGCGGTGGATGGCCCGCCCACCGGCAGTCGCTCGTCGACGCTCTTGACCGCCCGGGCCGCCTCCGCATACATCCGGAAGTAATCGGCCTGCGTGCCGGTCCAGAACACCTCGAGATTGGGCTCGTTCCACACCTCGAATCCCCATTGCGCGACCTCGTCGACGCCGTACCGCTCGACCAGATGCGCGGCCAGCGCCGCGACGACGGCGTGCCACTCCGACCAGTTCTGCGGCGGCGAGATGAGCCCCCGATAGGTGAACACGCTCTGGGTCGGATCAGCGGCCAGCGCCACCGGCATGAACGACAACTCGACGACCGGGCGCACGCCGAGTCCCAGGATCGTGTCGTAGAGGCGGTCCACGGTGCTGAAGTCGTACTGCAGCACGCCGTCGGCGCTGCGCGTCACGACCTTGTTGTCGTCGTGCAGGATGGCGTGCGCACGGACGTGGGTGACCCCGAGATCGTCGTGCGCGCGGCGCAGCGCCTCGGTGAACTCCGCTCCGATGTCGTGACCGTTCTCGTCCGGGCCGAACATCAGCTGGGTGAGTCGTTCGGAGCCGATCATGTGCCAGACCCGTTGCAACTGCCCGGTCACCGAAGAGGCATCGACTGCCACGTGCACCGGCTCCGCCGCGTCATCGCTGATCCGACCGGTCACCGATTCCGACCAGTTCCACGCTGGGAATTCGGCACCCGCTACTGCGCCGACCCGATAGGAATAGGTGGTGGCCGACTCCAGGCCGGTATCGGCGAACTCGCAGCCGGGTACTGCCGGAACATCGCTGCCGCCGTGCGCCACAATGTGCGGCTCACCCGTGCCGTCGGTGCGCTCGATGAGGTAGCCCGCCGCGCCGAGTACCGCCGCCCAGCTCAGCAGCACGTACCCACTGCGAGATGCAGCCACGACCTCGCTCGGCGCCGGCAGCGAGGTGCTCGGATCCGCGGCGGCAGTGTCAGTCAGCCGCCGATAGATCCGTTGCTCCCAGTCGGCTCGGGCATCTCGCTCGACGTCCGCGTCGGGGGGAAGTGGACTCATCAGGCTCTCCCTGTTCTGGGTTTCGTAGCTTGGGACTTCGCAGTTCTGGGCCTCGTATCGTTGGACTTCCTATCCCGGGATTTCGTGGTCTTGGTCGACGTCGCGGTGGTCCTCGTGCTCCTTGTCGTCGTGCCGCTGCCGCTGCCCCGGCACCCGCAACTGCGCCGGATGACGAGTTCGGTCGGCAGTGTCAGAGCACGACGCGACTCGTCCGGGTCGCGGAGCCGGTCGAGCAGCGTGCGGACCGCTTCCTCGCCGATCTGACGCATGGGTTGGCGCACCGTGGTCAGCGGCGGGCGGACGTGTCGGGACGACGCGATGTCGTCGAATCCGGAGACAGCGACGTCGGCCGGCACCCGCAGCTTGTGCTCACGAAGCACAGCCAGGCCACCGATCGCCATCTCGTCGTTGCCGAAGACGACCGCCCGCGGCGCACGAGTGCGGCGTTCGAGGATCTCGTGCAGAGCGCGCTCCCCACCGGCCTCGGTGAACCCGCCGTGCGCGTCGGGCACGCTCGGGACGTCAAGGCCAGCACCGCGTAGTGCGTCGCAGAAGCCGGCGAAGCGCTCTACCGAGTCCGGTGACTGCGCCGGCCCGCCGACGAAGGCGATGTCGCGGTAGCCGTGCACGGTCAGGAGGTGTTCGACGAGTTGCTTGGTGCCACCGCGGTTGTCCGCACAGACCACGTCGAACTTGCGGCGGGAGGACAACGACGCGATGACGACGACGGGGACGGTGCGCGAAAGCGCGACCAGATCGCGATCGGAGAGGCTGCGCGCGGCCACCACCAGGCCGTCGACCTTGCTGGCGATGGCTCGGGCGAGCTGCGGGCCCTCGAAGCTGTGGGTCGATGCGATCAGGACCGCGTCGCCGGCGAGAGTCGCGGCACGTTCGGCTCCTCGGATCACCTGATCGACGAATAGTGGCGACTCGCTTTCCGCATCGGCATCCTTGCCGAGATCGGGGAACAGCAGTCCGACGATGCCGACGCGCCGCTCAGCCAGGCCGCGTGCCGAGCCGTTGGGCACCCAACCCAGCTCACCGGCGACGTCCAGCACCCGCTTGCGGGTGGGTTCGGAGAAACCGCGGCCCTCCCGCATCACCCGAGAAACCGTGGCGGTGGAGACGCCGCTGCGCCGTGCCACCTCGTAGATCGTCGATCGCTCGGGCACGGACACCTCCCGTTGCACGCCACGTAACCGGTTACGCTGAGTAACCGCTTACGTAACCATGGGGTAAACGGACTGTCAACGGTTCGGGCAAGGTTGGCCGAGCGCAAGGGCGCCTTGACCGGAGAGTCAATCGGATAGGGCATCCGTCCGACTATGGTCGTTTTCGCAGTGCCCCGCTGGACGCACGCCCGCCCGCAAAGAGTTGGATGGACGCCACCACACGCACACCGATGGGACCTACCGCAGAGGATGCCGAATTGCCCAGCGCCACCGCCGCCACGTCGGCATCGGCGGGCGGACCCACTCTCCGGTCGATTGCACCGTCGGTCTTCCTACCCGCTCTGGTCTACGAGATCGGCAACGGTGCAATCGCGCCGGTCATCGCACTCACCGGGCTGCACCTGGGCGCCTCTTCGGGCACGGCCGGATACATGTTGGCGTTGCTGGGCGTCGGTCAGATCATCGGCGACGTCCCCGCGTCCGCGCTCGCCGACCGGGTTGGTGACCGGCGCGCAATGATCCTCGCCGCCGGAGTCGCGGTCCTCGCGCTGCTCGGCTGTGCGCTGGCTCCGGCCCTGCCCGTTCTCGGCGTCGCACTGATCGTGGTCGGGATGTCCAACTCCACGTTCTACCTCGCCCGGATGGCCTATCTGACCGATGTCGCGCCGATCGGGCTGCGTGCTCGGGCGATGTCGACGTTGGGCGGCTCGCATCGCATCGGCCTGTTCATCGGCCCGTTCGTCGGTGCGGCCGCGATCAGTCTCACCTCGTTGCGCGCCGCCTACGTCGTGGCGATGGTCGCCGCTGCGTCTGCCGCGCTGCTCCTCTTCGTCATTCCAGATGTCGCCGTCGGCAAGAATCAGCAAGTGGCGACCCGTGGTGGGCACACCTCACGGCAGATGCTCGGTCAGCACCGGCGGTTGTTCGCCACCCTGGGTTTCGCCGTGCTCGCGGTAGGAGCAGTACGTGCCGCCCGGCAGACCGTTTTGCCCTTATGGGCCGAGCATCTGGGGCTGAGCGCGGCTACCACCAGCCTCGTCTTCGGCATCGCCAGTGCCGTTGACATGGCGCTGTTCTATCCATCCGGGAAGGTGATGGACAAACTCGGCCGGCTGTCCGTGGCCCTGCCCTCGATGCTGGTCCTGGGCATCGCGATGATGACGTTGCCCCTGACCGGCGGCGTGGTGTCGCTGACGATCGTGGCCATGGTGATGAGTCTCGGCAACGGCATCGGCTCGGGCATCATGATGACGCTCGGCGCCGACGTCGCTCCGCTGGACGGCCGGACCAGATTCCTCGGCATTTGGCGGATCCTGAGTGACTCCGGCAACGCGGCCGGTCCGGTCGTCGTGTCCGTCGTGGCCACCGCTGCCACGCTCGCAGCCGGCATCGTCACCGTCGGCGCACTCGGGCCGCTGGCCGCACTGGGACTGGCCGTCTTCGTCCCACGCTTCTCCCCCTACGCCACTCGGAAGTCGACTCGAGCACATCGCGCGGCCCAGCCAGGGAACGGATAGCAGTAGGGACCGCGGGCGAGTTGGCGATTGCCCGTTCAACTGTCAGACTCTGCGCCATGCGCTCATCCCTGGCCACCGCGGCGGTTGCGGTCGTACTGCTGTTGGGTTTGGCCGCGCCGGCACAGGCAACGGCGAAGGCACCCGTTTATAAGAACTGCACCGCGATGCACAAGAAGTACAAGGGCGGCATCGCCAAGAAGGGCGCGAAGGACAAGCGTCCCGGCGGCGGGCACGCGAAGTACAAGCCGTACGTCAACACTTCGTTCTACAACGCCAACAAGAAGAGCGACCGCGACAAGGACGGAATCGCCTGCGAGCAGTAGCTCGACAGGCGACTTGTCACTGCCGCATCCGCCGTTTGGTTCCGCCGGATGATCCTCGAGGCCGCTGGAATCACTCGGGTGCCCGGACTCGTCGATCCTCAGGTGGCGGGCCTACCCGGACCATCGATACCTTTGTAACCACGGCGCTTGCGCTCTGCGCACGACGATGCGCCGGTCCTGAGCAAGAATTCTGAGGAGATCATCTGTGGCACCGAAGACCTGGTTCATCACTGGCGCGTCGCGCGGCTTCGGCCGGGAGTGGACCATCGCCGCCTTGGAACGCGGCGACAACGTCGCCGCGACGGCGCGATTCACCTCGACCCTGGACGACTTGGCGGATCGATTCGCCGAATCCCTGCTGCCATTGCAGCTTGATGTGACCGACCGGGCAGGCGCTTTCGCCGCCGTGGCCCGGGCACAGGAGAAGTTCGGTCGGCTCGATGTCGTCGTCAACAACGCCGGTTACGGCCAGTTCGGCATGGTCGAAGAAATCAGCGAGGCGGACGCGCGCGACCAGATCGAGACGAACCTGTTCGGCGCGCTCTGGGTCACCCAGGCCGCGTTGCCGTTCCTGCGTGAGCAGGGGTCCGGGCGCATCATCCAGGTGTCGTCGATTGGCGGCATCAGCGCGTTCCCGACCACCGGTATGTACCACGCGTCGAAGTGGGCGTTGGAAGGCATCAGCCAGTCGCTGGCGCAGGAGGTGGCCGACTTCGGCATCCACGTCACGATCATCGAGCCTGGTGGCTTCTCCACCGACTGGGCCGGTCCGTCGGCACGGCACGCCCACCCACTGCCCGAATACGACGCGATGCGTGAGAAGGCGCAGCAGTGGCGGGCCAGCCGGGGTTCCAAGCCTGGCGACCCGACTGCCTCGCGCGCGGCGATCCTGAAGATCGTCGACGCCGACAAGCCGCCGCTGCGAATCTTCTTCGGAGAAGCGCCGCTGGAGATCGCGACAGCCGACTACGAGGCTCGGCTGGACACCTGGCGCGAGTGGCAGCCGGTCTCCCTCGAGGCGCAGGGCAGCTCGGACTGAGCGACGCGTTACTGGCCGAGCAACCAGCGCCCCGGCTCGGCCAGTGCGCGCGCTCGCGCCGGTCCCCAGGAGCCTTGCGGATACATCGCGATACGCGGCCGGTTCGCCAACAGCGGCTCGGCGACCTTCCACACCGCAGCGAGCCCGTCCGGCCGGGTGAACAGCGAGCGGTCACCCATCAGTACATCGTGGATCAGCCGGGTGTACGGAGGCAGCGGATCCGAGTTGGGCAGATCGGCCAGCGGGATGCGCGTGATGGCGACGTCGAGATCGATGTCCGGGCCCGGCTTTTTCACAACCAGTGACAGTTCGATCTCGCCGGCGCCGGAGAGCGAGAACGACAACACGTTGGACTCCGGCGGAAGGTCACCCACCGGGCCGACCGGGTCACGCAGCACAATGCTGACCCGTTGCTCGCCAGCCGCCATGCGCTTGCCGGTGCGCAGTAGGAACGGGACGCCTCGCCACCGCGGGTTGTCGATCCATAGCCGGGCCGCGACGAAGGTGTCCATCCGGGACCGCGCGGCGACTCCGGGCACGTCGCGATAGCCGGCGAACTGGCCGAGCACGACCTCCTTCGGATCCAGCGGCCGGAACGACTTGATCACCCTTTCCCGGGAAGCCTGAAGATCGTCGGCGGCCAGGCTGACCGGCGGCTCCATCGCCACCTCGGCGGCAACTTGGAACAGATGGGTGACCAGCATGTCGAGCACCGCGCCGGTGGCGTCGTAGAACTCTGCACGATCGGTGATGCCAAGCCGCTCCGGGACGTCGATCTGCACCGACTCGATGTGCTTGCGATTCCACATCGCCGAGAACAACCCGTTGGCGAAACGCAGCAGGTGCAGGTCCTGGGTGGCTTCCTTCCCGAGGAAATGGTCGATCCGGTACACCTGCTTCTCGTCGAGCACCGAGTGCACCACCCGGTCCAGCTCGCGGAAGCCCTTGGGCGAGGTACCGAACGGCTTCTCGTAGACGACCCGCGAACCCGCGGCGAGGTCATGTGCACCGAGTCCCTTCGTCAGGTCTACGAAGGCCACCGGTGGAACGGCAAAATAGTGCACCAGCTGCGCATGGTGGCCGACCTTCTTGCGCGCGTGGGCCAACACGTCGAGCAGGCTGCCCGGATCATCGGAATCGAACCCGCCGCCGGCGAACAGCAGCCGGTCGGAGAACTTCTTCCACGGTCCGTCCTCGGGATGCGGCCCGAACTCGGTGAGCACGTCGCGCACATGCTTGCGGAAGTCCTCGTGCGCAACATCGCCACGGCCGTTGCCGACGAGCAGCCAGTCCTTGGGCAACAGGCCCTCGATCATCAGCGTGTAAAACGCCGGGAGCACCATCCGTTTGGCCAGGTCGCCGGTCGCACCGAACAGCACGAACACCGTTGGCCCGGGACGTTCCGCTGTACGGGCCCGCTTTACAGTCACCATGCGCGTCAAGCTACCTGGACCGGCTGAGGCACCATCAGGCCGTCTGCTGTGGTTCGGCCGGCTGCGGGTGGACGTCCGCCGCTGGTGTGGACGGCTGGTCGGCGGCGGGCTGAGCGACCCCGCGCGGCATGCAGGCAACGGCGAGGGCCATTGCCAGAGCAAGTACCGCTACCGCGATGAACACGTGGTGGGTGGCGGTGGTCAGCGCCGCGGTGGAGTTCCCTCCCGACCCCGACAGCGCGCCGGAACTGGTACCGCCACTGCCGAGCGTGGCGTTGGCGATGGCGCCGAAGATCGCCACCCCCACCGCGCTGCCGATCGATCGGCTGAACATGTTATTGCCGGTGACGACGCCGCGTTCGCTCCAGCCCACCGTGGACTGCGCGGCGATGAGCGTCGGGGCCGCGACGAGCCCGAGGCCGAGTCCGACCACGAAACACGTGCCGGCGACTTGCAGGACGCTCGACGAACCGCTCAGCAGGATGAGCAGAGCGCATCCGAGTACCGCCAACGCCGAGCCGATCAGAGCGCAGCTTCGGAACCCGATCCGCAGATACAGCCGGCCCGCCTGCGAACCGGAGATCGGCCACCCGACGGTGAGCGTTGCCAACGCGAACCCGGCGACCACCGGGCCGGTGCCGATCACGTCCTGCACGTAGGTCGGGATGTAGGAGGACAGTCCGAGCACCACTCCGCCGACGCCGAGCGAGGCCAGGCTGCTGGTCAACAACAGTCGGCGGCTGAACACCCACAGCGGCAGAATCGGCTCGGCGACCCGCCTCTCCACCATCACGAACGCGATGATGAGCACCCCGCCCAGCGCCAGAATCGCCACCCCCGGCGCCGACCCCCAGGCCCACGACTGACCACCTTCGAGCACGCCCAGAATCAGCAGGGTGCACCCACTGGTCAACAATGCAGCGCCGAGGTAGTCGATGCGCGGATGGCCCCGCTCGACCCGCTCGGCGAAGTTGCGCATCAGCATTGCCGCGGCGAGCAGGCAGAGCGGCACGTTCACGAAAAAGATCCACCGCCACGACACGTACTCGGAGAACACCCCGCCGAGGGTTGGACCGACCACGGCCGAGATGCCCCAGACGCTGGCCAGATACCCCTGCACTCTGGCGCGCTCCTGCAGTGAGTACAGGTCACCGACGATCGTCATGCTCATCGGCTGCACCGCACCGGCGCCCAGGCCCTGCACGGCCCGGAACGCGATCAGCACCGGCATCGACCAGGCCACCCCGCACATGATCGAGCCGAGCAGGAACAGCCCGATGCCGAACAACATCAACGGTTTGCGCCCGAACAGATCGGCCAGCTTGCCGTAGACGGGCACCGTCACCGCTTGGGCCAACAGGTAGACCGAGAACAGCCAGGGAAATTCTGAGAATCCGCCGATCTCCTTGACCACGGAGGGCACTGCGGTGGCAATGATCGTCGAATCCAGTGCCACCAGCGCCGTGCCGAGCATCAACGCGATGAGGATGGGACCGCGCTCGGATCGGAATCCCACCGCCCCATCGGTCACTACATCGATGGTGCCAGATAGCCGACCGGCGCCGCGCCGGCTGTCCGGGCGCAGGTCGTCAACCGCGAAAGGTGCTGTGCCGATCCTGACCGGTGTGCTGCCGATAGGAGGCGAACCCGGTGTAGGTCTTGCCGTGCCAGCCGAACTCGGCCAGGGCGGCAGAACCCGGCTCCGCCCTGAAGGTGTTGGCGTCGCTGACGTTGCCGCTCGAACGACCGTCGGAGTCTGAGTTCGGCACCGTTCCGTAGACGACGTGCCCGGTGTTCGTCGCGGTGATGGAGTTGCCGGCGAACAGGTTGTCGTGCGCGTAGTACTGCACCAGCAGCTCCGGTGAGCCGTCGTCGAGACGGTTGTTGCCGCACAGGGTGTTCCCGACGAACGCGTTGTCGAAGGACGCACCGGTGGGATCACCACCACACTCGTCGCCCCCGTCGCAGTACCCGCCGGTGGCGATGCCGACATAGAGGCTGCCGGTGATGTGGTTGCCGGCGACCAGCACATGATCTGCCGAGCCACGAGCGTTCTCCGCCGCCACCTCGACACCGATGTCGTTGTCGGTGACGGTGTTGTTGCCGACCACGATGCGGGTACCGCCGTCCACGTAGATCCCGTCGGCGCAATTGCAGTAGCCGCCGTCCTCGTAATACGCCGGGTTGCCTTGCGACCGGATTCGGGCGACGTGATTACCGGAAATGACGCCGTTGCGGGCCCGGTTCAGCTGGGTGTAGCGGAATTTGGCCGGCAGCGTCTCTTCATACCCGATCGCGTCGATACCGATGTTGTTGTTGTCGTGGATGTCGTTTCCGGTGATCGCCCAGCCGTCGACGTTGCCGTTGACGACGACCGTCTCGCTGGCGCCAAGGGTCAGATGGTCGACGGTGTTTCCTCGAATGCGGAGGCCGGTGACCGGATGCTGTGGGTCGTCCCCGTACACCGCGATCCCGTGGGCGTTGATGTCGAAGCTGCCGAGCGTTCGGTTGTGATTGCCGAGATCGTGGACGTGGTTGCCGTCGATGGTGATGCCGTGGTCACCGCCGTGTACATAGATGCCGGCCGGCACAGCACCCAGGGTGCTGCTGCGATACCCCGTGATCTCCAGCCCCTCCACGGTGATCGCGCTGCTGTTGACGATCGTCACCAGCGCGGTCAGGTCCGTAGGCGGAGTGAGCCCGGCCCCGTCGAGTACCGCGTGCTCGCGGCGATACGGCTGCACGGTGATGTTGTGGGCGCCGTCGAGCAGCACCCGCTGGTGATAGCGACCGGACCGTAACTCCACCGTGCCGCCGCGCGACAGCCGACCGATCGCGACGTTGACGGTGCGCAGTGGTGCCGCGACGGTGCCGGCCGCGTGGTCATTTCCGCCGGGTGCGACGACGATCACCGACGGCGGCGCAGCGGTGGCGGCGGCGGGTGCGATGAGCCCGCCGGCGAGCAGTGCGGTCGAGCAGGCAAGGGCAACGGTTCGCTTCATTTGATTCCCGTCGTAGCGATGGAGCCGACGAAGAACCGCTGCCCGACCAGGAACAGGATCAGTACCGGCAGCTGGCTCATCAAGGTACCGGCCATCAACACCGGCCAGTTCGTGAAGTGCGCGCTCTGGAAGGTGGCCAGACCGAGCTGCACCGTCATCGTCTGCGGCGACGACGTCACCACGAGCGGCCAGAGGAAGTCGTTCCACACTGATAGGAAGGTCAGCACCGCGACGGTGCTCAGCGGCGGGCCCATCAGCGGCAGCAGGATCCGGGTGAGCAGCCGGAATCGGCCGGCACCGTCGATCAGCGCCGCCTCCTCGAGTTCGACCGGCAGGGTGAGGAAGAACTGCCGTAACAGATAGATGCCGAACGGTGTGACCAGGTTCGGCACGATCAGTGCGGGCAGCGTGTCGACGATGCCCAGGTGCTTGACGATCAGCAGCGTCGGGATCATCACCACCTGGAAAGGCACCATCAAGGTGGCAAGGATGCCCACGAAGGCCAGCCGACTGCCCGGGAACCGCACCCGAGCGAAGGCGTAACCGGCGAAGCTGCACAGCACCACATTGCTCATCACGCAGGTCGTCGACACGATCGCGCTGTTCACCAGCCAGTGCAGGAACGGCGACTGGGTCCACGCCTCGGTGAAGTTGCTCCAGTGCAGGCTGGACGGAAGGCCCGGCGGGAATCGGCGCGTCTCCTGCAGCGTGGACAGGCTGGTCAGCAACATCCAGATCAAGGGCGCGGTCATCAGCAACGTTACGGGTATGAGCACCAGGTGCCAGCCAGACGGCCGGCGCCTGCGACGGATGCGCGGTGGCGCCGAGACGACAGTCACCGGGCAGCGCTATCCGTCGCGTCGCGGGTGAGCCGCAACTGGATCGCTGTGACGACCGCGATCACCACGAACAACACGCAGGCGATGGCCGCAGCGTAACCGCCGGCGAAGTACTGGAAAGCCTGCTGATACAGGTAATAGACGACGACGGTCGTCGAGTGCAGCGGTCCTCCCTTCGTCGTCACGTACACCTCATCGAAGAGCTGCAGCGAGTTGATCGTCAACCAGACGAGCAGGAAGGCGGAGACCGGTCGCAGCAACGGAACCTGGATACGCCAGAACGCGCCACTCGGAGTGCATCCGTCGATCTGCGCGGCCTCCAGCAGATCGGCCGGGATGGACTGCAGCCCGGCCAGGAAAATCAGGGCACCGAAGCCGACCCAACCCCATACCGTCATTCCCACCACCGCGAACAGCGCCTGGTTCGGGGAGTTGAAGAATCCCAGCGAGTGAATGCCGACCTTGTTCAGTACCGCGTTGACAACGCCGAACTCGGGATCCAGCAGCCAGGTGAAGATGACACCGGTCGCCACCGTCGAGGTGACGACCGGAATGAACACGGCGAGCCGGTAGATCGAGATGCCGCGGATGCGGCGGTTGAGTGCCGCGGCGGCGAGCAGTGCGAGCACGAGGGTGATCGGGACGAACAGCGCGGTGTAGACGACCGTGTGGCGGACCGAGTCCTTGAATACCTGATCGTGCGACAGCGCACGGTAGTTACGCAGGCCCACCCACTGCGCTGGTGTCTGCAGGTCGTTGCGCTGGAACGACAGCACGAACGACCAGACCACCGGCACCAGCCCGAACACGCCGATCAATAGCACGCTCGGGCTGACCATCAGCCAGCCGGCCAGCGCATCGCCGCGCTGGCGCCGATTGCGCGGCCGCCGCTGTGTCCGGGCCGGAAGTATTCGCCGAGAGGCCAGCGATCGGGTGCGGTGCGCCGCTTCTGTCCGGGTCTCGACGCTCATTGCCCGCCGGCGAGCGCACTGGTGACCTGGGCCTTTGCGTTGTCGAGTGCCTTCTGCGGGTCATCGTGGCCGAGCAGCACGCTCTGCACCATCTGACCGATTGCAGTGGAGATCTGGCCGTAGGCCGGCAGGTTCGGCCGGACGTGCTTGACGTTGTCCAGGTTGCCGACGAACACCTTCTCCGACGGATACTTCGCCAAGAATTTCGAGTAGTCCGGCAGTTTCGTCTCCGACACCCGGACTGGAAGGTCGCCGGTGGCGATGGCGAACTCGAGGTGCACCTTGGCCGAAGTCAGCCATGTGACGAACTTCAGTGCGGCATCACCGCGTTTCGCGGAGTGGTCGAACATCATGTAGAGGTCCGGACCGGAGATCGTCTCGTGATTGCCGTTGTAGCCCGGCAGGTAGCTCACGCCGTAGTCGATGTCGGGGTTGATGCTCGACAGGTCCCACGGGCCGGTCCACAGCATCGCAATCTTTCCGCTGTTGAAGAGGTTCTGATAGTTCTGGTTGCCCGAGTCGAGGTATACGGACTTATCGGTGACGGCCATGTCCTTCAGCTGCTGCAATGCAGCCAAGCCGGCCGCAGAGTCGAACGCCGGTTGGCTGTTGTCGGAGTTCAGCAGGTCGCCGCCGGCTTGCCACAACATCGCCAGGAACCGCCACACGGTGTCCTCGCTGCCGTCATTCGCATACGCCCAGCCGTAGTTCTTGGTGCTCGCGTTGGTCAGCTTGGCCGCTGCGGTGCGGAAGTCCTGCCAACTCCAGTCGTTGGTGGGAGTCGGGATGCCGGCCGCCGTGAACAGCTTCTTGTTGTAGACAAGGCTGAGATTGTCGACCAGCGCCGGAATCCCGACGACCTTGCCCTTGACAGTGGCGGCCTGCCGCTCGGACGGGAAGAAGTCCTCCCAGTTCATGTCCGAGGACTTCACTTTGTTGGTCAGGTCCTGCAGCTTGGGCTGGCGAGCCAACTGCGCGGCCGAGGAGCCGTACTCGTATGCCACGTCCGGGTAGTTGCCGGCAGTGAAACCGGCAACCGTCTTCTGCAGCGCGTTGTCGTTGCCGCCGTTGAACTGCAGCTTCACCTTTTCCTTCGGGTGTTCGGAGTTCCACTGCGCGGCCTGCTTCGTCAACTCGGTCGCCTCGGCATCGGTGTATCCGTGGGACACCGTGATAGTGGTGCTGCCCGAACTCGAACCGTTGCTCTTGCCGCAGGCAGTCAGCGCCGATCCGACCAGGATCAGCGCAGCCAGCGCGGCGACGCGTCTACGGGTGGGTGTCATGTGCGCTCCTCGGTACGTCCTGGCCGGGACCGGGGTGCCGCGTCAGCCAGTCATGCACATTCGATCGTTTTCGATGCGCAGCTTTGCACGGATAGAAAAGCCCGGTCAAGGCTTTCGCGCCGAGCCTTTTGGCACCAGGTCCAATACTTGCGCAGGTAGCCGGGCTGATTTTCCGGGTTTTCGGGGCCGATACCAGATGCTCGAAATGAACACCAGAGTGCGCGTATGGTGCCGATCATGCGTCAAGAACACAGGTTGGGCACGATCCTGGAGCGACTGAACGAGCACGGCTCGGTCGGAGTCAGCGATCTCGCGACCGAACTGCTGGTGTCCGAGGCCTCGGTCCGCCGCGACCTGCACCTGCTGGAAAAACAGCAGCTACTGACCCGCACGCACGGCGGGGCGGTGGCCTCCGGCGTGCTCTACGAGCTGCCTATGCGATACCGCGGCGGCCAGCACTACGACGCCAAGCGGGCGATCGCGCAGCGCGCTGTGCAGTTGATGCCCACCGACGCGACATCAGTAGGTCTGAACGGCGGATCGACGACCACCGAAGTGGGTCGGGTGCTGGCCGGCAAGCAAGGTCTGCGGGTTGTCACCAATGCTCTGAACATCGCGTCAGAGTTGGCCGTCCGCACGAACATCGAGTTGGTGGTCTGCGGCGGAAGCGCGCGCAGCGAGTCCTACGAGCTGGTCGGCCCGCTGGCCGAGTTGACCTTGGCGAACCTCAATCTGGACGTTGCGATCATCGGCGTCGACGGGATGAGCGTCGGTGCGGGCCTTACTACGCATCACGAAGTGGAGGCCAACACGAACAAGGCGCTCATCCGTGCTGCGGCCCATGTCATCGTGGTCGCCGACTCGAGCAAGATCGGCCGGCGCGGTTTCGCCAAGATCAGCGAACTCAACGCGGTCGCCGCCATCGTCACCGATTCGCACGCCGATCCGAAGGATGTGGCGGATTTGGAGAAGTCCGGGCCGGCCGTATACGTCGTTGACGTGAAGTAGCCGCGGCTCAGGTCAGCGGGAGGCGGCCGCGCAGGGCTTTCGGAAGCAGGTGGCCGTGTGCTTCGACCATCGCATCGGCCAGCTCCCAGATCCGCGGAAGCGTGAGTGTTGCGCAGGTGTTGGGATCCACCATCAACGCCTGCCGGACGAGTTCCGGCCGACCCTCGATGGCGGCCCGCACGGTGAGATCAGCGACCGCCAGGAACTGCCGATTCAGCGCGGCACACTGCGCCGGTAACGCACCGACTGCGATCGGGCGAGAGCCAAAATCGCCTAGCTCGTAGGGTACTTCGACCGGTGCGCCCTCAGGGAGGTTATCGATCAGGCCGGTGTTGCGGACATTGGCCTGGATCGTGCGCGGCGTGCCCGTGACGAGGCTGTGGATCACCTGCGGCGCGTACTCGGCGGCCTCCTCGCTGGGCTCGGTGTAGCGGCCGGCAGCGACGTCGGCCACGAGCGCATCGATCTCGGCAACGTTGCCCGCACTGATCTGCACGTAGTCGCGGATCGGGATTCGCAGCCGCTCGATTTCCGCGTCGTCGTGCAGATACCACGGCACGTACTCCGACGAGTGTTCGCTGGTCTCGGTCGGGTAGTAGCCCAGCCGGCGATACATGTCGACGCGCACCCGCCGACGCAACTGCTCGTCCGTCGCGATCAGCTCGTCGAGTCTCGGGTAGAGGCTCTCGCCGTCGTGTTCCCAGCGCAGCATCCACGCCTGGTGGTTGACCCCGGCGCTGTGGAAGGTGACCTCGTCGAACGGCACGCCGACCAATTTGCTCAGATCCACCGCAGTCCAGAAGACCGAGTGGCAAAGCCCGAGCACCTTGAGATCGGGAAAGGCGGTGCTGAGGTAGCCGATGTTCATCGCCATCGGATTCGTATAGTTCAACAACCACGCGTCCGGACACACGTCACGCATGTCGGCGGCGAGGTCGTCGAGCACAACGAAGGTGCGCAACCCGCGGAACACCCCGCCGACCCCGAGCGTGTCGGCGATCGTCTGCCGCACTCCGAATCGTTCTGGCACGTCGAAGTCGGTCAGGGTCGCCTGGTGACCGCCCACGTTGACGGTGTTGATGACGAAGTCGGCGCCGCCCAGCGCAGCCCGCCGGTCATGCTCGGCCCGGACGGCGGCAGGCCGGCCGTGCTTCTGGACGGTCAACCGGGCCAGCCCCTCGGCCAGATCGAGGCGGCGCTGATCGATGTCGTGCATCACCAGCGTGAGTGGGCCGAGATCCGGATAGCTGAGCAGATCGCGGAGCAACTGGCGGGTGAACTCCGCCGACCCGGCGCCCACAAAGCAGATGGTCGTCACCGGCCGAGAATGGCACGAATCGAGCCAGTCGAGCAAGATCGCGCAGTGAAAGTGCTTGATTCTGGACATTAGCCAGGCAGGCGCGGCAGGATGTGGCCGTGCCCGAGGTTCTGGTGGTCGGTGATGCCAATCCCGATCTGCTGCTGCGTGGCGACGTCGTGCCCCGGTTCGGCCAGGTCGAGCAACTCCTCGACGACGCCCGGACATTGCTCGGTGGCTCGGCCGCAATCACCGCGCACGGGCTGGCCCGGCTGGGTCGATCGACCGGGCTCGTCGCAGCAGTCGGGCAGGATCTGTTCGGCGACCTGATGGTCGAATTATTGGCGACGGCATCGGTACGAACCGATTGGGTGTACCGCCGCACATTGGTGCCCACCGGAATCAGCGTCGTACTCGGCGCCGGCGTGGACCGCGGCATCCTGACGTTGCCCGGCGCCATCCCGACATTGACCGAGGCCGAGGTTTGCGCGGCAGTGAAGGAGGCGGCCGGTCTACGACATGTGCACGTCTCGTCGCTGTTCCTCCAGCCCGCACTGGCGGGCTGGATCGGATCGGTGCTCGCCGATGTGCGTCGCCGGGGCGCGAGTACGTCTCTGGACACCAACTACGATCCGGCGCAGCAATGGGCGGGCGTCGACCACCTGCTTCCCCTGCTGGACTTTCTGCTGCCCAACCGCGTCGAAGTCCTGGCCCTCGCCGCAGCCGCCGGCCACCCGACCCACGATGCCGTTGACGCCGCGCAGCACCTCGCCGGGCGCGGACCCACCGTCGTACTGAAGGACGGAGCGGCTGGCGCGATCTCGGTGCAACCGGACGGAACGGTGCTACGTCAGCGCGCGCCCACGCTCGACCCGGTTGACACCACCGGCGCGGGCGACACCTTCGACGCGGCGTTCCTCGACTCCCGCCTCCGGGACCTCTCGCTCATCGATTGCCTGCGCCGCGCGGTGCGAGCCGGTGCCCTGGCCACCCAAGGCGTCGGCGGTACTGCTGGACAACCCACTCTGGCCCAACTCATCGACGATCAAGGAACACTATGACTACCGCATTGACACACGTGGCTGAAGAGATCCGCTCGCAACCGGCAGCGTGGACGCGGGCGTTGGACCTGCTGCCGTCGCTGACCGACGCGCTCCCCCGGCCGGGGGAGCGCGTCGCCGTCGTCGGCTGTGGCACGTCGTGGTTCATGGCTGAGGCATACGCCCAGTTGCGCGAAGAAGCAGGGCAGGGCGAGACCGACTTCTTCCCCGCGAGCCAAGTGCCGGCCGACCGGCGCTACGAGCGGGTGGTGGCTATCACCCGCTCGGGGACGACGACCGAAGTGCTGCAGTCGATCGGCTCGGCCAGTTGCCCCGTCACCGCCATCACGGCCGATCGGCAGACCCCGGTGATGGCTGCAGCGGATGCGGCCATCGTACTCGACTTCGCCGACGAGAAGTCGGTCGTGCAGACGGTGTTCGCCACCACCGCACTGATGTTGCTGCGTGCCAGCCTCGGCGAACCTGTGCAGCACGTCATCGACCAGACCGCCACGCTCCTGGACACCGGACCTCAACACGACGACGCCGACCAGTACACCTTCCTCGGCCAAGGCTGGGCGCACGGCGTCGCCCGCGAGGCAGCGTTGAAGATGCGGGAGGCAGCTCAGGCCTGGACCGAGTCCTACCCGCAGATGGAATACCGGCACGGCCCGATCGCGATCGCGCAGCCAGGCAGAGTCGTGTGGGTGTTCGGCGCGCCGGTTGCTGGCCTGCTGGATGACGTGCTCGCCACCGGCGCCACCGTGGTGTGCGACGACCTCGACCCCGTCGCCGACCTCGTCCGGGTCCAACTGCTGGCGGTCAGTCGTGCGCGCCGCCTCGGGCTCGACCCGGATCGACCGCGGCATCTGACCCGATCGGTAGTGCTGTCGTCGTGAACCGATGCGGTAGGTCCGCAGCGTCTTGCCGGTGATTCTCGACTACAGGCGATACAGGTGGTAAGCATCTAAGTTGCGAGTGCTGGCCGGTGCGTCGCCGCTGTTGGCGGCCCGTCGAGCCACGCGGCTGGCCGAGGGGCCCGGTCCGCGAGTGATGAACAGCCTCGCCTATCGATGGAGGTCATCGATGTCCCCTGCCCCACAGACGCCTGCTCCACAAACCCCTGACCCACAAACGCGTGCCCCACACAGACGACCGCGCACATCCCGCCGGCTGTCGATGATCGTTGTGGCGGCAGTGCTGGCAGCGCTGGCGATCGGCACGCCGGCGTCGGCCGCACCAACCCTCCCGACGCCCGTGACGTGCACCACCTGTTGGCACCCGGCGCTGAACACCAGCTGGAACTGGGTGCTGTCGGCGGTGCCGGCAGCGCCGTACCGGAACGTCGCGATGTACGACGTCGACGGCTTCGATGCCTCGGCATCGGACGTCGCGGCTCTGCATGCCGCGGGTATCAAAGCGGTCTGCTACCTCTCCGCGGGAACTTGGGAGAACTGGCGACCGGACGCGGCACAGTTCCCGACTGCCATCCGCGGCAAGAACAACGGCTGGCCCGGCGAGAAATGGCTGGATGTGCGCGACATCCAGAAGGCGAACAGCCCGCTGCGCACGGTGATGGACGCCCGGCTGGACATGTGTAAACACAAGGACTTCGACATGGTGGAGTTGGACAACGTCGACGGCTACTCGAACAGCACCGGCTTCTCGATCACTGCGGCCGATCAGGCCTTCTACGACGCGACTCTCGCCAATGACTCGCACAGTCGCGGCATGAGCGTGCTTCAGAAGAACGACAATGAACAGATCCCGACACTGCTGCCGTACTTCGACGGCGCACTGAATGAGCAGTGCAACCAGTACAAGGAATGCACCACGGCGCAGAACGGAAGCTATGGACTCGACCAGTACGTCGCAGCGGGCAAACCGGTGTTCCAGGCCGAGTACTCGCTGGCCACGTCGAAGTTCTGCAGCACGGACAACGCGAACAACTTCAATGGCGTGAAGTTCAATATCAACCTCAACGACAGGACGTTCCAGACCTGTCGTTGAGCCCGTGCCGGTGCGGGCGCTCAGCCGAGCGTCCGCACAGGCGAACGCGCTTCTCCCCGCGAGAGATCCCTTCGCGCACGGCACGGGCGGCTAGCGTGGCTGGCCTGCGGTACCCGAGGAGGCCAGGTGAAGCTGAAGCTGGACCTGCATGACATCTACAACAGCAGCGGTGACATCGACCGAGCGCTGCGGGGCATCATCGACGAGGCCGTCGCCAAGCACGCCAAACTCGTCGAGATCATTCCGGGCAAGGGCTCCGGCCAGCTCAAGAAGCGGGTGCTGAGGTTCCTCGACCAGAAGGAGATCAAGGCGCTGTATCACCGCGTCGAGAAGGATTCGGACAACTTCGGGCGGGTGTTCGTGCACTTCCGCTGGAAGTAGCCGCGGGCTCAGCCGTTGGCGCGGCCGGCCACCGCCTTGATCACAGCGGCCCGCGTCGCCGCGGGTACCGGCGCACCGACGTTATCGAAGTCGACCTCCAACTCGGTCAGCGAGCCGGTGATGAAGGCGACGTTGACGTACACCGTGACGCTCTTGCCGTTGGCGGCAACCTTCACGGTGGCCACGCCGTTGCCGACCACGTTGGCCGGGCCACCGCCGGAACCGGGGGCGATCTTCACATCGACTCCCTTGATGGTGGTCCCGGCGGGGAAGGACTTGCCCAACTCGCTGCGCAGCAGCTTCTCGTAACAGCTGTCGATCGTTGGGTTGGCCAGCAGCGCCTTGTCGGCGTCCACATCTGCTTTGCTGCGGTAACTCGACGCGTCCGATGAGATGGACGCGTCGCCGAGGTTGTAGTCGGGCGAGTGCGCCGCACCGGTCGCGTCCGGCGCGGTGTTCTTGGCGCCGGCACAGGCGAGCAGAGCTGCCTGCACCTTGGCGTCATTGGGGTCCGGCTGGTACGGCGTGGGCTTCCACGTGGTGGGCAGATCCGCGGCCTGCACGGTGAGCGACGCCAGTTTCGCGGAACCCGTCGAGTCGGATGAACTGCTCGAGGACTGGGTGTTGCTCTGGCTCGAACTGCTCGGGGATGACGCCGATGAAGACGAAGACGAGCTGGACGTCTTGCCCCCGCCGGAGGACGAGCTGCTGCACCCGGTCAGGGCCAGCGCCAGAACGATTGGCAGTGCGGCGAACGCGGCGACCGCGCTCGGTTGGCGGGCGTACTTCATCCAGGACTCCTCGCGAGGCTGTGAACGGCGCGGTGCGCCGATGAGCTAGGCAGCCGACCGTGTTGTTACAGCAGGGCTGCAACCTTCGAGCGTATTGCCGAACGCTGGCCCGGCGACAGGCAATTGCGCAGGTAATCGTCGGACTCTCGCCGCTCTGATGTGACGTTGCTAGCGTTCCTAGCGTGGGTGGTGACCGAACTGCTGCGGCCGCGCTGCGCTCTTTGCGCGCGGCTGCCCGGCTGACCCAGGAACAGCTCGCCGAACGTGCCGGGTTGCACGTGCGGACCATCCGGGGCCTGGAGACCGGCCGGATCGCCGCGCCGCGGCGCACCTCGTTGGAGCGAATCGCGGCGGCGGTCGGGATGACCACAAGCGAGCGCGAGCACCTCCTCTCCGAATGGCACCTCCCCGACGAATCGACGCTGTCCACGGTGGCATCGTGGTTCGGTCCGGATGGTGACGCCGACGAGTCGTTGGACAATCTGGTCGACATGGCCCGGGCGGCGTCGTCAATCTTGACGCTTTCCGAGGTGGTGCGGGTCGGCGCCGATCGCCAGATCCAGTCACGCTCCATCGAACAGGTCAGCGTCGCGCGGCGGGACGGGGTCAGCGGCGAACTCACATTTCTCGAGCCACCCGATCCCACCCTCTTACTGGACGAGGTACTGCTGACCGACCTCCAGGGCTGCGCGATCAGCAGGGACCTCACCTTCCCTGCGCACAACGTCCGCGTTGTGGAGCTGTCGTTCGATCGCCCGTTGAGGCGTGGCGAGACCCACCTGTTCCGGTTCCGGGTCGACTTCGCCGACGCCTACCGCGTGGACCAATCTGGCGCGACACCCAATTGCACGGTGCTAGCAGGCTTCGCGCACCCCGGGGTGAGCTATGTGCTGCAGGTGCAGTTCGACGGCGCAGCCGTGCCGCGCCGCTGTCACCAGGTATCGCTGTCGAAGCCGACCTCCGCGCCGCGGAACGCTCGCCAGCTGCCCATCGACCGGTGGCACACCGTGCACATGGCGGTACCCACTCCGCGGCCAGGCTCCTACGGCATCAGCTGGGAGTGGTGACCGCCGCGAGATCCGACTCGCCGAGGTCGACCTGGCCGTTTGACGCGAGCCACTGCACCGCTTCCCGCAGCGCCTCGAGTGACGTGTAGCGCGGCACATAGCCGAGCACGTCCTGAGCGCGGGCGATGCTGGCGGTGATGCTGCGCGCGGCGTGATCGCGCGACGTGGCGGCATGCGAGCTGCCGACCCGGCGCTCGTACTCGGCCCACTCGACGAAGTCGAGATTCGGCTCGCGGCCGAACCAGCCGGCAACCCCGGTGGCCAGGCCACGCATCGTCATGGACTGTTCGGCGACGACGTGGAAGCTCGCTCCGATCGCGGTCGGACGACTCAGGGCGCGTTCGAACGCTTGCGCCACGTCGTCGGCGTGCACGTGGTGCAGCACGGCGAATCCGTTGTCCGGCAGGGCGATCTGCTTGCCGGCGGCGAGCCTGGCCCACACGTCCGGGTCGAGGTTGCCCGCCGGTGTGATGACCGGCCAGCCCGGCCCGCTGATGTGGCCGGGATGCAACACCACGCTTGGCACCCCGCCGGCGACCGTCTCGCGAAGCAGCATCGCCTCGATTGCTGCCTTCCCGGTGCCGTACTCGCCGAACGGGGTACGCGCCTCGTCCTCGGTCACCGGCACCCGCAGCGCCGGGCCGTGCACCCAGATCGTGCCGCAGTGCAGCAGCAGCGGACGGGTCGGCCGAAGAGCGTCGAGCAGATGCTGCGCGGACTGCGGGGTAAAGCAGATCAGGTCGACGACGACGTCCGGGGCGAGCGCGGCGACCCGGGCACCGAATGTGCCGGCCGCCTCCTCGGCGCTCCGGTCGACCGTGACGCGCTCGACGCGTTGCCACTCCGGCGCCGGGTGATAAGCCTCGCGGGTGCCCCGGCTGAATGCCACCACATCGTGTCCGGCGCGGACCAAGCGCGGCACGAGATAGGTGCCGATGTGCCCGGTCGCGCCGATCACTACAACTCGACTCATCAGCTGTCGCGCCTCTCCGTAGATGCTGCGGTGTAAGTGCTTATTCGTATCGCGACGGTGACCGAAACCGGCTCGGGCAACCGTCGGATGCGGTCGGCCTGGTCATCTGCGGTCGCATGCGCCGCGCTCGGGCCCATGCCTACCAGTGCCTCGACTTCGGGGTGCGACAGTCTCAGCTGCCCGGTCACCACTTCGCTCCCGAGTCGGCTGAAATGCCGGAAGGTCTCGTCCAGCCGGCTCGCCTTCTGTGGATCAACGGTGAGCATCCCGAGTGGTTCGATGAGCTCCTGTAGATGATTTGGCTCGGGCGTCACGACCACCAGCGTGCCGGTGGGCGCCAGCACCCGCTCGATCTCGTCGGCATTACGTGGACCGAAGACGTTCAGCACCGTACTGGCCACGCCGTCCCCGAGCGGCAACCGGCCCCACACGTCGGCACCGATCGCGGCGGCACGCGGATGCGATCGGGCGGCCCGCCGCAACGCCGGAGCGGACAGATCGAGGCAGGCGCCGAATCGTTGCGGCAGCGCGGCCAGCACGGCGCGGAGGTAGTAGCCGGTGCCGCCGGCCAGGTCGAGGACGAGCCCCGGTGCGCCCTGGTCGTGGTGGAGGCTGACCCGGGCCAGGCGATCGGCGAGTGCACGGTAGTGCCCGGTAGCGAGGAACCGCTCTCGCGCCGCCACCATCGCTGCGGTGTCGCCGGTCCGCGCTTGGGTGCCGCCGGCCGTCAGGTTCACGTACCCCTGTCGGGCGATGTCGAACGAGTGACCATCAGGGCAGTGCACCCGCATACCGTCCGACTGCACCGAGCCGGCACAGCTCGAGCAGCGTAGTGCACTGAGGACAGCGTCGAGCGCCTGCCCAGAACCCATAACCGCCACGATACGCAGCAGTTTTACTACCCGCGCCGACGCCGGATCACTCGGCGCCGGCGCGGAATGCTCACGTTGTCGGGCCGTCCGCAGCATCGAACAGGGCGTGGAAGTCGCCGTAC
>JBPCMU010000073.1:0-26622 GCA_051001975.1 Jatrophihabitans sp.
TCCACCTGGCCGAGATCCTCGCCTCGACGGGTGCTCCTGCATGATCGCCACCGACCTCGCCGAGACCGTCGACTCGACGGGTGCCCTGGCATGACCGCCGTCGACCTCGGCATGCCCGTCGTCCGAGCCCCCCGCGGCGTGGGCATGCTCCGCGAGACCGAGCCGTTCCCCGACGCCGCCCGCCGCGCTCTGGGCGACCCGCAGCTGCGGGCCAACATCCGTCGGGCCACCGGGACGACCCGCGCCAAGCGTCCGCGGGTGGTCGACAAGGTGCCGAACTGGGAGCAGCTCCGCGATGCCGGCTCGGCCCTCAAGGCTGCGACGATGGCCCGCCTGCCTGAGCTCCTGGTGCAGCTCGAGGAGCAGGTCACCGCCCGGGGCGGCACGGTCCACTGGGCCCGGGACGCGCACGAGGCCAACCGGATCGTCACCTCACTCGTCCAGGCCACCGGTGCCGACGAGGTGGTCAAGGTCAAGTCGATGGCCACCGTCGAGATCGGCCTCAACGAGGCGCTGGAGCAGGCCGGCATCGCTGCCTGGGAGACCGACCTGGCCGAGCTGATGGTCCAGCTCGGGCACGACCGCCCGAGCCACATCCTGGTCCCTGCCATCCACCGCAAACGGGCCGAGATCCGCGAGATCTTCCTGCGGGAGCTGCCCGGGCTGGGGACCGACGTGCCGAGTGACCTGACCGACGTGCCGGCCGAGCTGGCAGCCGTCGCGCGGCGGCACCTGCGCGCCAAGTTCCTCTCGGCCCGGGTGGCCGTCAGCGGAGCCAACTTCGCGGTCGCGGAGACCGGCACCCTGGCCGTGGTCGAGTCGGAGGGGAACGGACGGATGTGCCTGACGATGCCGCAGACCCTCATCACGGTGATGGGCATAGAGAAGCTGGTGCCGACCTGGCGCGATCTGGAGGTGTTCCTGCAGTTGCTGCCCCGCTCGTCGACCGGCGAGCGGATGAATCCGTACACGTCGATGTGGACCGGTGCCACCGAAGGTCAGGACTTCCACCTAGTGCTGCTGGACAACGGGCGCACTGCCACGTTGGCCGATCCGCAGGGCCGCTCAGCGTTGCGGTGCATCCGGTGCTCCGCGTGTTTGAACGTCTGCCCGGTGTACGAGCGGGTCGGTGGCCACGCCTACGGGTCGGTGTATCCGGGCCCGATCGGGGCGGTGCTCAGCCCGCAGTTGACCGGTGTGGCGGACAATCCGTCGCTGCCGTTCGCCTCGACCCTGTGCGGTGCGTGCTACGACGTCTGCCCGGTGGCCATCGACATCCCTTCGATGCTGGTGCATCTGCGTGCCCGAGTGGTCGAGGATAAGGCGCCCACGCATCGACTGCCCAGCGCGGAGCGACAGGCGATGGTGGCGGCGGCATGGACCATGCGCTCGCCCTGGCGATGGCGGTGGGCGCTGCGCTCGGCGCGGATCGGGCGGCTACTGGGGCGGCGGCGGGGCGTGATCCGGCGACTGCCGGCGCCGCTGTCGGCATGGACCCGGTCACGTGACTTGCCGCGGCCACCGCAACAGACCTTCCGTGACTGGTGGATTTCGGACGGTAGAGGGTGAATGCCCGCGACGAGATCCTGCACCGAATCAGGACCGCACTAGCCGATCGCCCGGCGCTGGAACCTGTGGCGCGCGACTATCGCACGGCGGGGGCGTCGGGCGTTGTCGACGTGGACCGGTTGGTCGACCGGTTGGAGGACTATCGGGCGAACGTGCACCGCACCGACACCGCATCGATCCGGGAGACGATCGACGGGCTGCTCAGCGGGTCGGTCGTAGTCCCGGACGGGTTCCCGATCGAGTGGCTTCCCGCCGGTCTCGACGTCCTGCGTGACGATCCGCCGTTGCGCGCCGAACAGTTGGACTCGACCAGCGCGGTGGTGACGACCTGCATGGTCGCCGTGGCCGAGACCGGCACGATCGTCCTCGACCACGGTCCCGGCCAGGGCCGGCGGGCGCTGACCTTGGTCCCCGATCACCACGTGGTGGTGGTGCGGGTCGAACAGGTCGTCGCCGGCGTACCGGACGCGGTCGCGGTCGCGGTCCTCGATGCCGTTCGCCCGCAGACGTGGATCAGCGGGCCGAGCGCCACCAGTGACATCGAACTGTCCCGGGTCGAGGGCGTGCACGGACCACGCCGCCTCGACGTGATCTTGCTGGCCTGACGGGCGCGGCTGCTACTTCGGTGGCGCGGGCAGCAGGCCGGCGCACTTCCGGTCGCGTTCCCACTCGGCGTCGATGCGTTTCTTGGTGGCCCCGACGGCCGGTACGGGCACGCCAGTGCTGTCGAGGTGCGCCGCAGCAAACTGCGCTGAGGTCACTTTCCCCTTCTGGAAGCTCAACGTCAGGATGCCGTTGTCGTCCTGCTCGTTGCCGAAGGATTCCCACCACAGATAGTTCGACAATCCGTACGCGACGTAGTGACCGTCCTTGCGCCACCCGGCACCGAGCAGGACGTGCGCGTGCGTGCCCACCACCGCGGTGGCCCCGGCCTTCACCAATGCGTCGGCCAGTCCCGGCTGCTCGGAGTTAGGGCAGGTCTTGTACTCGGTGCCCCAGTGCAAGTAGACGATGACGATGTCTGCACGGGCGCGAGCGGCCCGCACAGTATTCAGCAGTTGCGGCTGATAGGCGTTGGCGACGCCGGCCTTGTTCGGGCCGGCCGAGAAGTCGGGCAGCGTCGACTCGTCCCGGACCTGGTCCGCCGCGATGAACGCGATCTTGGTCCCACGCACCGTCACGTACCAGGGCGCGAACGCGGCGTCGGCGTTCTTGCCGATTCCGAGCACCGGGATCGGTGACTTCTTGATGGCGGCGACGGTCTGCTTCAACCCGGCCGACCCGTAGTCGGCAGCGTGGTTGTTCGCCATGGTCGCGACGTCGATTCCGGCGTCCTTCAGAGCGGTGAGCGCACTGGGCGGGGCTTGGAAGTTGTACTCCTTGGGGTACTTCATGCCTCCTACCGAGATCGACGTCTCCAGGTTGACCATCGTGAGGTCGGCCCTGCCCAGCGACTTGGCGGCGACGCCGAACGCGGTGGCGGGGTTGGCGGCCAATCGAGTGGCAGTGCGTTTGGCGAAGTTGACGTCACCGGCGAAAGAGATTGTGATCGGTCGGTCCGTGGTCCCGCTGGAGGAGACACTGCTTTTGGTGCCCGGCGCAGGCGTGCTCGATCTGGTCGTCGGCGTAGTACTCGATGAGTTGGGTGCCGGCGTGGAGTGGGATGTACAGGCGGTGACGAGCACTAGCGCGGACACGGCCACGAGTGTCGGGACACCGCGTCGACGCATAACCAGACGAGTTGCTGAACGCATCGCACTAGCATCCACTGTGACCTGACAAATCTGACGGCGCCCGACGGGTTGGGCGCGTCGAACCACAAGGAGATCACGTGTCCAGCAGCCAGTCAGCCCCTACGCAGTCGCCGGATGTCCGGCCAAGCGTCAGCGTGGCGGCCGGCACCACCGCCCGGGCAGCGCTCGACCACGCGGGGCTCGATCTGACTGGACCTTCCGGTGCCGTGGTGGTTCGCGATCTCGCCGATGGCGCATTGCGCGACCTCGACGTGGAATTCGCCGAGGCGGCTCAGATCGAGCCGGTCTCGGCCGACTCGCCCGATGGGCTCGCCGTGTTGCGGCACTCGTCGGCGCACGTGATGGCGCAAGCCGTGCAGGAGTTGTTCCCAGGCACCCTGCTGGGGATCGGGCCGCCGATCGAGGACGGCTTCTACTACGACTTCATGCCTGATCGCCCGTTCACACCGGACGACCTGGACGCTATCGAGAAGAAGATGGCCGAGATCATCAAGTCGGCGCAGCGCTTCCGGCGCCGTCCGATCAGCGACGATCAGGCCAGGGTGGAACTCGCCCACGAGAAGTTCAAGCTCGAGCTCATCGGGCTGAAGAGCAGCGCCGCAGATGTCGACGGCGCGTCGGCCGAGGTCGGTAGCGGTGGACTCACCATGTACGACAACGTCGACCCCAAGAGCGGCGAGCAGGTCTGGACCGATCTCTGCCGCGGACCGCATCTGCCCACGACCCGGCGGATCCCCGCGGTGAAGCTGATGCGCAGCGCGGCAGCGTATTGGCGGGGGAGTGAGAAGAACCCGCAACTGCAACGCATCTACGGAACGGCCTGGGCCAGCCGAGACGACTTGAAGGCCTACCTCCATCGGCTGGAAGAAGCGGCCAAGCGGGACCACCGCAAACTCGGCACCGAACTAGATCTGTTCAGCTTCCCGGACGAGATCGGCTCGGGCATGGTCGTGTATCACCCGAAGGGTGGCGTGATCAAGCGGGTCATGGAGGACTACGTCCGAGCCCGCCACCTCGAAGAGGGTTTCTCCTACGTCGGCACCCCGCACATCAGCAAGGAGGGTTTGTTCCACACCAGCGGGCACTTGCCCTACTACCAGGACAGCATGTTCCCGCCGATGGAGATGGAGGGAGCACAGTATTTCCTCAAGGCGATGAACTGTCCGATGCACAACCTGATCTTCAAATCGCGCGGACGCTCCTACCGTGACCTGCCGATCCGGTATTTCGAGTTCGGCTCGGTGTATCGCAATGAGCTCTCCGGCGTGGTGCACGGCCTCACCCGGGTCAGGGCGATGACCCAGGACGACTCGCACTCGTACGTGACCGCCGAGCAGGCGTCGGGCGAGATTAAGCACCTGCTGAACTTCTGTCTCAGCCTCTTCGACGACTTCGGCTTGACCGACTACTACCTCGAGCTGTCCACCCGCGATGCCGACTCTGACAAGTTCATCGGTTCGGACGAGCAATGGGCCGAAGCGACCCGAGTGCTCGATGAGACTGCCCGCGAGTCGGGCCTGCAGCTGGTCCCGGATCCCGGTGGCGCTGCGTACTACGGCCCGAAGATCTCGGTGCAGTGCCGTGACGCGATCGGTCGCACCTGGCAGATGTCAACGATCCAGTACGACTTCAACCAGCCGCACCGCTTCGAGTTGGAGTACCAGGCCGCGGACGGTACCCGGCAGGAACCGGTGATGATCCACTCGGCGAAGTTCGGTTCGATCGAGCGGTTCATCGGAGTGCTGACCGAGCACTATGCCGGTGCGTTCCCGGCCTGGCTGTCGCCCGTGCAGGTGGTCGGCATCCCGGTCACCGACGACCAAGTGCCGTACCTGCGTCAGATCGCGACGACGCTCGCGGCTGCCGGGATCCGTGTCGACGTCGACGACTCCGACGACCGCATGCAGAAAAAGATCCGCACCGCGCAGAAGCAGAAAGTGCCGTTCATGCTCATCGCCGGTGCATCCGATGCGGAGGCCGGTGCCGTCTCGTTCCGCTACCGCGACGGCGAGCAGCGCAACGGCATCCCCGTCGCACAGGCCGCCGAGGAGATCGTCGACTTCGTCTCCCGAAGGCTGAACACCTCACCGACCTCAGCAGATTTCGACACAGCATCCGATGGGTGACCGCGGCGCGGAGGAGCCGACCGCCTTTGCCGGTGACCCGGACGGCTATCAGCGGCTGTGGACTCCGCATCGGATGGCCTACATCAAGGGTGAGAGCAAGCCCGTCGACGACAGCGAGGGCGAGTGCCCCTTCTGCCAGATCCCGACTCGGTCCGACACCGATGGGCTGATCGTCGCACGCCGGGACGCGGCCTACGCGGTGCTCAACCTGTATCCATACAACGCCGGCCATCTGATGCTGGTGCCCTACCGGCACGTCGCTGACTACACGGACCTGACCGATGCCGAGGTGGCCGACGTGGCCACGCTCACCCGCCAGGCAATGACGACCCTGCGGGCTGTGTCCGGCCCGCACGGGTTCAACATCGGCATGAACCAGGGCAACATCGCTGGTGCCGGGATCGCCGCGCACCTGCACCAGCACGTGGTGCCGCGCTGGGGAGGCGACACCAACTTCATGCCGATCGTCGCCAAGACGCGGGTGCTGCCCGAGCTCATGTCCGAGACCCGCCAACTGCTCGCCGACGCCTGGCCCACCTGACCCGGTCCGGCGCAGGCGTCGGACCGGCCAGCTTTGGCGCATCGCCGATGAGGTCGGCTGCTGGATCGCGACGCGGTGCGCGTTTCTCCGTCGTGGTGTGGGATATGTCGCGCGCCACGGTGACTTTCTCGCACCGCGCTGCGGTCAGAACGGCGGAGGGTCCGGATCAGTGGCCGGCGGCTCGAGCGACCCGACGTCGAGTTCGACGGTCGTTGGTAGCGGGTCGGGCCTCGTGTGGAAGGTGTGGCCGGTGGGGCTGGTCGAGGTGGTGGATCCGTCGGGTTGCCGCTGGGGGTGCCAGTCGGTTTGGTGTTTGCATCGATGATGCCGCCGGCAGAGTGGGTGCAGGTTCCCTTCGCAGGTCGGTCCGCCGTCCTTGGCGGACCGAAGATGATCCAGGTCGCAGGCGACGGCGGGTCGGGTGCAGGAGGCGAAGGTGCAGGTCTGGTCTCTCGCGATGATGAACGCCGCCAGCCGGGCTGGTGGCCGGTAGGTCTGCCTGCCGTAGTCGATCAGCCGGCCGTGGTCGTCGGTGATCAGCCGCCGCCAGGTGCCGGTCTGATCGTCGGCGATGCGGCGGGCCATTTGGGCGGGGATGGGTCCGTACCCGGCCAGCTCGCCGGGCTGCTCATCCAACCCGAGCAGTGTGGACGCGGCGACCGTCAGTTGCACCGCGGGGCGGGCGCCGTGGCGGCGGGTGAGGTGCGGGTCACCCAGGATCGTCTCGGCCATCGTGACCAGTGCGTCGGCGCGGCGCTGATCCGCGGTCCTCGGGTCGCCGCCCTTCCCGAAGATCGTCTCCGCTGCGAGCGCATCAACGGCGGTCATCAGACTCGCGGCGCCGGCGGTGGGCAGGTACGCCCAGACCGTGCTCATCCCGTGCGGCTCCGGGGTACACACGACCCGCCGCTCGGCCAGAGCGTCGGCGTGCTTCTCGGCCTCACCGGCCGGATCCATTTGGAGGACCGCGCGGGTAACGGACTTCCGGAACTGGGACAGCGTCTGCTCCGAGCCCCGCTCCAGGACCCGGTCCTCCACCGCGCGGGCCACCTCGGCTTCGAGGCCGATGACAGCAGAGGCAAGCAGGTCCGTATGCCGGGCCGAGATCGACCCCTCGCGCAACGATTCCAGCGACGCGGTCAGTGTCGTGGTGAGCAACTGCGCTCGGTGGACCTGCGTCGCTGCGGTGCCCGGTGCGATGCGCAGCACCGCGGCGATCTCCTGCGTCGACCACCCTTCCGGTGACGCATCAGATCGGGAGATGGTCGCCAGCACCTCGAGTTGGCGGGCGGCGTGGAACGCCGCCTCCCGGCGCACCACGTCCAGCAGATCAACCCGACCCGCCTCCGACAGCAACGCCGGGTCAGCCAGCAGCGACGCGGACAGCGAATCCCGCGACGGAGCCAACCGCGCCAGAACGGCGAGCGACTCGTCGGGGAACATCAACACCTCGAACGGAGACGGCACACCAACCTCGCCGTCCCGATCTGATTCCCCGTCGTCCATGCCACCAATTTTACGGTGCACCACCGACAATTTCGGGCTATCCACAGACACGAATCGAAAGACTTTCCCCATATTTCACAAGGCAGAACGGCGAACTCCCACCGAGCGAGGCCAGCCGACCGCGAACCGCCACCCGACAACGAAAAGCAAGCGTCCACGCATCCGTCGCTGCCGCAGTAAACAGCACCATTTGCGAACCGCCACACGCTCACGAAACCAGGGGTCCACGCTCCGCCGCTGCCGCAGTAAAACGACTCCACCCGCGAACCGCACTCCGTACGAATACAACAGCCAGCGCGATCAGTCGAAGGCGTTCAGCAGAGGCGAACAAACCACCCCCGACACGGGTCTGGCGTCAGGCGGACCAGTCGACGGGTGTTGTGGTTCCGGTCTCCCAGTCCTGCCGCAGTAATGCGTACCCAACCGAGTCGAGGAGGTGCCCGTCGGCGTTAGGCCAGGCTGAGCGGTAGTAGGACTCCTTCACCCAACCGGAGCGGACGAACAGTCGGCGCATCGCGGTGTTATCGACCCGGGTATTGCCTTCGAACCGCTGTAGATGCGGGTGCTCACCGAACAGCCAGTCGTCCACCGCGGGGAGCAACGCCGAGCCGAAGCCGCGGCCGCGGGCATCGGTGGCCAGACGCAGGTCCAGCATGGCTGTCGGGTCGCCGAGGTCGGACAGCACCGCGATCCCGGCGTCGACATCGTCGACGCGCAGCCACAGTGATCGCGTGTCGGAGCCGTGGAACGAACCGGCCGCGACCGTATCGGACACCTGGCCTTCGGTCCACCGCGACCGGACATGGAACGGCCATTCGTTCGCGGTCAGGAAGGCGATCAGTGCGCCGGTGTCGTCAGGAGAGAACTCAGTCAGCTGGACGGTCACGGATCCGACGCTAACCGGACCCGCAACCGAATGACTACGGTCAATGTGCGACGACAGCGCCGTCGCGAACCGTCTGGGTGGCCGAGGGCGGCACCACCTCGTGTCGCGCAAAGGAACGGCTGAAGCGCCCGGTGCCGGAGGTGAGCGCGCGCAGCGTCACCGCGTAGCGGGTGAGCTCCGCCTCGGGCACTTCGGCGTGTACGACGGTGCGTTCGTTGCCGGGCGTGCAGTTGGCCACTGGCTCGGTACCGGTCACCCGGCCTCGCCGGGACGGCAGATCCGAGAGCACCGCCCCGACGTGCGGATCCGGGACGTCCACCAGGAGCGATGCGATCGGTTCGAGCAGTGAGATGTCACCGGCTTGCGCAGCGTCGCGCACCGCCAGCGAGCCGGCGGTCTGGAAGGCCGCGTCGGATGAGTCGACGCTGTGTGCCTTGCCGTCGAGCAAGGTGATGTGCACGTCGGTGACGGGGCACCCGGCGGCTCCGTCGACGCCGTGCTCGAGCTGATGCCGGGCACCTTTCTCGACCGAGCCGACGTACTGCGCCGGGACGGAACCGCCGACCACCCTCGATTCGAACGTGATGCCGGAACCGCGTGGCGATGGAGTGATCTCGACGTCGCAGACGGCGAACTGGCCGTGTCCGCCGGACTGCTTGACGTGCCGGCCGTGCCCACGGGCGACGGCGGTGAACGTGCTGTGCAGGGCCACTCGCACGGGTTCGGTATCGAGTGATGCGCTGGCCCGCAGTCTCTCCAGGACGGCATCGGAATGCGATTCACCGAGGCACCAGATCACCAACTGCCCGGTGGCGGTGTCGCGTTCCACCCGAACGACCGGATCGGTCGCCACCAGTCGCTCCAGCGCTCGGGCCAGCGCGTCGTCGTCGTTGCGGCTCGCGGCGCGGATCGCCACCGGCAGCAGCGCCTCGGGCATCTCCCACGGCGCGATCAACAGTGGTTCGGCCTTTGCGGAGATGGTGTCCGAGGTCTCCGCGGTGCCGAGGCGGGGAATCGCGACGATGTCGCCGGCCACCGCCCGCTCGATCGGACGCAACGTGGCGCCCAGCGGCGAGTACAAGTGCCCGACTCGCTCGTCTGCGTCGTGATCGGGATGGCCGCGATCCGCGCCGCCGTGGCCGCAGACGTGGATCGCCGTGTCGGTGGTGATCGTCCCGGCGAACAACCGGACCACTGATACCCGGCCGGCATATGGGTCGACGGTGGTGCGCACCACCTCGCCAACCAGGGCACTACCTGCGTCGCAGGTGATCGACTCGACGGGTGTCCCGTCGAGTGTCGTGATCGCAGGCAGGTCGTGTTCCAGTGGCGACGGGAATGCGCTGGCGAGCACCTCGATCAACTCGGCCAGGCCGAGTGCGGCGGGGGAGCAGACCGGGATGACCGGGTGAAAGGTGCCGCGGGCGACCGCCGTCTCCAGATCGTCGATCAGGATTTCGAGCGCGAGCTCCTCTCCGGCGACGTAGCGGTCCAGCAGCGATTCATCTTCGCTCTCGGCGATGATCGCCTCGATGAGCTCGGCCCGGGCCTGCTCGAACTCTGGGTTGTCTGCGACATCATCGGACGCCTCCTCTGCTCGCGGTGGATAGCCGCCCGAGTAGTCCAGCCGTTGCCTAGACAGCAGTCCGATCAGCGCGCTCGGCGGCACGCCGGCCGGGCCGTCTTCGGGGAGGTACAGCGGCAGCACGGCCTGACCGCCGGTCGCGCCGAACGCGTCCTGGCAGGTGGCCAGCGTCCCGGCGTAGGAGGCGTGCAGCCCGTCCAGTCGCGAGATGACCACCGCGCGCGGCAGGCCGAGTTGCGCGCACTCCTCCCACAACGCGAGCGTGGTCGGGTCGACTCCTTCACCCGCTGCTATGACGAACAATGCGGCGTCGGCGGCACGCAGGCCGGCGCGCAACTCGCCGACGAAATCGGGTGAACCGGGAGTGTCCAGCAGGTTGACCGTCACGCCGTCCGTGGTCATCGGGCAGATCGCCAGGGAAACCGACCGCTGCTGGGCGATCTCGATGGGATCGGTGTCACTGACCGTCGTCCCGTCGCTGATCGTGCCCGGCCTGGCGATGGTCTCGGTCACAGCCAACAACGCCTCGACCAGCGTTGTCTTGCCCGATCCCGCATGTCCAACGAGCGCCACATTGCGGATCTTCTCCGGCCGGTCGGCGGACTCGATCACTCCGCCCGGCCCACCCGGACCCGAAGTCCGCCCCGACGGTTTGCCAGACATGCGACCTCCTCTGCCCGGCGGACGGCCACCAAGGGCAGTCTTCGCATTCGACACCCTCCTCAGGCCGCCGACAAGCCCCAGCGCCTCCAATGGTCCCGGCTATCGTGATGTCCGTGCTCAACATCCACGCCCGTGCGCGGGTCTCGAAGGCGTTGGAACCATTGGGTTCTGGCCTGGCCCGACGTGGCGTCACCGCCGACGCCATCACCGTCCTAGGCACGGTGGGGGCGACCGCATCGGCGTTGGTGTTCTTCACCCGCGGGGCATGGTTCACCGGAACGGTGCTGATCACCGTCTTCGTGTTGCTCGACATCGTGGACGGAGCGGTGGCCCGCGCGGCCGGGAAGACGTCCAAGTTCGGCGCATTGCTCGACTCGTCGGGCGATCGGGTCGCGGACGCGGCAGTGTTCGGGTCACTGGCCTGGTACTTCGCCCGGCACGACCACCCCGCGTTGCTGGCAGCGTCCCTGTTGTGTCTGGTGCTCGGATCGCTGACCTCCTACATCCGTGCTCGCGCTGAGGGCCTCGGCCTCACAGCCACCGTCGGCATCGCCGAGCGCGCTGAGAGGTTGATCATCGTGCTGGCCGGCACCGGCCTGTCCGGCGAACACCTGCGGGTGCCGTACGTGCAGGCCATCGCGTTGTGGGTTCTGGTCGGCGCGTCCGCGATCACCGTCGGTCAGCGCCTCGTCACCGTCCACCGGCAGGACCGCCGGGTCACTACGCCGTGAGCAGGACGTCCGCGGTGCGGGACCGGGCCGTCGACCTCGGTTACGCCGCCGGATGGCGGCTGGTGCGAGCATTGCCGGAGTCGGTTGCCACCGCTGCGTTCCGACGAGGCGCGGACACCGGATTCAGGCGCAACGGCCGCGGCACCTCGCAGTTGCGTCGGAACCTGCGCCGGGTCGTCGGCCCGATGATGCCGGAGGCCGAACTCGACGAGTTGGTGCGAGCCGGTCTGCGTTCGTACTCCCGCTACTGGAAGGAGACGTTCCGGCTCCCGTCGATGAACCCGCGGCAGATCGTCGACCGGTTCCAGCTGGGTGGCACCGACCTTCTCGACGCCTCGATGGACGCCGGCAACGGCGTCGTCCTGGTCTTGCCGCACATGGGCAACTGGGACGTGGCCGGGCTCTGGCTGGTGGCTCACGGCGTGCCCTTCACCACCGTCGCCGAACGGCTGAAACCGGAGACGCTGTTCGACAGGTTCGTCGCCTTCCGCGAGAGTCTCGGTATGGAGATCGTGCCGCTGACCGGTGGATCCCGGCCAGCCGCCGACGTGCTCACCGAGCGGCTACGAGCCGGCGGCTGCATTTGCCTGGTCGGAGAGCGGGATCTGTCCAGTCGCGGCGTCGAGGTGCAGTTCTTCGGCGAGACCGCGCGCATGCCCGTGGGCCCGGCGCTGCTGGCCGCGCGCACCGGCGCTGCCCTTCACCCGGTAGGTCTCTGGAACTGCGGCCCGGACTGGGCCGGTCGGGTCGGCCCGGCCATCACGTTCCCGCCGGGACGTCTCGCCGAACGATCGCGGGCCGGCACTCAACAGGTCGCCGACGGCTTGGCCGCCGAGATCGCCGACCACCCCGCCGACTGGCACATGCTGCAACGCCTCTGGCTCGCTGACCTGTGAGGATCGGCCTTGTTTGTCCGTACAACTGGGACATTCCTGGTGGAGTGCAGTTCCACGTGCGCGATCTGGCCGAGACCTTCCTGGCGATGGGCCACCAGGTGTCGGTGCTGGCCCCCGGCGACGAGGACTCGCGGTTCCTGCCGCCATATGTCGTCGCTGCCGGGAAGACGTTCCCGGTTCCGTACAACGGGTCGGTCGCCCGATTGCAGTTCGGGTTGGTCTCGGCGGCCCGGGTGCGCCGCTGGCTCCGGGATGGCGACTTCGACGTGGTGCACGTGCACGAACCGGCGCCCCCCAGCCTGTCACTGCTCACCTGCATGATCTACGACGGCCCGCTGGTCGGCACCTTCCACTCGGCGACGACCCGCTCCCGGATCCTGGCGATGTCGGAAACGGTGTTGCAGCCCTTCCTGGAGAAGCTTTCCGGGCGGATCGCAGTGAGCCCGGCCGCCCGCAAGATGATTGTCGAGCACCTGGGTGGCGATGCCGTGGTCATCCCCAACGGTGTCTCGGTCGCGCACTTCGCCGATGCCTCGCCGCTGCCGGGCTACCCCCGTGAGGGCGGCACGATCGGCTTCATCGGTCGGTTCGACGAGTCCCGCAAGGGGATGGGCATTCTGATCGCGGCGCTGGACCTGATCGCCCCGGACCGACCGGACCTGCGGTTGCTGGTAGCCGGCCGTGGCGACGAGGCGGAGTTCCGCGCCAAGCTGCCACGGTCGCTGGCCGATCGGGTCGAGTTGCTGGGCCAGGTGAGCGAGGCGGACAAGGCCAGGTTGCTGCGCAGCGTGGACGTCTACTGCGCGCCCAACATCGGCGGCGAGAGCTTCGGCATCATCCTGCTCGAGGCGATGGCCGCCCGAACGCCCATCGTGGCCAGCGATCTCGATGCGTTCCGGCGAGTCGTCGACGCCCCGGACGGACAGCGGGCCGGCGTGCTGTTCGAGACCGGCTCGGCGCGCGGCTTGGCCGAGGCGCTGGAGCGGGTGTTGGACGACTCGGCGCTGCGCACCCAGCTGTCCGAAATCTCGGCCGAGACGGTGCTGCCCTACGACTGGCCAGTGGTCGCGAAGCAGGTCCTGATGGTCTACGAGCTCGCCAGCGAGCATCGACCACCTACGTCGTGGCGCAGCGAGCCGGACCGTCCGGAGCGGCGGTGGCGATAGCACCCCGGCGGACGTCACGCCGGAGCAAGGCGGGCCGCTCCGAGCGTTGTGGTTGGTAGAGCCTTTCGGCGAGGCAGTAGGTTGAGCGCCGATGCTCTCCGTCGGTTGGACCGTGCTGGCCGTCGTGCTAGCCGTCCTCATCACGGCGTGGATCACCTTCACCGCCACCCGGCTGGACCGGCTGCACGCCCGCGTCGACGCCGCACAAGCGTCCCTCGAGGCCCAATTGGTCCGACGCGCGGCAGCGGTACAGCACGTCGCGGATTCATCGGCTGGGCACCTGGATCCGGCGGTCACGGCTCGCCTCGGTGCCGCGGCGCGGGCCTCACTGGAGTCCGACGAGGCGTCGAAGGAAGCGGCCGAGAATCAGGTCGGCCGCGTCGTCGACGAGCTGGTCGACCTGGCGCCGTCGCTACCGCAACCGGCGGTCGACGCGCTGCCCGAAGTGGCCGAGTCGGCCACCCGGGTCGCCATCGCGCGACGGTTCTACAACGACGCAGTCCGCGACACGCGGACACTCCGGGGTCGCCGGATGCCGCGCTTGCTGCACCTGGCAGGGCATCGTGAGAGTCCGCAGTTCTTCGACATCGACGATTCGACGCGCTGGCCCTGATCGGTCCGGCATTTGAGGAAGGCATCCCTGCTTATGCGGTATCGCAACCCGGCACTCGTCCTGACCAGCAAGCCGATCGCGGTATTGGCTATCGCCATGCTGGTACTGACGATGCTCACGAGCTGCAGCCACAAGAAGAAGGCCACGTCGAAGTCGTCCTCAACGTCGTCGAGCGCCAGCACGACGCCGACCACCACAGCGCCGGCAACGCCGAAACCGAGGCCCGTCAATCCGCTGACCGGGATCGGGGCACCGCCCACCACACCGGTGATCGCGGTGAAGGTCGACGACACTCCGCCGGGACGCCCGCAGGTGGGTATTGACAAGGCGGACGTGGTCTACATCGAGGAAGCCGAAGGCGGTCTGACCCGATTGGCGGCTGTGTTCGGCACCAACAAGCCGGTAGTCGGCTACGTCCGCAGCACCCGACCCAGTGACCCTGATCTGCTGCTGCAGTACGGCAAGATCACCGAGGCAGCGTCCGGCGGCGGCCACGACGCGCTGCCGCTGCTCGACAAGTCAGGCATCAAGGGTTGGATCATGGACCGCGGCGCCGCCTACTACTCACGGGTGAGCCGCTACCAGTCCGATTACATCAACGTGGTGCTGGATTTGTCGAAAGTGGCGAAGAAGGCCAAGACGCCCGCGCCGCGCAGCATCGGCTGGACTTGGAACGCCTCGACCGCTGCCCTGCCGAAGACCAGCGGCCGGCGGATCATCACCAAGGTGGGCAGCCAGACCGTCGAGTTCCGTTACAACCCGGCGATGAAGAAGTACATCCGCTACATCGACGGTGTCGCGCAGAAGGCTGCCGACGGCAAGTACGTGGCGACGTCCAACGTGATCGTCCAGTCCTGCAAGGTGGTCCCGCACCCGCAGGACACCGACGTGAACGGCAACCCGTCGCAGTTCACCTACACGACCGGCAAGAACAAGGTGGTCGTGTTCCGCGACGGCCGACGCATCGACGGCACCTGGTCGCGACCCACGCTGAACAGCGGCACCACGCTGACCGACGCAAGCGGCAAGGCGATCGCCCTGGCACCGGGCGGTGCGTGGGTGGCGCTGGCGCGGATCGGCACCAAGGTCTCGTCCTCGTAATCGGGTCCGGCTGACGGATCATCGGTACCAGGCCATCCGGCCGGGTTCGGCCAGTTCGAAGCACCTCCCGCCGGTCGTAGAATGGGCCACATGGCTGAACAGGACGACTCCACAACCCAGAATGCTGCGACCCAGAACCACGCTGCGACCCGAAACCACACCACGGGCACCGCGAAGGTGAAACGCGGTATGGCCGAAATGCTCAAGGGCGGCGTCATCATGGACGTCGTCACCGCCGAGCAGGCCAAGATCGCCGAGGATGCCGGCGCGGTGGCGGTGATGGCGCTGGAGCGAGTTCCCGCCGACATCCGCGCCCAAGGCGGCGTGTCCCGGATGAGCGACCCGGACATGATCGACAGCATCATTTCGGCGGTCTCGATCCCGGTGATGGCCAAGGCCCGGATCGGCCATTTCGTCGAGGCACAGGTGCTGCAGTCCCTCGGTGTCGACTACATCGACGAGTCCGAGGTGCTCACCCCGGCGGACTATTCCCACCACATCGACAAGTGGCAGTTCACTGTCCCGTTCGTGTGCGGGTCGACGAACCTCGGCGAGGCGCTGCGCCGGATCACCGAGGGCGCGGCGATGATCCGCTCGAAGGGTGAGGCCGGCACCGGCGACGTCTCCAACGCCACGACGCATATGCGGCAGATCCGCGACGAGCTGCGGCGGCTCTCTTCGCTGCCCGAGGACGAGCTGTTCGTTGCCGCCAAGGAGCTGCAGGCACCGTACGAACTCGTCGCCGAGGTGGCCGCCGCGGGCAAGTTGCCGGTCGTGCTCTTCACCGCGGGCGGCATCGCGACACCGGCGGACGCGGCGATGATGATGCAACTCGGCGCGGAGGGCGTGTTTGTCGGATCTGGCATCTTCAAGTCCGGAAATCCGGCGCAGCGGGCGGAAGCGATCGTCAAGGCCACCACGTTCCACGACGACCCCGACGTCATCGCCAAGGTCTCGCGCGGCCTCGGCGAGGCAATGGTCGGGATCAACGTCGAGGACCTGCCGCAGGACCATCGTCTCGCACAGCGCGGCTGGTAAGGCGTTCTGACCGCGCTGTGGGAATCGGCGCGTTCTGCGGCTGAGACGTGCCGACCTGCCGCCCATCGCCGCGATCGCGTCGGTAGCTCTTCCCGCCGCGCGTGAGCGTCCTGGTAGAACCACACTGTGGCGACGGGCAGGCGGAAGTGGTGGCGGCGGCAGACGGCGCCGGATACCACCGCACCCTCGACCGTGACTGCGACCACCCCGGTCGTCGCACCCGACGAAGTGCCGGCGAGCCGGCCGGATCCCGACGCCGATCGCCGCTGGCTGCACCGGTACGTCCGGGTACAGGTCAGGGCCGGACTCTTCGACCTGGCTGCGCTGCGCGAGCTCACTCTCGCTGCGGCAGCGAGCCGGTTCACCGACGCCGATCTCGCCGACGAGAACGCCCGCGAGGCATTGTCGGCCGAGTTGGACGACTGGCTCGGCGACGCGGACAGCTGGGTCGGCCGGACCGACCCGGAGCGCCTCGACGCGGCGTTGGCGGTGTTGGCCGACCACGGTGTACTGATGGTTCAGGCAGCCGGCGACGAGGCAGAGCTGGCGACGACCCGGCGCTTGCGCGGCGGCAGCCGCGGGACCGTCGGATACGTGCTTGCCGGCGTCGCCCGGGCGATGCGCGAGGAAGTCCTTCCGCTCTGGCTTGTCGGCCCGGACGGCAGCCCGGCCGTGCGCGGCGACGCGCTTAACAGCCTCGTGCAGGATGCGCTGGCCGCCGAGGGCCTGCTCGCCGGGGGCGGCGCACAGCCCGGCGAACTCCTCGTGCCGATGAGCTGGCGGCGCCGCCCGCCGCGTAACCTGGCTCCCGATTCCTGACCGGTCCGCCTCCTTCGGCGTGCGCCGGCCCACCGACATTGAGGATGCATTGATGCCGAGCACCGGCCCCGATCCCGAAGCCACCGCCGACGGCGTGCCGAGCGCGGGACCTTCCGGAGCGGACGCCTCGATTGCTGACTACGACAGCAACGAGTACGACTACCGGACCTTCTGGACCGGCCGCGAGTACGAGCAGTGGGCGGAGTCGGCCGTGCTCACCCCGTTGATGCGCCGGCTGCCACAGGCGACGTGGTTCGCCGACTTCGGTGGCGGCTACGGGCGCAACATCGACCACTACCGAGATCTCACCCGGCACGGGGTGCTCGTCGACTACTCGGTGAACAACCTGCAGACGGCCTCGGACGTGCACGCGGCGGCCATCTCCACCAACAAGCTCTATCTGGTCCGCGCCGATCTCGCGGCGCTGCCGTTCCGGAATTCGGCGTTCGACGCCTCGATGACGATCCGGGTGCTGCACCACCTGCGCGACGCCGATGGCGCCATCCAGGAAACGCTGCGGACCGTCGGTACCGCCGCCGTCATCGATGTACCCATCAAGAACCACGTGCTGGCTCGAGCCCGCGCGCTGGCGAAGCGTGACTCGGCCGCGCTGCGCGGTTCGAAACCCCGCATCGTCGGGCGCAGTGAGCACCCGTTCTCGGAGTTCTCCCTCAAAGCGGTCCGCGGCGCGATCGATGCGGAGGGCTTCGACACCGAACTGGTGGCCAGCGTCAACAACTTGCGCCGCTGGGATCAGCGCCTGCCCAAGGGTGCGGTCAGGACGCTCACCCCGCTGGCGCACGGCGCCGAACGCACCTTCCAGCGCCTCGGTCGGGGCTGGTGGGGGCCGAACCAGTTCCTGCTCGCCACCCGTCGCATCGCGGCACCGTTCACCGCGGCACCGGTGCCGGCAGGCCTCGACGCCGGGTTGAGCGAGTTCGTGGCCCGCATCTGCTGCCCGATCTGCCGCGGCGACCTGCAGTGGACGCCGGACACCGCAACCTGCACCACCTGTGCCCGGGCCTTCCACCGGCATGGCTCGTTCTGGGACTTCGCCCGCTGAGCGCCATCCGCATCGGGGTCCTCGCCCTGCAGGGCGACGTCCGCGAACACGCCCGGGTCCTCGCCGAGACGGGGGCCGAGCCGGTCAGCGTTCGGCGGCCGGCCGAACTGGACTCTGTCGCCGGGCTGGTGCTGCCCGGCGGTGAGTCGACCACCATGTCCAAGCTGCTCATCGCGTTCGACCTGCTCGGGCCGGTGCGAGACCGGGTACAGGCCGGCATGCCGGTGTTCGGTTCGTGCGCCGGGATGATCCTGCTCGCTGACCGGATCGAAGACGGTACCGCCGATCAGCAGACCATCGGCGGGATGGACGTGACGGTGCGCCGCAACGCCTTCGGCCGGCAGGTCGAGTCTTTCGAGGCGGACATCGACATCACCGGAATGGTCGGCGGCCCGGTGCATGCGGTCTTCATCCGGGCGCCGTGGGTCGAGCAGGTCGGTCCGCAGGCGGAGGCGATCGGGCGGGTTGTCGACGCCAAGCTAGGTGACAAGTTCGCTCCGCAAGCGTCGCTCAGTAGAATCGTGGCAGTTCGCCAGCGGCACCTGCTGGCCACGTCATTCCACCCGGAGCTGACGGGTGACCCGCGGGTACATGCGTATTTTGGCGAGATGGTGAAGGAGTACACGGTATGAGGTCTGAGCAATGAGTGGGCATTCCAAGTGGGCGACGACCAAGCACAAGAAGGCCGTTATCGACGCTAAGCGCGGCAAGCTGTTCGCGAAGCTGATCAAGAACATCGAGGTTGCCGCGCGCACCGGTGGCGGCGACGTCGACGGCAACCCGACATTGTTCGACGCCATCCAGAAGGCTCGCAAGACCTCCGTTCCGCTGGACAACATCGACCGCGCGGTAAAACGCGGATCCGGCGTCGAAGCGGGCGGATCCGACTGGCAGACGATCATGTACGAGGGCTACGGCCCGTCCGGCGTTGCTGTGCTCATCGAGTGCCTCACCGACAACCGCAACAGGGCCGCGATGGAGGTGCGCACCGCGATGACCCGCAACGGCGGCTCGATGGCCGACCCGGGTTCGGTGTCATACCTGTTCAACCGCAAGGGTGTCGTCATCGTGCCGAACACCGACCCGACCAACGACTCTGCCGAGGACGAGATCCTGCTGGCTGTGTTGGACGCCGGCGCCGAGGAGGTCAACAACCTCGGCGAGTCCTTCGAAGTGATCAGCGAGGCCACCGATCTGGTGACGGTACGGACCGCATTGCAGGGTGCCGGCATCGACTACGAATCAGCCGACCAGTCGTTCCTGCCCACCGTCCAGGTCGAACTGGACGAGGAGGGCGCCGGCAAGGTGTTCCGGCTGATCGACGCGCTGGAGGATCTCGACGACGTGCAGAACGTCTACGCGAACTTCGACGCGAGCGACGAGATCATGGCCGCGATCGGGTAGCAACTGGATTGCTACCCGAGTAGCATCCCCCGCGTGAAGGTCAGTGTGAGCCTGCCGGAGGTCGACGTGCAGTGGCTGGACGCCCAGGTTGCCGACCACGGCCACGGATCCCGATCCGCAGTTGTCCAGATGGCCATAGATGCGCTGCGGCACGTCTCGCTCCAGCAGGACTACGCGGATGCGTGGCAGGAATGGTACGAATCCGGCGAGGCCGAGCTGTGGGAGTGCACTGTCGGCGACGGCATCGACTGATGCTTCGTGGTGAGGTCCGGTTGGTGGACTTCGAGCCGGTTCGGGGTGCAGAAGCAAACAAGAGGCGCCCGGCGATCATCATCAGCAATGACGAGGCGAATCGGATGGCGACGATCCTGGGCCGCGGAGTACTGGCCGTCGTCCCACTGACGAGCAACGTCGCTCGTGTCTACCCGTTTCAGGTCAAGCTTCGTGCTGAACACGGCCTTCGGGTGGAATCCAAGGTGCAGGCCGAGCAGATCCGAGCTGTCGATCTCGGCCGAATCGGCCCCGTGCTCGGCAGGCTCCCGGCTCCGATCATGTCGCAGGTCGACGCCGCGATCCGGCTGCACCTGGGCGTGTAGTCAGCCGTCTAGAACGATCGCCAGAACCGGAAGAACTGGTAGCCCGCGCCGGACAGGAAGCGAGAAGTGCCGGACAGATCGTAGAGGCGGTACACGACGTCGAAGAACCAGATGTTGATCCGGTCGACCTGCAGCAGCGCAATGACCCCGAGCATCCCGAATGGCTTGATCTGCTCCGCGCCGCGCACCGTTTCCGCAGCGAGGTAGGGCTCGATGATCGCCCAGCCGTCCAGGCCTGGGATCGGCAGCAGGTTCAACAGTGCGGCGGTCACCTGCAGGAAGCCAAGGAAGGCCAGTCCGGCCCAGAACCGCGAATGGTCGCTGATCTCGTGCTGCCCGGCGATGTAGAGCAGCACTGCCGCGAACACGACGTTGCTAGCCGGCCCGGCGGCCGCCGCGCGGCTCTGTGCGGCGCGGGTGCGAAACGCACTCGGATGCAGGTATACCGCACCTCCCGGCAGCCCGATTCCGCCCTGCACGATGAACAGCAACGGGAGCACGATGGACAGCACCGGATGCGCGTACTTGAGCGGGTTCAACGTCAGGTAACCGGCCGCCTCGACGCTGTGGTCCCCGGCCCGGTACGCCGCGTAGGCGTGGCCGAACTCATGCAGGCACAGCGACACCACCCAGCCGCCGAGGACGAGAAGAAAGACGCCGACGTCGCCGAGCCGGGGCGAGGAATCAGGACTCGTCCAGGCCAGCGCCCCACCACCGGCCGCCACGCCCAGCACGGCCAGGAACACCGGGCTGGGCCGTACGACTCGCCGGCCGCCCCGCGTCAGTTCCGGCATCGGTCCACTGTAGGTGCGCCGCTGCTGGTCGGCCGGTCGAGTGCGGCGTCGGACCGGACTCGCCGACACGCGGCGCGGAGTATCCGACGGTGGCCCGCCGCATGGCGTTCGACCCAAGTGGCCGACACGCGGCGCGGCTTATCGGCCGAACTCCGCCTCGTTCGTAGACTCATCGAACGTCCGTTCGACCCAGCTGTGTTCGGCAGGAGGCCCGGTGCGAGTGCTCGGTGTCGATCCCGGCCTCACCCGTTGCGGATTCGGCGTGGTGGACGGGGCGCCCGGCAAGTCGCTGTCGATGGTGGCAGTCGGAGTGATCCGGACGCCACCGGAACTGCAGTTGGCCGAGCGCTTGATGGCCATCGCCGATGGCATCGAGACGCAGATCCGCACGCATCGCCCGGACGTGGTTGCGATCGAGCGGGTGTTCAGCCAACACAACGTGCGGACCGTGATGGGTACCGCGCAGGTGTCCGGCGTGGCGATGCTGGCTGCGGCGCGGGCCGGGATCCCGGTCGCGCTGCACACCCCCACGGAAGTCAAGGCGGCCGTGACAGGATCGGGCAGCGCGCAAAAACAACAGGTGGGGTTCATGGTCATGCGGTTGCTCAGACTCCCCGAAGTGCCCCGGCCGGCCGATGCGGCAGACGCGCTGGCGCTGGCGGTCTGCCACGTCTGGCGCGGTGCCGCACAGGCCCGGCTGGCGCGCGCCGTCGCGGCCGCCCGATGACCGCCGCGCCGGCTGCGCCGGAGGACTACGGCATCGTGTCGGGCTACGACCCGGACACGATGCACGAGATGATCGGCGACTTCGAGGCGCTGCGCACACGGACCGAGCAGCTGCGGTCGGAGTTGGCCGATGAGCCTGATCCGCCGGCCGAGTTGATGCTTCGTGGCGAACTGGTCGACCGGCTGCGCGTCGGCCGGCAACTTGACGACGTCCTGGCCGAAGCTGACGCCGCACTCGAGCGCTCTCGCGCGATCGGCACCGCGGCGCAGCAGCACCTGGCGTGCCTGCGCAAGGCGCACGTGCACCAGTGGCGCGCAGAGTTCGGTACGTCCAACGCGATCTTCGCCCAGCTAGTCGGCCACGGCAACGAGTTCGGCCCGGTCGTGCAGGCTTTCACCTACCAGCACGCCGGCAAGAACCTGTTCGACCAGGGCCGGTTCGCCGAGGCGGCTGACGAATTCGCCCGGGCGCTCGCCCTGCGCGAGGAGTTCGAGCTGCCCGACGATCAGCTCGATTCGCTGGCTACTGCCCGAGCAAAGGCGGCGGACCAGTGATCGCCAGCGTCGCGGGCGTGGTCGCTGCGGTGAGCCCGGACGGTGCCGTCATCGAAGTGGGCGGTGTCGGACTGGCGGTCTCCTGCTCGCCCGGAACGCTGGCCCGGCTGCGCCTCGGCGAACCGGCCCGGCTGGCTACCAGCCTCGTCGTCCGGGAGGACTCGCTCACGCTGTACGGCTTCGCCGACGACGACGAGCGCTCGCTGTTCGAGCTGCTACAGACCGCCAACGGCGTCGGGCCGAAGCTGGCCCAGACGATCCTGGGCGTGCACCCGCCACGGACGGTTCGGCAGGCGATCGCCACCAGCGACTTCGCCGCGTTGATGCAGGTGTCCGGGATCGGCAAGAAGGGTGCCGAGCGGCTGGTCATCGAGCTGCGCGACCGGATCGGGTCGATCGACGGCAGCGACTCGGTGCTCACCGGGGGATCAGTGGCACCCACCGCCCCGTGGCGTGATCAGCTGAAGCATGCCCTGGCCGGTCTGGGCTTCACCGGCAAGGAGGCGACCGACGCGATCGACGCGCTGAACGCTGAGGCGGGGGAGACCCCAGACGTGTCCGTATTGCTGCGTCGGGCCATCCAACTCCTCGGCCGGACCCGATGAGCGGCGCCGGCGAACAAATGGGGCGGCAATGACCGAACCCGACGAGGACATCGTCACCGCCGAGGCGATCCCGAACGAGCGGGACGTCGAGGCGAGTCTGCGACCGACCCGGCTGGAGGAGTTCGTCGGCCAGCCGAAGGTACGCGAGCAGCTGCAATTGGTGTTGCAGAGCGCGATGCGACGCGGCAAGCCACCGGATCACGTGCTGCTGTCCGGCCCACCCGGCCTGGGCAAAACCAGCCTGGCGATGATCATGGCCACCGAACTGGGCGCGCCGATTCGGGTCACCAGCGGCCCGGCCATCGAGAGGGCCGGCGACCTGGCCGCGTTGCTGACCAGCCTCACCGACGGCGAGGTGCTGTTCATCGACGAGATCCACCGGATCGCGCGGCCTGCAGAAGAGCTGCTGTACATGGCGATGGAGGACTTCCGGGTCGACGTCATCGTGGGCAAGGGGCCTGGCTCGACGGCGATCCCGCTCGACCTGGCCGGCTTCACCCTGGTCGGCGCGACCACCCGGGCCGGCCTGCTGACCGGGCCGCTGCGCGACCGGTTCGGCTTCACCGGCCACATGGACTTCTACGACGATGACGAGCTGACCGCGGTGCTGCGACGCTCGGCGATCTTGCTCGACGTGCACCTCACCGAGGACGGCGCGGTCGAGATCGCCGGCCGCTCCCGGGGCACGCCACGAATCGCCAACCGATTGCTGCGTCGCGTCCGCGACTACGCGGAGGTGCGCGCAGACGGCGTCGTCACGCGGGAGATCGCGCACGAGGCGCTGGCCGTGTACGACGTGGACCTACTCGGCCTGGACCGGCTGGACCGTGCGGTGCTGGACGCGTTGGTGCGCCGGTTCGGCGGGGGACCGGTCGGAGTCAGCACGATCGCGGTCGCCGTCGGCGAGGAGATCGCGACCGTCGAAGAAGTTGCCGAACCGTTCCTGGTCCGGGCCGGCCTGTTGGCCCGTACGCCCCGCGGTCGGGTCGCCACTCCGGCCGCCTGGGCGCACCTCGGCTTGGCGGCGCCGAAGTCGGTGGCCGGAATGCCCGGCCTGTTCGACGTCTGACCCGCACCCCATCGCTTCTACACTGGTCGGGTGAACTTCGTCCCGCTCATCGTCATCGGCGTGCTGCTGGCCGGCGCCTTCATCTTCATGCAGCGCCAACGCCAGAAAGCTGCCGGGCAGGAGGCAGACCTGCGCGAGCGGCTGCAGGTCGGCTCGAAGGTGATGACGACCTCCGGGCTGTACGGCGTCGTAGCCGAGATCGACGAGTCCGACGACACCGTGCAGCTCACCATCGCCACCGGGGTGACGGTGAAGTGGGCGTTCGCGGCACTGCGCGACGTCGAATCGTTGCCAGACCGGTACCGACGTCCGGTCGCCCCGCCTCCCGGGGACGACACGGTCTGAAATCAGCCCGCCACAGGGTGTTCCAGGCCTTCCTCTGCGCCGTCACAGGGGTGATGGCTTAGTCTTTGCGATCGGTGTGGTGCGACTTGTCAGCCATACTGCTAGCGCCGTGCCCGCACCATGCCGGGACAGTCGAGGCGTGGAAGGCAGCGGCAGTCCGCCGCGGTCGCACCGCGCCGCTGATGCAATGAGGAGATCCACCCCGTGCCACGATCTGCCGGAGTGCTGCGAGTCGGCCGGTACTTCCTGTCGCTATTCGTCATCCTGGTCGTGCTGTGGGGTCTGGTCTTCCTCCCTGGCAAGTCGCATTCCCCCAAGCTAGGCCTCGACCTCGAGGGCGGTGCGCAGGTCATCTTCCGGGCCAAGACCGACACGGGTAAGGCGCCCAGCAAGGCGTCGATGAAGGTGGCCAAGCAAATCCTCACCGACCGCGTCAACGGCAGCGGTGTGACCGAGGCCGAGGTCATCCAGCAGGGCAGCGACCGGATCGTCGTCTCGGTCCCGGGCAAGAGCACCAATGACCTCAAGGGCATCGGGGCGGCGGCGCAGCTGAGCTTCCGGCCGCTGGTGATGGCCGCGCAGGCACCGACGGCCGGGACCCCGTCAGCGGGCGCGACCGATTCCGGCACAGGTACCTCGACCGGCAGCACCGGAACTGGGACGGGCACCGCTGGCACAACCAAGTCGAACACCACGGGCAGCACCGGGACGTCCACCACGGCGAAGTCGTCACCGGCCGGGGTGGTCCGTCCGCAGAACTTCGCGCCCACCTCGACGGCACCGAAGACCACCCCGAAGACCACGCCGTCGAGCACTGCCATACCGACCGGTAAGGACGCACCCCCGTCGACGCTGCCGTACCCGTTCAGCCTGCTCGGCTTCCCGCTGCCGATTTCGGAGACTGCGTTCAACAATCTCACCCAGCAACAGCAGCAGTACCTGACCCAGGCGCTGCGGCTGTACGACTGCACGACGCCGGTGAAGGACGACCCGACGCTGGGCATGGTGGCCTGCGCGGCCGACGGCACCAAGTACCTGCTCGGCTCGGTCATCGTGCAGGGCAAGCAGGTCGCCGGGGCCTCCGCCCAGCCGCCGAACACCAGCGGCCAGGGCGGCAACCTGCAGTGGACGGTGCAGCTCAAGCTGAAGGGTTCCGGTCAGTCGGCCTGGGCGAAGTACACCGCCGCGCACCACTCGTCCGACGCGACCGGCACCGCCAGCGCCGCGTCGTGCGGGGCGCAGGGGCTGCCGTGCGCTGAGTTCGTCGCGTTCACGCTGGACGACAAGGTGATCACCGCGCCGCACAACGAGGCGACCATCAACGGTGACACTCAGATCACCGGCAACTTCCAGGAAGCCTCGGCAACTGAGCTGGCCAACCAACTCAAGTACGGCGCGCTACCGCTGGACTTCACCGCTGAGACCACCCAGAACGTCTCCGCCACGCTGGGTACCAGTCAGCTGAAGTCCGGCCTCCTGGCCGGCGGCATCGGGCTGGCCCTGGTGGTGCTGTACTCGCTGCTCTACTACCGCGGCCTGGGCCTGGTGACGATCGCCTCGCTGCTGGTCTCCGGCGGGCTGACGTACGCGTCGCTGGTGATCCTCGGCAGGGAGATCGGCTTCACCCTGACTCTGGCCGGCATCGCCGGTTTCATCGTCGCCATCGGTATCACCGCGGACTCCTTCGTCGTCTTCTTTGAACGAATAAAGGACGAAGTGCACGAAGGCCGCTCCTTGCGGGTGGCCGTACCGAGGGCCTGGACCCGCGCACGTCGCACGATCATTTCCGCCGACTTCGTGTCGTTCTTGGCCGCTGCAGTGCTGTACTACCGCGCGTCGGGCGACGTGAAGGGCTTCGCGTTCACCCTGGGTCTGTCCACCGTGCTGGACCTGGTCGTGGTGTTCCTGTTCACCCATCCGCTGGTCTCGTTGCTGTCGCGCAGCCGGGCGTTCGGTTCGCCTCGTTTCACCGGCCTGAATGCGCTCCGTTCGGCTGGTGGCTCACTCGCTCTGGCGACCGCCGGTGCAGGCGGGGCATCGTCGACGGCGACGCTCGATCGCCCCGTGGGCAAGTCCGCCAAGGCTGACGACGAGCTGATCGACGAGGCCACCGTCGATGACGATGTCGACGAGGACACCGACACGGCAATCACGACCGACTCCGAAGAAGAAGACACGGCGCCGGCCAAGCCGCGGGCCAAGGTGACGCCGGGCCTCAGCGCAGCTGAGCGGGCCGCCGCTCGCCGCGGCCGGACGGCACGGCCTGAACCGGTGCAGGATGACAAGCCTGCCAAGGCGAAGGCCGCAGTCAAGGATGCCGTGCAGCCTGGCTCCGAGGACGATGCCGAGGATGCCGACGACGAGCAGGTGGCCAGCACCGAACCCAAGGCACGCCGTCGGTTCGGTCGCCGCGCCGCGGCGGCGGTGACCGCCGACGACCACGCGGATGAAGACGACGCGGACGATGACGC
>JBPCMU010000074.1:0-31549 GCA_051001975.1 Jatrophihabitans sp.
CCGTGTCCGACCTGGGGAAAGCGGGACGGGGCAGCGACGCCTCTCAGGTGCGCAGCGTGACGGTTGCCGACCCGAAGACCAGGCTGCCGTCAGTAGGCAACGGAAGTCCGAAGGTCGCATTCAACGCGCCGGCCGCGGCCGGATCGAGTCGCACCACGATGCCGGACAGCGTGGTGACACCGTGTGACTGGCTGACCGAGAGCCCGGACAGGTCGAGATCGAGCACCGCGATCCGGGCGGCCTTGAAGTTGACCTTGGTGGCGAACACCTTGCCGGCCGCGAGGTCGATGTCGAAGTTGCTGATCGCCAACGACTTGCGCAGGTTGGTGAAGTAGATCCCGCCGGAGTGCAGGATGTCCCCGCTCGGACCGGTCAGGTCCGGGTTGCCGCCGGTGATCGGGAATCCGTACTTCGCGGTGAGCTGGCCATGTGAACTGCCGAGCCGGAAGGACGTCCCGGGCAACGGCAGCGGCAGCACTCCGGCCTTGATCAGCGTCCCGGCAATACCGGGTGCGGTGGTCACCGCGGTCGTCCCGCTCAACGAGCTTTTGTGTTGATGTTGCGTGCGACTTGGCGACGCAGACGCCGTAGCCGATGTGGCCAGGGTCAGTCCGGCCACCATGACCACCGTCGCAAGGACCGCGCCGAGCTTGCTCCTGAGGCTATGCATGACTCATCCCCTTCCAACTCCGCGTCGCCCGATGCGGCGTGGAGGTGTGACTACTGGGGACTACGTCGCGGTTGGTGGATCCGGATGCACTTGGCTTGCATCAGGGTCAGGGTGTGAACGGACCCTGCAACATGCTCGTCTTGTGGGCGGCGACTCCGTCGAAATCCTGCGCGGAAACGTCCACGACGTGATAAGAGCGCAGGTCGACGCTCGCCGGCACGGTGAACTCGCCGGTGTCATCGGCACCGAGCGCACCCACGGCGATCATCTTGTTCGCCGTCGGGTCGAACAGCCAGACCTCGTAGTAGCCCACCCGCTTCGGCAGCCCTCGGGTCTGCACCTTCAGCATCAACCCGGCGGGGCCGGTGACCACGGTCGCGGTACCAACCGAACCGGCTGGCGCACCAATCGGATTGAGGGTGGCCGACGCTCGCACGGCGGGCGGGGCGGCCCGGTTCGAGCCGCGCACGTGATCGCTCGCGACCGCACCGACGGCGGCGCCCCCGCCGAGCAGGACTACGGCGGCCGCGGCAAGCAGCCATCCTCGTCGGGTGCTGCCTGTCTTGGTCGGCGTGACGGGCGATTGTTGGGCCACGTGCAGCCCGGACCGCGGCCTCGCGGCATCCGGCGTCAGCGCCGGGTCTGCGATTTGCTCGACGATGGCGTCCCAGACCCGCTGCGGCGGCACATCGGCCGAGCTCGGGTCGTGGCCGCCGGACCGGCCGAGCTGGACGACCTCGCTCAACCGGGCCAATTCCTGCTGGCACGTCTGGCAATGCGCGCGGTGCGCGTCGAACTCCGGATCGGCCGCGACCGGCTCGTCGAGTGCGAGCAGGACGAGGTGGTCGAAGTGCGCCGAATCCCAGTGCTGGTCAGGATCGGTCACCGTCCACCTCCCATCGTTGTCGCAGCCGCGAGATGCCACGGCGCAGATGACTCTTCACCGTGCCGAGCGGCAACCCGGTCAGACTGGCGATCTCAACGTGCGTCAGGTCGTCGAAGAACGCCAGCTGCAGAACATGCCGCTGCGCCTGTGGCAACCGGTCCAACTCGTCGGCGACCACCATGCGCTCGATTACCGAAGCGACCTCATCAGTATGTTCGAAAGGCTCCGGCCGGCCGGATTGGGCCGCCTCGGATCGACGCTCCCGCTGAACCACCCGGAGCCGGTCGATCGCACGGCTGCGGGCGATCGCCAACAGCCAACCGCCGAGCGACCCACGGTCCGGATCGAAGGACGCCCGCGATCGCCACGCTGTGACGAAGGTCGCCTGGGTGAGATCCTCGGCGTCGGCGCGGGTCGGCAACGTGCTCACTCCGATTCGATAGACCAGTCCCGCATACCGGGCATAGACGTCGCGGAGCACCTGATCGACGTCGGTACCCGTCGCGAAGGCGGTTGCCAGCCGGCGGTCGGCTGCCCGCGCGTCGTCCACGAGTTCGACACTCTCCTGGGTCGGCTCCGGTCGGGACGGGGCGTAGTCCGGCCAGACACCGTCCCGTGCAGAACCGTCCACCGCGGACTCCCTGCGCACTCGAGGCCTGCAGACGGTCACACCCTACTGACGAACGGAACCCCCGCCACGGATGCACCCAACGATAAACCGAACACGATCCTGAGTACCGGCTTGCCGATGTTACCGGTCAGTAATATCCTGGTCGGTACCGGCCAGTAACCAAGGAGACCGCTGACATGGGGCACTACAAGAGCAACCTCCGCGACATCGAGTTCAACCTCTTCGAGGTGCTCGGTACCGGCAAGCGGTTGGGGACCGGCCCGTTCGCCGAGATCGACGAGCAGACCGCCCGCGGCATCCTGGACGAGGTTCGCCGTTTGGCCGAGGGGCCGATAGCCGACTCCTTCGTCGACACCGACCGCAATCCGCCGGTGTTCGACCCGGCCACCAACGCCGTGACCATGCCCGACTCCTTCAAGCGCTCCTACAAGGCGCACGAGGACGCGGAGTGGTGGCGACTCAGCATCCCCACCGAACTGGAGGGCACCGTTGCCCCGCGGTCGCTCTACTGGGCCACCGTCGAGTTCATCCTGGGCGCCAACCCGGCCGTGCACATGTACAACTCCGGGCCTGCCTTCGCGGCTCTACTGCACGAGATCGGCAACGACGCGCAGAAGCTGGCCGCCAAGCACATGGTGGACCGCCGTTGGGGTTCGACCATGGTGCTGACCGAGCCGGACGCCGGCTCCGACGTCGGCGCGGGCCGGACGAAGGCGGTCGAGCAGGCCGACGGCAGCTGGCACATCGAGGGCGTCAAGCGGTTCATCACCTCGGCCGAGCACGACATGACCGAGAACATTATCCACTTGGTGCTGGCCCGTCCCGAGGGCGGAAAGCCTGGTACCAAGGGCCTTTCGCTGTTCCTCGTGCCGAAGTTCCTCTATGACGAGGAGACCGGCGAGATCGGCGAACGCAACGGCGCGTTCGTCACCAATGTCGAGCATAAGATGGGCCTCAAGGCGTCGACGACGTGCGAGCTCACGTTCGGTGAGAAGCAGCCGGCGATCGGCTGGCTGGTGGGCGACGTGCACGACGGCATCGCGCAGATGTTCCGCGTCATCGAGCATGCCCGGATGATGGTGGGCACCAAGTCGATGGCGACACTGTCCACCGGCTATCTGAACGCGCTGGACTTCGCGAAGAGCCGGGTGCAGTCGGCCGATCTGACGCAGCAGACGGACAAGACCGCCCCGCGGGTGACGATCATTCATCACCCGGACGTGCGGCGCAGCCTGATGCTGCAGAAGTCCTACGCCGAGGGCCTGCGCGCGGTGGCCTACTACACCGCATCGATCCAGGACCAGGTCCAGGAGGCCGAGTTTGCCGGCACCGACACCGCTGCCCTGGCGGAGCTCAATGATCTGATGTTGCCGATCGTCAAGGGCGTCTCCAGCGAGCGCGCCTACGAGCAGTTGGCCCAGTCGTTGCAGATCTTCGGCGGCTCGGGATATCTGCAGGACTACCCGATCGAGCAGTACATCCGCGACGCCAAGATCGACAGCTTGTACGAGGGCACCACCGCCATCCAGGCGCAGGACTTCTTCTTTCGCAAGATCGTCCGCAACAAGGGCGCCGCACTCGGTGCACTCTCCGCCGAGATCGGCCAGTTCCTAGAGTCGGTCGACGACGAAGGTCGGCTGAAGGAGGAGCGCGAGGCGGTGCAGACCGCGCTGGGCGACGTCGGTGGCATGGCTGCAGCGATGATCGGCCAGCTGACCTCCGCGCAGGAAGACGTGCGCAACGTCTACAAGGTCGGCCAGAACGCCACCCGCCTGCTGATGAGCGTCGGCGACCTGGCGATCGGCTACCTACTGCTGAAGCACGCGTCGATCGCCCTGGGCAAGCTGGCCTCGAACGGACTATCTGAATCGGACAAGGCCTTCTACGAAGGCAAGGTGGCCGTAGCGCGGTTCTTCGCACTGACCGTGCTGCCGGAGCTGACAGCGCGCCGGGGCATCGTCGAGCGCATGGACAACACGCTCATGGATGTTGCTGAGTCGTCCTTCTAGTTGCGGTTGATTCTTGGCTGGGCACGGGCGTGGATCGCCTTCGCCACCCGATGTACTTCCTCCCCGCTCCGGCGGCTGTGGATCCGATCTAGCCGCCATCGCGTAGCTGACCAGGCTGGGGGTCTTTCTAGTCACAGTCGGTTCTTGGCTGGGCACGGCCCTGCTGTTCGGGCTAAGCGGTGGCGGGTCTGGGGGATTCGGGGGAGGGCGCTGGATCCGGGTCGGGCGGGGCGGACTCGGCGTCGGGTTCTCGCGGTCGATCCCACAGTCCGCGGATGAACGAGTTCGAGAACGCGGCCAACGGCACCGAGACGAGTGCCCCGACAATGCCGTAGACGGTCGTACCGGCGGCCACGGCCAGCACCACGGCCAGCGGATGGATGTGTACCGCGCGGCTCATGATGATCGGCTGCAGCAGGTGCCCCTCGGCCTGGACGAGCAGGATGATCGCGATCGCGACTGCGACGGCCGCACCCGTGCCATGCTCCAGGTAAGTGACGCCGACGCACAGCGCTCCGCTGATCGTCAGGCCGATGATCGGGATGAACGCACCGAGGAAGATCGTCACGCCGAGCGCCGCGGCCAACGGCACACGCAGAATCAGCAGCAGAACGGTGATCGTGGCCGCGTGGATGAAGGCGATGGTGACCTGACCGCGGACGTAACCGCCCAGCGTCTGCCAGCCACGCTGGCCGGCGGCGCTGATCCGCTCGTGCGCGGTGCGCGGGAAGAGCCGAAGCACCCACGCCCAGATCTGCTCGCCGTCACGGAGCAGGAAGAACGTGCTGAACAACGCCAGCAACAGGCCGCTGAGCAACTCGAAGACGGTCTTGGCGGTATCCACCGCCCCGGACAGCAACTGACCCTGGTGCTTCTTGACCGTGTCGGAGATCTGCTTCTGGATCGAGTCGATGTCGGCGTTCTTCAGATGCAGCGGCCCAGTCTGCAGCCAGCTGGAGATCCTGTTGGCGACGCGCACGATCTGGTCGCCGAGGCTGCTGGCGTGCGAGGAGATCTGGGCGACCACGAACCATCCGACCAGCCCGAAGACGACGATCCCGCCCAGCATCACCGCGACCGTTGCCAGCGTGCGATGCACGCCGAGCTTGGCGAGCCTGTGGACCAGTGGCGACAGCACCGCGGTGAAGAACAGCGCGAGGACCACCGAAAAGAAGACCAGGCTGACCTTCTCGAGGATCCGCAACGAGACGTACCCGGCCAGCACGATCGCCAGCAGGCAGAGTCCCCACATCGCCGCTGCCCGCACTGACCAGCTCACTGCCGTGACCGCGCTGCGGCGCTCGCCAACTGCCGCGCCGGCCGGTCGCCGTTCCTTCGGTGGATCAGTAGGCAAGGTCGGGTCTCCTCATGACGGCCTGGACGGGTCGACCCGTTTCGGTTGCACAGCCTGGACACCGCGCGCTGTTCGAGGGTAACGCCGACCAACGGGATCGGGTGAGCCACTCGCCCAACGTGGAACCGGCTCGGACCGAGCGCGGGGGGGCGCCCGGCCCGAGCCGGCTTACAGGTACAGAGGGGTAAGTGGCGGCGAGCCGTCCTGCCCAGCAAGCAACCGCGGGCCGTACCGTGCGCCAGAGGCACATGGACACGTGTCCACGGTTCCGGGGCAGGGTGAGCCGAGCAGGCCAGAACGCAACGCCACAGTGAGTCCCCCGTACCTCGTGGGCCCACGCGCGGACCCACAGCGCCCGAAGGCGCTGGCGGCGAGCATAGCTCGATTCCCGGCCTGGCGACAGCTAACACCCTGTGGACCCGCTCGAGCGCGCCGATAGGCTGCCTCTCGATGAACTCCTCACGTTGGATCTCGCTGTCCGGAGCTGTCAATGCGCGTGATTTGGGCGACCTGCCGTTGATCGGTGGAGGTGCGGTTCGGCCCGGTCGGCTGTACCGCTCGGACAATCTGCAGGACCTCACCGCAGAGGATGTCGAACTGCTGGTCCGGCAGCTGCAGCTGCGGTCAGTGGTAGACCTGCGCACCGGCGCAGAGGTCCGAAACGAGGGTCCTGGACCGCTGGTCGGCGTTCCGGAAGTCACCGTGCATCACCTCTCCCTCTTTCCGGAGGTGGGCCACCGGACCGACGCCGCCACTGAAGTCGACGGGCCCGAACTGCTGCCCTGGCAGGACACGTCGTCGGAGCGGGGCAAACGGGCCGCAGGCTCGACGTACCGCTACTACCTCGCCGACCGGCCGGACTCGGTCATCGCCGCATTGCGGGTCATCGCCGAGCCGGATGGGGCGACGTTGGTCAATTGCGCGGCCGGAAAGGATCGGACGGGCGTCATCGTCGCGCTGGCCCTGAGCGAGGTCCGGGTCGAGCGAGCCGCGATTGTCGAGGACTATGTCGCCACCGCCGAGCGGATCGACAAGGTGCTCGTCCGGCTGGCATCGTCGCGGACCTACGCCGCGGACACCGACCCGGCCGACGTGGACAACCACCGGCCGCGAGCCGCGACGATGCAGCGGCTACTCGCCGAGCTCGACGAGACCGAGGGCGGTCCGACCGGCTGGCTGCGCAGCCACGGCTGGACCGAGGACGACGCGACGGCGCTGCGGACCCGACTGCTCGATTAGCCTTGCCGGCATGGGAAGCCGTGGACGGGTAGCGGCCTGCGTGACGGTCCTGCTGGCCGTGCTCGCGGTTCTCCTCTCCGGGTGCTCGTCATCTCACCCGGCGACGAAGGGCTCCACGGGGAGCACACCGGCCACCACCGATCACGGCGGGCTGGCCGGTGACGGCGGAGGGGACGGCAGCTCAGGCGCCGTGCCGACTACTCCGGCGCCGCCCACCACGGCGGCCACGAAGCCGGCCAAGGTGCGCGAGATTGACGGCACCTGCCCGTACATCTCCACCCAGGATCTGGCGAACAAGGTGGGCAGCAGGGTCGGCCGCACCACGGTATTGACCTCGACGCCGCGCGGCTGCAAGTTCTACCTGCCGTTCGCAGACTTCCACGCAGTTGCGCAGATCACCGCGAAGACCTATCCGGACGAGACCACGGCACACAACGAGATGGTGCGCACCGCGGCGAAGGGCAGTCAGCAGATCGGCTACCCCGCGTTGGCTGCCGGGGTCGAGGGCGTCACCTTCCGGACCGCCTTCTACGCGCCGGACGGCAAGCGGGACTGGGCGTGCATCTTTCGCAAGGGCCGCACCGTCGTGGTCGTGAACACCGACCAGAACGACACGTCCTTCAACGCCCGAGCCATCGCCATCGGCATCTCCAAGAAGTTCTGAGCAGCCTGAGCTCCCAGCACCACCGACGGCCTCCAGCCCCGCAGGAGCAAAGCACACCGTCGATTCCTACAGCGGGTTCGCGAGCCGAGGTGTTGGCCGGGCACGTCCGCACCACCCACGGCCTCCAGCCCCGCAGGAGCATGCACCCCGTCGATTCTTACAGCGGGATCAGTTCGCCTTACCAGATCCGGACGCGGTCCTGCGGCGCCAGCCAGAGCTGGTCGCCCTCGACCAGGTCGAATGCTTCGTAGAATTCCTGCAGGTTGCGCACCACCGCGTTACAGCGGAACTCGGCGGGCGAGTGCGGGTCGGTGGCCAGCCGGCGAATCGCCTCCTCATCGCGTGACTTGCCCTGCCAGATCGCGCCCCACGAGTAGAAGAGCCGCTGCGGACCGGTCAGCCCGTCGAGCATTTCCGGCTCGGCGTCTGCCAGCGAGATCAGATAGGCCGCGTAGGAGATCGTCAGCCCGCCGAGGTCACCTATGTTCTCCCCGACCGTCAGTGCGCCGTTGACGTGGTGACCGGCCAGCGCCCGCGGCTGCAGGGCGTCGTACTGGGCGATCAACCGGGAGGTCAGAGCGTCGAATGCTTTGCGGTCCTCCTCGGTCCACCAGTCGCGCAGAGCTCCGGTCCCGTCGTACTGCGAACCCTTGTCGTCGAAGCCGTGCCCGATCTCGTGTCCGATGACCGAGCCGATGCCGCCGTAGTTGGCGGCGTCATCAGCGTCCGCATCGAAGAACGGCGGCTGCAGGATGGCGGCCGGAAAGACGATCTCGTTCGCGGTCGGCATGTAGTACGCGTTCACCGTCTGCGGTGTCATGTGCCATTCGTCGGGGTCTATCGGCCCGCCCAGCTTGCCGAGCTGGTACTCCCACTCGAAGGCCGACGCGCGGACCACGTTGCCGACCAGATCGCCGGCCTCGATCTCCAGCTTGGTGTAGTCGCGCCAGCTGTTGGGGTAACCGATCTTGGGCGTGAACTTGGTCAGCTTCTCCAGCGCACGCTGCTTCGTCTCGTCGCTCATCCAGGTGAGCTGGCCGATGTCGCGCCGATACGCCTCGATGAGGTTGCCGACGAGCTCTTCCATCCGCTGCTTGGAGCTGGCCGGGAAATGCCGCTGGACGTACAGCTCGCCGACGGCCTCACCCAGCGCGTCCTCCACCAGCCCCACGCCACGCTTCCACAGCTCGCGGTCGGTCGGGGTGCCGCTCAGCGTCTTGCCGTTGAAGTCGAAGTACTCGGCGGCGAAGGCGGCCGTGAGATACGGCGCCGCCGAGTGGATGATCTGCAGCAGCAACCAGTTCTTCCAATCCTCGAGGCGCTCCGCGGTGAGCAGCTCGCCAAGCGCGGAGAAGAACGACGGCTGCATCACGACGACCTCGGCGAATGCCGACTCCGGCGCGCCCAGCCCGGCGATCCACTGCGGCCAGTACGGCTGCAACTCGTCGAGCCCGTCACGGGTGACCCGGTTGTAGGTCAGCTGCGGATCGCGGCATGTGACGACGTCCCAGTGCCGCCCAGCCAGGTCGCGCTCCAGTTGCAACACAGCCGCTGCCCGCGCGGCAACGTCGTCGAGGCCGGCGAGTGTGAACAGGCGCGCGATGTGCGCTTCGTAGGCGGTGACGATGTCGGCGAACTTCTCGTCTCGGTAGTACGACTCGTCCGGCAGCCCGAGGCCACCCTGATAGAGGTGCAGCAGGTACCGGGTCGGGTCACCGGAGTCGTTGATGACGTACCGCGAGCAGAATCCGGAGGTACCGGACCGGTTGCACTCGCCCACCATCGTCACGAACGCACCAACGTCCGAGAGCGCCGCGACCTCGTCCAGCGCCGGGCGGATCGGGTCGGCACCCAGCGGCTCACGGCTCGCCTCGGCCATGAAGCTGCCGTAGAGATCGCCGATCTTGCGTTGCGCGGTACCTGGCTCGGCGTCGGCGGCAGCCGCCTCTTCGACGATCGCCCGCACCGCCAGCTCGGCCTCGTCGCGCAGGGTGATGAACGACCCGGCGACCGCTCGGTCGTCGGGGATGACTGCAGTGTCCAGCCACTTGCCGTTGACGTGACGGAACAGATCGTCCTGTGGGCGGACCTCCGCCTTGATACCGGCGATGTCGATGCCTGACTTCACGCACGTACTCCCTTCGACCGGCGACGTTGCCGGGTTGCAGTGTGGCGGGTCGTCAGCCGACCCAGACCGTCTTGACGTTGCAGAACTCGCGGATACCGTGCGCGGACAATTCCCGGCCGTACCCGGAGTTCTTGATGCCACCGAACGGCAGCTGTGAGTAGGAGGTCGTCATGCCGTTGATGAATACCGCGCCGGCCTCCAGCTCGTCGATGAACGCCTGCTGCTCGGTCGGCACGGTGGTCCATGCGTTGGAGCCGAGACCGAACGACGTCGAGTTGGCCAGTGCGACCGCCTCGTCGTAGGAACCGACCCGGTAGAGACCAGCCACCGGGCCGAACACCTCGTCGGAGTACATCGCCATGTCCGGCGTCAGGTCGGCCACGATCGTCGGCGGGTAGTACCAGCCCGGCCCGTCCGGTTGGCTGCCGCCGCAGAGCACGGTCGCACCCTTGGCCACCGCGTCGGCCACCTGGCCGGCAACTTCGTCGCGACCTTGCTCGGTCGCCAGCGGTCCGACATCGGTGCCTTCGTCCATCGGATCGCCCACCCGCAGCTTCGTCATTTCCGCGACGAACGCCTCGGCGAACGCGTCGTAGACCTCGGCGTGCACGATGAACCGCTTGGCGGCGATGCAGGACTGGCCGTTGTTCTGGCAGCGTGCTGTGGTGGCCACTTTCGCCGCGGCGGCGACGTCCGCGGACGGCATCACCACGAAGGCGTCGCTACCGCCCAACTCGAGCACCGCCTTCTTCACCTCACGGCCGGCGATCTCCGCAACCGACCGGCCGGCGGGCTCGCTACCGGTGAGGGTGACCGCCACGATGCGCGGGTCCTGGATGACCGCTGCCACCTCCGCCGAACCGATCAGCAGTGTCTGGAAGGCGCCGTCGTGAAAGCCGGCCCGGGTGAACAGGTCTTGCATGAACAGCGCCGTCTGCGGGACGTTCGATGCATGCTTGAGCAACCCGACGTTGCCGGACATCAATGCCGGCGCGGCGAAGCGCATCGCCTGCCACAGCGGAAAGTTCCACGGCATCACGGCCAGCACTGCGCCGAGCGGCTGGTAGCGGGCATACGCCTTGCTGGCCTTCACCTCGGTCGGATCCGCCAGCGGCTCGTCGGCCAGGAAGGCCTCGGAGTGCTCGGCGAAGTAGCGGCACCCGGCGGCACACTTGGTGACCTCCGCGCGCGCCGAGACCAGCGTCTTGCCCATCTCGGTCGTCATCATCGTCGCGATCGCGTCGACCTCGTTCTCGAGGATCGTGGCCGCTGCCGTCAGCCATTCGGCGCGTTGCGCGAAGCTCGTCTTGCGCAGCTTCCTGAACGCCTCGACGGCCCGGCCGAGCGCGGCGTCCACCTGTGCCGAGGTGTGCGCGTCGAAGGTCTGCACGACCTCCCCGGTCGCCGGATTCGTCGTTGCTATAGCCACAGGCCCACCCTCGTCAGTTGTGTGATTGTGCCTGCCCAGCCTAGGTGTCGCGACCGGGCTGCGTAGGGTCGGCTTTCATGCCATCGAACGCGCCGACCCGGCCCACACTGCGGGGCACGTTCGGGATGGTGGGCAGCACCCACTGGCTGGCCAGCCAGGCCGCGTTCGGCATGCTGGAACGCGGTGGAAACGCCTTCGACGCGGCGGTTGCCGGCGGTTTCGTCCTGCACGTCGTCGAGCCGCACTTGAACGGCCCGGGTGGGGATCTACCCGCCGTCTTTGCCACCGCGGCGGACCCGACGCCGGTTGTCTTGTGCGGCCAGGGCAGCGCCCCTGCCGGCGCGACGATCGAGATGTACACCTCGATGAGGCTCGATCTGATCCCTGGAGCCGGCCCCTTGGCCGCGGTCATCCCCGGCTCGGTGGACGCCTGGCTGATGCTGTTGCACGACCACGGGACGATGCCGCTGGCCGACGTCCTCGCCCCAGCGCTCGGCTACGCCCGCGCCGGGCACCCGCTGCTACCCGCGGTGGGGCGCACCGTGGCTGCGGTGGCCGGGCTGTTCGCCGATCACTGGCCGACCTCCGCCGATCGATGGCTGGGCGGCGGTGCGCCACCCGCGCCGTGGCAGCTGTGGCGCAACCCGAGCTACGCGAACGTGCTCGATCGGCTGATCGCCGCTGGCGCCGGCGCGTCGTCGCGAGATGCTGCCATCGACGCGGCCCGCAGGGAGTGGCGGGAAGGCTTCGTCGCCGATGCGATCGACCGCTTCCAGCGTCTGCCGTTCCAGGACTCCAGCGGATCGGCGCATCCGGGGCTGGTGACCGGCCAGGACCTCGCCAACTGGCGACCGAATTACGAGCCGGCGCTCGTCGGACAGTTCCGCGACGTCGCGATCGCCAAAACCGGGCCGTGGGGCCAGGGGCCCGTATTGCTGCAGACGCTGCGCCTGCTCGACGGTTTCGGCGACGCATCCCTCGACCTCGACAGCGCAGCCGGCATCCACGTCGCGGCCGAGGCGCTCAAGCTGGCGTTCGCCGATCGCGACGCCTGGTACGGCGACGACGGCCGGGTCCCCGTGGCCGGACTGCTCGGCGATCGCTACACGGAGTCACGCCGGGCATTGATCGGCCCGGACGCGTCGCGGGAACTGCGACCCGGGTCGCCCGGCGACCGAGCGCCGGTGCTCCCGCCGGTCCGCCTGGACGCGCCGCAGTCGGCGTCCGCCGCGGTAGGCGAGCCGACCGTCAGCCTCCGTGGCGAGACCCGGGGTGACACCTGTCACATCGACGTGGTGGACCGTTGGGGCAACATCATCTCGGCGACACCCAGCGGCGGCTGGCTGCAGTCCTCGCCGCACATCCCTGACCTCGGCTTTCCGATGGGAAGCCGGGCGCAGATGTTCTGGTTGACGCCTGGGCTGAACTCCTCCCTCATACCGGGCCGGCGGCCGCGCACCACGTTGTCGCCCACCCTGGTCCTGCGCGAAGGCGTCCCGGTGCTGGCGTGCGGCACTCCGGGCGGTGATCAGCAGGACCAGTGGCAACTCGGGTTCCTGCTACGTCATCTGGTCGGCAAAGCGGACCTGCAGGCCGCGATCGACGCCCCGGCCTTCCACACGACATCGATCATCGGCTCGTTCTACCCGCGCAGTGTCGAGCCGGGCGGACTGGTCATCGAGGATCGGTTCGGCACGGACGTGCTCGCCGAGTTGGCCGCCCGCGGGCATCGCGTCACTGCTGCTGGGGCATGGACACTCGGCCGGCTGTCGGCGGTGGGCCGCGACCCGGCGACGGGGCTGCTCAGCGCCGCGGCCAACGCGCGCGGTAATCAGGGGTACGCCGCCGGACGATGAGCCTCGCGCTGCCCGGCCCGGGCCCTGCGTGCGAACGTTGTGGGCAGGCAGCCGAAAGCCCCGGACCGCGAACGGTTCGGGGCTTTCGGAACAACAATGTCTGAGGGAATCAGAGCATCGGGTGCCGGCCGGAAAGGGCCAGGAGCTCGTTGCGCATCGACGGCGTGCTGGCACGGTCGATCGCCCGCTGCAGCTCGACGACATTGCGCCGGTCCCGGAGCTTCTTCACGATCTTGTTCATCTTTGAACCCTCCTCTCGACCTACTCGAAATTGCCACTTCGTTAGGCTCGAATCTCTCCGAACCAACGATTCATAGGAATACTACCAGGTAACCAATCTTTTCCTCGGAGTATTCCTGAAGTGTGCTCAGTTCCGGAGAGGGGAGGCGAAGCCGCGTCCGGGCCACCTCATCGGGCTACCGAACCAGGGTGAGCGCGGTGGCCGCGCCGAACCACTTCGGCAGGTCGCCGAGCAGATCCTGCTGATCCGCACCTACCCACGCGACGTGGCCGTCCGGCGGCAGCAGCACCGCGGGCACATCCAGTTCCTCGCTGACGTCGACGACGTGGTCGACCCGATCCGCCCATCCCGCCACCGAGAGCCGGCCGGTCTGGTCGAGGAGCAGTCCACGACCCTCGTGCATCAGCCCGAAGAGGCGACCCCGCTTCAGTTCGATGTCCCGCAATCGCCGGCCGAGCAGTTCGTGGCCCCCGCCGAATTCTCCCTCGCCGAAGTCATAGCGGATGCTGATCGCAGAGAGCCGTTCGATCAGGTACCGGTTCACCTCCTCGAAGTCCATCAGTCTCGATACCAAACGGCGCACCGCCTGCGGACCCGGCTCGGCGGACATCAATTCGACCTGTGCGCGGGTGCTGTCCAGTACCTCGGCGGCCAGTGGATGCCGTTCGCTCTGGTTGCTGTCCAACAGCCCGCTCGGTGCCCAGCCGTTGATCGCCCACCGAGCAGCGCGACATCGGCCGCCGCCGGGACGCCTGCGTCGAAAACATGGCGGACCAGCTGCTGCTCCCAGCGGACCTCGTCGATGCCGAAGCGGTCGATGCCGTAGATCTTCAGCGCGTAGGACCGGTCGCCGGCATCCACCCGGTACACGTCATTCATGAAGGAACGCACCAGGACCACCCGCGTCGGTGCAAGTCCGTAGTGGCGCTGGACGAGGTCGATGACGGCCTGCACCGTCGGCAGCGACCGTGACCACGACCTCCCGAACTCAGAGCGGCTCACGCTCGCCAACGTAGGACCTCGATCTCCAGCCGCGACAGCATTTGACGGCATCCGCTCGAACATGTCGCAGCGGGCGTTAGGGCCTCTGCGAGCCGGTGTCAGTACGACGGAGCCGATCGCGGGCGTCATTCTCCGACAGTGAGGTGATGGGCTGGCCGACCGCGTGCTGATACTTGGCGTCGTAGGCTCTGGTCCAGACGCCAGCCGCCCACGACCGCTGGAGCTCGCCGGTGCTTAACTCCCGGCCACGCGCCTGGCAATACGCGGCAAGGAACCGCTCAGTGTCCTCGATGGTGGCCAACTCGTTCGCGCTGAGGGTCGAATACAGCGCAGCAGCGAAGCCGACCAGAACGGCTTCGCTATCGGCGGTCACGCTGTCCCAGTCGTGCACCACCAGCAGCGTGTTTCCGCTCCAGAGCAGGTTGCCGGCGCGCCAGTCGCAGTGACCGATCACCGCTGGGTCTTCGCTGGCTCGCAGCAGGTCCCGGGCACGGCGCCCGGCATCGTCGATCCACTCCGCGCCGGCCACCTCGTTGAGGTCGACATCTGAGTCCTCAGGACAGGGCCATAGGCCGTCCCCGCCATGGTTCCAGGCCGCCCACGACGGTGCCGGGTCGAGCGTGGATACTTCGGCCGGCTGGGGGGCCAGCTGGATCAGCCGCGCGAACGCCTCAGCGAAGGCCACGGCGGCGTGGTCTGCGCTCGGAAGCACGCTACCGCCGGGGACGTAGGCCTCCGCGGTGGCAACGTCGCCGCCGAATGGAACGGCGCCGGTGAGCGGCGCCCGGATCTGAATATCTCATCCGCTGGCGAGCTGCCCAGCTGCTCTATGCACCATCGGGCAAGGCGGTCAGGATCGACGGCACGGGCGCGAGGTGACATCTGAGCATCCTCACATGCGATCCCACGGGGTAACGCTACTTATCTAGCGCCACACGAGCAACGACGCACATCGGGTCGAGTCAGTGGCCCCATCGGAGTGGGGTCAGAGCAGGGCGAGGCCCGGGTCGGCGAGCACTCCGGCGACGTCGGCGAGGAACTCCGAGCCAGCTTGCCCATCGACGAGGCGGTGGTCGAAGGAGACGGCGAGCTGAGTGACCCAGCGCGGCTCGATCGTCTCGACGCCGTCGCGCTGCGTGACCCAGGGCGCCCGGCGGACCGCGCCGAACGCGACGATCGCCGACTCACCCGGGTTGATGATCGGAGTGCCGGTGTCGATGCCGAACACACCGACGTTCGTGATCGTGATCGTGCCGCCGGACATGTCTGCGGGGGTGGTTCGGCCGGCCCGGGCCGTCTCGGTCAGGGTGGTCAGCTCGTCGGCCAACTCGCGCAAAGAGAGCGCATCGGCATCCTTGATGTTCGGCACGATGAGACCGCGATCCGTTGCCGCGGCGATACCCAGGTTCACGTAGTTCTTGATGACGATCTCGCCGGCCGCCTCGTCCCAGGCGGCGTTGATGATCGGGGTACGCCGGGCTGCCCAGATGACCGCCCGGGCAAGGAAGAGCAGCGGGCTCACCTTGACACCGGCGAACTCCGGCCGAGCGCCCACCCGCTTGCGCAGTTCCATCATCGCGGAGACGTCGACGGTGACGAACTCAGTGACGTGCGGCGCGGTGAACGCCGAGGACACCATCGCTGCGGCGGTGTGCTTGCGGACGCCTTTGATCGGGATGCGCTGCTCCCGCGCGCCGTTGTCGGCCGCAGCGGGTCGCGAGGCGCCGCCATTGGCGGCGGCCTCAATGTCGGCTCGGGACACGGTGCCGTTCGGACCGGAGGGCACCACCGCGCCGAGATCCACCCCGAGGTTTTTGGCGAGCTTGCGCACCGGGGGTTTCGCCAGCGCGCGGGAGCTGCCGGCAACCGGCGGACTGGACGCTTCGGAGACGGACGCAGTCGGCATCTGCTCTACTGCCGGCGGCGTGGCCGAGGTGGCCTGCTCGGCGCCGGGGTAGTGGTCGAAGGCGAGCTGCGCGTTCGGAGTGACCACCTCGTCCGCGGCCGGCGCGGTCTTGCGTGGCCGACGGCTGACCGCACCGGAGCGCGGTCCGTAGCCGACCAGCACGGCGGTGCGGCCGGTGTCTGCGGCTGGCGGCTCTGTCGGTGCGGCCACGGCCGGGTCGGCGGCAGCGGGCGCCGCTTCGCCACCGATGTCGATGGTGATGATCGGCGTGCCGACCTCGACGGTGGCGCCCGGCTCGGCATGCAGTTCCGCGACGACGCCGGCGAACGGAGACGGCAGCTCGACGGCCGCCTTCGCGGTCTCGACCTCGACGAGGGTCTGGTTCACCGTCACCGTGTCGCCGGGCTGAACCGACCAGGTGAGGATGTCGGCTTCGGTCAGGCCTTCGCCGACGTCCGGGAGCTTGAACTGTCTGAGGTTGGGCACGTGTGCGAGTCTCCGCTGATCAGTAGGAAGTCAGAAGGCGGTCAGTAGGCAAGGGAACGGTCGACGGCGTCGAGGATGCGGTCGATGTCGGGCAACCACTCCTCCTCGATCCGGCTGGCCGGGTAGGGGGTGTCGAAGCCGCCGACGCGCAGCACCGGCGCCTCCAGCGAGTAGAACGCCTTCTCCTGGACGCGCGCAGCGACCTCCGCCCCGAGGCCTAGGTTCACCGGCGCCTCGTGGACGGTGATGAGGTGGCCGGTGCGCTGCACCGACTCGATGACCGTCGGGATGTCGATCGGTGAGAGCGAACGCAAATCGATGACCTCGAGCTCGCGGCCCTCCTCGGCAGCGGCGGTGGCCGCCTCAAGCGCGGTGATGACCATCGGTCCGTACGCGACGATCGTCGCGTCCCGGCCAGGGCGGACCACCCGGGCCTTGTGCAGTGGTCCGGGCTCGGCGTCCGGGTCGACCTCGGCCTTGGTCCAGTACCGGCGCTTCGGCTCGAAGAAGACCACCGGGTCGTCCGTGGCGATCGCCTGCTGGATCATGAAATAAGCGTCGACGGGGTTGGAGCAGGCGACCACCTTGAGCCCGGCGGTATGCGCGAAGTAGGCCTCGGGGGATTCGGAGTGGTGCTCCACCGCGCCGATGCCTCCGCCGAACGGGATCCGAATGACGATCGGCATCCGCACCGCGCCGGCCGAGCGGTTGTGGAACTTCGCGACCTGGCTGACGATCTGGTCGAAGGCCGGGTAGACGAACCCGTCGAACTGGATCTCACACACCGGGCGGTAGCCGCGGATGGCCATCCCGACCGCGGTGCCGATGATCCCGGACTCGGCCAGCGGGGTGTCGATCACCCGGGCCTCGCCGAAGTCCTTCTGCAGCCCGTCGGTGATCCGGAAGACGCCGCCGAGCTTGCCGATGTCCTCGCCCATGAGGACGACCTTCGGGTTGTCCTCCATGGCCTTGCGCAGCCCGGCATTGAGCGACTTCGCCATGCTCATCGTGGTCATCGGACACCTCCGTAGGCCGGGGTGGGCTCGCTCGTCCCTGGGTGTGTCGCAGCGTGGCCCTCGCCCTCGAACGACTCGAGATAGGCGGCGTACTCATCACGCTGCTCGCGCAGTTCGTCGGTCATCTCGACGTTCACGTAGTCGAACGCGGACAACGGGCTCGGGTCGGGCAGCGCACGGCAGCCGGCCCGGACGTGCTCGGCCAGCTTCTCGCTCTCGTCGTCCAGGTCGGTGAAGAACGACGCGTCGGTGTCGGTGTGCCGGGTCAGGTAGGAGCGCACCCGGGCCAGCGGGTCCTTCAACCGCCAGCGCTCGGTCTCGTCCATGACCCGGTAACGGGTCGGGTCGTCGGACGTGGTGTGCGCGCCCATCCGGTAGGTGAACGCCTCGATGAGATACGGCCCCTGCCCGGACCGCGCGTAATCCAGCGCGCCGCGGGTGACCGCGAGCGAGGCGAGCACGTCGTTGCCGTCGATGCGCAGGCCGGGGAATCCGAACCCACTGGCCCGCTGGAACAGCGGCACCCGGGTCTGGCGCTCGACCGGCTCGGAGATCGCCCACTGGTTGTTCTGGCAGAAGAACACCACCGGCAGGTTGCCCGCCGCCGCCCAGACGAAGGACTCGTTGACGTCGCCCTGGCTGGTCGCGCCGTCACCGAAGAAGGCAAGCACGGCGGTGTCCCGATCGGGGTTGCCGGTGCCGACGGCGTCGTCACGCATCACGCCCATCGCGTAGCCCGCCGCGTGCAGTGTCTGCGCGCCGATGACGATCGTGTAGAGGTTGAAGTTGTTCGCCAGCGGATCCCAACCGCCGAGGTTGGTGCCGCGGAACATGCCGAGCAGCACCAGCGGGTCGACCTCGCGGCACCAGGCGACGCCGTGCTCGCGGTAGGTCGGGAACGCCATGTCCTGGGTCTTCAGCGCCCGGCCGGCGCCGACCTGGGCGGCTTCCTGACCGAGGCACGAGGCCCACAGTCCGAGTTCACCCTGCCGCTGCAGCGCGGTCGCCTCGCTGTCGATCCGGCGCACCAGCACCAGGTCGCGGTAGAGCGAACGGATCTCCTCGTCGGAGATCGTCAAAGGCCAGTCGGGGTGCTCCACCCGCTCGCCCTCGGGCGTCAACAGCTGGATGAGGTCCGGCTCCGGGTGGATCTGATGCTCGAGCGTCACTGCACGGCACTCCTCGCACTAGATACGCGACACCACGGGTTCTCCGGATGCTCACGCGAATGGCGATAGCGGTGGGATCACCTCGTTCGTACAGGGGTGGCGCACGGCGGAGGTACCCAGGGGTTCCTAGCATATCCGTGACGCAGGCCACTCGACGCCGGACCGTGGCATCAGTGGCCGCTGGCACATCCGGTGACGGTGGCAGCATGGACAACGCCGATGCGATCGCGCACCGACTGTCTGACGAAGTGGGGACCCGATGAGTGACCTTCTCGACCTGCCGGTGACCACCCTGACCGGGGAGGCAACGACGTTCGGCCGGCTCGCCTCCGGCCGGCTCGCGCTGGTGGTCAACTTGGCCAGCCGCTGTGGGCTCACTCCGCAGTACGCCGGGTTGGAGAAACTGCACGAGAAGTTCGCCGATCGCGGCTTCACCGTGCTCGGCTTCCCGTGCAACCAGTTCGGTGGGCAGGAACCCGGCACCACCGAGGAGATCGCCGAGTTCTGCTCGGCGACCTACGGCGTCACCTTCCCGATGTCGGCCAAGATCGACGTCAACGGCGCCGAGCGTGACCCGGTCTTCCAGGACCTCACCACGATGACCGATGCCGACGGCGAGGCCGGGGACATCCAATGGAACTTCGAGAAGTTCCTCGTCGGATCCGATGGTCAGGTGCTCGGCCGGTTCCGGCCGCGCACCGAGCCGGACGCTCCCGAGATCCGCGCTGCCATCGAAGCCGCGCGCCCCGCCTAGCGCGGTTCGGGAGGCGGCCCGACTCGGGAGGAGGTCCCGCGGCGCCAGGCGATCGTGCTCAGTGGCGCCGGATGCTCAGCAGCTCCGGGTGCTCAGTCGGAGGCGCTGCCCTGCTCGCGGGCTCTGCCCTGCTCGCGGGCTCTGCGCCGCTGCTCCTCGGCACGCCTGCGAACCACGGCGAGGAACTCGGCGTCGTCATCCGGATTCGTCGCCTCCGGCGTTGCGGACAGCGCGCCCGGTCGGGCCATCGCGTAGTTGCCTTTGTGCGGGCGGGTCGCACCCTTGACCGAACCAGTCGGCCGACCGGCGACCAGCCAGGCAATCGATCCGACGTCGGCGAGCAGCACCACGATCAGCAGCCACACCAGCTTCGGCAGGTTGCGAACCGCCGACTCGTCGGTCGTGATGACGTCGATGATGCAGAACAGCCAGAGGCCGAACAGTGCGAGACCCACGAATCCGTCGGCGAAGAGCATGCGAACCTCCATCGAGATGAGCAGCCGCGGACGCAATCGTGGGCAGCGGCGCACATCATGACACCCGCACGCCGGCCAGACCAGAGTCAGCAGTGTCGGAAAGGTGCCGCAACTGTGCTCGATGCCGGTACAGGCGGCCCGTTTCCGGCGCGTGCGGCGATTTTCCGACAGGACTACGGCGCGAGTTCCTGCGGCAGCGGGTCGGAGTGGACCACGACCAGCCGCGAGACCGCGCGGGTCAGCACGACGTAGAGGCGGCGCAGGCCACCGAGCCGATCAGGCTCGGCGGCCACGATCTCGGCAGGTTCGGCAACCACCACGGAGTCGAACTCGAGGCCCTTCGCGACCGAGGCAGGGACGACGCTCACCCTGGTGTCGGCCTCGTCGTCCAGCAGGCTTGCCTCGATCCCGACGCCGATGAGGTCGGCGAGGACGGCCGCGGCCAGCGCATCGGGAACGATGACGCCGACCGAGCCGTCGAACACCAGGCAGTCGCGCACCGCATCGTCCACCCCGCCACCGGGCACGAAGCGCAAGGCCTGCGCACCGGAGCGCACAGAGCGGGCCGCCGACACCGACGGAGCGATGTGCGGCAGCAGCCGGTTCGCCACCGAGATGACCTCGTCAGGAACGCGGTAGCCGACGGTGAGCGGACGGATCGGCGCGCCCGGATGACCGAGGTGGGACAGCGTGTCCTCCCAGCTGCCCACCGCCCACGGGGTCGTCGCCTGCGCCAGGTCGCCGAGCACCGTCACCGAACCGAGCGGCGCGCGCCGGGCGATCGCCCGGCACTGCATCGCGGAGAGGTCCTGGGCCTCGTCGACCACGACGTGAACGTAGGAGTCGGCGCCGTCCAGCAACCCGATCAGCTCGTCCACCAGCACGGCGTCGGCAGGCGTCCACGCAGCCGTGCGCAGCGACCGCGGCGGTGTCGGCCAGGCCAGCAGGGCGCGCTCCGTGTCGTCCAACGTCGTCGCCGAGGCGCGGCGCAGTAGATCCGGATCGGCGTAGAGCCGAGCGAGGAGGGCCCGGCCGTCTAGAGCCGGCCAGACCGCATCGACGAAGTCGCGTACCGGCTTCGACCTCGCCACCCGCGCGGTGTCGGCATCACTCGGCGCGCCACCGCCGGCTTCGCGCTGGCGGCGCACATCTTCGGCGATCTTCAACCGCAGCCGATCGCGGGCAGCGTTCCAGCGCAGCGCGCCCTGGGTTACGTCGCGCCGGACGTCGTCGACGTAGCGGCGCAGCCATCGCTCACCGACGCGGTAGCGCTTCGTCCCGACGAGGATGAGTACGTCGTCGACTGGCTTCGCCACGTGCCCCAGCACCGCGCGGCGCAGCACATCGGCCATCCGTGCATCACCCTTGAGCACTGCCGTTGCGACACTCTCGTCGGCGCGGACCTCCACGTGATCGACGAGATCCGCCACGGTCGCCTGCGCGATGCCGCCCTCACCGAGGGCCGGGAGCACCTGGGCGATGTAGTGCAGGAAGGCCTTGTTGGGCCCAACCACCAGCACCCCCGTGCGTCGCAGCCGGTCCGGATACGTGTAGAGCAGATAGGCGGCGCGGTGCAGCCCGACCGCGGTCTTGCCGGTGCCGGGCGCACCCTGCACCGCGAGCGACGTGTCGAGGTCGGCGCGGACCAGATCGTCCTGATCGGGCTGGATGGTGGCGACGATGTCGCGCATCGGGCCGACCCGCGGGCGCTCGATCTCCTCGCGGAGGATCTCCGACGAGAGGCCCAGGCCCTCGCCGCGTTCGAGGTGCTCGTCCTCGTAGGAGGAGAGTTCGCCGTGCGCGTCGAATCCGAAGCGCCGGCGCAGGCCGATGCTCATCGGGTCGGTCGGGGTGGCCCGGTAGAAGCCGCGGGCGATCGGCGCACGCCAGTCGATCACGATCGGTTCGTGGTGCTCGTCGCGGACGTGCCGACGGCCGATGTGCAGCGACTCCTGAACGTGGGTCGTCTCTTCGGTGCGATCGACTCGGCCGAAGAACGGCGGCGCATCAGGATCTGCGCTGAGGTGCGCGATCCGCTCCGCGCGGATCTTGCCGAGGGCGAAGCTGGTGAGTTCGTCGGCGGAGGTGTCGAGAATTCCTTCGGCGGAGATCTGCATGTCGACGAGGCAAGCGCGAGCACGCTGCATGTGCTTGCGCTCGGTTAGCAGGGCTGGATCGTCTACTGAATTCGCGCTCACGATTGTTCGACGTTACGGCGCCGAGCAAGCGATTTGCGTCGCCGAGACGTGCCATCGCAGACGGTGGTTCATACTGCCGATCGTGCCGGTTCGCAATCGCCCGAAGCGACCATCTGGCCTGGCGTCAGTTCATCTTGCCGGCCGCACGATCGTCCTCGTGGGTTCGGTAAATGGCATTGATCTCGCTGGCCGGCATGTCGTGGTTCACGGTGACAGGTCCGAACGTCATCACCGCTACGTCTCAGGACGGCGACCTGCCCACAGTTGGACCTCTTGTCTTTGTCAGCCCACACGTTGGCTCGCACCATTCCTGGCTGGTGTGGACGCTGTTCGTCGTATGCGTGCTGGCCGCTGCAGGGGCTGGTCTGCGCAGGTCCGGCCGGTCTGTGGTGGCTGGCATCGTCGCGGACATCCTTGCGGCATTGCTCATCCTGCACGCTGGTGTCCGGGTGGTTGTTCCTCGATTGATCATCGATGCCGCAGCGCTGCCACCGGATACGAAGGTCAACGTCCAGGTCGGGTTCTGGTTCGTTCTCGTTGGCTTCGCCTTGATCGGACTGGGCGCCGCAGTGAGTCTCACCATCTCAGCTCATTCCGACCCGCGGCCGTCGGACCACGTCGGAGGCGCCGGATGGGCGACGCAATCACCGGCGAGCCCTTGACCCCAGCACTCTTGCTGCGATGATTCGGCCATGACCGATGTGTCGCGATCGCCGAACGCCGCAGTCGAGCCCGGGCCGAACTGGAAGCGGCGGCTGACGATAGGCGGCATCGCGCTGGTCGTGCTGATCGTGTTCATCCTCTTCGCCCGCGCGTTCTTCCCGCGGTGGTGGGCGCAGCGGATCGGCTCGCAGGTCGATCGGAGTTTCGCCGGCGGCATCTGGTGGGGCTTGTTCTACGGGATCATCTTCACCCTCCTGCCGATCGTCGTGCTGCGCCAAGCCTTTCGGCGACGCTTCGACCGCCGATGGAAAGCCGGCATCGTGCTGCTCGCCGTCATCCTGGCGATCCCGAACCTGCTGACCCTGTCGATCGTGCTCGGCGAGGGCAACGCCGCACACGCCGGGCAGCGGATCATGGACACCGAGGCGCCGGCGTTCCGCTGGGCGACGCTGATCGGCGCGATCATCGGCGCACTGGGCGCGGTGTTCATCCAGTATCTGGTCAGCTCCCGGCGTCGTCGCGGCAAGGATCTCGCCCGGGTGCACCGCGCGGAGGATGACAAGAAGTCGATCCGGCAGGCCCGCGAACGCGCCGACCGGGCCGAGTCAGAGCGTGACGAGCCGGGCCCCTCGACGACCTCGTGAGCGCCGAACCAGGCGCCGCACCGCCCACTACCGAGCACGCCCGGCTGGCCGAGTCCCCGGCAGCGTCGAGTCCTTGGCGCGAATGGGGCCCGTACCTCTCCGGCCGGCAGTGGGGCACGGTGCGCGAGGACTACTCCGCAGACGGTGACGCGTGGGGCTACCTGCCGTTCGAGCAGGCGCACGCCCGGGCCTACCGGTGGGGTGAGGACGGCCTCGGCGGCATCTGCGACAGCTTCGGGTTCCTGAACTTCTCCATCGCGCTCTGGAACGGCCGCGATCCGATCCTGAAGGAACGGCTCTACGGCCTGGCCAACCCGCAGGGCAATCACGGCGAGGACGCCAAGGAGTACTGGTGGGCGCTGGACGGCACCCCCACGCACTCCTGGATGCAGTGGCTCTACCGCTACCCGCAGGCGGCCTTCCCGTACGAGCGGCTGCGCACCGAGAACGCCGCGCGCACCCGCGCCGACCGCGAGTTCGAGCTTGCTGACACCGGCGTGCTCGACCAGAACCGGTTCTTCGACATCACGGTCAGCTACGCCAAAGCCGCACCGGACGACCTCTGCGTGACAATCGGGGCCACCAATCACGGTCCCGAGCCGGCGCCACTGCACCTGCTGCCGCAGATCTGGTTCCGCAACACGTGGGCCTGGGGCGACGACGACCGCCGCCCGGCGCTACGCGCACTGCCGCAGGCCGAGCTTGCCGTCGGCGACATTGCCGCGGTGGAGTGCCGCCACGACTACCTGGGCCGCTACGTCCTGGCGGCTGACTCGGTCGGCGCCGACCGTCCGGACGTGCTGGTCTGCTCGAACGAGACCAACGCCGTCGCGCTGTTCGGCGCCATGCAGAACGAGTCACCGCACCCCAAGGACAGCATCGGCCGGCGGGTGGTGGACGGCGACGCGACCGCCTGTGCCGCAGACGGGTTAGGTACGAAGGCCGCCTTCTGGTACCGCTTCGACGCCGTTGCGCCGGGCGAATCGGTGAAGGTATCGCTGCGGCTGTCCCGAGCAGACCCGGCCGAGGATACGTTCGGTGCCGCCTTCGATGCCGTGGTCGCGGACCGCCGAGCCGAGGCGGACGCCTTCTACGGATCGGTGTTGCCCGGGCACCTCTCCGCCGAGGACCGCACCATCGCCCGCCGGGCCTTCGCCGGTCTGCTGTGGGGCAAACAGGTCTATCGCTACAGCGTGCGGGACTGGCTGGCCGGCGACTCGGCGCAACCGCCTGCCCCGGCCGCACGGCGTGCCAAAGGCGCCAGGAACACGGAGTGGACGAACCTTGCGCTCGCCGACGTCATCTCGATGCCGGACGAGTGGGAGTACCCGTGGTTCGCCGCCTGGGACCTGGCCTTTCACTGCGTCGCGCTGGCGCACGTCGACCCGCAGTTCGCCAAGGACCAGCTGGTGCTGATGTGCCGCGAGTGGGCGATGCATCCGGACGGACAATTACCCGCATACGAATGGGCGTTCGGCGATGTGAACCCTCCGGTGCACGCCTGGGCCGCATGGCAGGTGTACGTCACCGACGGCAAGCGCGATCGGGACTTCCTCATCACCGTGTTCACCAAGCTGCTGCTGAACTTCTCCTGGTGGGTGAACCGCAAGGACGCCGATGGCTCGAACCTCTTCTCCGGCGGGTTCCTCGGGATGGACAACATCGGTGCGTTCGACCGGTCGGCGCCGCTGCCGGACGGCTACGAGCTCGAGCAGTCCGACGCGACGAGCTGGATGGCGTTCTTCTGCCTGAGCATGGTGACGATCGCGCTGGAGTTGGCCCGCGCCGACCAGGTGTGGGACGACCTGGCCACCAAGTTCCTCGAACACTTCCTGGCGATCGCCCATGCGGTGCACGCCTTCGGCCCGGAAGGCACCGGCATCTGGAACGACGAGGACGGCTTCTGCTACGACGTGCTGGTCAAGCCGGACGGCAGTTCTGAGCCGATGCGGATCCGCTCGATGGTGGGCCTGCTACCCGTGCTGGCCGTCGCGATGTCCGAACCGTGGGTGAGCCGCACGTTGCCGGATTTCACTGGTCGGCTGCGGTGGCTGGTAAAACACCGCCCCGAACTCACCCAGAGCCTGCTCAGCTGGACCGACGAGACCGGGGTGCTCGGCATGCTGTCGCTGCTCGACCCGGTCCGTCTCGATCGCGTCCTGCAGCGGATGCTCGACCCGCACTGCTTCCTCTCCGAGCACGGAATCCGTTCACTGTCGGCCGAGTACCGGACCTCGTTCACCACCACCCTGGACGGGCAGGAGTTCAGCATCGACTACGAGCCCGGCGAGTCGCGCACGCCGCTGTTCGGTGGCAACTCGAACTGGCGCGGTCCCGTGTGGTTCCCGGTGAACGTGCTGCTCAGCGACGCGCTGCGCACGTACGGCGCGGCATTGCCGACGCGTACCGTGCCGTTCCCGACCCGAAGCGACTCGCGCGTCGGCTACGCGGCCGTGGCCGACGCTCTCGACCAGCGGCTGATCGATCTGTTCCGGGTCGGCGCGAATGGTCGGCGACCCAGCGACGGGCAACGCATCGAGGCCTCCGCCGACCCGGTCTGGCAGGCCCACGTCACGTTCAGTGAGTACTTCGACGGCGACACCGGCGAGGGCCTCGGCGCAACCCATCAGACCGGCTGGACCGCCCTGGTCGCCCACCTGCTCTGCCGCCCAGACCCCGGATGATCACGCGATTTTCGCTGCTATGGCCACGAAAAGTGGGTGATCATCGGGGAGGTGGTCAGCCGAGGCGCTGGCGGAGCGCGGCGAGCTCATCGCGCAGCGAGGTCGGCACCGCATCGCCGATGTGCTCGAACCACTCCTCGATGCCGGGTAGCTCCGCGCGCCACTCCTCGGAATCGACGCGCAGCGCAGCGGTGACCTCGTCGGCGGTCATCCGCAGACCGTCGAGGTCCAGCGAGCCCGGCTCGGGGACCCGCCCGATCGGCGTGTCCACCGCGGTGGCGGTTCCCTCGAGCCGCTCGACGGCCCACTTGAGCACGCGGATGTTCTCGCCGAAGCCCGGCCAGAGGAAGCCGCCGTCGGCATCGCGGCGGAACCAGTTCACGTAGAAGATCTTTGGCAGCTTGGTCGCGTCGGCGCCCTTGCCGACCTCGATCCAGTGCGCGAAGTAGTCCCCAGCGTTGTAGCCGATGAACGGCAGCATCGCCATTGGGTCGCGCCGCACGACACCGACCGCGCCGGTCGCTGCGGCCGTCGTCTCCGAGGACAGGGTGGCGCCCATGAACACGCCGTGCTGCCAGTCGCGCGCTTCGGTGACCAGCGGCACGGTGTCCCGGCGACGACCGCCGAAGAAGATCGCGTCGAGTGGCACACCGGCCGGGTCGTCCCATTCCGGTGCCAGGATCGGGCACTGCTGCAGCGGCGTGCAGAACCGCGAGTTCGGGTGAGCCGCAGGCTCCGGCGACTCCGGGGTCCAATCGCGGCCCTTCCAGTCAGTCAGGTGGGCCGGCTTCTCGTCGGTCATGCCTTCCCACCACACGTCACCGTCGTCGGTCAGGGCGACGTTGGTGAAGATGGTGTTTCCCTTGGCGATAGTGCGCATCGCGTTCGGGTTGGTGGACCAGCCGGTGCCCGGCGCAACGCCGAACAGGCCGTACTCGGGGTTGACCGCACGCAGCCTGCCCTCGTCGTCGAAGCGCAGCCAGGCGATGTCGTCACCGAGGGTCTGCACCTGCCAGCCGGGAATGGTCGGCTCGAGCATGGCCAGGTTGGTCTTGCCGCACGCCGATGGGAAGGCCGCGGCGACGTGGTAGGTGCGGCCGGCCGGTGAGATGAGTTTGAGGATCAGCATGTGCTCGGCAAGCCAGCCCTCGTCACGGGCCTTCGCCGACGCGATGCGCAGCGAGTAGCACTTCTTGCCTAGTAGAGCGTTGCCGCCATAACCGGAGCCGTACGACCAGATCAGCCGCTCCTCCGGGAAGTGCACGATGTACTTGGTCTCGTTGCACGGCCACGGCACGTCAGTGTCGCCGGCGGCCAGCGGCGCACCGAGCGAATGCACACCCGGCACGAACGGTGCGTCGTCGGCGAAGCGGGCCAGCGCCGGGGTGCCCATCCGGGTCATCACGTGCATCGACACAACCACGTAGGCGGAGTCGGTAACCTCGCAGCCGAGCAGCGGCTCGTCAGCGGTCAGCGGTCCCATGCAATACGGGATGACGTACATCGTTCGGCCACGCATCGAGCCGCGGTAACGCTCGATGAGGATGGCCTTCATGTCGTCCGGGGCCATCCAATTGTTGGTGGCGCCGGCATCCTTCGGGTCGCGCGAGCAGATGAAGGTGCGGTCCTCGACCCGGGCAACATCACGCGGGTCGGAGGCGCACCAGAAGGAGTTGGGCTTCGCGTCGAGTTGCTTCAGCGTCCCGGCGGCGACGAGCTGATCGGTCAGGCGGCGCCACTCCTCGTCAGAACCGTCGCACCAGACGACCTGGTCGGGCTGGGTGAGTTCCGCGGTCTCTCGGACCCAGTTGATCAACCGCGCGTGGGTGGTGGGGGCCCTGTCGAGCCCGCTGATCGTCGCAGTCATGCGCCGCCTCCTGTCCGGTCACCGTTGACCGGAAATGCCTCATCCGCCGCGCTGGCTAGCGGCCGAGGAGGGGTTGGATTCCTGGACGGTACCTCCGGCAAACGCTTCCGGACGTCCCGGTAGGATGCGGCTCTGATCACACAGGGCGCGATCGGTGCGACACTGAACGCACGCGCAGCACCTGAGTTGCGCTGGTCGAAGCCACGGCCGTTGTCCTTAGACCCGCGGTGGCTTCTGTGCTTCCGCGGCTATCACGGACGTGTCCGTGCAAAGGAGCACACCATGATCGGCTTGATCATCACTCTCATCGTCGTCGGCCTCATCGCCGGCGCGATTGCCAGACTCGTCGTCCCAGGCACGGAAGGCATCTCGATCCCGCTGACCATCGTGCTGGGCATCGTCGGTTCGTTCGTCGGTGGATTCCTCGGCTACCTGATCTTCCACAAGGACGGCAACGACGGCTTCTTCCAGCCGTCCGGCCTGGTCGGCTCCATCATCGGAGCGATCATCGTGCTGGCCATCTGGGTAAAGGTCGGCGCCCGCAAGCAGATCACCACCTGATTATTCACCACCACAACAGCACTGCCCGGGCCCAAAAGCCCGGGCAGTGCTGTGTAACAACCTCGACTGCCCTGTGTGAGACCGATCCAAGGATCGAATGACGCGTCCGTCAATAACTGGTTCCACGGTGACGAAACCAGACCACGAGCGCGATGAGCGCTCGCGCGAAGAGCAGATCGCCCGCGCGAGCGCCAGCGAGCTTGCGGCCGAGCGAAGCGAGGGTCCGCGAGTCAACCGACGAAGCGATCACAAGTGCAGCGATCAGCTAGCGTCGCTTACCGTCGACATGTTGAAGTCGCGGATGCGCAGCGGCGGCATCACCGCGCGGGTGAAGTAGTCGTTCCACTCCCGCGGCAGGGTGCGGTCGCTGCGACCGGCTTCGAGGATCCGAGCCAGCATCCCGACGGGTGACTCGTTGAACCGGAAGTTCGTCACGGCCCCCTGCACCGCGCCGTTCTCGATCAAATACACGCCGTCACGGGTGAGCCCGGTGAGCAGCGCGGTCTGCGGGTCGACCTCACGGATGTACCAGAGGCAGGTGAGCAGCAGGCCCCGCTCGGTGCCCGCGATCATCTCGTCGAGGGTCTTGGTACCACCGGCATCCAGCAGCAGGTTGTCGATGAGCTGGCACGGCGGCTGATCGGTCTTCCTCGCCCAGGCGCGGTTGCGCAGCAGGTCGTGCAGCGCCCCGTCGGCGATCCAGTCGGTCGCCTCGCACGGCGCGCCGTTGTCGAAGATCGACATCAGGCCCATGAACGACGTCTCGACGACACTGAACGGCGCGCACCGGACGCCATCGGCGGCCGGGTCGGACCAGAGCCGGACCGGCAGCGGCGAAAGCTTCTGGCCGATCCGGGTACCCCCGTCGGCCTGCGCATCGCTCCACACGCTGCGACCCTCTTCGGCCTCCCGCGCGGTGGAGCGAAGGTAGAGGTCCAGCATCAGGTCGGCCACTGCGGACGGTGGCAGCAGCGTCTCGTACCTTCCGGCCGGGAGCTCGATCCGGTTGCGCGCCCAGTCGAGGCGCTGCGACAAGATATCGGCGACGGCGAGGACGTCGACGTCGGTGAAGTCACGGGTGGGCACGCCGTGCCAGGCCGACCGGCTCAGGTCGGCGCTCTTCGCGTTGACCTCCAGGCGGCCGGTCGGCTGCACCCAGCGCCGGCGCAGTCCCGTCGAGGTGCCGAGGAACGACGTCTCGACGATGTGCTCCGCGAACCCGTACAACAGTTCGTCGCGGGCGGCGACGCGCTGGAAGGCCGACCCCAGATCGGGGGCGAACCGGCTGAACACCTCGACGGTGGAGTCGGCAGCTGCCGCGCCCCAGTCGTCGGTGTGCGGATAGGGCTCGACGAGGTCGGTGGCATCGTCGGCCGGGTCGCTCTGGTCGGCCGCCTTCTCGCTGTCGCGGACCAGGGCGGTGACGTCGTCCAGTGTCGCGGCGGAACGAGTGACCACTCCGGCCCGAGTGCCGTCTGCTCCGGAGCGGACCGAGATCACGGTCACCGCCCGGGACGCCATCTGGCCGTTGGTGGTCAACGAGTTCGCCGCCCAGCGCAGGTTGGACTCGCGCCGCTCGACGACGATCACCACACATCCGTCGGCCGAGGACGTGCGCAGCGCGTGCTCGACGACGTCCTGTGGCGCCGCCGTCGTCTGGTGGGGAGCGCTCACTGGGTGCCACCCTCCTGCACGGTGTTGAGGATGTTGACGCCGCGGAACAGCGCGGCGGGGCAGCCGTGCGAGACCGGTGCGCCTTGGCCGGGTTGACCCTTGCCGCAGGTAAACGTGCCGCCGAGCAGGTAGGTCTGTGGTCCGCCGACCGCTTCCATCGAGCCCCAGAAGTCTGTCGTCTGGCCTGGTAGGCGACGTCACGCAACTGGCCGCTGAGCCGGCCGTTCTCGATCTTGTAGAAGCGTTGGCCGGTGAACTGGAAGTTGAAGCGCTGCATGTCGATCGACCACGAGCGGTCCCCGATCACGTAGATGCCGTTCTCTACCCGGCCGATCAGCTCCTGGGTGGAGGGCCCGTCGGGTTGCGGGAGCAGCGAGACATTAGCCATCCGCTGCAACGGGATGTGTCCGGCGGAATCCGCGTAGCCGCAGCCGTTGGACCGCTGAGCGTCCATCGCGGCCATCTCCCGGTTCATCTGATAGCCGACCAGCACCCCGTCGCGGACGATGTCGAAGGACTGAGCCTGTACGCCCTCGTCGTCGTAACCGATGGTGGCCAGGCCGTGCTCCACGGTGCGGTCGCCAACGATGTTCATCACCTCGCTGCCGTACTGCAGCGTGTTCAGCTGGTCCGGCGTGGCAAAGGACGTGCCTGCGTAGGCCGCCTCGTAACCCAGCGCGCGGTCGAGTTCGGTGGCATGCCCGATCGACTCGTGGATGGTCAGCCACAGGTTGGACGGGTCGACCACGAGGTCGTAGCGGCCGGCCTCGACACTCTGCGCCTTCGTCTTCTCGGCGAGGAGGGTGGGCAATTGCGCGAGCTCGGCGCCGAAGTCCCAGCCGGTACCGGTCAGGTACTCCCAACCGCGGCCGGCCGGCGGTGCCAAGGTACGCATGCTCTCGAACGACCCGACCGAACTGTCCACGGCGACGGCGGTGAACTCGGGCTCGACGCGCACCCGCTGCTGCGTCGTCGCGGTGCCTGCGGTGTCGGCGTAAAACTTGTTCTCCTGCACGAAGTGCAGCTGAGCGCTGACGTGATTGACCCCGTCGGAGGCGAGCAGCCGCTGCGAGTAGTCGGCCATCAGCGCGATGCGGTCGGACGCCGGCACGGTGAACGGGTTGATCTCCCACGAGCTGACCCAGGTGGCATCCGAATACGCGGGCTCGGCCGCGAGTTCGACCGGGCGCGCGCTGAGCGGCTTGCTCACCCGGGCCACCCGCACCGCCGCGTCGGCAGTGCGCCGGGCCGCGTCGACGGTCAGTTCCGCCGTGCTGGCAAAGCCCCAGGTGCCGTCCACGATGACCCGCACGCCGAGGCCGATGTCCTGCCGGTCCATCGA
>JBPCMU010000075.1:0-27849 GCA_051001975.1 Jatrophihabitans sp.
CCTCGAAGGTGGCGTGTTCACCCCCGACCTCATCGAGACCTGGATCGACTACAAGCGCATCAACGAGGTCGACGCCATCCGACTGCGTCCGCACCCGCACGAGTTCGCGATGTACTACGACATCTGAGCAAGGCACTCCTCCCACCAGGGAGGAAACGCCCAGCACCCGCTCTGACCTGGGAATATGGCAGTCGTTGTCAGTCGTCATGAGTCGGTGCTGGGCGTTGCCATGTTCCCTGTCTGTTCCCCGCTGGACGTGGCCGTGCCAGCTTGGGCTAGGTGGACGTCAGGGACATGATCGAGATGATCTCGCGGCCGGGGCGCTGCTTGCTGGCCGGCTACTCGACCTGCGCGTTGATGAGCGCCTCGTAGGGATCGGCTCCGCTGATGTCCACACCACTCCTTCCGGGCCCCCCGGGCGCTACGCTCACAGCATGGGCAGGAGCCCCGGTTCGCCGCCGGGACCACGGGAACGGTCGCTGCGAAGCATGATGGGGAGGCTAGGCCCACCCGCAGGTAGGACCCCAGGGAACAGGAGCGCGCAAGATTGTCGTCGGTGATCGGTCTCATTCGAACTCCCGCAGGTCTACGAGGGCTGTCGAACCTCATAGCCGGCAGACCAGCAGAGCAATCGACTGAGGGTGATGCATGGCCGATGCGCTTGAGTAGCTGTAGACCGCAGCTGCCGCAGGTTTCCGGGGTTCGCCGACCGCGGGTTCGACAGATCACGTCGACTTGGCGAAGCGTGCATCCCGCACCCGAGAACGCGAGTACCCGAGTTGGTTTGCGCTGAAGCTGTGCAGTAGAAATCTCTCGAATCCCCACGATAAGGACAGAGTTTGCCGAGTCGCTGTCCGACCGCTGGCCTAGGGTCTGCGACCATGTGGGCTACTAGCCCAGAACGGAGGAAACATGGCACGCGCGGACCTGCTGCTAGCCCTAGTCAGCTCTGGCGCAGGTGGCGACGACCTGGCTTTTCGTCGCGCGGCCGAGGCGCTCATTGCGGAAGAAGAGGCCAAGAGGCACGGCGTCCTGGCCTCCCAGCTGAGCGAGGCACTGACCAGGCGCCGGCCAACGTCAAACGTTTCTCCACTCGCCCGAAACGACGCGGCCGCAGCGCTTCTCCATGAGGTTGAGCCTGAGAGACGCGTAACGGAACTCGTCCTACCTCCATCAGCACGCCAAACCGTCAACGAACTGGTTGAGGAACACCACCGTCGGGACCTGCTGCGAAGCCACGGTGTCGAGCCTCGTCATCGGGTTCTCCTCGTGGGTCCGCCAGGCGGCGGAAAGACAACGCTGGCCGAAGCGATCGCGACAGAACTAGCCGTACCTCTCCTGACAGTCCGGTACGAAGGCCTCATCGGTAGCTTTCTCGGCGAGACTGCATCTCGACTCGAGACCCTCTTCGCCGCAGTCCGAATTCGTCCTTGTGTGCTGTTCTTCGACGAGTTCGACGCGATTGCGAAAGAGCGCGGCGACACCCACGAAACTGGAGAGATTAAGCGAGTCGTCAGCTCCCTACTCCTACAAGTCGACAAGCTTCCGAGCTACGTCGTCGTCGTCGCGGCCACCAATCACGCCGAGCTGCTCGACCGCGCCGTTTGGCGCCGGATGCAACTTCGTGTGGAGCTTCCCCAGCCGACCCGCGCCGCCAAAATCGAGTTCCTTAGCGCGTGGTCCCAGCGAGTTGGTATCGACCTCGGGCTCGCGCCCAAGACGATCGCCGAACGACTTCAAGGCGTCAGCTTCGCTGAGCTAGAGGAGTTTTCGCTGGACGTCCAACGTCGCTCAATCTTGTCCGGCCCGGAACCACAGGCTCGCGAAGTCACGCATCGCGTCCTGAAGGAATGGGCGAACCGCTCTCGAACCAACGAGAAGTGACCGCGCCCGCTGGCGGCACCTCACCAGAGAGGCCGATCATCCTAGGCGCGGTGGGCTTGGCGCGAGACATCCGCCGCCCGAGTGGAGGCGGCGGTCGGGTCCGATTTAACAATCAAGAGGCACGCGTCCAGCGGCTCGAAGATCAGTTCGGCGCTCTCGAGGCTGCGCTGGGCGATCAGATTCAGATCGCTGCGTCCATCCAGGCCTCCGACCCTCAGCTAGTCCTTGTCATGGAAGCTCGCGACGAAAACATCGATCTGGTCGGTGTGGCGGACAAGCTGGGCCTAGAACTCATCAGCCAAGCCGAAACACGGGTCGATCCCGATGGTGAATTCGAACTGGCATCAAAACGAGCGCGCAGTCCGCTAGTCACCTCTTGCCTGCACGCAATCTGCGTCAGTCAGACCTCCCTTGACGAGTTACTCAGCCTTTGGCGCAGTTGGCGACGGGGCGAGAAGCTCCCACTAGGGCGCACGCCACTCCGCGACTTCTTCGCGCACCTTAAAGACGTGCGCCTCTGGGGACCACAAGATCGATTGAAGCTCATCGACTGGGACGTTCACTTTGCGGGCCGCGAACCCGATTCACTCGTTTCAATCGACATTGAACTGTGGTTCCGCGCCTCGGCGGAGCGACGCACCGCGGTTCAATCCGAAGTTGCTGCGCTTCTGAAGCGCGACGGAGGCACTGCCACTTCGTGGGCCATCATCGAGGAGATCGGCTACCACGGCCTGAAGGCCACGGTTCCCAACCGACTCGTCGAGCGGCTCGCCCGTGGACAGTTCGATGCGGTCCAGACCGTTCAATCGGCAAACGTGATGTACCTGCGGGCCACCGGCCAAGTCGCTCTGCCAACCAGCGAGGACGCGGAACATGACGTCGGCACCGACACGGCCGAACCGACGGGGAACCCCGTGCTGTGTTTGTTTGACGGAGTACCCGCATCGAATCACCCGCTTCTCAGTGGCCGCGTGAGCGTGCTTGATCCCGACGATCTTGAGTCTGGCTACACAGTCAACGAGCGACGTCACGGAACGGCGATGGTCTCCGCTGCGATCTGGGGCGACCGCGGTGCGAACGACGACCAAGCTGCCGCACGCCCAGTCCTTGTCCGACCAATCCTTCGTCCCTGCGACGAGACTATGGATCGCGTCGAGGAACTACCTGTCGAAGCACTCGCGCCCGACCTGATGCGTCGAGCCTTCCGCGACCTCTTTGAGGAAGGCACCGGTGGCACTGCGCCCAGCGCACCCGAGATTGCGATCATCAACCTCTCGGTCGGCGACCCAGCGGCACCCTTCGATACTGTTATGTCGTCGTGGGCACGAACCATTGATTGGTTGAGCTACGAATACGGCGTCTTGGTCATCGTTTCGGCGGGCAATTACACGTCCCTCGATCTTGCCCCGTCAAATAGCACTGCGATCGCTGCGCTCACGGGCGACGCCCGCCGTCAGGCAATGCTGGAGGTGCTGCACCGCCAGCAGAATCAGCGACGCCTGATCGCGCCAGCGGAATCGATCAACGCGTTGACAATTGGCGCGACGCATGATGATGCTTCGGAAGGTACGCCACTGGGGTACCGCGTCGATCCGAACGATGGACTAGTCAGTGTGAGCCCCGTGTCGGCGACCGGATCGGGTTACCGGCGCAGCCTCAAACCTGACCTAGCCGCGCCTGGCGGGCGGGCCTACTTTGCTAGCGGCGGACCCACATCCAACATAATCACCTTCCGACCCGCCGGTACGGTCGGCCCAGGCGTGAAGGTCGCCGCGCCCGCGGCGGGCCGCGAGACCTACACGATCGGCACCAGTGTCGCTGCCGCACTCGTATCGCGGCACGCTGCACGCCTCCACGACATCGTCGACGCCGTTACCGAAGGCACACAAGTCACCCGGCGACAGCGAGCCTCAGCCATCAAAGCGCTCTTGGTTCATGGCGTGGGAGGTTTCGAAGACCTCACCGCGTCCGCTCTGCCGTTCGAGCGGGCCGTCGGTAACGGAATCCTCCTGCGCGACTTCTCCGCTGGTTGCGCGACCAACGAGGCCGTCCTGTTGTTCCTCGGACAGATCGCCGCTACGACGGAGCAAGAGCTAGTAATTCCGCTTCCCGACGGGTTGAGTGTTCGCGAGGCCAAGCGGATAGACACCACACTTGCGTGGCTCTCGCCGGTCAACTGGCGCCACCGCCAGTACCGACGCGCCGCCCTGTCGTTCGTCACGCCGGAAGGCCCCATTCCTAAACTCGGCACTGCATCCGGCCTCCCCGCCGACGCATCCAAAGCGGGAGCTGCGACTGTGCAGCACCTCACCTGGGACATGGAAACCGCTTGGGCGAGCGGGCAGGGCTCGGAGATCACCGTCCGGGTCAAGTGCTACGAGCAGGCCGGCGGGTTGTACGGCGAACTGATCGACTTCGCCGCGGTCGCCTCGATCTGGGTAGCGCCGACAATCGGCGTTGATGTGTACTCCCAGGTGCGCGACCAGGTCCGTACGCCAGTCACAATCCAGCCGTCGGCCTAGCAACGCCGCCGCGCGTCCTCTTTCAACGGCAACTTTCGCGATCGACGGCCGCGCGGCGGTAGCACAAGGTCGCGAAGTAATCCGTCACTCAGATGCCCTCGATTGCTGGCGTGCCAGTCGCTAGCTCATCGAGCGCCTCGTGGATCGTCAACGAGCCGAACCTGTCTTCGTGGCGCGTTTCCGGCAGGAGGACATGTTGGTCCCGTCACCGCCACACGCTTGGCATGACCAACTGCCTCGGTCGCATCGCTACTAGTCAGTTGCCGGGTGCGGCTCCTTGCGTGCGGCCCGTGACGGTCGGTCCAAGCGCACAGGTTACCGATCACCAGCACACCTGTTGGCATCACGGCCAACCATCTGAGCAAGGCACCCCTCCCACCTGGGGGGAAACGCCCAGCACCCACTCTGACCTGCGAATATGGCAGTCGTTGTCAGTCGTCATGAGCCGGTGCTGGACGTTGCCATGTTCCCTGTCTGTTCTTCGCTGGACGTGGCCGAGCCAGCTTGAGCTAGGTGGACGTCAGGGACATGATCGAGACGATCTCGCGGTCGCGCGCTCGGCTTGCTGGCTGACTACTCGACCTGCGTGATCGCGACCACTTCGTGACGAGCTACCGCCTCAGTGCAGTAGACGCACCATGGCTTGGTGTGTTCGACGCCCGCCCTCAGCTCCTCGTAATCGAAACTACAGACCCTGACGCGCCGCTCCCCGCACGAGCGACAGGTGATCACGATGTCGATGTCAGCCTCGACGTCGCAGCCCCCTTCGACCGGTATGCCAAGGATGCGGAAGTCTTGCTGCGTTTTGCACACCAACACGCTGAGATCGTCGCCGACTCGCTCCCACTGAGCGTCGTGGACGACATACCAGACCGGCGTGCGTGACTGCGCGTTGATGACGACCTCGTGGGGGTCGGCCCCGCCAACGTCCACACCACTCCTTCCGCCGGGTCCGGGCGCTACCGGCACAGCATGGCAGGAGCCCCCGTCCGCTGCCGGGACCACGGGACCGTTCACCGCGAAGCATGATGGAAAACTTGGCCCAGCCTCAGGTAAAGCCGCCGAAGGGCGACGGTACTCGATGCGTCCATGGCGCCGAGCACCCGGTCGCATCGATACTCCAGGTGTGGACCGTGACGAGGTGCAGCGCCGTGCCGCTGCGGGGGCACGACGCTGGCGCGAGAGCCTCACCGCTGATGACAAGCAGGCCCTCCGCCAACAGTCCACCGAAACTCGACGTCGCAACAAGGCCGCGCTGGCGGTGGGAGAGGCCGAGCAGCGCCAGGCCGACACAGTTCGGCAACAGCGTCGCCTCGAGCGTGCACAGCAGCCTGAAGCCATCGCGCTTCAGCAAGAGCGTCGCCTCGAGCGTGAACAGCAGCGGCAAACGCGCAAGGACGCCGCCTACCTTGAGAAGCGGACGGCAGTGTTCTGGTCCTACGTCGATGTGGCCAGTCCGGACGAGTGCTGGCAGTGGCTAGGGAGTATTTACAACCGCTATGGATCGCTCTACTGGATAGACAGCCCTCAACTGGCTCACCGTGTCATGTGGTTGGTGACGCATGGCCCCATACCCACTGGTCTCGTGGTGGACCATCTATGCGAGCGCAAATCATGTGTTTCGCCCTACCATCTCGAGCCGGTGACCGATGCCGAAAACAAGGCTCGCCGGGGTGTGCGGAGGCCAGCCGACCGCCGCCGGCTGGCCACCATCCCCGAGTTCACGTCGTCCGCCTACCGTCGTCAGAAACGCCGTGAGATGCTGGCAGAACGAGCCCTGATGAACTGGTGTCCACCGAGCTTTGGCTTTAGATCGTCTTAGCAAACAACTTAGTGGCGCACGCGTCCACTTGCTTTGGACGCGTGCGTCGAGGTTTGCGTCTCTTGGTCAACAGCGGGGTGTGCGACGTCTCACCCAAACATTTTAGATGCGACCGCGTCCGCTTCCTTATGGGCCATGGCGGGGCTGACATGCAAGTACAGGTTCTGCGTAGTCTCGACTTTGGTATGTCCGAGCATCTCCGACAGCACTTTCAACGGCATCTCAGACTCGAGAGACCGAGTCGCAAACGTGTGTCGCAATTCATGAGGAGACAAGCGCGGCAGTCCCGCTTGGGCTGCCAAGTAATGCAGTCGATCATCAAACGAAGACGGCGCGTATGGCTTTCCTTCGCGGGTAGTGAAAACGAAGTCCTGTCCAGGCCACCGAGTACCCAACGAAAGACGTTGGGCCGACTGGTGCACCCGCCATTCCCGCAACAGCGAAGCTGCTTGCGGGACCACTGGAACCGTCCGGGAACTCTTTCGAGTCTTGGTTGGCCCCTCAACGATCTGTCCAGTCGCCGTAACCGTCCGCTGCCAGCCCTCTCTGTCAACCTGGGTTGAGGCACTCGCCCCCTGACAATCTGTGACCCGAGGGCGGGGATGGAGACTTCCCCGATATGACAATTTCCTTGACCACGCTTCCTCGAGGGACCGGGATCGAAGATCCTGGTCCGGTGGATGGCGCTGGCACGCAACGGCCTGACCCTGAGGTTCCCGAGCGGGCGCGTCGGCGCTCGTTCACCGCGAAGTACAAGCTTGCGATCCTCGCCGCCTACGATGCTGCGCCGGATGGTGAGAAGGGTGCGTTGCTGCGCCGCGAGGGCCTTTACTCGAGCCACATCGACTACTGGCGCAAGGCCCGCGACGGTGGTGCGTTGGCGGGGTTGGCCGCGCCACGCGGCCGCCCGCAGCGCGACCCGCGGGATGAGCAGATCCGGCGTCTGCAACGGGAGAAAGCCAAGTTGGAGCAGGAGCTGGCCACGGCACGCTTCGTGGTCGATGTGCAGTCAAAACTTCACGCGCTCTTGGAGACGATCTCCGAGGGCGCGGACAACGAGCCGACGTCGACGCCGTGACCGACCAGGCGATCACCACCCTCGCGGCACGCATCGGCGTGCGCCAGGCGTGCGAGGCGGTCGGTGCCGCGCAGGCCGGCTATTACCGACGGCACCGCCCCACCCCAGCATCGGACAGGGCAGCCGGCACGGCGCACCGTGACCGGATCCAACCGCGTGCCCTCACCGTCGCCGAGCGGACGGCGATCCTCGATGTGCTGCACTGCGAGCGGTTCGTGGATCTGGCGCCGGCGCAGGTGTGGGCGATCCTGCTCGACGAAGGCGTCTATCTCGGGTCGCAGTCGACGTTCTACCGGCTGCTGCGCCAGGCCGGCGAGGTCCGCGAGCGGCGGGCGCAGGCCACGCATCCGGCGAAGGTGAAACCCGAACTCGCCGCTACCGCACCCAATGCCGTGTGGTCATGGGACATCACCAAGCTGCGCGGCCCCGCGAAGTGGACCTACTACCACCTCTACGTGATCCTCGATATCTACTCCCGTTACGTCGTCGGGTGGATGGTCGCCACCCGCGAATCGGCCGCTCTGGCCGAGGTCCTCATTAAGCAGACCTGCGCCAAGCAGAGCATCGTGCGACGTCAGTTGACCTTGCACGCCGACCGGGGTTCGTCGATGACCTCGAAGCCAGTCGCGTTCCTGCTCGCCGATCTCGGTGTCACCCAGTCCCACAGCCGACCACACGTCTCCGACGACAATCCGTACTCCGAAGCACAGTTCAAAACACTCAAATATCGGCCCGACTTCCCACCCCACTTCGAGTCGATCGAGGCCGCCCGGCTGCACTGCCGAACCTTCTTCACCTGGTACAACGATCAGCATCGCCATTCCGGGCTCGGCCTTCATACAGCAGCCGACGTCCACCACGGCCGGGCTGGCGCCGTCCGCGAGCAACGCGCCGTCGTCCTCACCGCCGCCTACGACGCCCACCCTGAACGGTTCGTCCGCAAGCCACCCACACCGCCGACACTCCCCATCACCTCATGGATCAACAAGCCCGACGAGACGGAGGCATCTGCTCAATAAATATGGGTGAATGGTGCCTCATTAAGGTTGACAGACTCCGTGGTCTTGAGCCGATCTTGAGGAATACTTCCAGCTGGATCTGAGACAGTGCCGAGACTCTGATTACCGTGACAAAGACACAGCCGCCCACGGGGCGCCGTCTTCTGGTCGTCGAGGACGACCATGACGCGGCGGAATTGGTGGCTACCCACTTCGGCCGGTACGGCTATCAGCCGACGGTCGTCACCGATGGCGAAGAAGCGATCCGTGTCGCCACGGAGTCAGATTTCGATCTCATCGTGATGGACCTGCTGTTGCCCGGCATTGGAGGCGCGGAGCTGCTTACTCGGCTGCGCGCCAATCCCGGTGCCCGCAACTGCCCGGTCATCGTTAGCTCGGTACTGGACCACGCCGACTACCCTGAAGGCATCTTCGCAGCACTACCCAAACCGATCAGCCGCGACGGGGTCGCACGGCTGGCCGAGAGACTCGAGGCAGCAGAGCGTGACGACGTCCCCCAGCAGTCCGGCTGACAGTTGCTCCCCCGGCATCCTCGTCGCCGACGACGATGCCGACATCCGCGACCTCGCCGCGGTGATGCTCCGCAGAAAGGGCTACGAGGTGACTGCGGTCGAGGACGGCACGGCCGCCGAGGCCGAACTGGTCGGTGCGCAGCGCACCGGCGCTCCGTTCGCCGTCGCGATCCTCGACGTGTCCATGCCCGGCCTGTCCGGCCTCGAGGTGTGCCGACGTATCAAGACAGCGCCCAGCTGCATGCCCACCCAGGTCCTCCTGGTGACCGCACTCGCCCAGGATGCCGACGTCGCCGAGGGATTCGCTGCCGGAGCGGATGACTACCTGACCAAGCCCTTCAGCCCGCGAGAGTTGGTGGCGCGAGTCGGAGCGTTGCTCAGCGTCCAGCCGGTTCGGTGAACGCACCAGCGGGGATCCTGGATCCGCGGCGCTCGTGGCGCCGCTCCCTGCAATACGGGGCGCTGGTGAAGCGGCTGCTGCCGTTCATGATCCCGTTCTATCTGTCCTTCGCGTTGCTGGCGATCCCGAATCAGCAGATCTTCGTCAACGCCGCCCTCACGTGGTCTTGCGGGATCGCCGGCACCGCGCTGTTCGTCCTCGTCTCGGTGATCCCGTGGGACCAGCTACCCGGTTGGCTGGATGCGTCCGGTCCGATGGCCTTCTTCCTCGTCGTGGGATTGCTCCGGCACGCCACCGGCGGCTCGCGGGCCTCGGTCACAGTGCTGTTCTTCATGCCGATCATTTGGTTGGCGCTGCGGGGCACCCGCCGTCAGCTGGTGCTGGGCATCGGCGTGCTGGCGTTCGTCTTCATCCTCCCGGTGATACTAATCGGCGAGCCCAAATACCCGCCCAACGGCATCGCCCAGGGGATTCTGTGGCCACTGGTCTTCGGCGTCGTCGCATTCGCAGCACAGGAACTGGTCTTCGCCGAACGTGCCCGGGTCGACGACCTCGAGTCTCTGCAACTCGCCCAACGCAGTCTGACCGCCGACCTGCAGAGCGCGTCGATCGGTCTGGACAGTGAGCGCGAGCTTATGCGGGTCGTGCTCGACAACCTCGACATCGGCGTCGTCGCCTGCGACTCGAGCGGCAGGTTCACGATCAGCAACCGGGTCGTGCAGGGGCTGTCGAAGGTGGGTCTTCCGGGCGGGCCGACCACGATCCACAACGTCGTCCTGCCGATCTTCGAGCTCGACGGGGTCACTCCGGTGCCCACCGAGAGGCAACCGTTGGCCCGCGCCCTGAAGGGCGAGGTGATTCGCAACGAGCAGCGCGCGACCTACCTGCCCGGCCGCGCCGAGCCGGTCTGGTTGTCGGCGAACGCCGGGCCGCTGCGGGACCCGTCCGAACGGATCACCGGGGCGGTCATCACGGTGCAGGACATCTCATCGGAGGTCAGCGCCCGTCGCGAGATCCAGGAGGCCCGCGACCGGCTGGCCCGCCTCTTGGACGCGGTCACCGAACAGGCCATCGTCGGCACGGACGCCGTCGGCACGGTCACCTTGTGGAACCCCGGTGCGGAGCACCTATTCGGCATCGGCCCCGCTGAGGTGATCGGCAAGAAGACGCTCGCATCGTGGCACGACCCGGATCAGCTGGTCGCCCGCGCGGCCGAGCTCGGGCTGCCGGTCGCAGATCCGGCCAACCCAGGCCCGGAACCCCTGGTGGCGGGCGTGCGCGGCGGCACATCGGAGACCCGGGAATGGGCGCTCACCCGGCCCGACGGCAGTCGGCTCGAGGCGTCGATGAGTGTCACCGCGGTCCGCGACGGCGCCGGCGAAGTGACCGGGTTCCTCGGCGTCATCTCTGACGTTACGGCGCTACGCGCGGGTGAGCGGCTGAAGGACCAATTCATCGCGATGGTCAGCCACGAGCTGCGCACGCCGCTCTCGTCGATCATCGGCTACCTCGAGGTCATCCTCGACGACCCGGACGCCGAACGGTTCACCGACGAGCAGTCCCGCTACCTGGCCGTGGTGGATCGCAACGCCCGGCGATTGTTACGCCTGGTCGGTGATCTGCTCTTCGCGGCCCAGGTCGGTGCGGGCAGCGTCTCGGTGCGCCGGACGTCGGCGGACCTAGCGACGATCCTCCAGGAAGCCGTCGACTCGGTCGCGCCGAAGGCTCGTGGCGCGAAGGTCGAGCTACTTCTCGACATCGCAGCCGAACTCCCCCCCTGGCCTATCGATCCGGACCGGATAGGCCAGGCGGTCGACAACATCATCGGCAACGCGGTGAAGTTCACACCGGCCGGCGGCAGTGTCTCCGTGCGGCTCAGCGGGGTCAGGGATGCCGCCGTCATCGAGGTGACCGATACCGGGCCGGGCATCGCCGCTGCCGACCGGGCCAGCATCTTCGAGGCGTTCTACCGCGCTCAGGCCGCCACCCAGGCTGCGGTGCCCGGTGTCGGCCTCGGGCTGGCGATCTCCCGGGCCATCGCGGACGCTCACGGTGGACGGCTGGAGTTGGCCGACACCGGATCGCACGGCACGACGTTCCGGCTGACCCTCCCGGCAGAAGTTCAATCAGCGTTGAGTTCAGCCTGAGGAAACTCGCCAAATTCTGAGCATCACTTGAACGCTCAACCGCGTTGCAGTTGAGAAAGCTGCTCCAGAGTTGGTGGCTGTCACGTGATCGGCACGATGTGCTTCCGATTGGACCGCAGCCCACGGCGGAACTCATCGGCGCGCTAGCGATCTCGCTGCTGGAACACCGCGGGCAGCGTGCCGACGATCTCCCGGGTGAGGTAGACGACCCGGAGCCCGGTTGCTGGTGCGTGCTCCTCGAGAATCGAGGAATTGGCCGGCTCGAAGAGGATCGACTGGACGTAGCCGCAGCAGATCGGCCGGTAGTCGAGGGTGATCACCTCTGCAGATCGACCGAGGGAATCGCGGCCCGCGGCTGCAGTTATGTGGGGAATGCGCTCCAACACCCGTACCGCCGCTGCCGCCAGTGCTGGTGGCGCCAGTCCGTCCTGGAGCATGCTGGCGACGGCATTGAACATCAGTTGGTCAACGGTGAGGTCCTGCTCGCCAACGTGGTGCGACCGGTCGACGTGCGTACGCAAATAGAGTTCCACCTTGCCTGGGTTGGTAGGCAACCCGGCAAGGAAGCTCGGCGTGGGCTGGCGAGGGTGCCATCGAAGCTAGCGATCTGGATGCTCGCCACTTTCCCATTGATCGACGTGCGTTCCCAACCCTCGCCGTCTGCGGCCGTCCATCTTTCGACCGTCGAGGTCGGGCTGCCGAACGAAGGCTGGCCATCGTCGACATGCAACGAAGGCTGTCGGCTCACGACGTGCATGTACTGGCCGGAGTGGAGCACCGGGGTCGAGCGTGCCGCGGTGGCGAGTTGCTCCAACGCCCCGGCGGCGTTGTTCGCGGGCAGCCGGTCCCCGCCGGAATGGGCTACGACTCCACCGACCAGCAGCGCCACTGTGGCAATACCCGCGACGACTGCCGCCATTGGCCAGCGACGCTGTCCTCGCGGACGGATCGCCCTCAGGTCCGAGGGCATTACCACTGCCGGGACGGACTGGATGCGGCTCAGCACTGTCGCGCGGCGCTCCGCTGGCCATTCCCTATCCAGCGTCTCCGCAATAGGCCGGAATGCGGACAACTGATTGAGCGCATCGGGTGGTGACATCGTCATCTCGGCTCCTTCGTCAGCCGGAAAGTGGTCAGCTCGACAGCACTTTCCGGGGTATCAGCAGCGTCCAGCGCACGGGCCAGCCTCTTGCGGGCCCGGTACAGCCGGACATTGAACGTCCGTTCGGAGCAGCCGGCGACCAGTGCCGCATCCCGGCCATTGAGCCCGTCCCAGGCGAAGATGAGCACCGCTTCGCGTTCCACCGCGGTGAGACTCTCCAGCGCGGCCACCATCACCGAGCGATCCACCACCGCCCCGTCGACCGCCGGCTGTGGCGCGGTCAAGCGATTCAGTGCAGTGAGCTCGAGCCGAAGGCGTTGCGCGCGGATGAGTCCCCGTTGCCGATTCGCGAGCAGGTTCCGGGCGACCACGATCAACCATGCCAACGGCGCCTCCGGAAGTTCGGCCCGGCGGCGGCACGCGATCAGGAACGTCTCCGACGCAACATCTTCCGCGGTCGCCGAGTCGGTGTGCCGGCGGGCGTAGGCGAGCACCGGATCGGCGTAACGCTCGAACAACGAGCGGAACTGCTCGTCCTCGGACCCGGATGCACTCACACTCACTAATGTCCGCCAACCCCGCGATTATTACCTCGTCGGCGCGAGTGGACCCTGGTAGCGCTGAAATCGCGCGATGCGCGGGACGAGATGCCGGGATGGACGGCAGATCCGGGGTGGTCGCCCGCTTGGCAGAGGTCGAGAGCGTCACAGATGCTTGGCTTGGTGGGGTGTGACCGGGGAGACTCCTGCGGTACCCCGCTGGACGTGGTTCGGCGGGACAATGGAAAGGTGCGCGATGGTGGCAAACCCGGAGCTGCGAACCTTGCATCGTCTGGTGGACGACCTGCAGCGTGAGATCACTTCGCTGGTCGCCCGGTACGGGGAGGCCCCAGCAGTCCGGCGCATCAACAACGACGTAGAACGGTTACGCATCGACATGGATGATCTGGCCTCTCTCCGGGCTCCTCGAGCAAATGCTGCGGCCCCCGAGATCCGCGCTTTCGCCGACCAGCCGATCGACCCTGCCGCGTGGGCGGACTCCGACGACGAGGGCCTCGGCGGCTACCACGGAGGAAGTCGATGAGCGAGCGGACGATCGCCGGCGTCGGGGCACCCGGACGCGCCAAGATCGCAGAAAAGACGCTGCGCACCGATCGCTGGTGGCTGCAGCCTCTGGTCACCACCACGCTGCTCAGTGCCTGGGTGCTGTACGCGGTCATCCGAACCGCATCGCAACGCGCCTACTTCGTCGAGAAGTACCACTACCTGTCGCCGTTCTCGTCTCCGTGCGTGACCGCCTCGTGCAACCCGCATGCCCGCGACTTCGGCACCTGGTTCGGCCACTTCCCGCCGTTCCTGCCGTTCGCGCTGGTGGTGCTGCCGTTCCTGCTCGGATTCCGGCTCACCTGCTACTACTACCGCAAGGCCTACTACCGGTCGTTCTGGAGTTCGCCGCCGGCCTGCGCGGTCGCCGAGCCGCATAAGAAGTACAGCGGCGAGACCCGCTTTCCGCTCATCGTGCAGAACATTCACCGGTACTTCTTCTACGCCGCGGTGGTCGTGTCGCTGGTGAACACCTACGACGCGATCCGGGCGTTCCAAGGCGGTCACGGCGGGTTCGGCATCGGCTTGGGCACACTGATCATGGTCGTCAATGTGGTGCTGCTCTGGACGTACACGGTGTCCTGCCACTCCTGCCGGCACATCACCGGCGGCAGGCTGAAGCACTTCTCGAAGCACCCGGTGCGCTACCAGGCCTGGATGTTCGTGTCGAAGCTGAACACCAAGCACATGGAACTCGCCTGGACGACTCTGGCCACCCTGCTGCTCACCGATCTCTACGTCGCGCTGGTCGCCTCCGGCACGATCTCCGATCTGCGCATCATCCACTGACGACTGGAGCTTGGGCTTTCTCATGGTCGACTACGAAGAGCACGGTTACGACGTCGTGATCGTGGGCGCCGGCGGCGCTGGACTGCGGGCGGCAATCGCGGCGCGGCAGGCCGGCATGCGGGTGGCGATCATCTGCAAGTCGCTGTTCGGCAAGGCGCACACCGTCATGGCCGAGGGCGGCATCGCGGCATCGATGGGCAACGCGAACCCGAACGACAACTGGCAGGTGCACTTCCGGGACACCATGCGCGGCGGGAAGTTCCTGAACAACCCACGGATGGCCGAACTGCACGCGAAGGAAGCACCCCAACGGGTCTGGGAACTGGAGACCTACGGCGCCCTGTTCGACCGCACGCCCGAGGGCAAGATCAGCCAGCGCAACTTCGGCGGTCACGAATACCCACGCCTGGCGCACGTCGGGGACCGGACCGGCCTGGAGCTGATCCGTACGTTGCAGCAGAAGATCGTGTCGCTGCAGCAGGATGACGAGAAGACGCAGGGCGGCGACGGCAAGATCAAGGTCTTCGCGGAATACACCGTCACGGAGTTGCTGCACGACGTGTCGGGGGCGATCTCGGGAGCTCTGGGCTACTACCGCGACACCGGCAACTTCGTGCTGTTCCGGGCGCCCGCCATCGTGCTGGCCACCGGCGGTATCGGGAAGTCGTTCAAGGTCACCAGCAATTCGTGGGAGTACACCGGCGACGGGCACGCGCTGGCGCTGCGGGCCGGCTCGACACTGCTGAACATGGAGTTCGTCCAGTTCCACCCGACCGGAATGGTCTGGCCGCCCTCGGTGAAGGGCATCCTGGTCACCGAGTCGGTCCGCGGTGACGGTGGAGTGCTGCGCAACTCCGAGGGCAAGCGGTTCATGTTCGACTACGTCCCGGCGGTGTTCCGCGGGCAGTACGCGGACACCGAAGAAGAGGGCGACCGCTGGTACACCGACCCGGACAACAACAAGCGACCGCCGGAACTGCTGCCCCGCGACGAGGTGGCCCGGGCCATCAACTCGGAGGTCAAGGAGGGCCGCGGCTCCCCGCACGGCGGCGTCTTCCTCGACATCGCCACCCGCCGTACTCCGGAGGAGATCCTCAAGAGGTTGCCGTCGATGCACCACCAGTTCAAGGAACTGGCCGACGTCGACATCACCAAAGAGGCGATGGAGGTCGGCCCGACCTGCCATTACGTGATGGGCGGCGTGGAGGTCGATCCGGATACCGAGGCGGCTGCCAACGTGCCCGGGCTCTTCGCGGCAGGCGAGGTGGCCGGCGGCATGCACGGCTCCAACCGGCTCGGCGGGAACTCGCTGTCGGACCTGTTGGTGTTCGGCAGGCGGGCCGGCGAGGGCGCGGCCGACTACGTGAAGGGCCTCGGTGGCAACTTCCCGAAGGTCGAACCCGAGACGGTGCAGGCAGCAGTCGACAGCGCACTGGAGCCGTTCGCACTGGCCGAGCGCGGCGAGCACGAGAATCCGTACACCGTGCACGCCGACCTGCAACAGTCGATGAACGATCTGGTGGGCATCATCCGTCGCGAGGCCGAGGTGGCCGAGGCGTTGCAACGGCTGCTGGCGCTGCGGGAGCGGGCCGCCAAGGTCGGCGTCGAAGGCGGCCGGGCATTCAACCCCGGCTGGCACCTCGCACTGGATCTGCGCAACATGCTGCTGGTCAGCGAATGCGTAGCGCGCGCTGCCCTGCTGCGCCACGAGAGTCGGGGCGGGCACACTCGTGAGGACTTCCCCGGAATGAACCCCGAGTGGCGGAAGAAGAACCTCATCTGCGCGGTCTCCGACGCGGTCACGGACGGGCAGATAGTCGTTACCGAGCAACCCATCGCGGACATCCCCGATGCGCTCAAGGCGCTGTTCGAGAATGACGAGCTGAAGAAGTACATCACCGACGCCGAACTGCCGCCGCCCGACGTGAAGCCGGCACCCATGGAGTGGAGCGAAGCATGAAGCTGGCCAGATTCATCGATGCACCCCCCGCGTCGACCGTAAGTCCAGGCGTGCGCGTTCGCGCTGAGCTCGCGAGGCCGACGCCATGAGTTACGACGCGAAGTTCCGGGTCTGGCGTGGTGACACCGAGGACGGCGAGCTGAAGGACTTCACCGTAGAGGTGAACGAGGGCGAGGTGGTGCTCGACATCATCCATCGACTGCAGGCCACCCAGACGCCGGACCTGGCCGTGCGGTGGAATTGCAAGGCCGGCAAGTGCGGCTCGTGCAGCGCCGAGATCAACGGCCGGCCGCGGCTGCTGTGCATGACCCGGATGTCGACGTTCACCGAGGCCGAGACGATCACCGTGACGCCGATGCGCGCGTTCCCGGTCATCCGCGACCTGGTCACCGATGTCTCCTTCAACTACCAGAAGGCACGGGAGATCCCGGCCTTCGCGCCACCGGAGGACCTGGCACCCGGTGAGTACCGGATGCAGCAGATCGACGTCGAGCGCAGCCAGGAGTTCCGCAAGTGCATCGAGTGCTTCCTGTGCCAGGACACCTGCCACGTGGTCCGCGACCATGAGGACAACAAGGAGTCCTTCGCCGGGCCGCGGTTCCTGATCCGCGCGGCGGAGCTGGACATGCACCCACTCGATGCCCGCACCGACCGGGGCGAGTTCGCGCAGGCGGAGCAGGGCATCGGGCTGTGCAACATCACCAAGTGCTGCACCGAGGTCTGCCCCGAGCACATCAAGATCACCGACAACGCCATCATCCCGATGAAGGAGCGCGTGGTAGACCGCAAGTACGACCCAATGACCTGGCTCGGGCGCACCATCTCCCGACGCAAGTAGCCCGATCAGGAACCGGTGGGCAGTGGCATGCCACGTGCCTTGAGCACGGATCGCAGCAACGTCGGGAAGTCGGTGATGACCCCGTCCACACCGGCATCGATCTGTTCGGTCATCGCGGACTGGTCGTCAACGGTCCAGGACACCACCTTCAGCCCTGCTGCGTGCGCCCGCTGCACATAGCCGGCATCGACGACCACGCTGCCCGACGGGCTCGAATCATCCACGTAGTCGGGTGAGATCAACTGGGCGCCGAGCTGCTTCGCCCCGGCGATGACGTCACCGTGCACCGAGTCGTAGTCGACGCTGCCGAGGAACGGCGAGTGTGCGAACCAGTGCACCGCGTCGGTCAACGCCACCAGCGGAATGCTCGGGTCGGCCTTGTGCACCAAGGGCAAAGTGCTCCAGTCGAAGCTCTGGATGTCGATGTCCGGCGTCTTCCCGGCGGCGCGCACCGCGGCCAGGATCACGTCGACGAACTGCTGCGGCGTTGCCGACTCGGCGGGCTTGTTCGCTTCCCGCTTGGTCTCGACGTTGTAGTGCACCTGCGCCTTCAGGCTGTCGGCGAGCGCGAAAAGCTGCGGCAACAAAGCGATCTTGTTGCCGGGAACTGCCTGCGCCTGCGGGAACGCGGCGAGCTTCTTGCCACAGTCCAACGTGTGGATCTGGGCGTAGGTGAGGTCGTGCACCACCTTGCCGACGTACGGGTACTGGGGGTCGCCGGGCTTCGCCGGCTTCGTGTCCACGCACTTCGTCGGATCGATCGTCGGGTCGTGCCAGATGATCGGTTTGAGGTCCTTCGTCAGCACAATGTCCAGTTCGAGGGTGGTGACGCCGAGCTTGATCGACTTAGCGAAGCCGGCGTGCGACTCCTCGGTGGTCTCACCGCGCCCGCCACGGTGCGCCTCGAGATCGAAATGCGCTGGTTTGCTGGCCTGCTGCGCGGTGCTCTGCGGAGTGCTGTGTGGACTGCTGGAGCCACACGCGGTCAGCGCGGCAGCCAACGAAGCGACCACGGCCAGGTATCGAACACGGTTTCCGAGGCGCATCGCCCCCACCGTATCCCGAAGGCATGTGCAACGCGCGCCACAGCGCCCGATTCTGGCAGCGGTCCCGGGCGCCGGGCTTATTTCGCCGCACAGCCAACCATTCCCTGTGTCGCAGGCGTTGGGCAGAGTGAAGGCCGTACCGACGGACGCACAGAACAGGCGGAGACACAGTGGCGAGGGACGACCGGGCGAGCTTCACCACGTGGGCGCGCGCGCATCAGCACCGGCTGGTGCGCACCGCATACCTGTTGTGCGGCGACCAGGGCCGCGCGGAGGATCTCGCCCAGGAAGCGCTCATCAAGGTGGCCCGGCAGTGGCCGAAGCTGCGTGATGGCGAGCCCTATGCCTACGCCCGGCGCATCCTCGTCAACGACAACATCTCGTGGTGGCGACGCCGCCGGCCCGATGTCGTGCTGAGCGATGTCCCGGAACTCTCCGCCGCCGGCCCGGACAACTCGGTGCATCGCCGGCTGGCGCTCACCGACGCGCTGGCCCAGCTCGCCCCGAAACAGCGCGCTGTGCTGGTGCTGCGCTACTACGAGGACCTGACCGAGGCGCAGACCGCGCAGGCCCTGGGGATCAGCGTCGGCACCGTCAAGTCCCAGGCGCACGACGCGTTGCGCCGACTACGTGAAACGTCACCCGAACTCGCCGAGTTCATCGGAGGTAAGTGAGATGACCGAGTCCCGCATCCGCGAACTGCTGGAGGACGTGGCCCAGCCCGTCGACTCACGCGATCTCGCCGACGTGGCATGGCAGACCGCCCGGCACGACCGGACCCGGCTGCGGATCGGCCTCGCTGCTGCGGTCGTCCTGGTGGTGGCCGGTGGTACCGCGATCGGGGTCGCGGCCGGCCAGCACGACCACTCCGCGCCGGCCGCCAGTCGACCTTCGTCGAGTGGGGTGCGCCGCGTCGAGAACGGCGTGACGATCCAGATCGCACCGGGCGTCTCCGACGAGGCGAAGCTGCAGCCGGCCGACGGCGGCCTGCCGGCGAAGATCCAGCTCGACCAGAACGCGCCGTGGATCACCGACAAGCCGATCGATCGGGTGACCGCAGCGTTCCTCGGGTACCGCACCGGCAGCAGCAAGCCCGCGACGTTCCTCGTGCTGGTCGCGGACGACTACACGCAAAGACGGTTGGACATCTCCCAACTCGGCCCGTCGCCGGACTCGGCCAACGGCGCGTCGCCGTTCACCGCCGGCTCGCTGTCGCCAGACGGAAGCGAGTTGGCTTTCGGGCAGGTCGGCGCCATCGCCGTCTACGCGGTGCAGACCCGGAGCTGGCGCAGGTTCCCGGTGCGGGGCTTCACCGCCGACCACGCGGCCGCTCTCACCTGGGACGGCGTGGGCACGGTCAAACTCAGTGACCAACTCGATCTCGACGTCACCAGCGGGTCGGTCACCTCCACCGGAGACATCGGCACCGACGGGACGATCCAACTCGGCGGCAGGCCGAAGCCGCCGACCGGGGTGGCGGTGTCCCAATGGTGGGGTCCACTCCACGACTGGGGTGGCGGCGGTGGCAACTCGGCGGAAGCTGCTTACGTCACCTCGCCCACAGTGCCAGGAGACAGCGAACCACTGGCCATCGTGGCGTTCGATCCGATTCCCGCGGTACTCCTCATTCCCCTCGGCGCGGATCCCGTGCGGTACAAGGGCTGCTGTGTGGTGGCCGGGTGGCAGGGAGGCACCCGGGTCGTCTACGAATCGCGCTCCGGCGACGTGGCGAACGGGCAGACCAGCCGGCTCATCTCGTGGAACCTCTTCACCGGCGAACTGCGGCTGGTCAGCACCGTCACCTGCGGAGCCAACCAGGTTTTCATCGGCACCTACGCCGAGTTCTTCAACAGCTGACACCGGCGATTGTGCAACGTTTGGCGGCGTGGGGCCGCCGAGGGTTGTGCGATCGGGTCAGGCGAGGGCTTGTTCGAGGTCGGCGAGCAGGTCGGCGACGTCCTCGATACCGACGGACAACCGGACCAGGCTGGCCGGCACCTCGAGCGGGGAGTTGGCGACGCTCGCATGTGTCATCCGCGCAGGATGCTCGATGAGCGACTCGACGCCACCGAGTGACTCGCCCAGCGTGAACACCCCGGCCCGCTGGCACACCTGCAGTGCTGCCTCCTCACCACCCTTGTGGGTGAAGGAGATCATCCCGCCGAAGCCGCTCATCTGCTTCGCCGCGATCTCGTGGCCGGGGTGATCGGGCAGGCCCGGGTAGAGCACCCGGTCGACGTTGACGTGGCCACTGAGGAACTCCGTGATCCGCGCTGCGTTCGCGCAGTGCCGGTCCATCCGTACGCCGAGCGTCTTGATGCCGCGCAGCACCAGCCAGGCGTCGAACGGCCCCGCCACCGCACCCATCGCGTTCTGGTGGAAGGCCAGCGCTTCGGCGAGCTCCGCATCCGCAGTGATGAGTGCGCCGCCCACCACGTCGGAGTGACCGCCGAGGTACTTCGTCGTCGAGTGCACGACGATGTCCGCGCCGAGCGCGAGCGGCTGCTGCAGATACGGAGAGGCGAAGGTGTTGTCGACGACGAGTCGGGCGCCGGCATCGCGGGCGACCGAGGCCAGCCCGGCGATGTCCGCGATGCCCAGCAGCGGATTGGTCGGCGTCTCGCACCACAACACCTTGGTGTTCGGCCGGATCGCGGCACGTACCGCGTCCAGGTCGGCCAGCGCGACCGGGGTGTGCTCCACGCCCCACCGCGACAGCACCCGGGCGATCAGCCGGAACGTGCCGCCGTACGCATCGCCGGGGACGACGATGTGATCGCCCGGCTGCAGCAGCGAGCGCAGTGCGGTGTCCTCGGCGGCGAGGCCCGAGGCGAACGCCAGCCCGCGGCTGCCGCCCTCCAACGCGGCCAGGCACTCCTCGAGCGCCGTTCGGGTCGGGTTGGCGCTGCGGCTGTACTCGTAGCCCTCACGCAGGCCGCCGACGCCGTCCTGCTTGTAGGTCGACGTGGCGTAGATGGGCACCGCCACCGCACCGGTGCGCGGGTCGGGCTCCTGCCCGGCGTGGATGGCCAGCGTGCTGAATCCAGGACGCTGCGCTGCGTCGGAGGCATCAAAGGAACTCATCCGCTCACGCTACCGCCCACGCTCAGTCCCGTGATGATCAAGGCGAAATTAGCGCTATATCCCCAATTCCGCCTTGATCATCACGGGAAGACGGGGCTGGGTCAGAGGCCGCGCATCCGGCGAGGGCCGTCGGACCGAGCGGCCGGCGGGGCCACCCGGATCTCGGCCCACAGCGGGAACGCGCCGGAGGCGGCGGCCACCGCCGTGCCGATCTGCACCTGGGCCACTTCGGGCAACTCATCGGACAGTGTGCTCAACCGCAACGCCAGGTCCTGCAACGCAGCAACGTCCACGGCCGGTGCGCCGCCGTAGCCGTGCAGCATCGCGGCAGCCCGCGGCCCGTCGATGAGATCCACCGCGTCACTCGTGGTGAGCGGCACCGCGGAGTAGGCCCGGTCGCCGAGCAGTTCAGTGGCCAGCCCGCCGATCCCGAACGAGACGAGCGCACCGAAGGACCGGTCGTCCTGCACGCCGAACACCGTGTCGATGCCGCGCGGCGCCATCGCCTGCACCACCGCCCGATCACCTTCGGCCAGGCCCAACTCCGCCCAGGCGTCGGCCAGCGCGTGCTCGTCGCCGAGATGCAATTGGACAGTGGTGCAGGAGCGCAGCGCCACCGGCCGGCCCAGGGTCACTGCCACCGACTGCGCCTCCCACGGCCCGAGCACTTCGCGTGCGGTGACGGGATGGACGCCGAACGCGCCGAGCACCGTCTCAACCTCCGCGCCGGACAGCCAGCGCCCGTCCGCGCAGGTGCGCAGGACGTGCTCGACGAGTCGCCGCGCGGGCTCCGCATCGACTCCGGGCAACGCCGGGACCACGCCGGGATCGCGACGGCGCCAGGTGGCATGCCGCACCGCCCGTCCGAGCGCCCGCACCGCCCGCTCCGGTGACGGGTAGGACGGCACCGATCCCTTACCGGGCAGGTCATCCGACGGCGCCTGCAATGCTGTCGGAACGCCGTCGAAGCCCAGGAAGGTGGACAGCACCGGCTTCCCGGTCCCGGCAGCCGCGCTGCGCAACACCTCGGCGTACTCGTCACCGGACGTGCGCATCAGCGGTGGCACGAACACCGCGATCAGCGCATCGACATCGGGATCGGCCAGCGCCTCGGTCAACGCCGCGCCGAACTCCTCCGGCGTTGCATTGACGCCGGTGTCCGTCGACCGGGTGACGGTGAGCCGCTCCGCCCCGGCCGCCTCGCTGACCAGCACGCCGAGTGCAGCGGAGTTGCCGACGACCGCGAGCCGATCGCCTTCGGGCAACGGCTGCGCGGCAAGCAGCAGGCCGACGTCGAACATCTCGTCCAGCGTCCCGACCCGGATCACGCCGGACGCTTCGAACAGGGTCTGCACGCTCGACTCCGGGACGTCCACACTCGTGCCGACAAGCCCGCTGACCACCGCACCGCGCCCCGACTTCACCGCGACGATCGGCTTGCTGCGACCGGTGCGCCTGGCCAAGCGAGCGAACTTGCGCGGGTTGCCGAAGCTCTCCAGGTAGAGAAGCACGATATCGGTCGCCGGGTCGCCTTCCCAGTACTGCAGCAGGTCGTTGCCGGAGACGTCCGCGCGATTGCCGGCCGAGACGAACGTCGACAGACCGAGATCGCGACGCACCGCCTCGCCCAGCACCGCGACGCCGAGCGCGCCGGACTGACAGAAGAACCCGACCCGGCCGAGCGGTGGGACCAGCGGCGCCAGCGACGCGTTCAGCCGCACATCGGATGCGTTGTTCGCGATGCCCAGGCAGTTCGGACCGACCACTCGCATGCCCTGCTCGCGAGCCGCACCGACCAGTTCGCGCTGCGCGGCGAGGCCGGCCGCACGGTTATCGGTGCGTTCGCCGAACCCGCCGGAGATGACGACCAGACCGTGCACACCCTTCCGCGCGCACTGCGCGACGACATCACCGACCGCGCCGGCCGGCACTGCGATGACGGCGAGATCGACATCGCCCGGAACGTCCAGCACGCTCGGGTAGGCAGCCACGTCCTCGACGGCCGAGGCCTCGGGGTGGATCGGCAGAATCGTGCCGGTGTAGCCACCGAGCAAGAGGTTGCGCAGCACCGCATTGCCGATCTTCGCCGGGTCCCGGCTGGCCCCGATCACCGCGACCGACCGCGGCGCGAGCAGCCTGGCGATGGAACGTGCCTCGGCCCGCTGCTCGCGCTCCCGGGCCACTGCCTCAGGAGGCGCGGTGTCGACGATGGAGAACTCCAGGTGCACGACACCGTGGTCGAGAGAGCGGGACGCCTGGTAGCCGGCGTCGAGGAAGACGCGCACCATTCGGCTGTTCTCGGCCAGCACCTCGGCGCTGAAGGTGGTGATGCTGCGTTCCCGCGCTGCGGCGGCGAGATGCTCCAGCAACACCGACCCGATGCCGCGGCCCTGATCCGCATCCGCGACGACGAACGCCACCTCGGCTTCGGTCGGCTTGTCGGGGTCGGCCTCGTACCGGCCGACGCCGATGATCTCGCCGCGATGCAGGACGATGAACGCCATCCGGGTGACGAAGTCGACGGTGACGAATCGCAGCAGGTCGCGCTCCGGAATGCGCGGGTAGGCGCTGAAATACCGCAGGTAGCGGGTGCGCTGCGAGAGCCTGCCGTGAAAGGCAACGAGCGCGTCGGCATCGTCCGGTCGGATCGGGCGCAACCGCACCGTGCCGCCGTCCGCGACGACCACATCGGCCTCCCACTGCCGCGGGTACACCGGCAGGCCCGCCACGTCGTCAGCCATCGCGGTCAGTCCCGTGGGTCGTCAGGGTCGAGGCCGAGCAGCGGGTACGCGGCGTCCCGGGTGGCGGCGATGGCGCGGTCCAACCACGATTCGCCGCCGGGCTCCCAAGGCTGCGGTGCGGGCGCCCGGCCCTCGCCGATCGTCTCCGGCAACGGCATCGTCATGCCGGCAGCGACGACGCGGCTGCGCCAACTCTGCGGGATCGGCGTGCTTGGCGCCAGCGGTGCGCCGGTGGCCTGCGCAATCAATGACGTCCACGACCTCGGCACACAGCGCACCACGCCGTATCCCCCACCGCCGACGGCCAGCCACTTTCCACCGGCTACTTCGTGCGCCAGGTCGTGCAGCAACCGGTACGCCGCGGCCTGCCCGTCCACGGTGAGCGCAAGATCTGCCAGCGGGTCCTCGTGATGAGTGTCGCAACCACACTGCGTCACGAGGATGTCCGGCGCGAACGCCTTCACCGCGCCGGGCACCACGGCGCCGAATGCACGCAGCCAGCCGTCGTCGGCGGTGCCCGGCGGCAGCGCAACGTTGAGTGCAGTGCCGCCGGCATCGCCTTCGCCCACCTCGGTAGGCAGTCCGGTGCCGGGGAACAGCGTCGCCGGATGCTGATGCAGGCTAATCGTGAGCACCCGCGGGTCGTCGTAGAACGCGTCCTGCACACCGTCTCCGTGGTGCACATCGATGTCGACGTACGCGACCCGCTCTGCACCAGCAGCGAGCAACGAGCGGATCGCGATGACGACGTCGTTGACCACGCAGAAGCCGGACGCCGCATCGGGCATGGCGTGATGCAAACCCCCTGCGATGTTCACCGCATGCAGGCTGCTGCCGCTCCACACCTGCTGCGCGGCCAGCCTCGAGCCACCGGCGATCAGCGCGCCGACGTCGTACATACCGGCGAACACCGGATCGTCGGAGGTGCCGAGTCCGTGACCCTCATAGCCAGGATCGGTCGACGCCTGCTGCAGTGCGTCGAGGTAGCCGCCGGTGTGCGCGGTGCGCAACTGCTCGCGGGTCGCAGCAACCGGTTGCAGCACGGTGACTCGATCCAGCACGCCGAGGTCGCGGGCCAACCGGATCGTCAGGTCCAACCGGACCGGGTGCATCGGGTGATCGCCGAAGTCGTAGGCGAGGTACTGCTCGTCCCACACCACCGCGACCGGACACTCCATCCCCGAACGGTACCGAGAACCGCTCAGCGGCCGGCGAGGTTGGTCTGGACCCGGGCCAGCCAGGTGTCGACGTCAGCAGTGCGGTAGCCGGGTCGGGCGTGGCCGAGCAAGCTCGTCGCAAACTCGGACGTGGTGAGCAACGGCTCGGCCAGGGGCAGTTGGGCACCGACCCGGTCGACCAGCGCATCGACCTGCGTGACGGCGTACCCGCTCCGCAGCCGACCGGACGAGGCGAAGCGCTGCCCCGGTGGGCTGCTCATCACCGCCACCAGTCCCATCGCCTGTGTCGCGGTGGGACTGCCCCACCAGCCGTTCGGCGCCGGCGGTGCGCTCGGCGTCGCGAGGGGTCCGGGAGGAGCCGGAGCAGCCGGAGCACCGGCCGTCACCCGCCCGGCGTGGTTATCCTCCGGCAGCACCGATTGTGCGGCGGGCGCAGCCAACCTGCGCGCGGCTTCTTCGGCCGCCTCGTCCAGGAATTCGTCAACTTGCTGCATCTCGTAAGCGGCCCGGCCCCGTCTGTTGCTGAAGCGCCGGTCACTGATCAGCTCGGCGAGCCCGGTATTCGGTCGAGGCGCGCCGAATTCATCCTTGAGCATGTCGACGAACCGGTCGACCTCCTGCGCGTCATAGCCCGCCTGAAGGGCCGGCGGCGAGGCGAATCTGACCGGATCGAGGTCGAACGGCATCGTTCGGTCAGCCGATGGCCAGGTGGCCCAGCAGGTCCTGCCGGGTCAGCACGCCGGCCGGCTTGCCATCGACGTGCACCAGCAGCGCGTCGGCTCCCTCGAGTTCATGCACCGCCGCGGACACCGGTTCCCCGGAGCCGATGATCGGCAGCGGCGCGGACATGTGCGGCTCGATCGCGTCGGCCAGCGATGCGTGTCCGGTGAAGAGCGCGTCGAGCAAAGCCTTCTCCTCGACCGACCCGACTACCTCGCCCGCGGTCACTGGAGGCTCGGCCTTGACGACCGGCATCTGCGACACCCCGTACTCGCGCAGGATGTCGATCGCCTCGCGGATGGTCTCGTTCGGATGCGCGTGCACGAGCTGCGGCGTCGCTTCGGACTTTGCCCGCAGGATGTCCCCGACCGTCACCTCACCCTCACTGGACAGGAAGCCGTAGTCGCGCATCCACTCGTCGGAGAAGATCTTCGACATGTAACCGCGCCCGCCGTCCGGCAGGAGCACCACGATCACGTCGTCCGGTCCGGCCGACTTGGCCACGTGCAGTGCCGCTGCGACGGCCATCCCGCACGAACCACCCACCAGCAGTCCCTCCTCCCGCGCCAGCTGACGGGTGACGTGGAAGGACTGGGCATCGCTCACCGCGACGATCTCGTCGCAGACGGAGCGGTCGTAGGTCTCCGGCCAGAAGTCCTCGCCGACACCCTCGACGAGGTAGGGGCGCCCGGTGCCACCGGAGTACACGGAGCCTTCCGGGTCGGCGCCGATCACCTTGACCGCGCCGCCCGACACCTCCTTCAGGTACCGGCCAGCGCCGCTGATCGTGCCGCCGGTGCCAACGCCGGCGACGAAGTGCGTCACCTTGCCCTCGGTCTGCTCCCACACCTCAGGCCCGGTTGTCTCGTAATGCGACAGCGGGTTGTTCTCGTTCGCGTACTGGTTGGGCTTCCAACCACCCGGCCGCTCCGCCGCGAGTCGGTCGCTGACCGAGTAGTAGGAGCGCGGATCCTCCGGCGCCACTGCTGTGGGGCAGACGACCACCTCGGCGCCGTAGGCCCGCAGCGTGTTGATCTTGTCGGTGCTCACCTTGTCGGGGCAGACGAAGACGCAGGAGTAGCCGCGGCGTTGCGCGACCAGCGCCAACCCGATGCCGGTGTTTCCCGATGTCGGTTCGACGATGGTGCCGCCCGGTGGCAGTTCGCCGGATTTCTCCGCGGCATCGACCATCCGGACCGCGATGCGGTCCTTGACCGACCCGCCGGGGTTGAAGTATTCGACCTTGGCCAGGACGGTCGGGCCTGGGTTGGGCAGGCCGGAGGTGACAGAGGAGAGCTTGACCAGCGGGGTGTTGCCGATCAGCTCGAGGAGCGATTCGTAGTACGCCATGCCCGGAAGGCTAACGCTGCGAGGTAGGCAGCGCGCTGCGCTCGCAATCGGCAGGTGTCGCCGGGTGCCCGGCACTGCTTGTTGGTGGTCCGGTTTAGTGCGGCAGCGATGGACCGGCGAGTGCTTGGTTCGCGGTCGGGCGACGGTTCCTCGGTGGTGCTGTTTCGTGCGGCAGCGACGGACCGGCGGGTGCTTGGTTTCGCGGTCGGGCGACGGTCTCTCGGTGGTGCTGTCTACTGCGACAGCGACGGATGCGTGGACGCTTGCTTTTTCGTTGTGGGGTGGGGGTTCTTGGTCGGTTGGTCGCGCTCGGTGGGAGTTCGCCGGTTGGCCTTGTGAGATATGGCGAAAGTCTTTCGATTCGTGCCTGTGGATAGCCCGAAATTGTCGGTGCCAGACCGTAAAATTGGTGGCATGGACGACGGGAAATCAGACCGGGACAGCGAGGTTACTGTGCCGTCGCCGTTCGAGGTGTTGATGCACCCGGACGAGTCACTCGCAGCCCTGGCGCAGGTGGCTCCGTCGACTGATTCGGTTCATGCGGCGTGCTTCGC
>JBPCMU010000076.1:0-75403 GCA_051001975.1 Jatrophihabitans sp.
TCCGTTCCACGGTTGCTTCCAGCAAACGCAGACCCGCCCCGGCAACACCCCCACGCCTCCGGTCGGTGGAACAGGTTCGGTCAGTCGGAACCAGGTGTCGTCTTGGCAATCTGCATCAGGAACTCGATGTTCGTGCGGGTCTTCTTCAGTCGATCCAGCAGCAGATCGATCGCCTGCTGCGACTCGAGCGCGTGCAGCACCCGGCGCAGCTTGATGGCGACCGCCAGCTCGTCCGGCGACAGCAGGATCTCTTCCTTACGGGTCGAGGACTGGTCGACGTCGATCGCTGGGAAGACGCGCTTGTCGGCGATCTTGCGGTCCAGCTTGAGCTCGGCATTACCGGTGCCCTTGTATTCCTCGAAGAACACCGTGTCGCCGGCCGAGCCGGTCTCCACCAGTGCGGTAGCGATGATGGTCAGCGAGCCGCCGTTCTCGATGTTGCGGGCCGCGCCGAGGAAGCGCTTCGGCTGGTACAGCGCAGTCGAGTCAACTCCACCGGAGAGGATCCGGCCGCTGGCCGGAGCGCCGAGGTTGTAGGCACGGCCGAGCCGGGTGATCGAGTCGAGCAGCACGACGACGTCGTGACCCATCTCGACGAGGCGCTTGGCCCGCTCGATGGACAGCTCGGCGACCGTGACGTGGTCCTGCGGGCGACGGTCGAAGGTGGAGGCGATGACCTCACCCTTCACCGAGCGCTGCATGTCGGTGACCTCTTCGGGCCGCTCGTCGACCAGCACGACCATCAGGTGCGACTCGGGGTTGTTCACCGCGATCGCGTTGGCGATGGCCTGCAGCACCATCGTCTTACCTGCCTTCGGCGGCGAGACGATGAGCGCGCGCTGGCCCTTTCCGATCGGCATCACAAGATCGATGACGCGCGTGGTCAGGATGTGCGGTTCGGTCTCCAGTCGCAGCCGCTCCTGCGGGTACAGCGGGGTGAGCTTGGTGAACTCGACCCGGTTGCGCACCTGCTCGGGGTCCAGGCCGTTGACGGTGTCCAGCCGGACCAACGGGCTGAACTTCTCCCTGCGCTCACCGTTCAGCGGCGCCTTGATGGCACCGGTGACCGCGTCACCACGACGCAGGTTGAACCGGCGCACGTAGTTGTTGGCGACGTACACATCCTCGGAGCTGGCGTAGTACCCGCTGGTACGCAGGAACCAGGTGTTCTTGTCCTCGACGCTGTCGAGGATGCCGGCCACCGGGACCAGGACGTCATCCTCGGAGACGGTGGGTTCCGGCTCGTTCGGCGACGGATTCGCGCCACCGTTGTTCTGCTGGCCGCCGCTCGTTCGGCTGCGACCACGCCGGTCGCGATAGCGCCGGCCCCGCCGGCCACCGCGGTCGTCGTCGTCGCGGTTCTGGTCATCCCGGTTCTGCTGGCCACCACTGTTCTGCTGACCACCGTTCTGCTGACCACCACTGCTCTGCTGACTGCGGTTCTGGCTGTTACCGCCGCTCTGCTGGTCGTTACGCGGGGCGGTGTTCTGCTGGCCACCGTTGTTCTGCGCATTGCTTTGGGCGGCGGCGTTCGGGGCGGGTGCCCCTCCTTGCGGCTGGCCACCGTTCTGCTGGCCACCGTCGTTCCGCTGGGCGTTGTCGCGCTGGGCGGTGTTCTGCTGGCCGCCGTTCTGCTGGCTGTCGCGGCGCGGTCGGGAGTCGGCCTGCCGTGCCTGCCGCTGCGCACCGTCGGTTGCGGCCTCGTTGTCTGCGGACCCGGCGTCAGGGGCGCGGGTGCGGGCGGCGGGCGGCGAGTCGGCAGTCGCGGCGGAGGGCTGATCGGCCTGTCGCGCACGCGATCTGGTGGTCCCGGCTGGGCCGGTGCCAGAGTTGTCGTTGCCGGACTTGTCGTTGCCGGACTTGCCGGTGCCGGACTTGCCGGTGCCGGACTGGGCTGCCTGGATGGCGCTCACGAGTTCGGCCTTACGCAGCCGTCCCGCGGAGATGCCGAGGCTTCCGGCGAGGGACTGCAGTTCGGGCAGGAGTTTGCCGGACAAGCCGCCGGAGCGCTTACGGGCCGGCGCGGTCGATGCCGCGGCGTCGGCGGTAGGCAGGACAGCGGTCTGGTCCTGGGTGTCGGTCACTGTGCTTTCGGATCCTTCCGATGGTGCCGTTGTGCGAGCCTGATGGCGGCACGACGACCCGGTGGGGTGACCCAGGTCGGATTTGAGCTGAGTCGGGCGCTACAGCGAGAGAACTCACTGAGCAAGCAGTCACGCCACGCCACGTGCTTACAGTTCGTGGAGCCAGTCGCTCGCATTCGGCGCGCGCACCAGAAGGTGCGCGATGGCGTTCCTGACGCCTCGTAGCCTAGACGGCCGAGGCGATAGACACAACAACCGACCCGCGTGGCGCATTCCCGGGACTCAGGTCGTGACCTCCTCGAGACCCAGAACGCGGGCCCCCGACACGTCCACCGGAAGGGCACGGACTCGCCAGCCGGTACCCGGCGCGGCTGATGCCCGGGCAACTTCGGCGAGCGATCGGCACAGCACCAGGACGGTCGGTCCGGCTCCGGAGACGACGGCGGCGAGTCCGTCGTCGCGCAGCCCGGCAACGAGTTCGGCGGTCGCCGGCATCGACCCGGCCCGATACGGCTGGTGCAGTCGGTCCTCGGTGGCGGTCAGCAGCTGCGCCGGGTCCGCAGTCAGTGCGGCGATCAGCAACGCGGCTCGCGCCGCGTTGAACGCGGCGTCAGCATGCGGCACTGATTCAGGCAGCAGCCCCCGGGCGACCTCGGTCGAGGACTCATCCGCCGGGATGAGGACGACCGGACTGATGTCCGGGTGCACCCTGAGCCTGGTCGCCCCGGTCGTGCCTCCGGTCGTCCACGCAACGGTCAGCCCGCCGAGCAGACAGGCCGCGACGTTGTCGGGATGGCCCTCCATCTGCGCGGCCAGCGCTAGTAGCGCGGCGTCGTCGAGTCGCTCACCGTTCGGGTCGGCCAGGGCCCGAGCCAGTAGCAGTCCGGCGCAGATCGCGGCGGCCGACGAACCGAGCCCTCGGCCGTGCGGGATGGCGTTGTGGCAGCGCAGGTGCACGCCACGCTCTGACTCTCCCGAGACGGCCAGGCCGCGCCGCAGCGCACGCAGGACGAGATGCGACTCGTCGCGCGGGACGGTGTCGGTGCCGGCGCCACTGACCTCGATCCAGGTCTCGGTGGCAAATTGCGCGGACGCCTCATCGTGCAGGCAGAGGGCGAGGCCCAGGGCGTCGAAGCCGGGGCCGAGATTCGCGCTGGAGGCGGGTACCCGGACGGTCGCCCGCCGACCGATCGGCGCAGCGCCCGGCGACGGGGCAGCGTTCATCCCACGCTCAGTCCGAGTTGCTGGGCGGCTACGGCTGCATCGACCGGGATCGTCACCGGCGCCGGAGCTGCAGAGATCGCCCACTCCGGATCCTTCAGGCCGTTGCCGGTCACGGTGCAGACGACCGTCGAGCCGCGCGGCAGCCTGCCGTCGGCCGCGGTCACCAACAAGCCGGCGATGCTGGCCGCCGAGGCCGGCTCGACGAACACCGCCTCGGTGCGGGCGACCAACCGGTAGGCCTCCAGGATCTGCCGATCGGTCACGGCGTCGATCAGGCCGCCGGACTCGTCCCGCGCGGCCTCGGCGAACGTCCAGGAGGCCGGGTTGCCGATGCGGATGGCGGTGGCGATCGTCACCGGAGCGAGCACCGGATGGCCGAGGACGATGGGCGCCGAACCCGACGCCTGGAAGCCGAACATCCGTGGTGTCGCCGGCACGATCCCGTCCGCGTGGTACTCGCGGTAGCCCCTCCAGTACGCGGTGATGTTGCCTGCGTTGCCGACCGGGATGCAGTGCACATCAGGCGCTCGGCCGAGGCTGTCGCAGATCTCGAAGGCAGCGGTCTTCTGCCCTTCGATGCGATCCGGATTCACCGAGTTCACCAACGCGACCGGGTAGTCGACGGCGAGCTTGCGGGCCAGTTCCAGGCAGTCGTCGAAGCTGCCGTCGACCTGTAACAACTTCGCGCCATGCACCAGCGCCTGGGCCATCTTGCCGAGCGCGATCTTCCCGCGCGGCACCAGGACGGCGCAGGTCAACCCCGCCCGCACCGCATAGGCCGCGGCGGAGGCGGAGGTATTGCCGGTCGAAGCGCAGATGACCGCCTTGGCGCCGTCCTCGACGGCACGCGAGATCGCCATTGTCATGCCGCGGTCCTTGAACGAACCGGTGGGATTCGCGCCCTCGACCTTGAGGTACACCTCGCAGCCGGTCCGTTCGGACAGACCGTTGGCCGGGACCAGCGGGGTGGCGCCTTCGTACAGGGTGATGACTGGCGTCGAGGCGGTGACCGGCAACCGATCCCGGTAGGCCTCGATGATGCCCGGCCATGGCTGTGTCCATGGCCCCGGCTTCGCAAGCTCAGCCGGATGCACCCGCTGTGCTGATGGCGCCGGCTTCGCAGGCTCAGCCGAACTCACGCGCCTGGACCTACGGTCGGCGCGATCGTCGGTTGTGGTGCTCTGGCGATCGCTGTTCGTGGTCATGCCATGCCCTCTACCCGCATCACGCTGGCGGTGGCGCCGATCTCGTCCATGGCGCCGAGCTTCTCGACAGTCGCGGCCAGCGCGGCGTCCGGCGCAACGTGGGTGACCAGGACGAGGGTGGCGGCGTCGCCGCGGCCCTCCTGGCGAACGGTCTGGATGCTGACGTCGGAGTCGGCGAAGGCGCGCGCGACCGAAGCGAGCACGCCGGGTCGGTCGGCGACATCCAGTGCGACGTGGTAGCGGGTCTGCACCTCTCCCATCGGGCGGATTCGCAGATCGGCGTAGGCGCTTTCCCCCGCACCGACAGTCCCCCGGATCCGGTTGCGGGCCACCGCGACGAGGTCGCCGAGCACCGCACTCGCGGTCGGCGCCCCCCCGGCGCCACGACCGTAGAACATCAGCGAGCCAGCAGCATCCGCCTCGACGAACACGGCGTTGAACGCGTCGCCGACGCCGGCCAGTGGATGAGTAAGCGGCACCATCGCCGGGTGCACGCGGACCGAGACTGATTCGGCGCCGTCGGCATCCGTGGCGCGCTCACAGATCGCCAGCAACTTGACTGTGCAGCCGAGCGCCTTCGCGCTGGCCATGTCCGCGGCGGTGACCGCAGAGATGCCTTCGCGGTGCACGTCCGCTGCCGTCACCCTCGTGTGGAACGCGAGGCCGGCGAGGATGGCGGCCTTCGAGGCGGCGTCGTAGCCGTCGATGTCCGCGGTGGGGTCCGCCTCGGCGTACCCGAGTGCGCTGGCTTCGGCGAGCGCGTCGGCGAACCCGGCGCCGGTCGCGGCCATCCGGGACAAGATGAAGTTGGTCGTGCCATTGACGATGCCGATCACCCGGGTGATCCGGTCGCCGGCGAGGGACTCCCGCAGTGGGCGGAGCAGCGGGATCGCGCCGGCCACCGCAGCCTCGTAGTAGAGATCCACTCCCCCGGCTGCCGCCGCGTCGTGCAGCGTCGCACCGTCCTCGGCGAGCAACGCCTTGTTTGCACTGACCACGCTCTTGCCGGTGGACAGCGCCGTGAGCAACAGCGATCGGGTCGGCTCGATGCCGCCGACCACCTCTACCACCACATCGACGTCAGGGCGTTCCACCAGCGCCCGGGTATCGGTGGTCAGCAGTTCCGCGGGAACGTCCGGATGCCGATTCGGCCGACGGATTGCGATGCCGACGATTTCCAGCGGTGCACCGACCCGAGCGGTCAGGTCGGCGGCCTGCTCCTGCAGCAACCGCACCACCTGGCTGCCGACCACGCCGTGCCCCAGGATCGCGACCCTTATTGCCCTACTCACGATGCGCCACCCAATTGGTGCGTCGAGCTGCGTCCAGAGGGAGGTTTCCATCACGACACGCCGGAGGTCCTGACGGAAAGCTCCCTCTCGGCGTCGATAACCTCCCTCTCATGCACGTCGGGCCGACCGGCACGCGACCGGTGCCCAGCAGCGGCACTCGAGGTTCTCGCACCTTCTCGTCGGCGCGTCTATGTCGTTGCCCAGGTGGTGTGACACGCAAGGCCAGGTCGGTCATTCGTGCACGCCGGCGTCGAGGGCGAGGAGGTCTTGGATGGTCTCGCGGCGCACCATGACCTGGGTCTCGCCGTTGCGGACGGCGACGACCGGCGGGCGGGTGACGAAGTTGTAGTTGCTCGCCATGCTCCGGCAGTACGCGCCAGTCGCTGCTACCGCAATGAGGTCACCGGCCTCGATGTCGCCGGGCAACCACGCGTCCCGCACCACGATGTCCCCGCTCTCACAGTGCTTTCCGACGATGCGCACCCGCGCCGCCGGCGCGGCCGAGACCCGGTTGACCAACGCCACGGTGTAATCCGCGCCATACAGGGCGGTGCGGATGTTGTCGCTCATCCCACCGTCGACGGAGACATACGTCCGCACCGTGCCACCGTCGACCTCGACTGGCTTGACCGTGCCCACTTCGTAGACTGTGACGGTGCTCGGTCCGACGATGGCCCGGCCGGGCTCAACCGCGATGAGCGGCAGGGCCAACGACTGCTCGGCGCAGTCCTGCTCGACAATGCTGCGCAACCGGCCGGCTATCTCCTTCGGCGCCTGCGGTTCGTCGCCGTCCCGGTATGCGATGCCGAAGCCGCCGCCGAGATCGATGACCGGCAGTTCGACGCCGTGCTCGTCGCGGATCTGGGCCAGCAGGCCCACGATCCGCCGGGCGGATACCTCGAAACCGGCCGTGTCGAAGATCTGCGAACCGATGTGCGAGTGCAGTCCGATGAGATCCAGGGACCCGCTGGCCAGGATCTGCCCGATCGCACGGAAGGCGTCTCCGCTAGCGAGCGAGAAACCGAACTTCTGATCCTCGTGGGCGGTCGCGATGTATTCGTGAGTGTGCGCCTCGACACCGACGGTCACCCGCACCATGACGCGCTGGCGCACCCCGCCTGCATCGCACAGTGTCGACAACCGTTCGATCTCCTCGAAGGAGTCGATGACGACCGTGCCGACACCTGCGTGCACCGCGCTGGTCAGCTCGGCGACCGACTTGTTGTTGCCGTGCAATGCCATCCGCTCCGGTGGGAAGTCCGCGGCCAACGCGACGGCCATCTCGCCGGCGGTGCATACGTCCAGGCCCAGACCATCCTCGGCGATCCACCGCGCAAGCTGGGTGCAGAGGAAGGCCTTTCCCGCGTAATACACCTCGTTACCCGCGAACGCCTCGACGAACTGCCGGGCCCGCTCGCGCAGGTCCTGCTCATCCATCAGCATGAGCGGGGTACCGAACTGACTGACCAGGTCCACGACCGACGCGCCGCCGAGCGTCAGTCGACCGTTGACCCGCTCGGCAGTCACCGGCCATACCAGCGGGTCGAGGGCGGTCACATCCACCGGCGCATCGGAGCGCTCGGCACCGCGCTGCCCGTCGGCATGACGCGATCCTGCGGGGTGTGCTGATCTCGCCACGGATACCTACATTCGTTCGGGAGCGTGCACGCCCAACAGGCCGAGCCCGTTGGCGAGCACGATCCGGGTGGCTTCACATAGCCACAGCCGCGCGTCGGTGAGCGGGGTGGCCTCCTCATCACCTTGCGGCAGCACACGGCAAGAGTCGTAGAACCGGTGGTAGGTACCGGCGAGCTCTTCGAGATACCTCGCCACCCGATGCGCGGCGCGCAGTTCTGCGGCGCTGCCGACGACGCGGGGGAACTCGGCCAGCGCGCTCAACAGCTGCGCCTCCCGCTCGTCGCTGAGCAGCGACAGATCAGGATCGGTCGAGCGAGTGATGCAGAGGTCCGCTGCGCTGTGCAGCAACGACGAGAGCCGCACATGGGCGTACTGCACATAGAAGACCGGGTTGTCATTGGTCCGGCTGGCCCACAGGTCGAGGTCCAGGTCGATCGCGGAGTCCGTCGACGAGCGAACCAGCGCGTAGCGGGCAGCGTCGACGCCGATCGCCTCGACCAGGTCGGCGAGGGTGACGAGGTTGCCGGCCCGCTTGCTCATCCGGCCACCCCGAGTGGTCACCAGCTGCCCGATGAGGATCTCCAGCGTCTCGTCCGGGTTCTCGCCCAGCCCGGCGACCAGACCGCGCAGTCGCCCGACATACCCGTGGTGATCCGCGCCGAGGATGATCAAGACCTTGTCTGCGCCGCGGTTTCGCTTGTCGACGTAGTAGGCCAGGTCCGCGCAGAAGTAGGTGGGCTGACCGTTGCTGCGGACGATCACCCGGTCCTTGTCGTCACCGAACTCGGTAGTCCGTAGCCACACCGCACCGTCGGCCTCGAAGACGTGCCCGGAGTCGCGCAACTGCTGCACGACCCGGTCGATCGCGCCGGACGCGTGCAGATCGCGCTCATTGAAGTAGACGTCGAAATCGACACCGAAGTCATGCAGCGCGGTCTTGATCCGGTCGAACATCAGCTCGACGCCGTCGCGCCGGAAGATCTCGGTCGCCTTCTCCGGCGATTCGTCCAGCAGGCCGGGGTTAGCGGCAACGACCTGACCGGCAACCTCGCTGATGTAATCGCCGCGGTACCCGTCCTCGGCGACCTCCTCGCCGTGCGCGGTGGCATAGAGCGAAGCGGCGAACCGATCGATCTGCGAGCCGGCATCGTTGAAGTAGTACTCCCGCGTCACCTCAGCACCGCTGGCCTTGAACAGCCGAGACAAAGCGTCGCCGACAGAGGCCCACCGGGCGTGCGCCAGGTGCACCGGGCCGGTCGGATTGGCCGAGACGTACTCGAGGTTGACCGACAGGCCGGCCGTGCTCTGGTTGCTGCCGTACTCCACCCCAGCGGCCACGATCTGGGTAGCCACTTGAGCGAGCGAGTCCGGCGCCAAGGTGATGTTCAGGAAGCCAGGACCGGCGACGTCGACCCTGGCGATGCCCTCGACCAGCAGCAGCCGGGCAGCGATCGCCGCGGCCACATCCCGGGGCGGTTTGCCGGCATCCTTCGCCAGCCGCATCGCCACGTTCGTGGCGTAGTCGCCGTGTTCGCGGGTGCGCGGCCGGTCCACGACGATCTCGGCCGGAACCGAGCCGGTGAACTCACCGGCTTCGAGGCAGGCGGCGACGGCCGCGCTGATGGCAGAAGATAGATCGGCCGGGGTCACCGCACCAATGGTAGTGGGCGCTCCTCGTCAGATTTCGGGCCGTCTCGCTGCCCAACGCCCGCGATGATCAAGGCAGGGGCGGGACGCTCAGGCGACCTGGATGGATCGCTTCGCCAGACCCATCCAGTAGCCGTCGATGACCTGCTCGGGTGGGCACTGCGGATCCTGCGCGGCACCCAGCGTGACGAACAGCGGCGCGAAGTGCTCGACCGTCGGGTGCGCGTAGGGCATGCCGGGCGCCTTGTCACCGAACGCGGCCAGTCCGTCCACGTCGCCGGCCTGCAACATCTCCCGGGTCCACTCGTCGAAGTCCCGCGACCAGCCCGGCGCCGGCGCGTCCGGAGTTGGATCGGACAGGAACGGCAGCCCGTGCGTGGTGAATCCGGACCCGATGATCATGACGCCTTCCTCGCGCAACGGTGCCAGCCGGCGCCCGAGCGCCAGTAACCGATCCGGTTCGAGGGAGGGCAGCGACATCTGGAGGACAGGGATGTCGGCTTGCGGGTACATCACGGTCAGCGGCACGTACGCGCCGTGGTCGAGGCCGCGTTCCGGCTGGTCGGCGACCCGCTCGGTGGCCGGCATCATCGCGCGGATGCGGCCGGCGAGCGCAGGTGCGCCGGGGGCCGGGTAGGTCATCTCGTAGTAGCGCTGGGGAAATCCGCCGAAGTCATAAGTGAGTGGGACCGTTTGGGTGGCGCCCAGCATCAGCGGTGCGGACTCCCAGTGCGCGGACACCATCAGAATCGACTCCGGCCGCGGTAAATCCCGGGTCCAGTCGCGCAACTGGCGCACCCACCGAGCGTCGTCGACCAGTGGCGGTGCGCCATGGCTGATGAACAGGGCCGGCATCCGCTGTGGCGTCGTCTCGGTCATACTCGCACTGTAGTTGAACGTTACAATATCTGCTAGGCATGCTTCTTTCTCCGACGAGAGATCTGGGGATGACGCCGCCGGGTACGTGCATCGGCATCGGCCCCGCGCTGTTAACCTTTCCCGGGCAACCCGGTCTATCGATCGGGTCCATGCCCCCGTAGCTCAGGGGATAGAGCACCGCCCTCCGGAGGCGGTGGCGCAGGTTCGAATCCTGCCGGGGGCACCACGCGCAAGGCCCGTATTCACTGGGCTGCGCTCCGATCCCGGACCACGTCGAGGTCGACCACAACGGCCGGGGGCAACAAATGGGCAACAGCAGCGGAGCGCGCCGAGTCCATCCGGTCGGCCACTTCGTCGAGCTGGTCGCCGAACAGGTGCCCGTACTGATCGAGGGTCATCGTCGCCGACTTGTGCCCGAGCATCTGCTGTACCACCTTGACGTTCGCGCCAGAAGCGATGGCCAGCGACGCCGCGGTGTGCCGCAGCTCGTGCGGGTGCAGACCCTCTAGGCCGACTGCGGTCGCGGCCGCATCGAACGCGGCGTGCCGGAACACAGCCACCCGCAACGCTCCTCCGCCCCGCACACCGGCGAACACCAGGTCGTCGCGACTCTTGCCGGCGACTTGTCCGGCCAGCTCGTCGACGAGGAATCGCGGGATGGGCACGTCTCGGCGCTCGTGGCCCTTCGGGGTGCCCCACACCTGGCCGCTCCCCTGCACAACGGTGACGGACTCCGCGATCTCGGCCCGGCGACGCAGTAGGTCAAGCCGGCCCACTCGCAACGCGGCCAGCTCTCCGAACCGCACCCCGGTGTAGGCGAGAAACAGCACGATGAGCCGGTAGTCGCCGGCGCGGCGTTCGCTGTGCCTGCGGTACTTGCTGATCAGCTCGGGGCGTGGCTGAGCGCACGCCTCGGCAAGCTGCTCGACCTCGGAGTGGGTGAGGTACCGCCGATCGCCGGCGACGACTCGCGGCAGCGCGACGCCGTTGGCCGGGTTGCGCACCAGTCGGCCATCCCTGACCGCGAGATCCATCACGAGCGACAGAACCCGGTGGACCTTCCGTACCGTCGCCGGTGAGCGCGTCGCGGTCAGTGTGGTGACCTATGCCTGCACGTCGGCATGCGTGACGTCGCCGAGGCGGACCGATCCCCAGCGCGGTGTCACATGCTCGCGCAGGATGCCGGCGTACCGCTCCCGCGTCGATGGTTTGAGGTGCGCCTGCCCATCGAGCCACCGCTGCGCCCAAGCCCCGACCGCGAGACGGGCCGCGGCCGGGTCAACATAGGACCCGGTCAGCTTCGAAGCCTCGACCGTTGTCAGGAACCGCTCCGCGTCAACCCTCCGGCCGAACGATTTGCTGCGCTGCTTACCGGCCGGATCGCGATAGTGAGCCCGCCACCGAACTGTCCCACCGCGCTCTCGCTTCTCGACGCTGGCCATCAGTCGTCCCAGTCCGACCGAGCGCCACCAGCGGCGCCAACCTCGTCTGCGCCAAGGAAGCCTGCGACGCGTGCGCTCGAGACGCGTCGAGCGGCTGTGGCGCGAGAAACATGAAATGCCTGCTGAACCTGTTGCGTCGGAGCATCGCCGACTGCTCGGGCAATCCGATACTCCAATGCGACGAGCCGATGCATCCGCGTGCCCTCATCTTCATCTGGCCGGGCGAGGAGCCTGTGCTTCAAGGCGATCGTCGACAAGAGGCTTCGTAATGGACGACGCAGCAACGCCCGTAGCGGCACACCTCTGAGATCCTCGGTCGCGATCCCGTGTCCGGGCTCAGCCTCCATCGTCACGTTTGTCACGAGGTAGATACCCCCGACGGCATCAGCGCGCACACGCACAGTGATTTCTGGCCGCTCGGGCAACTGCGCTGTCACCACAACCCATTGCGGGCCCCGCACGTCGGGCGCAACGTTGGCAGTCTTGCCGCGCTTCTCGATCCGAGCGTCCACGACCACGCCGCAAGACTGCCAACGCGACACGCCGTTGTCAATGCTGACTTGATGCACCATGCGCGATGCTGTACCAATTACTGGTGAACCAGTATCGTCAATGCTAGGTCATCCACTGGAGGCAACATGCAAGCAATGGTCACGCTCGACGAGATCGCCGAGCGTCTACGGATTCCGGCCGGCACTCTGCGCTACTGGCGGCACCAGGGCCGCGGCCCTCGCACATTCCGGGTTGGACGTCGGGTCATGGCCTACGAGTCGGACGTCGAGGTGTGGCTGAAAGAGCAGTACGACGCCGATCCGCGAGCGACGGCCTGACGATCTCGATGCCCGGTCCAGCCCCCTCGCTTCCAACTTCAGAGACCAGCCGCCCCGGCAACGACTCCGGGTCGGCTCAGACGGACAGCACGTCTGTAGTAGCGCCTGCCGACGAAGACGACCGCGGGCCGTGCGGCCTGTGTCGTCGATCGACGCTGCACCGCGAGGACGCCGATGGCAACGACCTCGGTCGCTGCCCGATCGATCATGGCGCCAACCGCGGCCGCCAACCGACGCCTGCGGGAATGGAGCGTGCCGCATCCGGTACCGATGCGTGGTTCGCATCGTCGGCGGAACAGGCCCTCGTTGAACTGATCCGCATCGGCCATCGATGGACATCGGATGCGTTGTTCGAGATGGGAGTACCGAGGCCAGACAACGGTAACCGCGTAGGTGCGTTCCTCGCTCAAGCCGCACGTGACGGCCGAATCGTGAAAGTCGGTTACCGGCCGTCACCTCGCCCGTCACGAGCGGGTGGCGTGACCGCAGTCTGGCAGGGGCGCCGTGACCGATGAGCAGCCGCAACTGTGGCACCGCACTCGGTGGAGCGAGGCGATCTGGTCGTCGACCGAGCTGCGCCCGCTCGAGCGGCTGGTCGCTCTGGCGTATGCCGATCACGCCCGTTCCGGCGAGGAGGCGTGGGTGAGTTACGGGTCCATGATTCAGCGCACCGGATTGGGCCGCACGGCCGTGATCAAGAGCGTGCGTCGCCTGCTGGACGCTGGCTGGCTGGTGTTAGTCAGGCCGTCGCGGCAGCAGCATCCTGCGGTCTACCGACTGGTCGTACCTAGCCGCCAGGGTGTCGTGTCGCGAACCTCTGAGGCTGTGGATAACCCATCCAGCGTGTCGTCTCGCGACACGCTGGGAAATCTCAGGGTGTCGCGTGGCGACGCCAGGGTGTCGCGTGGCGAACCCAACCTCAGTAACTACCCCAGAGATAACCTCAGCTGCAGCGGCGAAGCGAATCACTCAGCGAACGACATCGAGCAGCGCATCGCGGACGCAGCTGTCACGGTCGGCCGACCGATCGACCGAACACGAGTTCTCGCTGAGCTGAAGAGACGCGGCGTCCGCTCCCCCGTCGCATATCTGCGGCAGATGCCCGACCGCGATATCGCTGACCTTGGCGGAGCGCCCCCGCCCGAACCGCTCCCCGCCTGGTGCGGACAGTGCGACGAGGCGAACCGGCAGTTCGACGTCGGCGGCGACCGTTGGGCTCCGTGCCCGCGGTGCAGCTCCGCAGCTCGGAGGCCGGCGTGACCAACCACGACGCGCAGCGGTGTGATCGTTACGGGCCGAACTTGAACCGCAACGCAGCCGGCATCACGCCACGCACCACCCGCCGGCCTGCGCGGATCGTTCCGCTCGGTCGGACGTTTCGCGATGAGACCGACTACCTCGACTCGACGTTCGGCCCGTTCGAGCCGGCCGACTTCACCGACCGCTGACCCACCGGAGGACCGACCGAATGCCATCAACGGACATCGCTCGACGATCAGATTTCCCGCTCGACGCCGCTTCGCAACTACAGCTGGCGAAGGCACTCGCCGACGCCGGCGTGCTGCCCGCGCACCTCCGCAAGGCGCCGGCGAACATTCTGGCCATCGGGATGGCGGCACGAGCCTTGGACATCCCGACCTGGACCGCGCTGCAACAGGTCGTACCGATCGACGGGAAGGTCTCCATCCAGGCCGACCTCATGCGGGCGCTCATCCTGCGCGCCGGGCACCGCTTCCGCGTCGAGTCCGCCGAGCCCGAGTCAGCCACCGTCGCTCTGGTCCGTGCCGACGATTCCGAGTACACACACCGGGTCACCGTGACACTCGCCGAGATCCCGGCTGATCTCCGCAAGCGCCGCGCCTGGCAGGACTACCCCGCCGACATGCTGGTAGCGCGAGCGACCGCGAAGGTTGCCCGCCGCGCCTGTTCCGACGTCCTGAACGGCATGAGCTACACCCCCGACGAACTCGGAGCAGACACCGATCCGGACGGCCAAGGTTTGCCCGATGACCGCGAGCAGGACACCACGCGGCAGGATGCCCAGCCAGTGCCACCCCGCAGCGATAACCCGGCGCAGACCATCGTCGACGCTGAGATCGTCCCCGACTCGGACAACGCCGACGAGACTCTGCCCGCCACCACGGTCGAGCTCGACAGCGTGATCGCCGAGGCCGATCGGGCCGGCTTCACTCGCACGCAGCTCGACCGGCACATCAGCGACACCTACGACGGCCGCACGCTCGCTTCCCTGACCCGGGCCGAGCTCCGTGCCGAGTGGCGCCGTCTGCACCAGGACACGGCCACGGCCGAGGACGTGACCCGATGACGGCACCGCTCCTACCCACCGTGCGGCCCGGCGACGGCGGATCGGTGCTGGTCGTCGATTCCGTCGAAGGCTTCCATGTCCGCACCGAGCGCTACCGGGGACTGCGCGTCACCGTCGAAGCCGGCGCCGGCCGCGGCGCCTGGGTGCAACTCGCCGGCTTCGCCTTCAGCCCAGCAGACGCACACCGGCTCGCCAGCGCGCTCGGCTACGCCGCGACCGCGGCTAGCCACACCGGAACGGAGCACCGATGACCGACACCACCAGCCAACCTCGGGGCCAGCGGTTCGCACCTGACCAGCCGCTGCTCATACTCCATCCACCCGGCGACGTCGTCGCGTTGATTACCGACGCCCGGGCCACGGTCATGGTCCGCTGGACGCCAGAAGCCGGCTGGACATGCTCATGCCCGGCCCGGACGTCGTCCTGCGGGCACGTGCAGGCCGCTCGCCGCGTGATCGTCCTGGACTATGAGCCTGACGACACGCATGCACCGTCGGCCGTCCCAACAGCCTGATGCCGGTCCCGCCTGTCGCGTCGCACCACCCGGGTATGGAACAGGGCAACGGTCGGTGGACTCGAGCAAGACGGTCGGCGGGTGCAGACTCCATCGATGGACTTCTCAGTGCCCCCGGAATTCATCCAGCTCGCGCAGCAGCTCGACCAGGTCGCGGCCACGATCCGCGGCTACGTGACCGCAGAACCCACATGGGCCACCGACTCGCAGGCCGCGAACGAGATATCCGAGGAACAGAGCTACCTCGCGCTGCCCATGCCGCACCCCGTCGTACACACCCTGCTGACGCCTATCGGTGGACTCGGACAGGTACAGGATCACCTGGTCGCCATGGCCGCGGTCATCAGGGCCGAGAACTCGATCATGGCGCTGCACACGTTGCTTCGCCCGGTCCTCGTCGGTTGCGCCAACTCACGGTATGTCGCCGACCCTCAGATCAGCGGCCGAGAACGTCTGCGCAGAGCGATGAACATCGAGCTCGGCTCGTGCACGGAAATCATGAACCTTGTCGGGCGTGCCAGCGGCGATCAGCTGTCAAAATACGACGAGCGGCGGCGAAAGATAGCCAGCGGTGGGCGCGCCCTGGGATTCGCGGTCGTCAATCCGGAGATCAAAAAAACCAAGCACGTGTGGGCGCCCTGGCACCTCGGGCAGCCGCCGCCAACCGAGATGCGCCTCGTCGAGACGTTGCTGGAATCGTCGGAGGTGCCGCGCATCGGGTTGACGTTGTACCGCCTGCTGTCCGCGGCCGTCCACGCCCAACCTCATACCTTGCAAATGTTCATACATCGCGAGTCTGCCGTTCCTTCTGGGATCGGCCATTCCCAGGTTCCAATACGGATGTCCGAGTCGAACCTCGCCACGCTTCTGCTCGTCGCGGTCTCCGCAGCGACCCTCGCGGTGGACTCATGTGTGGCCCTCTTCGACTGGCCAGCCGATCCGTGGCGCGTCAACGTGGTCCCCTTCTTTCGCCATCTCCAGACGCTCGTCGACGACTAACCTGCGTCGCCCCGCGCAATGACTCCGGCGCCTCCACGTGCTGATCGCAAACGTCGACGGCCCACTCGCCGGGTTCCTCGCGATCGCGATCACTGACCTGCAGAAGCGCTTCGCCCTGTCATCGCTCAAAGCCCCGGCCGGAACCGACGAACTCGTTGCCGCGCTCACCCTGAACGCCACCGGACGCCAGACAACGCCAACGCTCGCGGAACTCGCCGAAGTCCTCGAATGTGTCTCCATGACCCGCTTGACCATCGACTATGACGAAGCGGCCGAAGCGCTGCACGTCAGCCGCCGCAGCGTCGACCGACTCGTCGCCAGCGGCGAACTCAGCACAGTCAACATCGGCGGATCCGTCCGAATCAGGACCACAGATCTCTCGGGATACGTCGAATCGCTGATCACGATCAGCAGGAATGAGAGCCCCCGCACATGACCACCAAACCTCGACAGACCCCGAAGCAGCGTGCGGTCAACGCGTACCTGGCAGCCCTCTCGCAGATCCTCGGCGGCGCAACGGACGTCGGGCTCGCTGACCTCGAGGAGAACCTCACACGGGCCGCCGCCGGCTCACCGCTCGTCGAAGCCGAGGTCGCAGAATGCATCCGCACCGGACGGAAGCAACTCGCGAATGTCACAGCCATGCGAGCCAACGAGCGGGACCGGATAGCAACAGCAGCCGCCGGCGCAGCCATCACCACCCTGACAGCGGAACTTCACTGCGCACTGGTGGAGTTCGAGGGACAGTCCGATCTCGACCTCGCGGCGTCCGCCGCAGTGAAAGCCGACGCCACCTACGACAGCGTGCTGGCCCAGCTCGAGAAGGCAGTCGAACGAGCCGACATCGACAAGGTGATGCGACTTCGCGGCGAAGTAGAGGTCACCCTGCCCCAGAAGGTCGCCGAGGCGCGACTGCGGCACCTGGAGCTTCAAGTCGGCCGTGCTGAGGCTCAGCGCGACTCGCTCGAACCTCGCACTGAGCAGGCGATCAGGGCCCAACGAGTCGCGTTGAAGGCCATCGAGGCCGCCAAACAAGCCCTGGACCAGGCTGTGGAGCGGCACACGCAACAGCGAGTCGAAGTCGCGCAAGCCGACGATCAGGTGCGACGAGCAAACGCCGTCCTCGCCGACCGCGAACAGCAACTCGAGGAGATGCGGGCCACCCACAAGGCTGAATCAAGCAAGCGACTCCGCCGCCTCGCCGGCCTCGCGGAACTATCCGCAGAGTCGACGCCCGACGAGCCTCACACCAGCAGCATCATGCAACGAGAACTGGAGTTCCAAGGCCGAGTACGTGGGCCCCGATGACCGTCAACCTGGAACGCCTGCGAACCGACATCGTGCACCGGCTCCGAACCCAAGCCCGCGCCCAGCTCGGCGACCCAGAGGCCGCCGACGCACTGCGAGAACTGCGATCCCCCACACCGGACGAGCTCCGCTACACAGCAGACACCCTCGCCGACGCAGACAAGCAACTCCGAGCAGAGGCCCGCCTCAAGGCCCTCCAAGGCGACACCCGGATCCGAGACATCCTCCGCCGCCTCGACGAGGGCAACACGTGAACAGCACCCGCACCACGAGCCCAAACCCGAACGCAACTCGAGCCGCCTTCGACGCCGCAGCCCACCGCGCCCGAATGGGAAGCACGCTGCTCTCACAGATCTACGCCGCCATCGACCCATCGAGATACGAGACCAACGACGGCAGTCCCGACACAGAAAGGATCACCCAATTCGTCACCCTCCTGACGGGTAAGAGATCCCGCACGCCACGCACCGGCAGCCACGCATCCGAAGGCAGGGCCGAAGCGATCCGCAGGTTCGGCCCCGCACCGGACACCCAGACATGAGCAGCCCCGCCGGCCAACGGGCCCCAGGGGCGGGGACCCCCTCCCACCCCCATCACCTCCATCGGAACGTGCTGCGGGTCGCGTCGCCCCTGAATCTGGGGCTTTCGAGAGGCGTAACAAGATGAGCGGTCTGAACAGATGCTGGCCGAATCTCGGCTACCGATCGGCGAACCTTCGATGCGCCCAATGCGGATCGGTACTTCCGGTGCAGCTGCATCGGGGCAATCCGCGCCGATGGTGTTCCGAGTCGTGCCGGGTCGCGGCCTGGCGCGATCGCCGGCGTGCCTCTGAGCAAGGGAGTGATGTCGCATGACTGAGCCAGGTGGATATGACGCCGGCAGCGCGTACATGGAGATCGTCCCCAGCTTCCGGGGGATCCTGGAGAAGATCAAGGCCGAGGCCCGCGGGTGGGGCGACACGGCCGGTACGTCGTTCTCTGACGCGTTCAGCAGCAAGGTCAAGGAACGCACCAGCAACACGCCGCTGGGCCCGGGCCGCGGTCAGGCAGTCCGCAACGGCGAGCAGGCCGGCGGGGCGTTCGGGGACGCGTTCCGGACCCGCGTCGAGGCCTCCACGCGCAATCTGCGCGCAATTCGGATCGACGCCGACACCAAACCGGCTGAGGCGAAGCTCCAGCTGATCCGGTTCCAGCTGGAGGCGTTGTCGCGGCAGGACATCGGCGTCGACCTGTCCAGCAAGGACGCGGTCGAACGGATCGCCGCGCTCGAGAGTGAACTTCGGACCCTGACCGGTCCTGAGCACGACGTGCGGGTGCGGATCGATGCGTCTGCGGCGGCGGCCGAGCTCGCGAAGGTCCGCGGCGAGATTGCTGCGCTCGATTCCCCGATCGGTGACGTCGACACGAAGACCGCGAGCGCGACGAAGAGCATGTCTGGGCTGTGGACCGCAGCGCTGATACTCGGCGCGTCCGCGATCCCGGTCCTGGCCGCCGGCGCGGCGGGTGTTGGTGCGCTCGGCGCCGCGGGCGCCACGCTGCTCCTGGGCGTCAAGGGCGCGTCGGCGGAGATGAAGGCCGGCACCGAGCTCGGCCGGCGGTACTCCGGCGTGCTGAACGTGATCAAGTCCGACGTCGCCGGCCTCGAACACACAGCAGCGCAGGGCCTATTCCCGGGGTTCGATCGGTCCGCGGCGAACCTGCACCAGCTGATGCCGGCCCTGAACAACGAGGCCCGGTCGCTGTCCGGATACCTAGGCGATGCCGGCGCGCACGTAGTGCACGGCATGGCCGGCGGGTTCATCACCCTCGAGCCGCTGGTCACCAAGATCGTCGCAGACCTCGATCGCGGCGCGGCGGCGTTCGACAAGTACGCCAACGGCGGCGGGCTGCAAAAGTTCGGCGAATGGGCGCAGCAGAACCTGCCCTCGATCGAGCACGACATCGGCCAGCTGCTGATGCTCGTCGCCCGGCTCCTGGCCGCCGGCGCCGACAGCGGCCTGAGCATCCTCAACGCTTTGGGCGCGGTCGCTGAGGCGATCAACAAGATCCCGATGCCAGTCCTGGAAGCGCTGCTGCCTTTGGTGACCGGAACGTTGCTGGCCTGGAAGGGCTACACGATCGTCGCGGGGATTCTGAAGGGCGTCAACGTCGCCCTCGACGCCTACATCGTCCGCACCAACACCGCAGCCGTGGCGACTGCTCGTCTCGGTGCAGCTGAGCTCGCTACCGGCGCGGAGGGCGAAATCGGCGGCCTAGGGGCAGGGGCGAAGAGCGCAGCCCGCGGTGGAAAGACGGCCAGCGCTGGTGAGTTCCTGGCTCTTGGCAATGGCGTCGCCGTGCCGCTCGTCCTGGCCGGGCTGGCCACTCAAATCGTCGGCCAGCTGATCCACAAGCAGAGCCAGACCCAACCGGCAGGGACCGGACCCGGTCCATCCGGGGAGGACTACACAAAGCTCGGAACCTACCTACAGGCCCAGACGTACAAGGACCTCGGCGGAGCGATCGGCGGGTTCCTATCCGGCGGACACAGCACCAGCACCTACGGCTCCGGGGTCCAGAAGGCGATCGAGCAGAACCGCGCCAAGGAACAACAGAAGAACGCGCCGGCCGCGGGGCCGATGATCTTCGGGAAGTCGGCCGGGGCAGTCACCACATCGCAGGACGTCGCCGCCTTCAGCGACGCATCCGCATTGTCGAAGACGGCCGCGGCGCATCAGGCCGCCGCAGAGGCAGCTCTGAACCAGTCGGCGGCCGAGGCTCAGAACACCTTGCAGATGCAGTACGCCGGCGACAAGGCCGGCCTATTGCAGCAGGCACTGACCAAACTCAACACCAGCACGTTGGACACGGCCGAAGCGCAAACGCAGTTCTACCAGCAGCTGAACACCACGGCCGCCACGTTCAAGTCGAACAAGGGCGCGATCGAGGGCCACTCGGCCGCGGCGCTGGCTGACCAGTCCGCGCTGGAGTCGCTGGCCCGGTCGACGCAGGCGACGGCGCTGGCCGAGTCGAAGGCCGGCCGTGACGGGGTCAAGGTCCTCAACGATCGCAAGGCTGCGGTCGAGGAGACATTCCGTAAGCAGGGCACCCTCACCGCCGCGGTGCAGAAGTGGATCGACACGCTCTTCAAGGTCCCGAAAAACCTGCCTGCGACCGTCGCCCACTTGGACAACAAGGCGGCCGACAAGAGGCTGCAGACCTATCTGGCGTCGCTCGACAAGATTTCCAGAACCGAGAACACGACGGTCAACGTCAAGACCGGCACCGCGATCACCCGCATGGGCCAGTTGGTGACCTACTACAACGCGTTGCATGACAAGACGATCACGGTGACGACGGAGACGCGGCGCGGTGCGGGTAGCGGAACTGATGCGCTCGGATCTAGGGCGGCGTTCGGCGGGTCGTTCGCCTATGGCGGTGGCATGTGGCCCGGCTACGAACCAGGACTCGACTCGATCCCGATCCAAACCCCCCGCGGTCCGGGGATGGTGTCGAAGGGCGAAGCGATCCTCGTTCCCGAGGCTGTGATGGGGCTCGGCGGACCCCGGGGCATCTATGACATCAACCGATCCTTCGCGCCCCGCGTGAACGGCCACACCGCCGCCTACGGCTTCGGCAATGGCGGCGTAACCGGGTTCGCATCCGGCGGTGCGCAGACCGCTGCTCAGCGGCGGGTGCTTGCCAACTCGCAGGCCAGCCTGCGGCTGACGATCGACACGAAGGGTATCCACGAGCTGACCGCATCTATCGCGGGCAGCCGGTCGTCGATCGCTGCCGCGGCCGCCCGGCTGGTGGCGGAGCTCGCGCAGGCCGATGCGAGGGGCCTGACGAGCGCGTCGTTCGTGAAGCGGATCCAGCGAGAGAACAGCCAGATCCTCGCGGAGGCGTCCCGCCGCGATGCGGTCGGCGCCAGGCTGACCGCGGCGAACGCGAAGCTGGCCGCGGCGCAGAAGCTGTTCAACGACGAGCGGGCCACGGTCGCGTCGTCCTATAGCTCGAGCTTCGACATCACCCGCCTCGGCCAGAACGGCAGCGGGGCAGCCTCGGCCGATTCGATCCTGCGGGACGCGGACGTCACCGCGGCGCAGGCACTGACCTACCGGGCGCAGCTGGAGAAGCTGAAGCCGCGGATCGGCACGCAGCTGTACCAGCAGCTGCAGGAAGCCGGCCCAGGGCAGGGCGCGTCGAACGTGGCTGCCTTGTCGACGGCGACGCCGCAACAACTGGCGCGGATCGCGGCGGACTACAAATCGGTTGCGAACACCGGGTTGGCCGCTGGCACATCGCTCGGGAACCTGCTGTACGGGCCGGGTGTGCAGGCGGCCGCGGGGCTGATCGCCGGGTTGAAGTCGCAGGAGAAGTCGATCCAGAACGAGATGACGCGCATCGCGAACCTCATCTCGAAGACGATCCGCAAGGAATTGCGGATGCACTCGCCGTCGCTGGACGCCTACGACGCGATGACCAACTACGGGGCGGGCATGGTCGGCGGCCTTGCTGATCAGCACGCTCCGGTCGAGGCGATGGCGAAATCGCTGGCGAACAAGGTGTCGGTGAAGCCGGCGGTGCCAGGTCTGCCGCTCGGCTACACACCGACCGGGCTCGGGTCCGCGTTGGGCGGCGGCCCTCTGACGATGCACGTGCGGATCGGTGACACCGAGCTTCGGGAGATCACGCTGGCCACGGTCACCGACGAGATGACCGGGCTGACCCGGGAGTTCGAGCTCGGCCCGCAACCGTGAGCCGAAGCAACCTCGCGACCAGGATCGCCGCGCCCGATCGATAGGGGTACCAGCGACGCGGGTTTCATCGGCAAACCAGCACTTTCGTAGGACCCCTCCAGCCTGTCGCAGAGGGCCCGCTCAGACCGCTGGGAGCTACGTCCAACCGGCGGCTCTCTGAATGGCGTTCGCGACGTGCTCGGGTGCGTCGTTCGAGTTCGTCAACGGGGGCCGGTTGGCGTGTACGAGATGCGCGACCGTCCTCGATCGGAAGCGAGTCCAGGAGAGCAAAGCCCTCCTGGACAAGCAGGCTCCAGCCCCCGGACTGCCTCGTCGTACTGACCATCGGGTGCTCCCCGCTACTCACGGAATGCCCGGCAGTAGTCCTCGATCGTGATTCCCGCCGACTTGATCAATCCGCCCAAGGTTCCGCGCTTGACTGGGTTGTGTGCTGGGATGGAAAGTACCGACCGGTGCCCCGGCTTCGTCATGACGATGTGGGAACCCTTCCCGCGTTTCGGATGCTCTATCCAGCCGAGGTGAGCAAAGGCCTTCACGTGGCTTCGACACCCGGCGATCGGCAGGTCGGACAGCCCCACCCGTCTAGAGGCTCAGGGCGAATTCGCGATCGTCCTGCGCGTCATCGTTGTCGCCGAGGTCTGGGATGTGCGACGTCATTCGGACGGCGACTACTTGACCGATCGCGTCGGCAAGATTCGTCAATGCCGCCTCCTGGGTCTCACCCTCGGAAAAGCACCCCGGGAGGTCGACGCACTCCGCCGTCCAGCCGCCGTCCAGTTCGTCGCGCTCCAGTCGAACCCGGAAACGCCACGTCGACGTGTCATCCGTTCTCTCGGACTCGAAGGCTCGAATCGAGCGTCTAAACCGTGCGAGCAACCTCTGCCAGGCTGATGCGGACGCGACCATGTGTTCCCCTTGCATGCTTCCCCCGATGCCGCGATGGCTGACCAAATGTATCCCCCGCTGTCCAGTGCTGCCCTCCGTGGCCCCCAACGCGTGGGCAGCGATGGTGCCACGCCGGCCGTAGGGTGCGCCCATGAATCTGTGGAATTAAGTAATCGATGGCCTGGCAGCGATCGAGCGAGACGAAGACGACATCAGTCTTGACCGGCGCCTACAGATTGTTCAGATCCGGGCGCTGCTGGCCATCGGTCAGGAGCTCTCCGCAATCCGTCATCAAGGAATCAACCCTGACTTCGACGCAGACTGAGATCCCGAACCATGGCCGGCGACTGCGGACAATCGATCCGCGGCGCGGACTGGCGAGCCTGGTCACCTGTCAGCTGCACGTCCCCGCCAGATTGCCGGCCGTCGCGCCACCGTCGCTGGCCATAGGCACGTCGCGCTTCACATAGCGCGGCGGCTCTCCAGCATCGTCCCTTCGCGAACGCCCATAGCCGCTGGCACTTGCGGCTTCAGCCCACGGGATTGGGCTGAGGATTTGTCCGGCCAGCCAGGCGCTGAGGTGGCTCAACGACCCACCCAACTGACTAAGTGTGCGCGCCGCGATCGGATCATATCCGCAGGTACGGAAAGGGCACTTCACCTCGTCGTTCGCGTGGCAGGTCTGCCCGCGCACTGATCATCTGATTGATCCTGGCGCGCACATCCGACGCGCTCCAATTTACGATCTCGCCGAGTACTTCTTCTGCCCGCTGAGGTATTACCAGCAGTCGACTCTGGTCCTGCGGCCATTGTCTGCAGAGGGACTTTTCGACGACCGAACGTTGGTCGGTCGGATCGCCCGCCGCCTGCGAGAAGGAAGGATCGACCACGAGCAACACACGGACAGGGTCAATATTCAGCCAGCGTGCGAGCATCTCGTTGATGTGATCGTCGGAAAAGGAATACCCGATCACTATCAGGCAAGTGGTGCCAGCAAGACGACTCTCAAGCTCCGACCTAAGCGCGAGGAACGGCCCGGGGGCGCGAAGCTTCTCTCGCCTGCCGAAGATGACAAACGGCGTCCAATCGTGAGCGACGCTCGGGTCGGTATCGCAACCGGTGGTGAGCACAGTCCTCGGTAATCGCACCGATGGCAAGGGGCCATCAGGCGAGTACGACCCGTACCGCGGGTCATCGTGGTCACGTGCCCAGTCCACCGATCCGTGCAGTTTCAAGAGCCGCACTCCGTGATCCGGCAACACCACGCGACCCTGATTCTCCCAACTCTCAACTCCGGTGGAGCACCTGACATCCGCCAATCGCGCAGCGGTCTCGATCGTCAAGTCATAGTTGAGCGTTGCGATCGTGACCGCGTTGTTCCTTCCGAGTTCGACCAGCGGTCTGAGGTAATCGAGCCGAGCCTCATCTTGAACCGCCAAGAGTGGGACGAGGGACTTCACCATGGAATCGAGGAGTTGCTCGTAGACTTTGCCCGTACTGACCCCCATGGCATTTCGAACAACGTCACGAAACGCTTTGTCCCGGGAGTGTCTCTGCACCGTCCATAGCGATCGCCGCTCCTGGTAATCCTTCAGAATCCCCGCAACCCAATCGGTTGCTCCCGCACCGCTGGTCTCGTCCATCGAATTGACGGCGTCCGCCCATTGCACGAATGGAGAAATCTCAACTCGGTCCCGACTGCCAAGGAGTTCAATCGCCGACACCACAGTCTCGATGTCGGGCAACGTCTGGGGATCTTCGCCTCGAATGCCCGCGTGATGAATCATGGCCGATACGACGTACCGCAACGCAGCAGCCCGTTTGCCCGACGGGAACACCGATCGACCATCGCCGAGGTGGTCGATCATCAAGCCAGTGAGCTCGCTGGCCAGCGGGAGATCAGCCGCCTTGGACGCTCCAGCGCCAAGAAGAAAGATGGGTCGTTCGATTGTCATCAGGCGTCCCTTCCGCGTAGGCATTCCACCGGCCGGTCGCAGGCGAACTGGCATACCGTCTCACCCTCAGCGCCGCTGAAAAAGCACGGGAGTGCAGCCATGGGCCTTTCGACGAAACGGTTTGATAGCAGGGGCCCCCGTCGGGCTGAGAGTTGGGGCATCGACGTATCCGGTTCGTTCCGCTCTCAGGCTGGTCTTCTGATAGCTCGCAGGGGCACGGCCGCGGCGGTCGCTCCGGCTCATCTCGGTGGCCATCGTCGACCGTGAACGCTGCCGGATCGTCGTTGTCGTACCAGGTCGCCAGTCAGTCCCGGGCCATCCAGCGGGCGCCCTCGTAAGTGCACCAACATGTGGCGCCGGTAGTTCCGTCGTCGACCTCGATGAACGCCGTGAACATCTGCTCTTCAGGCACGATGCGGACGGTCACAGCCTTGGGCATAAGGGCGAAACGCTAGACCGGAAGATGCCCGAGCACAAGACTGACGCTCCGTCGCACCATCGACTGGGCTGCGGGTGGGTAGCGGGCTGACCGGGAGCGTAAAAGCGCCAGCCGTCGTAGGGTGCGGAGCATGGATCTGTGGAACGAGGCTTTCGCCGACCTAGCCGCGATCGAGCGAGACGACAAAGCCCCGGATATTGACCGGCGTCTACAGATCGCTCAGATCCGGGCACTCCTGGCCATCGGCCAGCAGCTGTCAGAGATCCGTCACCTAGGCATCAACCCCAAATTCGACACGGACTGACCCGCCCAGGGGCCATCCTTGCTCCGCCAGTCTGACTGACAGCAGCAAGCCCGGAGTGAGGCGAAGGCAGCTCGACATTCGGACGGGTCCCACCTGTCACCGCGGTAGCGCAAGTATCGCTGCCCGGCGTTGTTCGTCGTCGATCATGGTGTATACCGCGGTTGTGGCCGGCGACGCGTGGCGCAGCAGCTCCTGCGCGACTCGTAGGTTCCCGCCCGACGCTCGGAGGATCTCTGTTCCGAAGTGGTGTCGGAGCTGGTGGGCGGTGGCGTTCACGCCGGATCGGCGCAGCGCGGCACTTATCACCCCCGAGACCGAGTTCGCGGTCACCGGCTCCCCTTCACAGTAGGGCGACGGGAACCACCACCCCACCGCCGGGTATCGCGCCGCCTCGGCGGCGATGACCGGATGAACTGGCAGATCTGCGGCCACCTTGCCCTTACCGACGACACGCAGGCTATCTCCGGTGAAGTCTTCACCGCGGATCTTCGCGATCTCGTGGACCCGCAGACCCTGATATGCGCCGAGCAGGATCATCGTCCGAGTCCGACCGTAGAACCGCCCCGACTCGAGCACCTGCTGCAACTGCAGCACACTGACCGGCCGCCGGTGACCGGCGGGGCGTCTTCGGCGGGTGCAGTTTTCCGGTCGGATCGTCGAGGCGGTGGTCCATGATCACCAGCCAGCGGAACCACGACCGGAGGTGCTGAAAGTAGGTCGACCTGGTCCCCGCGGAGAACAGATCGCTGCTGTCAGCGAAGAACCCTGCCAGGTGCTGCCACGAACACTCCGCGGCCGGCACACCGGTGCGAGTCTCGAGCAGGCGGACCAACTGCACCCGGTCATCAATTGTCCGGGGACTCATCGCGCCAGCCACCATCCACAGCGTCCAGTCCGCCAGCAGCCCGTCGGTCTGAGCCGACGACGATCGAGGCTGGGCGTCGAAACGGTGGCGGGTCATTCCGGTACTCCAGCAATCACGATGCGCATCGCAGGTGCTCGAACGCTCTCATCGGGATACACCGTGAGGCTCACAGCACGGCCGCCGCTCTGACGGCAGTGCTCAGCGCACCCTCCGGCACCGCCGTGTACAGAGCGGTTGTCTCCGGCTTGGTGTGTCCCAGCAACGTCTGGACCGCTCTGAGATCCCGCTCCGCCGCGTAGGCGGTGGACGCGAACCTGTGCCGCAGCATATGTGCGGTCACCCCGGGCCCCAGCTGCGCGGACATCAGTTTTCCGACATGTGCCGGCGTCATCGGTGTGTCCGGCTGCGTTGGCCTCGGGAACAGCCAGCCGGCCGGTCTACCGGCGATCGCCTGAGCGACGATCGGCGGCAAGGGAACTACCCGCACCCGGTCACCCTTGCCACGCACCCGCAGCGCACCGGCGCTGATGTCATCGGTATGGACCTTCGCGATCTCACACCGGCGCAGACCGCACACGGCCGCCAGCAAGATCATCAGCCTCAGTCGGCTACCCGACCCGGCCAACGCAAACCTGATCCGCTCATCCGGCGCGGGCCGAGGAACGCCAATGCTGGCCGGCACTCCCGGCAATGTAATCGTTGGATCGGCCTCACACCGTCCGGTCAAGACCGCCCACCGGTAGAAGCCTCGGATCGTGGTGCGAAACGACCGGCGCGTCTCCGCACGCCAGCTCCTCGAAGCCAGCCAGGACACCAGGACGGCAGGTGTCACCTCCCACGGAGTCACCGTGGAAAGATCTCGTGCCAACCTCGCGAGCTGGAGACGCCTCAGATCGATCGTCGTCTCCGGACGTCCACCTGCTCGCATGAAGTCTGACCACTCCGCGATCGCCTCGACCCAACGCTCAGGCACCGACCACCGCTCCGGGCCGCTCACGCCCTGCGCCCCTCGAGGTCGAAATCGAACCCCGTGATGATCTCCAGCCGGTCCGCAGCGTCAAGCAACGCCGCGGCGAACAGGCGCGCCTCGACAGCGGTGAGCGCGAGACCAGCCACCTGGATGCACGCCGGCTCGCCCGGCCCTCCTTCCGGGTTGCCGACCGTTTCGCACCGAGCAACCTCCACCTCGACGACCCGGCCCCCGTCCAGCTGCCGCTCAACCGCGCCAATCACCAGCTGATGCGTGCGCAGCACCGAACCGTCGAACTCACGGCACAGGTAGTCGTCCAAGTCGTGCCTGTCGTCCAGGTCGCACCAGTCGGGGCACGCAGGCACCATGAACCCGCCGTGTGAGCTGGTCAGCAGACCGTTCGACACCCTGCGGCTCACGAGGTCACGCACTCGGCCGCGTGAGCCAGCTCGAGCAGCGCGCCTGGGTGACACCGTCCCCGCCCCCGCGTCCAACTCGATCGCGTCGAACCGCTCCAATGCAGGCTCGACGAGGGTTGCCCCGGACCGCTCGTAGGGCTGAACTCGGCGACCATCGAGACCGTCGTCCCCGCCAGCCGACGCCAAGTGATCGATGCCTCGTTCAGATCGTGCTCCGTCGCCCACGCCGGCGGATCCCACCCGTTGATGCGGTGAATCTTCGCGGCGCTGCGGTGGATCGTGGTGCTGTTCATGGATGGGCTCCCTCGTAGAGTTGATCTTGCTCTGGGCAACGCTGGGGCAACGGCAGGGCAGCAAACAGCCAGCTTCGGCCAACGCTGCCAACGCGTGGAGGTACCGCAAATTGGGAGGTCCACGCCCTACCGGTGTCAGCCAACGCCGGATGATCCGCCCTCCGGAGGCGGTGGCGCAGGTTCGAATCCTGCCGGGGGCACCACCCTGCAGGTCCCAGATGCCGGAGCCCGAAGCCGTTTCTGGGCGTGCTCCAGCATCGCGATTTTCGGCCGCGGGTATTCAACGGGCACACATGCGGATCGAGTCTTGCGCTGGAGCCGACGCACGATGATTGTTGACCGAACGTGCATTCTTGAATCTGTGGGACGTACTCGCGGCTTCGATCAGGATGTGGTTCTCGACCGCGCGGCCGGCCTGTTCTCGCGCAACGGATACGAAGGCACCAGCATTGATGACATCGTCACCGCGGCCGGCTTGCACCGCGGCAGCTTGTACGCCACCTTCGGCAGCAAACGCGGGCTGTTTCGCGATGCAATGCGTCGCGCGGTCGATCAACGCTCCGATCACGCCGTCGACCTGGTCCTGGTCGCCCTGCTCGAACTCGCCCCGCGTGACCGCGAAATCCGCGGGGACTGCCGTCGCGCATACGCGGCGCTCTTCGCCGGCGAACCCGCCCGTCTCAGCGCCCGCCTCCTCGCCCGCGCCGGCATCACCACAGGAAAGGAACCGTGATGACAACAACCGGCACCTTTCACGCGACGGCGAACGTCAGTTCTGGAACGTGGACGGATTCGACAACGTCATCGTTATCGAACTGACCGGCGAGGACTATCAACGTCTCGTGGTCAGCGTCGACGAACCGCGGGAACTCGTCGATTCCATCAACGCCGCGACAACCGCCTGACCATCTGGCCCGGTCAGATCGCCTGCTGGTCGCGGGATCGTCGAGCTGGGTCACGCGAGCGTCCTCGATCCTCGAGGTACGTGACGGGTCAGGCGGCGAGCAGGTAGCACCCCAACGCGACCAGCGCCGCGGCCTTCAGGGTTTCCAGCACGATGTAAGCGTGATGCGTCTGCGATCGCGCCGAATCGGCGCCAGGTGCGGCGGCGAGCACTTGGTCGGAGCGCCGGTTGAGCCTGGGCCGCACTGCGACGAGCTGGATGACCAGTAGGGCACCGGTGACGCCGGCCAGACTGGTGATCGTCGCCGATTGCGGGTCGATGATCAGACAGACGACGATCACGATGGCCCAACCGACTTCGACGATATTGAGGGCGCGGAACACGATCCGGCCTATCGCCAGCCCGACCCGTAGCTCCAGGCCGGGGGCGCGGAACTTCAGCGGCGCTTCCAGGAACGAGATCGCGGCCACCATGCCCAGCCATAGCAACGTCGCCGCGATCGCGATCCGGACCGCGACATCAGTCAACGGTTCGGCCGTACCGGAGCGAGATGAGCCACGCACAAGTCAGGCTCGGCGAAGGGTTCGAGCCGATCGACGGTGACCGGGCCCTTCAGTGCGGCGAGTGTGCCTTGCATCAGGCCCAGGTGCAGGCAGCAGATCGTGTCGCGGTAGCCCCGCCCTTCCCCCCAGTCACCGGCTTGCTTCGCGGAACCGGTGCCGGTGACGAGGCCGAGGAAGGGACAGTGCCGTAGCCGGATCGTGGTGTCCCGCCGCCCGGTGGGCGGTTCCGGGCCGAAACCGAGGTCGCCGAGGATCTGGGTCAGGTGGGCCAGCGCTTCACCCCTTTTCGGGCGTACCGAATGGGACCGAACAGCCGTGGCGGGGTCGAGCAGCCGCTCACCCCAGTCGCGGCCGATTTCGGTGGCTGCGGCGGACGGGTCGGAGCTGCTGGCAGCCAGATGGCTGGTGAGCATGCTGGCAAGCAGCCGGTAATTCGTCGGCCCGTCGGGGTCCATTCGATGCGTCACCCCGAACAGGACCGGCGGGCGCCCCGGCCCGGCGGTGTCACCGAGCAGTTGCTCGACCTGCCCGGCGCGCTGCAGCGCTCCGAGGTGGAAGCGCACCGTGTTGGCGTGCACTCCGAGCTCCTCGGCGAGGCTGCGGATGGTGCGCGGCTGGCGTGCGGCGCGCAGCAGGTCCATCAGGAGTTCGCGCCGGCCGGGCTGGGCGTGGTCGCCGCGTCCCGCATCGGTCAGATCATCCCGAGACCGAGCGGCTTCGGCCGGGAAGCGGGTAGCCGAAGCGGCACCGGCCATCATTTCCCGCTCCGCTCACCCTGCGGCGGTAGCGCTGTCACCAGAGGCGTATCGACGGTGAGGGGGCCGAGCTTGCCGGCCCCGCCCGGCGAGTCCAGGGAGCGCGACTGACCGGGCAGCGTGTCGGTGAAGAACCGTGCGTTGTCTTCCAGATAAGGACCCAGGGCCTCCGGCAAGTCGTCCTCGTAGTAGATCGCCTCCACGGGGCAGACCGGTTCGCAGGCACCGCAGTCCACGCACTCATCCGGATGGATGTAGAGAGTCCGGCCGCCCTCGTAGATGCAGTCGACGGGACACTCCTCCACGCAGGCACGGTCTTTGACGTCCACGCACGGAAGGCCGATCACATAGGTCATGCCGATACTTTACACAATTCCTCATTGTAAGAATAGGATCGAAGCATGAATCAGCACACCGGCCCGACCGACACTCCTCCTGCTGCCGGGGGCGGTGCCGAGCTGGACGTGCGAGAGGTCCCCAAACCGCAGCGGCACCCGTTGATCTTCACCCGTTTCAGCTCCCTCAACGTCGGTGAGTCGTTCGTGCTGGTGAACTCGCACGATCCGAAACACCTGCGCCAGGAATTCGATCGCGACCATCCCGGCGCCTACGACTGGACCTATCTGCCCGACGGCGACGCCCGGCTGTACCGGATCCTGATCACCCGCCGGGTGGCGACCGACCTGCCTCGCGTGGTTGCCGACACGACCACACTGCACATGGCACACGAGCCTGACGCCGGTGGGGCGGTGTGGCGACTGGAGCCGGCGGCCCGCCAGCTGGACGCCAACGTGATCCGGCTACGGCCTAACGGGCAGATCGAGACGCATCTTGGGCCCGACCTCGACGTGCTGCTGCACGTGCTGGCCGGCTCCGGGCAGATCGTCACCGCGACCGACCCGGTGCCCCTCCGGTCCGGTGCGGTGGTGTGGCTGCCCCGCCGCTCCCAACGAGCCATCGTCGCCGGCCCGGACGGGCTGACCTACCTCTCGGTCCACCCACGCCGACCGGGGCTGAGTATCTCCACTGCCGGCACCGGCCCGGGCGACAGCGGCGAAGGCGCGCAGTCCCGCTAGCGCATCCGTACGGCGCCGCTGCTCAGCGATGCGTGAGCCAGGTGAGGATGCCATTGGCGACCGACTGGGCGATCCGCTGTCGGCCGGCCGCAGTCGACTGCTTTGCCGCGTCGCCCGCGTTGCGCATGTTGCCGAGCTCCAGGAACGTCGACGGGACGGTGGCGAGATTCAGCGCGCCGAAGTCCTCGCGCGGGTAGTAGCCGTTCCGGCCGAGGTAGGTGGACGTCGTGAAGCCCGACGAGGCGAGCACCGAGTCGTGCAGATCGACGGTGAGCGAGTGCGATAACGCGGCCACCTTCGCGCCGGCCGGTGGTCGGGAATCCTCGCAGATGTGAAAGCCGTGCCCGGCGCCGCTCGCGGTGCCGTCGGCATGGATGCTGATCACGGCGGCCACGCCGGGCCGGTTACCGATCACGGCCCGGGTGGTGATGCATGGCCCGGCGCTGGTGTCGTTCGGGCGGGTCATCACGACCTTGACGCCGTGTGCGTTCAGGATGGTCCGGATCCGCACCGAGACATCCCAGTTGAACGCGTGCTCCGGGTAGCCCGCGTTCGTGTTGGTACCGGTGGTGTCGCAGAAGTTGGTGTGCCCGTAGCCGACGTTCACCCGGTGCGACACGGCCGGGTTGTTGGCGTTGTCCGCGTTGTGGCCAGGATTGAGCACGATCGTCGTGCCGGCGATATCGGGTTGCTTCGTGGACGGGGGTGGGCTCGATCGCCGGCTGCGGCTCGATGCGGTGGAAGAGCGACTGGTCGAAGGCGTGGCGCTGGAGGATGAAGGGACGGTGCTCGACGACGAGGTCAGCGCCGGACTCGATGACTCGGAGGGCCGTCCCGGCGCCGCGCCACTGGTACACGCCGCGATGCCCAAAGTCAGGGCAATCGCGAGCGTCCAGCACCTTCCTCGCGCGCCGGTATTGCGGCCGGGGGCTCGGTGCGCTGCCATCCGCCCAGTCTCGCAGAGGTGGCACCGGTAATCGGGATCTGCACATCCCTGAGGAGAGACGGGCGCGGCCGCGCCGGCTGGCCGATAATCGGCCTGTGGTCACCATCTCGCGGACCTGCGCAGGCTGACCGATGGTCTTCATCATCGGCGTGGCCGCTGCGCTCGCCTTGGGCATTGGGTACGTGCTGCAGCAGCGCGTCGCCGCGACCGTTCCGCTGACCGAACTGCTCCGGCTCCGATTGCTGCTGCACCTGATGCACCGCCCGCTGTGGTGGTTGGGCATCGGCTGCATGGTCATCGGCGAGCTGCTCGCCGGGCTGGCCCTGCACTTCGGCACGGTGACCGTCGTCGAACCGCTGCTGTCGACGAGCCTGCTGTTCGCCCTTGCCTTCGCCGCGCTACTTGTACGTGGCCGGCTGCGGTGGCAGGAGATCTGCGGCTCGGTGCTGCTCTCCGGCGCGCTCGGCGTCTTCATCGCGTTCAGCAACCCGCGCACGTCAGCAACCCCGGCACCGAATGACGCGGTGCTCACCCTTGCCGTCTGCTCGGTGATCGGCGTGGTCGCAGTCCTGGTCATGCTGGGTCGCCGCAGCGGGCTGGTCCGCGAGTCGGTCCTTCTCGCCACCGGCGCGGGTCTGCTCTACGGACTACAGGACGCCTCGACGCGGGCCGCGCTGCAACTTGTCCAGCACCAAGGCATCCGGTCCGCGTTCCTCAGCCTGTGGCCATACATCGTGATCGGAGCGGGAGTGATCGGCGTGCTGCTGTCGCAGAGCGCGTTCAAGGCGGCCCGGCTGGACTACTCGCTGCCGCCCATCGCGGCAGCCGAGCCGATCGCCGGTATCGCACTCGGCGTCAGCTTGCTCGGCGACGTGGTCTCGGTGAGCATCCCGGGCCTGGCCGTCGAGTCCGCGTGCCTGGCCGCCATGCTGGCCGGCGTCGCGCTGATCGGGCGATCGACCAACCTGGCGGCCAGTTGCCACGTCGCAGTCAGCCCTGCTCCCGCATCGCCCGCAGACCCTGCTTGAGTGAACCCATCGTGGCCAGCACGGCGGTCGGCTCGTACCCGCAGTGCGCCATGCAGTTGTTGCACCGCTCGTCCTTGCCGCGGCCGTACTTGTCCCAGTCGGTCGTCTCGAGGAGTTCCTTGTACGTTTTGGCGTAGCCGTCGGCCATCAGGTAGCAGGGCTTCTGCCAGCCGAGCAGCGAGTAGGACGGGATGCCCCACGCGGTGCACTGGAAGTCGGTCTTGCCTTCGAGGAAGTCGAGGAACAGCGGCGAGTGGTTCAACCGCCAGCGCTTGCGGTTGCCGCCGGCGAACGCCTTCGAGAACAGTTCGCGGGTCTCGGTCACGCCGAGGAAGTGGTCCTGGTCGGGCGCCTTCTCGTAGGCGTAGGCCGGCGAGAGCATCATGCTGTCGACCTTGACCTCGTCGTTCAGGAAGTTCATCACGTCGATGATCGTCTGCGGGGTGTCGGTGTTGAAGAACGTCGAATTGGTGGTGACCCGGAAGCCCTTCTCCTTCAGGAACTTGATGGCTGCGACCGCCTCGTCGAAAACGCCCTCCTTGGCGACCGACTCGTCGTGGCGGGCCTGCAGCCCGTCCACGTGGATGGCGAAGGAGAAGTACGGCGACGGCATGAAGTTGAACTTGTCCCAGCGCTTGCGCACCAGCTCTGCGTTGGTGCAGAGGTAGACGTACTTCTTGCGCTTGACGAGCTCGTTCACCATCTCGTCGATCTGCGGATGCATCAACGGCTCACCGCCGGCGATCGACACCATCGGCGCACCGGATTCGAGGATCGCGTTCACCGCGCGGTCGACGGGCATCCGCTGCCGCAACAGGTCGTGCGGCTGCTGGATCTTGCCGCAGCCGTTGCATTTCAGGTTGCAGGCGAAGAGCGGTTCGAGCTCGACGATCAAAGGGAACTTCTCGACGCGGCGCACCTTCTTGGAGAACAGGTACCAACCGATACGTGCGCCTTGGCGAAGTGGGATAGCCATTAACCTGCAACTCCTCTGGGCAGCGTGAACGTGATGTCTTCCTTCGCGACAACGCGTTCGTCGACATCGACGGGGCCAAGCGCACGCAGGGTGTGCAGAACCTCGTCGACGAGATGGGGCGGTGCTGACGCGCCGGCGGTGAGACCGACGGTAGTCGTTCCGGCGAGCCACTCGGGCATGATCCCGGCAGCGTCGTCGACCAGATGGGCCGGCGTACCGTGCCGCTCGGCGACTTCGACCAACCGCAGCGAGTTGGACGAGTTCGTCGAGCCCACCACGATGACCACATCCGAGTCGGCCGCGATGGCGGCGACGGCACGTTGGCGGTTGGTGGTGGCGTAACAGATGTCGTCTGTAGCCGACGACTCGATCAACGGGAACCGCCGGCGCAGCACATCGACGGTGGACGCAGCTTCCTCCACAGCCAGCGTGGTCTGCATCAGGAAGGCGACCCGGCCCGGATCGTCCACGGCTACCCGCTCGGCATCCTCGACGGTCTCGACGAGGGTGATCTTGCCCGGCACCTCGCCAAGCGTGCCTTCGGTCTCGTCGTGATCGGCGTGGCCGATGAGGAAAACTGAGTCGCCACGACCGACGAAGCGCCGGGCCTCGGCGTGCACCTTGGCCACCAGTGGGCAGGTCGCGTCGATCACGTTGAGATCGCGCTTGGCCGCCTCCTCGCGGACCGCCGGGGCAACGCCGTGCGCGGAAAACACGACGGTGGTGCCGTCCGGCACCTCGTCGAGTTCGTCGACGAACACCGCGCCCTGCCGCTGCAGGTCGGCCACCACGTGCGCGTTGTGCACGATCTGGCGGCGTACATAGACCGGCCGCGAGTAGCGCTGCAGCGCGGCCTCGACGATGTCGATGGCCCGGTCGACGCCGGCGCAGAACGAGCGCGGTCCGGCCAGCAGCACCTGTCGTGGCCCGGCCAGGTCGGCCCACCGACGCAGCGCCGGACCGACCCTGCGCAACGCGAGCAGCGCCTTCGCGCCGGAGGGGATGGTGGCCAGTCGGGCGACCGGGCTGTGCGGCGTGTCGACGATGATCCGGACGACGGCGATCGGCAGTGGGCGTTGCGGATGCTCGAGGGCGCGCACCAGAGCCGCAGACTCCATGTCGACGGCCAGTGCGCCCGTCGCGGCGAGCTTCTCGCGCTCAGCGGCGCCCTGCACGACGTGATCGGTGCTCACCATCGGACCGATGTGCACCCGCAGCCCCATCGCTCGCAACTCGGCCACCAACGGTTGTGCGGCTCTCAGCACGATGCGCCCATGCACGTCGCGGACCTCGCTGGCGATGAAGACGTCGCCCGGCCGCATCGAGGGGTCGAGGGCACCGGCCACCCCTGCCACTGCCACAGCGTCCGGGCTCAGCTCGGACAATTGCGGCAACCACCGCTGCACCCGCTCCGGACCCATGCCGCAGCGCAGCACGATGGCGCCGGGTACCCGCCTGCGCAACGCCGCGTACTCGCTGCGCAGGGCCGTTATTACCACTAGGCCATCGGTCATCACACCAACTTCCCTTCACTTGCCGATAGGAACCGGCCCAACGCGCTGAGCGGGAACACCAGGCGGTACAGCTCGTAGTTGATGTAGAAGTCGCCTGGAAATCCCGTTCCCGTGTAAAGATCCTCGTCCCATCCCCCGTCCGAGTTCTGATTCTCGACCAACCATCCGACGCCCCGGCGGACGGCCCTCGTGGTCGGGTCCAATGCGAGCAGGGCGAGCAGCGCCCATGCCGTCTGCGAGGCGGTGGAGGTGCCACGGCCGCGCCAGCTGTCGTCGGTGTAGGAACGCAGATCCTCGCCCCAGCCGCCGTCGTCGTTCTGCACCCTCTCCAGCCAGCCAGCGGCCCGGCGCAGCGCAGCGCAATCGACCGCAACACCCGCAGCCACCAGGGCCGGGACGGCCGCTCCAGTTCCGTAGATGTAGTTGGCCCCCCAGCGGCCGAACCAGGAGCCATCGGTCTCCTGGGCATCGAGCAGCCAGCGAACTCCGGTCCGGGTCACCTCGTCGTCGGCCAGCCCGGCGTGACCGAGCATCTCGACCACATGCGCCGTCACGTCCGCGGAGGGCGGGTCGATCACCGCGCCAAAATCGCAGAACGGCAGCTTCTCGACCAGCCGCCGGGTGTTGTCCGCGTCGAAGGCCCCCCACCCGCCGTCCTTCGACCGCATCCCTACGGTCCAGTCGATACCGCGCCGCACCGCTGCGTCCACGCCGGGGACGATGAGGTCAGCGACGCGACGCAGGGCAAGAACCACCTCGGCGGTGTCGTCGATGTCGGGGTAGCCCTTGTTCGCGAACTCGAACGCCCAGCCACCGGGCGCCAGGTCGGGTCGCCGCACCGCCCAGTCGCCGGAGACTCGGATCTCCTCACCGAGCAGCCATTGGGTCACCCGGACGACCGCCGGGTGCTCCGGTGCGCACCCGGCATCGAGCAGGGCGGTGAGGGCGAGGCAGGCGTCCCACACCGGGGACTGGCACGCCTCCAGCCGGCGCACCGGGCCGGAGTCAGACTGCTCGCGGACCAGGAACCCTTCCAACCCGTTGACGGCGGCCGTAATCACGGGGTGATCCAGCGGGTAGCCGAGCAGGTGCAGCGCGAGAATCGAATAGACCCACGGTGGCTGGATGCCGCCCCAGCCGCCGTCGGCCTCCTGTCGGGCGATGATCCACTCCGCGGCCCGGCGCATCGCGAGCTTCCGGCCCGGCTTCAGCGGTGATCGGGCGTACACGTTCAGCACCTTGTCGAGCAGGCCGAACGCGGCACCGATCAACCCCCTGCGCCGGACCGCGGTGGGCTCGCCGGTCCGCAGTTCGCAGAGGCTGAACGGTAGCGGTCGGACCGGCCGCAGGGTGGCCACCACAGTGATCGGGACGATGGTCTGCCGTGCCCAGCAGGCCCAGTCGTAGAGGTTCAGGGGAACCCATTTAGGCAGCAGCACCATCTCCGGCGGCATCGCCGGAAGTTCGTCCCAGGACCATTCCCCGAACAGGGCCAGCCAGATCCGGGTGAAGACCCGGCTCCGCTCGATACCACCGTTGGCCAGCACGAATTCGCGCGCGTCGCGCATGTGCGGCTTGTCGCCGTCGTCACCGGCCAGCCGCAGCGCGGTGTACGCCTCGATCGTGGTGGACAGGTCGCCCGGCCCACCCTCGAACGTCGCCCAGGTGCCGTCCTCGCGCTGTTGCGAGCGGATCCAGCGTGCAGCGGGTTCGAGGTCGTCTGAGCGCAGGATGCCGAGGAATTGCCGCAGCAGCAGGTCTTCGGCATCCATCGTCACGTTGGTGCGCAGTTCGCCCTTCCACCAGCCGGCCGGCGCCTGCCGGGACAGCAAGTGGTCGCGGGCTCGCTGCGTCGTCGCCTGTACTGCGGCCAGGGACGCCAGCCGGCTCGTCACCATCTCGTCGGTTCCGCTCACCGGTCCCGCCCCACGATGAAGTCGGCCAGTTCCCGCAGGTCAGCGACCGCGTCCTGGTTCGGCAGTTCGAGCTCGTCGAGTTGTCGGTGCGCCAGGTCGAGTCGGCGATCTGCCTCGGTCATCGCCCAGTCCAGTCCGCCGGCCTCGCCGATCAGCTTGGTCGCCAGCGAGACCTCTTCCTCGGTCTCCGGTGGCCCGCCGGCGAAGAGCTCGGCCAACCGGCGGGAGGCGTCGGTACCCGCGGTCAACGCGGCGACGATGGTGGCGCTGCGCTTGCCAGCTCGGACATCAGAGGACGAGGACTTACCGGTGGCGACCGGGTCACCGACGACGCCGAGTACGTCATCGACCAGCTGGAAGGCGATACCGAGCTCGCGGCCGAAGGTGGCCAACCCGTCGACGTACCGCTTCGGTGCGCCCGCCGCGATCGCGCCGATCTTGGTGGAGCAGGACAGCAGCGCGGCCGTCTTGCCGATCTCCATCTGCAGAACCTCGTCGAGGCCGACGTTCTCGCGACCTTCCAGATCCAGGTCCTGGGACTGCCCGCTGATCAGCTCCTGAGTGGCGGCGAGCAGGCACGGCAGGCTGCGCAGCCCCGGCTCCCCGGCCCGCACCAACGTCTCGATCGCCGCGGTGAGCATCGCGTTGCCGGCCAGGATCGCCTGGCCCTCGCCGTAGACGACCCAGCCGGTGGCGCGGTGGCGGCGTTCCACGTCGCGGTCCATCACGTCGTCGTGGAGCAGGGAGAAGTTGTGCACCAGTTCGACGGCCGCCGCGGCAGGCGCCGCCACCTCACCCTTGCCGGCCGCGGCCGCCGCGGCCAGCACAGTCAGCGCGGGTCGGATCGACTTCCCACCGCTCGCGGTGGGACTGCCTTGCGCGTCCACCCAGCCCATCTGGTAGCCGGCGATCCGTCGCATCCGCTCGTCGTCGATGTACTCGACGGCAGCGTGGATGGCCGGGCCGACCAGATTTCGGGCACTGTCGAGGATCTCCGGCACTCGGCTCGGCGACCCAGCCGGTGCTCGGCCGGTGGACATTCTCGACTCACTCATGCGGCAAACCCCAGGACGGCGTGTGCGGGCAGATCCAGCGCGGCCTCAGCGGCGATGATGCCGCTGCGGACAGCTCCCTCCATGGTGTCCGGCCAGCCGGTGTCGGTCCAGGACCCGGCCAGCCAGACACCGTCGAACCCGGAGCTGGTGGTGGGGCGCAACGCCGAACTCCCCGCGGCTTGCCGGAAGGTGGCTCGACGCTCGCGCGTTACGAACGTGTCGATCACCTCAGCACTCTGGGCGGCGGGGAGGAGTCGGGCGAGTTCCTCGAGGAATTGCTGGGTCAACATCCGAGTGGGCTGGTCTATTTCATCCTTCGCGGCCGACACCGTCACCGCCAGGTACTGACCGGCGGGGTGCGCCGCGCTCAGACCTGAAGTGTCTGTGCGGTCGAAGAACCACTGCACCGGCGAGTTCACCCCGGCGGCGAACGGCAGATCGGTGACGCGGCGGTCGTAGACGACATGCACGTTGACGATCGGAGTGGCTCCGAGCCCGGCGGCTTGAGCGGCCAGCGAGGTGGCCAGTGCCGGCGCAGCGGCGAACGCCTCGCGGTGCGGCGTCGCCAGCACAACGGTGTTGCTGGTCCACGCCCGACTCCCGGTGGCGCCGGTCGCCCGCACGATGCCGCCCGGCTCGACCGAATCGACCCGATGCCCGAGAAGCACCTCCACCCCGGCCGATGCGAGCGCCCGCAGCGGCTTCGTCGAGTGCAGCTCGCCCAGCGGTGCTCGGGCGTAGCCGACGTCGCCGGCGGGTGCGTGATCCAGCAGTCCGGTACGGAACACCTTCGCGGCCAACCTCAGCGACGCTTCGTCCGGGTCCAGGTTCAACGTCGCAGTGGCCACGATGCCCCACAGCGCAGCGATGGTGGCGTCGTTCTGACCGTGCGCGCGCAGGAAGCCACCGAGGGTCTGCGCATCCAGCCGTGGGTTGGCCGGGTCCAACCGCTTCAGGGCCAGCGCACCGCGTACCGCACGCAGCCGGTCCATCGGGCTGAGCAGTCCGTACCCGGCCAAAGCGCCGCCGAGGTGCGCCGGCGCCGGCACGCCCGGCAGCCGTCTCAACCGCGCGCTCCGGCCATCGGCGCGCAGCACCGGGATGTCCAACCGCTGCTGCATCGTCACGTCGCCCTGGGCGCCGACCCGTCGCAACAGCCACTGATAGGCCTCGCAGCAGCGGAGGAACACGTGCTGCCCGTTGTCGATCGACAGGTCGCCACGGCGGAAGGAGAACGCCGCGCCACCGAGTCGGTTGCGACCTTCTAGCAGTAGGACCGAACGGCCGTTGTCGGCCAGCCGCAGGGCGGCGGCGATCCCGGCGAGGCCACCGCCGACGACGACCGCAGGCGAGTCAGCCACGGCGGCCACCCGGACGGGTGAGCGCCCGCGCCGCAACCTGCAGCTTGTCCTTCGTCGGCAGCGACATGCGCCCGCGCATCATCTGGGCCGGGTCTTCCGCGATGCGCTGCAACAATTCGCGGTAGATGCCGGCCATCGCCGCGCAGCAGGCAGCACTTCGCCGGTCCAGCAGCGGGAGCAATTGCAGCCCGCGGTCGTACCAGCCCCAGGCCCGGGCCGCTTCGAACCGGACGACTTCGGCGAGCGCACCGCCGTGCGGATCGAGGGTCCCGTCCGGTAGCAGCGTGAGCTCGCAGCCGAACAGGTCGAGATCCTGCTTGGGCAGGTAGGTCCGGCCGTTGCCCAGGTCCTCCCGGACGTCGCGCAGGATATTCGTGAGCTGCAGCGCGACGCCGAGCGCGTCCGCCCATTCGGATGCCTGCCCCAATTCGGCGGAGGTCAGCGGCGGGTCGAACACGCCGAGGGAGAGCCGGCCGATCGACCCGGCGACGCAACGGCAGTAGGTGATCAGGTCGTCCAGCGTGTCGTAGGTGCTGCCGCGGACGTCCATCTCGCAGCCGTCGACCAGCTCACCGAAGGCCGGCAGCGGGATGGGCAACCGATGAGCCGCGTCGTCGAGCGCGACGTAGACCGGATCGTCCGGGTGATCGGCCGGTGCGGTGGCGCCCTGCCGGGCCTGAGCCAGCAGGCGCACCTTCTGGTCCACCGGGAGAGCGCCGTCACCGATGTCGTCGATGCGGCGGGCCACGGCATAGACCGCCGACAGCGCTGTTCGCTTCGCCGCAGGGAGCAACCGGATGCCCCAGGAGAAGTTGCGCGCTTCCTGCCGGGTGATCCGTTCGCACTCCTGATAGGCAGCAGCGATCCTCGCCGCGTCTGTCACGTCCGTCCTCCCACCATCACTCGTACTGTATGCACCGCCGTGCGCGATTTTCTCGGAGCTACCTGCCGCGCCAGGACGTCGTAACCGGACGCCCGCAACGCGTCGGCCGTGGCCAGTCCCCCGGCGACGTAACCGGCCACCGCGACCCGCGACCAGCCCTTCAACCTGCGGACCAGAGGACGCCCCGCAGCGAGCATCCCGGCGGACCGGTCGACCTGGGTCGCGACCACTGCACGCAGGGCGGCCGAAGTCTCCGCGCCAAGGAGCTCCTGATCGGTCACACCGGCAGCCCGGAGTTCTGTGTGCGGCAGGTAGATACGCCCCGCCGTGGCATCCTCGCCGACGTCCTGGCAGTGCTCGAACACCTGCAGCGCCGCGCACACCGCGTCGGAGTCGGCGATGTTCTGATCGGTCGCGGCGCCGGCGATGTGCAGCACGATCCGGCCCACCGGCGCGGCGGACAGCGCGCAGTAGCCGAGCAGGGCGTCGAACGTCTCGTACCGAGTGGTCACCTGGTCGACACGGTTGGCTTCCACAAGATCGAGGAACAGCTCGATCGGCACGGCGCACTCGTCGACCACGGGCTGCAGACCGGCGACGGGCGGCAACGTCGCGGTTGCGGCCGGCAAGCCGCGCAGCTCGGCATCCACCCGGTCCAACAGAGCCAGTCGGTCACCCGGCGCGCGGTCGCCTACGTCGTCGACGAAGCGGGCGAAGGCGTAGACGCGGGCGAGGTGGGCGCGTGGCCGGCGAGGCAGTAGGCGCAGCGCGACAGGGAAGTTCTCGGCGCCGATCTGCCCCGCGGCGCCGGACGCGATAGACGCGAGCACCGATTCTGCGCTTGGGTCCGGCGTGTGGATCGCACCCGCACCCTCGTCACTCATGATCCCCACTGACCAAAATCTGTAATACGTTCGGCTAACTAACGAATCTGTCACTTGGCATATCAGACGTCCGGCCCGCCCAGCGGCCCGCGGTCGCCGATCATGGATGCCATGTCGATAGCCTACGAGGGGCGCCGCGCGACCGACGCGCGCACCGCCGTTCCTGGTAGCGAAAGAAAGGCCGGATGATCGGTCGTGGGCAGCAACGCTTTCGATCTCAAGGACCTGCTGGCACGGCGGGGCGACGAGCGGTACGCCTTGCAGAGTCGATACCTCAATCCGCAACTGCCGCGGATGCTGCACGCGATCGGCTTCGACAAGACCTACGTGCGCGGTGCCGGCGCCTACCTGTTCGACGCCGAGGGCACCAAGTACCTGGACATGCTCGCCGGATTCGGCGTCTTCGCCGTCGGCCGGCACCATCCTGTGGTGCGCCAGGCGCTGCACGACGTCCTCGACGCCGATCTCGCCGACCTGACCCAGTTCGATGCCCCGCCGCTGGCCGGCCTGCTGGCGGAGGCTTTGCTGGCCCGGATCCCCCATCTGGACCGGGTGTACTTCGGCAACAGCGGGACCGAAGCGGTCGAAGCCGCACTGAAGTTCGCCCGGTACGCCACCGGGCGGTCTCGCATCGTCTACTTCGACCACGCGTTCCACGGGCTGACCGCGGGCGCCCTGTCGGTCAACGGTGCGAAGGAGTTCCGAGCCGGCTTCGATCCGCTGTTCCCCGACACCGCTATCCCGTTCGGCGACTTGGCCGCGCTGGAGCGTGAACTGCGCCGCGGTGATGTCGCCGGCATGCTCGTGGAACCGATCCAGGGCAAAGGGGTCGCGGTGACCCCGCCGGGATTCCTCCGCAACGCCCACACCCTGCTGCGGGAGCACAAAGCGCTGCTGATCGCCGACGAGGTGCAGACCGGCATCGGCCGGACCGGCGACTTCTTCGCCTTCCAGCACGACGGCGTCGAGCCGGACATCGTGGCGACCGCCAAGGCGCTGTCCGGCGGGTACATCCCGGTTGGCGCCACGCTCGCGCACGACTGGATCTTTCAGAAGGTGTACTCGTCCATGGACCGGGTGCTGGTACACGACTCGACGTTCGGCTCGAACGCCCAGGCGATGGCTGCTGGCCTGGCTACCCTGCAAGTGTTCGACGACGAGAACGTGGTCGAGAACGCACGGCTGATGGGCGACCTGCTGAATACTCGGCTGTCGGCGCTGATCGACCGCTACGAGATGCTGCACGATGTCCGCGGCCGCGGCCTGATGATCGGCATCGAGTTCGGCCGTCCGACGTCCTGGAAGTTGCGGGGCGCCTGGACGGCGCTGCGCACCGCGCGCAAGGGGCTGTTCGCGCAGACCGTGGTGCACGCCCTGTACCACCGCCACGGCATCCTGACGCAGGTGTCCGGCGATCACCTCGAGGTGATCAAGCTGATCCCGCCGCTGATCATCGGCGAGGCAGAGGTCGACGCCTTCATGGACGCGTTCGTCGACGTCATGGACGAGGCGCACCGCGGCTCCGGCCTCATGTGGGACTTCGGGAAGTCGCTGGTGAAGCAAGCCCGCGCGAATTGACGGATGTACCTATGCGCCGGCTTCGCAAGCTCAGGCGGCGACAGGGCGGCGGCTGCGGGGCTCACCGGCGGGTACCAGCAACACGATTTCGGCCGGGCGCCGACCGCGCGGGTCGACCCGGACCCGCAGGCTGCGCACATGTGCCAGCACCAGGGCGACGCCTCCGGCGGCGACGAGCGGGACCAGCCCGCACGCAGCCAGCCCGACCCGCGCACCGTAATGCTGCGTGACCAGTCCGATGATCGGGCCGCCAAGGGCAGGCCCACCCATGCTCACCAAGATGTAGACGCTCATCACCCGGCCGCGGATCCACTCCTCGGTCGTGGTCTGCACGGTGGTGTTCGCGGTGACCAGGAAGCGAACCGCGGTGAACCCGACAAGGGTCAGCATCGCCCCGAACATCACTACGTCCGGGGCGAATGCCGTCATCGCCTCGGCCCAGCCGAACATCGCAGCGCCGAGCGCGATCGAGCGCAGTCGTATTGCCCCGATCCGGGCGGCAGCGATGGACCCGAGCAGCGACCCGGCTGCCACCAGGGTGTTGAAGAGGCCGTAGCCGCCGGCCCCGGTAGCAAATTCGTTTCGGGCGAAGCCGGCCAGCACGATCGGCAGGTTCAGCCCGAAGGTGGCGGCGAACGCAACCAGAACGATCGTCCAGCACAGGTTGCGCCGCTCGGCGATGTACCGAAGGCCCTCGCGTAGCTGACCCTTGGCCCGCGGCATGCGTGGGATCGAGTTGAGCTCACTGAGCCGCACCCGTCGCAAGGTGATCACCACGGCGGCGTAGGCCATCGCGTTGAGCGCGAACGCCCAGCCGCCACCCACGATGTTGATGAGGACGCCGGCAACGGCGGGGCCGGCCAGTCCGCCGAACTGGAAGACCGCGGAATTGAGACTGATGGCCCGCGGCAGCAACTCGCGGCCGACCATCTCACCGACGAATAGCTGGCGGGTCGGGCCGTCGACCACCGTCACCAAACCGAGGCAGAACGCGACCGCGTAGACGGAGTACACGGTCACGTGGTGGGTCAGCGTCAACACGGCCAGGGTGGTGGCCAGCAGGCAGGCGGAGGACTGGGTGATGAGCAGCAGCCGGCGCTTGGGATAGCGGTCGGCGATGACGCCGCCGAACAGCCCGAAAAGCAGGATCGGCAGGAACTGCGCCGCGGTTGTCACTCCGACCGCGGCGGCGCTGCCGGACAGACTGAGCACCAGCCAGTCCTGGGCAACACGCTGCATCCAGAGCCCGGTCGTTGCCACGACCTGCGTCGAGACGAAGAGTCGGTAGTTGCGGATCTTGAGGATCGCGGAGAGGGCAGTCGGATTGGGCTGCGTCGTGCGGGGTGGCACTGAATCACTTCTTCGGTATCGGTAGTCGGCGGGTCGTTGCGAAAGCTGCAAGTATCAGCATCCCCGATGCGGTCACCATTGCTCGCCATTATTCCGCTCTTACTTGCATTAGTATTCGTAATGCTACTGCCGTCGGCATCGAGGAGCACCCGTGCTTGATCCACTTCTGCTGCGCACCTTCGTCACCGTGGTGGCGACCTCCAGCTTCACCCGAGCAGGCGAGCAGCTGGGCATCAGCCAACCGACCGTCAGCCAGCACGTCCGCAAGCTCGAAGCGGCCGCCGGCCGGCAGTTGCTTTCCCGTGATACCCGGGCAGTAGCGCTCACCGAGGACGGCGAGGCGATGGCCGGTTTCGCCCGCACCATCCTCGGCGCCCAAGAGCAGGCGATCAGCTACTTCACCGGTTCGGCGTTACGCGGCCGGTTGCGCTTCGGTGCGTCCGATGACCTCGCGCTCACCCAGTTGCCCCGCATCCTTCGAGACTTCCGGCAGTTGCACCCACGCATCGATCTGGAGCTCACCGTCACCCAGAGCGGCGCGTTGTACCGACGCGTCAAGTCCGGCCACCTCGACATGGTGCTGGTGAAGCATGACCCGGCGGCCGCCGAGCCGGAGGGTCGCCTGGTGCGCCGAGATCGGCTGATCTGGGTCGGCGTGGAAGGCACCACGATCGAGCCGGATCGCCCGGTCCCGCTCGTCACCTACCACGCACCGAGCCACAGCCGGGCGACCGCTCTGGCCGCCCTGGAGAAGGCCGGGCTGACCTGGCGGATCACCTGCAACACCCGGGAGGTGAACGGGGCGCTGGCCGCGACCCGTGCCGGCCTGGGTATCGCGGTGATGCCGGAGAGCCTCACTCCCCCGGACCTGATACCGATCGGCAAACGCTGCAACCTGCCCGAGCTCGGCAAGATCGACATCGTGCTGATGACCCACCCACGTGCGGCGAAGGAGCCGGCGGCTGCGCTCACTGCGGCGATCCTCGGACGGCCCCCGCACGGTCTCCCGGAGGTACGAACCGCCGCTGTCGTCGGGAACCGGCGAAGCTAGGGCCCGATGACGGGTCGACACCCTCTGCATTCTCCGGTGCGGTTGGTCCGTCCTGGTTATTGCCGCAGCGACGGGGTGCTTGACCCTTTCGCTGCGCGGTCGGGTGGCGGTTCTCGGGTGGCGGCTGTCGGGTGGCGGCTCTCGGCTGGCGGGGCTTACTGAGGCAGCGACGGATGCGCTCGGTCTTGGTTGCGTGGCCGGCCGGCGGTTCGTGGTCGGCTGGTTCGTTGGCCCCGTAACACCGTCAACTTGATCGGTTGCCCTTATGGGATATGGCGAAACTCTTTCGATTGGGTCCTGTGGATAGCCCGAAATTGTCGGTGGCCGGCCGTAAAATTGGTGCCATGGACGACGGCGAATCAGACCGGGACGACGAGGTGGTTGTGCCGTCGCCGTTTGAGGTGTTGATGCACCCCGACGAATCGCTCGCTGTCCTGGCGCAGGTGGCGCCCTCGACCGACTCGGTACACGCGGCGTGCTTCGCGAAGCCCGCTCTGCTGTCCGACGCCGGCCGGATCGACCTGCTGGACGTGTTGCGCCGGGAAGAGGGGTTCGACGCGGCCCGCAAATTGGAACTACTCGCGGCCATCTCCCGCGCCGACGGCAGCAAAGATCAGTGGTCGACACAGGAGATCTCCGCCGTCCTGCGGATCGCACCAGGCACCGCTGCGACGCAGGTCCACCGCGCGCAACTACTGACCACGACACTGAAGGCGTCGCTGGAATCGTTGCGCGAGGGGTTGATCTCCGCCCGGCACGCCGACTACCTGGCGTCCGCTGTCATCGGCCTCGACCCTGAGGTGGCGCGTGCGGTGGAGGACCGGGTCCTGGAGCGCGGTGGGGAGCAGACGTTGTCGCAGTTCCGGAAGTCCGTCACCCGCGCCGTGCTGCAGTTGGATCCGGCCGGTGAGGCCGAGATGCATGCTGACGCTCTGGCCGAGCGGCGGGTGGTGTGTACCCCGGAGCCGCACGGGATGAGCTCTATCTGGGCGTACCTGCCCACCGACGGTGCCGCTTCCCTGATGACCGCGATCGACTCCCTCGCGGGCGAGACGATCTTCGGGAAGGGCGGCGACCCGCGTACCGCGGATCAGCGCCGCGCCGACGCACTGATCACGATGGCCGAGACGATCCTCGGCGACCCGTGTTTGACGCGCCGCCACGGTGCCCGCCCGGCGGTGCAACTGACCGTCGCCGCCTCGACACTGCTCGGGCTGGATGAGCAGCCCGGCGAGCTGGCCGGGTACGGACCCATCCCCGCCCAAATGGCCCGCCGCATCGCCCAGGATGAGAGCGGCACCTGGCGGCGGCTGATCACCGACGACCACGGCCGCCTGATCGACTACGGCACCCAGACCTACCGGCCACCAGCACGCCTGGCGGCGTTCATCATCGCCAGAGACCAGACCTGCACCTTCACCTCCTGCACCCGACCCGCCGTCGCCTGCGACCTGGATCATCTTCGGTCCGCCAAGGACGGCGGGCCGACCTGCGAAGGGAACCTCCACCCACTCTGCCGGCGGCATCATCGATGCAAACACCAAACCGACTGGCACCCCCAGCGGCAACCCGACGGATCCACCACCTGCACCAGCCCCACCGGCCACCAAGTTCAGACCCGGGCCCGACCCGCGACCCACCACCATCGACCTCAAGCCACCGCAATCGCCACCCGAACCAGCCGACGACCCCGACCCGCCGCCGTTCTGATGGTGACGTGGTGCGGGAGAGTCACCGTCGTGCGCGACATATCCCGCACCACGACGGAGAAACGCGCACCAGGACCAACTGATCGCCCGGTGAGACAGCTGCCGCCGGCGGCTCTGACCGTCAGTCGTTGATGCCGGTGCGCTCGACGCCCTGGACGATGTAGCGCTGCAACAGCAGGAAGACGACCAGTAGCGGCAGGATCGAGAACAGCGCGGCGGTGAACAGTTCGTGCAGCCGGATGGTCTGCGCAGTGAGGAATGTCGACAGCGAGAGTTGCACCGTCCAGGACTGCGGGTCCTGCGCGATGACAAGTGGCCAGAGAAACGCGTTCCAGCTTCCGATGAACGTCAGCGCGCCGACTGCGGCAAAGATCGGCTTCGAGTTCGGTACGACGATGCGCCAATACGCACCCCAGTAGCCGAGCCCGTCGATGCGTGCGGCCTCCTCCAGTTCGGCCGGGAAACCGAGGAAGTACTGCCGGAACAGGAACGCCGCGAACGCCTGGAACAGGCCCGGCACGATGATTCCGCGCAGCGTGCTGACCCAGCCCAAGGACGAGACCAGCACGAAGCTGGGCACGAATGTGACAGCGGCCGGAATGAGCAGCGTGCCGAGCACGAAGATGAAGACCAGGTTGGCATGTCGGTACGGGATGCGGGCCAGTCCGTAGCCGGCCAGCGACGCCAGCACGATCACGCCGACGGTCTGCACGACCGCGATGACGATCGAGTTGACCATGCTTCGCAGCATTGGCACCGACGGGTCGTCGAACAGCTCCTTGATGTTTCCCCAGTGCAGATGCGACGGGAAGAACTTCCAATTCGGCGACGTGATGTCCAGATCGGTACTCAATGCATTGCGGACCAACAGATAGAACGGCAACAGAAACAGCACGGTGCCGATCACCAATAACACGTAGCGCAACGTCGAGCCGGACCGCTCGATCGCGGTGCGTTGGCGTCTCATACCGGCACCGTTGCCTTCGCCGCCCGCGCCGCCGCACGCCGCAGCTTGCGCCGCGACGTGCGGTCCGAGCGATCTTGGCCGAACCCGAAGAAGGTGCCCTGCGCGACGGTGAACAGCGCGATCAGCAGCGCCAACATCATCGCGCCGGCGCTGCCGTGGCCGAAGTCCTGCTGTTGGCCGAGAGCGATGTAGTAGAGGTAGACCAGTGGTGGACGGGCGTACGGCGGGTAGCCAGACGAACTGGCCAGCAGGTTGTAGAACTCGTCGAAGGCCTGGAACGCGTTGATGAACAGCAGGATCAGCACGGCGATCGAGGTGGGCCTCAGCTGCGAGAGGGTGATGTGCCGGAACACCTGCCAGCCGGGCCGGGCACCGTCCACTGCAGCCGCCTCGTAGAGCGTCGGCGAAATCCGCTGCAGCCCGGCGAGGAACAAGATCATGTAGAAACCGACCTGCAGCCACAACCGCACTGAGACGATCACCAGCCAGTACCACGGCGGATGTGTCACCGAAAGCCAGGCGATGGAGTTCACGCCGAACTTGTCGAGCACCGTATTGGCCAGCCCGAAATGCACGCCACTGAAGATCGACATCTTCCAGATCAGGGCGGCGACGACGTAGGAGCAGGCCGTCGGCAGGAAGAACACTGACCGGAAGAACGACTGGGCGAACCTGGCGCGGTTGACCAGCAGAGCCAGACCGAGCGAGGCGGCGAACGTCGTCGGCACGATGAACACGGCGAAGACCAAGAACGTCACCATGCTGTGCACGAATGCCGGTTGCTTCAGTAGATCGATGTAGTTCTGTACTCCGACGAACTTCGACGGCGTCACAGTGTTGCGGGCCTCGAAGAAGCTCAGGTAGAGGCTCCACGCGATCGGGATGTAGACGAAGATCGTCAGCCCGAGCAGGAACGGCCCGACGAACACCCAGAACCACAGCGTGCGGTGCTGATTGCTCCCGTGCCGCCTACGTCGCTGCAGTTCCGCTGGCCGCGCGTCCGGTTCGCTGCTGGCGTGTCGCCGGCGGCGCTGCAGCGCCGCCGGACGCGCGTCCGCTGCGCTCACCGCGTTACTTGACGCGGTCGAGCTCGGCTTGAACTGTCTTCTTGACCGTCGCGAGTTGACTGGTCGGGTCGGCGCCGTCCTTGATGATCCTGCTCAGCGCATCCTGGTAAGCGGTGCCCGATGCGGGAGTCCAGAGCAGCGGTGTCTGCGCCTTACCGTTGTCGGTCACCATCTTCGCGGCGTCCGCAGCTGGCCCGGTCTTCAGCTTGTCGGCCTTGTTGACCAGAGTGGCCCGCGACGGAATGTGGAAGCCGTAGCTCTGCGCGAAGTCGAGCTGGTCGGCGGTCTGATCGACCCATAGCCACTTCACGAACGCCTTGGCAGCATCCACGTTCTTGCTCTTCGCACTCACGCTGGAGCCATAGGCGCCCACCGGCACGGATGGTGCGCCGACGCTGTCGGAAAGCTTCGGCCAGGGCACGACACCGAAGTCGTCCTTCAGCGTCTCGGCGAGGGAGGCGAAGTTCCACAGCCCGGTGAACTGCATGGCGGTGAGGCCCTGGTTGATGGCCGACGGGTCGGACCAGTCGGCCGGCGCGCCGAGCAGCAACGATCCGCTGGTGAACAGTTCCCGCAGCTTGCCCAGCGAGACCGCGGCGTTCGGATCGTCGAAGCCGATCTTGTTGTCCTCGGTCAGGTAGTCGAGACCAGCCGCCCACAGGGCCGGGCCGCCGAGGATGCCGACGCCGCCGTCATTGCCGACGAACAGGCCCTTGACCTTCTTGCTGGTGAGTCGCTTTGCGGCATCGATCAGCTCGTCCATGGTCTGCGGTGCGCTGACACCGGCGTCGCTGAGCATGCTTTTGCGGTAGACGAGCAACTGCATGTCGATGACCTGCGGCACCGCATACAGCGAACCCTCGTACGTCATCCGCTTGACCAATGCCGGATTGAAGTCGCTCGCCGCGTCGCCCAGGATGCCATCCAGCGGCACGACCTGCTTGCTCTTGATCTGGTCGATGTTCGGTCCGTTGCCTTCTTCGAAGACGTCCGGGCCAGAACTGGTGAGCAGCGCGGCGGCGGCCTTCTTGTCGTAGTCACCCGGCGTCCAGGTGACGGTGACCTTGGCCTTCTTGTACGCCGCGGCATAGCGCTTCACGGCTTGCTCGGTGCCGGCCTCGCCGTACTGGTGATACCACTGCGCCAACGCCGGGGTGCTGCCCCCACCGGTGCTCTTACTGCGGCCGGTGTTCGACCCGCAGGCCGCCAGCGCGCCGAGCGCGGCTACGCCGCCGGAGACGCCGAAGAAGGTGCGCCGGTTCATTGCTGAGATGCGAGGTCGCTCGGTCATCACGCGCTCCTGGGGGTTGGTTCCTGCCGTGCCAAGAAGAATCTATTACCTGCCCCCACCGCGCCGACCGTAGGTCCAGGCGGTCGCGTCCGCGCCGAGCTCGCGAGGCCGGCGCCATAGGCACCGCCGACCGTAGGTCCAGGCGGTCGCGTCCGCGCCGAGCTTGCGAGGCCGGCGCCATAGGCACCGCCGACCGTAGGTCCGGGTGGGCGCGACTGCGACGCCTGTGCGGCCGGCGCCATGGACTCAAGCGTCGGACCAGCGGGCGATCGTCGCGCTGGCGCGGCGCACCGAGATCCGGCCGGAGTCGGGCAGTACGTCGTCGACGAAGGCGTAGGCGGCGGCCAGGTCACGGGCCGCTCCGGAGCCGGCCGCAGCCTTCGCCCGCACTCCCGCCAGCCAGTCGACGATGTCGCCCCACCCCGGCGCGGCGAGTGACCCGCCGACGTATTGCACGGACAGCGCTGCGCAGAGGTTGGCGAAGGCAAGCCGCTGGCGCAGTGGCCACTTGCGCAGGGTGCCAAGCACGAAGGCCGCGCCGAAGACGTCACCGGCGCCGGTCGGATCGGTCTCGTTGACCGGCAGCGACGGTGCCCATTCCTCCTCGCCGGTCTCCGAGTCGACGGCCAGCGCGCCCTGCCCACCACACGTCACGACCGCGACCGGCACCTTGTCAGCGAGTACGTGCAGCGCGTCATGCGGGTCGTCGGTATGGGTGTAGGCCATCGCTTCGACGCTGTTCGGGACGAAGGCGTGGAACCCCTTCAGCCGATCGAAGATCGACGCCGACCATTTCTCCTCGGGATCCCATCCGACGTCGCCGAACAGGAGCATCCCTCGCGCGGCGGCATCTTGGATCCACGGTTCCGGGTCGTCGGTGAGGTGCACGAAGCCGACCGACGCATCGGGCGCGGTCCCGACGAGTTCGGTGGGCCGCAATGGTGCCGGGTGGCTGTGCGTCACCATCGTTCGGTCCCGGTTGACGACGAGGGAGACGGTGACCGGCGAGTGCCACGCCGGGAACCGTCGCGAGTAGCTCAGGTCGACACCCTCCTGAGCGGACAGGGTGCGCCAGCAGAAGTCGCCGTACACATCGTCGCCGAAGGCGCCGGCCAGCGAAGTGCGCAGACCCAGCCGACTGGCCGCGATGGCCAGATTCGCGATGCCGCCGGGGCACGACCCCATCCCGTCGGCCCAGACCTCCGTGCCCCGCGCAGGCACCGCCTCGAGACCGGTCAGCACCAGGTCGAAGAACACGGTGCCCTGCAGGAAGAGGTCGCAGTCGGTACCGGTCACCGCGACGCCGGCCGCCGCATTCGCGGGGACCTCGTCGTGGGGGTTGGCACCCAGGTACTCGTTCATCCCCACCATCGTGGCGTACCGGGCCTCCGATCGGGAAGCCGTTATCAGTAGTGTCCGGTCGATGCGTGCGGTGGTGCTCGGCGGCGGCGGATTCCGCGTTCCGCTGATCGGCCGTGCGTTGCGCGCCGCCCGACTGGGCATCGACGAGTTGATCCTCTACGACATCTCCCCCGATCGGCTGCGAACGATCCTGCTCGTGCTCGAGCAGGCCGGCGCGGGCGACTCGCAGGCCATCGCGGTACGGGCCACCGGTGACCTCGACGACGCGCTGCGCGGGGCCGACCTGGTGTTCTCTGCGATGCGGGTCGGCGGTCTGGACGGTCGGGTGCACGATGAGCGACTGGCGCTCGAGCTCGGTCTCATCGGCCAGGAAACGGTCGGCGCCGGCGGGCTGGCCTCGGCACTGCGCACCGTTCCGGAGGCAGTGCGCATCGCCCATCGCATCGCCGAATTGGCGCCAGCCGCGTGGGTGATCACGATGACGAACCCGGCCGGCATCGTCACCGAGGCGATGAGTCCGGTGCTCGGCGACCGGGTGATCGGCGTGTGTGATTCGGCCAGCGGCCTTGTCGCTCGAGCAAGCCGGGCGCTCGGTGCCGATCCGGACACAACGGAGGTGGACTACGTCGGGCTGAACCACCTCGGCTGGTTGCGCGAGCTCCGCGTCGACGGCCACGACAGCCTGCCGGGTCTGCTCGACGACCCGGCAGCCCTCGCATCGATCGAGGAGGGTCGGCTGTTCGGCCAGCCGTTCCTACAGGCGCTGGGTGCGCTACCCAACGAGTACCTCTACTACTTCTATGACGCCCGTACCGCGCTGCACTCGATCCGGGCCGCCGCGCAGACCCGCGGCGAGCACGTCCGCGAGGAGCAGCGTGCGTTCTATGCCGCAGCCTCGGCGCGTCCGCACCAAGCCGGGGCACTGTGGCAGCAGGCGAACGACGAGCGCAACTCGAGCTACTTCGCGGAGCTTCGCGGCACTGACCAGACCCGGGACGTCGAGGATATCGCCGGCGGTGGCTATGAAGGCATCGCGGCAGCCGCGGCGCGAGCGCTGACCGGCGGTCCGCCCGCGCGGCTGATCCTCAACGTGCCCAACCGTGGCACCGTGCCGGGCCTGCCTGCCGACGCGGTAGTGGAGGTCGGTTGCCGGGTCGACACCTCGGGCGCCCGGCCGCTGCCGGTCGGCCCGCCGTCGGAACACCAGCTCGGCCTGATGTCCTCGGTGAAGGCATCCGAACGCGCGATCATCGAAGCGGCACTGACCGGATCGCGGTCCGCGCTGCTGCGGGCGTTCGCGGTGCACCCGCTCGTCGGGTCGCTGGCCTCGGCATCCCGGCTCGCCGAGGATGCGCTCGGAAGTTGAGTAGATGATCGGCCCGATGAACGCATTCCGGCGCCCGACGAGCAGAGATTCGGCGGCCGACGGCCCAGCGACGCGGGGGGCATGCCTGTCAGGTACTGAAACCAGGGCATATCTGTCCGGGTCAGTGGGCGATGTCTGGTTGGATCGAGGCCATGTCGACCCCTCCTCCGGACCAGCCGGGGCCTCAGCCACCGCAACCGGGCCAGCCGCAGCCGGGTCAACAGCCGCTCGGCCCGCCGCAGCCGCAGGGGTATCAGCAACAGCCCCAGCAGCCGGTTCCGATGCAATCGCAGCCCGGATCGCATGGGCATCCGGTCGGTCCGCCGCAGCCTCCTGGCGGCGTCCCGGGGCGCATTGTCATCGAGAACCTGAGCAAGAGTTTCGGCACTGTGCACGCGGTGACCAACCTGAGCTTCAGCGTCGAGCCCGGATCGGTTACCGGATTCCTCGGCCCCAACGGAGCCGGCAAGACGACCACCCTGCGGATGCTGCTCGGCCTGGTGAAGCCCACCGGGGGAGTGGCCACCATCGAAGGACGGCCCTACAGCCAACTGAAAAATCCGTTGCGCGTCGTGGGTGCGGCACTGGAGGCATCGAGCTTCCACCCGGCCCGGACCGGCCGGAACCATCTGCGCGTTTATGCAGCCGCCGCCGGGCTGCCCGATGCCCGGGTCGACCAGCTGCTGGAGATGGTCGGGCTGCGTGATGCAGCGAAGCGCAAGGTCAAGGGCTACTCGATGGGCATGCGGCAGCGTCTCGCGCTGGCCGCCACCCTGCTCGGTGACCCCCGGGTGCTCATCCTCGATGAGCCGGCCAACGGTCTGGACCCGGAGGGCATCCGCTGGTTACGCGGGTTCTTCCGCCACCTCGCCGCCGAGGGGCGCACCGTCCTGGTCTCCAGCCATCAGCTGAACGAGGTCCAGGAGTTCGCCGACCGAGTCGTCATCCTCAACCGGGGCTCGCTGGTCCGAGCCGGCTCGATCGAGGAACTGACCGCCGGCACTGACACCGTGGTGACCCGCAGCCCGCAGGCCGACCAGCTCGCCGACGCGCTGTCGAAGGCAGGCAAGGAAGTCCAACGCACCGACGAGGACACCGTCCGGGTGCGTTCGGGCGACACGGCCGAGGTCGGCCACCTAGCCTTCACCAACGGAATCGAACTGCACGAGCTGTCGGTGGAGAAGTTCGATCTCGAGCAGTTGTTCTTTGCGCTCACCCAAGGGCAGTACCAGGGCGCCGACCTCGGTGGCGGTCCACCCCTGCAACCCGGTCCGCTCCAGCAACCCGGGCCACCGCAGGCGCCCGGCCAGCCACCGGCCCAGCAGCCGAACGGAGGCGCCCGGTCATGAACCTCGTCCGATCAGAATTCCGGAAGCTGTTCAGCACCCAGGTCTGGTTCTGGCTGCTACTCACCTGCGTCACGCTCACCGCTCTGGGGGTGTGGGGAACGATTGGCGGCAATGACGACGCGGAGCTGACGCAGAACGTCAGGAATGTGTTCGTCTCTGCCCAAGCTGCGTTCACCTATGTTCCACTCTTCGTGCTCGGCGTCCTGGCGGTCACTACCGAGTTCCGCTACCAGACGATCACGCCGACGGTGCTGGCAACGCCCTCACGGTGGTCTGTCGTCGGAGCGAAGATCATCACGTACGTGGGAGTCGGGATCCTGTACGCGTTGGTCTGTCTCGTCGTGGAGCTTGCGATGGCCCTGCCGTGGCTCTCCGCGCGCAACATCGACTACAGCCTGGGCGATCAGAGCGGCGCGATCTTCTCGACCTTCCTCGTGCTGGTGCTGTTCACCCTGTTCGGCATCGGAGCAGGGGCGCTGCTGCGTAATCAGATCGTCGCGGTGACCCTCGGAATCATCTTCATCATCGTTCTCGGAAACATCGTGTTGATCATCCCGGGGGTCAAGTACATCTATCCGTACCTGCCGACCGGTTTGGTGAACGCCATAGCGACGCAGGCCAGCGACTCGCGGACCATCAACGATGTGACGCTCTTGTCCGCCGGTGCGGCGGTCGGGATCTTGGTGATCTGGGGACTCGGGATGTCACTGCTGGGTGCCGGGCTGTCGATGAACCGTGACATCACCTGAGCGAGGCCGCGGACGCGGCATCGCCGGGCTGCTGGTCGGCGCGCTGCTGGTCGGGCTCGCACTGACCGGCTGCACACTCGGCGAGCCGACGAGCTTCGGCGCGCGCGCCGACCGATACTGCGCCTCGTCGATGCGCCTGGTCGCCAAGCTGAAGTACGCGAGCACCGGCACGGACGCGCTGCGCTACTCGTCGGCGCGCTACCTCGTCCTCGAGCGGACCGTCTCGGAACTGACCGACGACGTCGGACTGCCGGGCGGCAGCGAAGGCGAGGCGTATCGGGAGCGCTGGCTGCGCCCGGCGCGGGCGTCGCTGAAGCAGGGCATCACCGATCTCGATCGGCTCCGGCACGCGATCAAGGGCAACGACCCTGCGGCCGTTGCGAGCGCGGTGAAGGCGGCTAACGGGGCCGGTACGGCGGGGGTGGACACCGCCTACCTCACCGCGCAGAAGTTGCCGGAATGCGCCGCGGCTTTCGCTGAAGGTCACACCAACGGATAGCTGTCACGGCGTATCCTGAGAAGGTCAACGAAACACCCTTCAATCCGATACAAACCCACGCAAATATTGAGGCGGCCAGGTCACCCGTGGCGACGACGGAGCAGTCGACAGAACACCCCACCAACTCCGAGCCGGCCGGCGCGGCCGCCTTCGGCCCCAACGAGTGGCTCGTCGAGGAGATGTACGAGCGCTATCAGGCCGATCCGGACAGCGTCGACTCGGCGTGGCACGACTTCTTCGCCGACTACCGACCGCGGGCGGGCGCTCAACCGGCCGCCGCGAAGGCACCGGCTGGTGATCCCGCTCCGGCAGCCGAGGTGCGACCTACGTCGGTGAGCACCCCGGCACCGTCCGCTCCCCCAGCTACGCCCGCTGCGCCCGCCGAGCCGGCAAGCAAGCCAGCCGCATTGAACGGCGCGGCACCGAAGACCGAGACGAAGGCCGCACCGAAGGCCGCACCGAAGGCCGCACCGAGCGTCCCCGTGGCCGACGGCGACACCTCGACCGTGCTGCGTGGCGCGCCGGCCCGCGTCGTGGTCAACATGGAGAGTTCGCTGGAGTTGCCCACCGCGACCAGCGTCCGCGCCGTCCCGGCCAAGCTGCTGGCCGACAACCGAGTTGTCATCAACAACCACCTGCGCCGCGCCCGCGGCGGGAAGATCAGCTTCACCCACATCATCGGCTACGCGCTGGTGAAGGCCGCCATCGAATACCCGGCGATGAACGCGCACTTCGCCCGCGTCGACGGTAAGCCTGCCGTGGTGCAGCCCGAGCACATCAACCTCGGCCTGGCGATCGACCTACCCGGCAAGGACGGCGCCCGCTCACTTGTGGTCGTGGCCATCAAGGAGTCCGAGAAGAAGGACTTCGGCCAGTTCTGGTCGGCCTATGAAGACTTGGTGCGTAAGGCCCGCAACGGCAAGCTCGGGGCCGACGACTTCGCCGGCACCACCCTGACCCTCACCAACCCAGGCACCATTGGCACCAACCATTCGGTACCGCGACTGATGTCCGGGCAGGGCACCATCATCGGCGTCGGCGCGATGGAGTACCCGGCCGAGTTCTCCGGGATGAGCGAGGACGCCCTCACCGCGGCGGCGATCAGCAAGATCATGACGCTGACCTCCACCTACGACCACCGCATCATCCAGGGTGCGCAGTCCGGCGAGTACCTGCGTCGGGTGCACCAGTTGCTGCTCGGCGAGGAGGGGTTCTACGACGAGATCTTTGCCTCACTGCGCATCCCGTACGAGCCGGTGCGCTGGCTGACCGACCGAGAGTTCACCCACGAGGGCCAGATCGACAAGGCCGCCCGCGTCATCGAGCTGATCAACGCCTACCGCAGCAACGGCCACCTGATGGCCGACACCGATCCGTTGGACTTCAAGGTCCGCACCCACCCCGATCTCGACATCATCAAGCACGGCCTGACCCTGTGGGATCTGGACCGGGAGTTCCCGGTCGGCGGGTTCGCTGGCGAGAAGCTGATGAAGTTGCGCGACATCCTCGGTGTGCTGCGCGACGCGTACTGCCGCCGGGTCGGCGTCGAGTACATGCACATCACCGACCCCCAGCAACGGGCCTGGTTGCAGCAACGGGTCGAGGTGAAGAGCGATGCGCCGTCGAAGGACGAGCAGAAGCACATCCTCGGCCGCCTGAACGTGGCCGAGGCGTTCGAGACGTTCCTGCAGACCAAGTACGTCGGGCAGAAGCGGTTCAGCCTGGAGGGCGGCGAGACCGTCATCCCGCTACTGGATGCAGTGCTCGGCCGCGCCGCGGAAGGCAATCTCGACGAGGTCGTCATCGGCATGCCGCACCGCGGCCGGCTCAACGTGTTGGCCAACATCGTGGGCAAGCCGTACGCGAAGATCTTCACCGAGTTCGAGGGCAACATCGACCCCGGCACCGCGCAGGGCTCCGGCGACGTCAAGTACCACCTCGGCGCGCACGGCACCTTCACCTCGCGTGGCGGCGCCAGCACCAAGGTCTACCTCTCGGCCAACCCGTCGCACCTGGAGGCCGTCGACCCGGTGCTGGAGGGCATCGCGCGGGCCAAGCAGGACATCCTCGACAAGGGCGAGGCCGGCTTCACCGTGCTGCCCGTGCTGATGCACGGGGACGCCGCGTTCGCCGGGCAGGGGGTCGTCGCCGAGACACTGAACCTCTCACAGCTGCGCGGCTACCGCACCGGGGGGACGGTGCATGTCGTGGTGAACAACCAGGTCGGCTTCACCACCTCGCCGTCGGCATCTCGCTCCAGCCTGTACTGCACCGACATCGCCCGGATGATCGCCGCGCCGATCTTCCACGTGAACGGTGACGACCCGGAGGCGTGCGTGCGGGTCGCCAAGCTCGCGGTGGACTTCCGCAACGAGTTCCGCAAGGACGTCGTCATCGACATGCTCTGCTATCGCCGGCGCGGTCACAACGAGGCCGACAACCCGTCGTTCACGCAACCGCTGATGTACGACATCATCGACAACAAGCGCAGTGTCCGGAAGCTGTACACCGAGTCGCTGGTGGGCCGCGGCGACATCACCGTCGAGGAGGCCGAGGTCTCCCTGCGGGACTTCCACTCGCAGCTGGAGAAGGTCTTCCTGGAGACCCGCAACGCCACCGGCAAGCCGACGCCGGAGCCGGTGATGGACACCACCACTCCGTCGGCGCCGGTGCAGACCGCCATCGACCTAGAGACGATCAAGCGGATCGGCGACTCCTACGCCAACTTGCCGGAGGACTTCACCATCCACCCCCGGCTCAAGCCCGTCATCGACAGGCGCATCGCGATGGCTACCGGCGGTGATGTGGATTGGGCGACCGCCGAGCTGTTCGCGTTCGGTTCCCTGGTGCTGGAGGGCACCGCGGTACGGCTGGCCGGCCAGGACACCCGGCGTGGCACGTTCGTGCAGCGCCACGCCGTGCTAGTCGACCGGGCCAACGGCGACGAGTACACACCGCTGCGCAACATCCCGGGATCAACGGCCGGTTTCCGCGCCTACGACTCGCTGCTGAGCGAGTTCGCCGCGGTTGGCTTCGAATACGGTTACTCCGTCACGCACAAGGACTCACTCGTCTGCTGGGAAGCGCAGTTCGGCGACTTCGTCGATGGCGCGCAGACGATCATCGACGAGTTCATCTCCTCCGGTGAGGCGAAGTGGGGCCAGCGATCCGGCCTGACGCTGCTTCTGCCGCACGGCTACGAGGGCCAGGGTCCGGACCACTCCTCCGGCCGCCCGGAGCGCTTCTTGCAGATGGCCGCCGAGAGCAACATGACGGTGGCGATGTGCTCCACGCCGGCGAACTACTTCCACCTGCTGCGCAGGCAGGGTCTCGGCACCGTGCGGCGCCCGCTCATCGCGTTCACACCGAAGTCGTTGCTGCGCCTGAAGGCCGCGGTCAGCCAGCTCGACGAGTTCACCGACCGCGGCTTCCAGACCGTGATCGGCGACGCCTCTACAGCAGGCTCCGGTCGCGAGCTCCCCCCGGTCGACGCCGCGCAGGTGCGTCGCGTCGTGCTCTGCACCGGCAAGGTCTACTACGACCTGCGGGCGGCGCTCACCAAGGCAGAGCGCTCCGACGTGGCGCTGGTCCGGGTCGAGCAGCTGTACCCGCTGCCCGCCGACGAGATCGCCGCCGAACTGGCGAAGTACCCGTCAGCGGATCTGGTGTGGGCACAGGAGGAACCGGCCAACCAGGGCGCTTGGCAATTCATCGCGCTCAATCTGCCCGAGCAGCTGGTCGCCCGGGGCGACTCGCGGCCATTGCGGCGCGCGTCCCGCCGGGCATCCGCCTCGCCCGCAGTCGGATCGTCAAGTGTGCACTCCGAGCAGCAGGCCGAGGTCGTCGCCGCCGCGCTGGGTTGAGCTCGCACCGCCGTTAGGGTCTAGCCATGACGATGATCACGGGTGGACGTCCGGTGCGCTGGGCGATATTGGGAGCGGGCGGGATCGCGGCGAAGGTCGGCGCGGACATCGCATCGAGTCCTTCGAACGAGGTGGTCGCCATCGGCGCTCGCGACCTGGACCGGGCCCGCGCGCTGGCCGACGCCCTGGCCGCACCGCGCGCCTACGGCTCGTACGCCGAGTTGGTGGCCGACCCGGACGTCGACGTCGTCTACGTCGCAACGACGCACGCGCAGCACCACGAGCACGCCACTCTCGCCCTGCGGGCCGGCAAGCCGGTGCTGGTGGAGAAGGCGTTCACGCTGAACGCCGCCGAGGCGCGCGAGGTGATCGCGCTGGCCCGTGCACAGCAGCTGTTCTGCATGGAAGCCATGTGGATGCGGCTGAACCCGCTGGTGCGCGCCGCACAGCAGGTCGTGGCTGAGGGCGGCATCGGCACGGTGCTCAGCGCGTCCGCCGATCTGAGCGTGCTGTTCGCGTACGACCCGGGCCACCGGCTCTTCGACCTGTCCGCCGGCGGAGGTGCGCAGCTGGATCTCGGCGTCTATTCCACTACCTTCGCGCATCTCTTTCTCGGCACCCCCGAGTCGGTGACCGCGACAGGCTCCCTCGCGGCGACCGGCGCGGACGCCACGATTGCCATGCAGTGGGGGTATCCCGATGATCGCTACGGCCACGTCGGATGCTCGACCCGGGGACGTTCGCCGCAGCTCGGCACCGTCGTCGGCACCAGTGGTTGGCTGACCATCGGCACGCCGTTTCACCACCCGGACACGCTCACCGTCTACCGGGACGACGAACTCGAGGTCGTAAACGCGACCGTGCCGGGCAATGGGTACGGCCCGCAGATCGACGAGGTGGAGCGGTGCCTGCGGGAGGGTCTCACCGAGAGTCCGCTGGTGCCGCTGGCCGACACGTTGGCCATCCTGCAGATCATGGACGAGGCTCGAGCCCAGGTCGGAGTTCGCTATCCGGCCGACGACCGCGAGTAGGAGGAATAGCACGTGTACTTCACCGACCGGGGCATCGAGGAACTGGCCGAACGCCGCGGCCCGGAGCAGGTCAGCCTCGACTGGCTGGCCGACCGGTTGCAGGCGTTCGTCGACTCGCATCCGGAGTTCGAGACAGCCGTCGACAGACTGGCCACCTGGCTGGCCCGCGACGATGACGACGACCCCGACGAGTGATGCGCGCCTGATGAGCGAGCCCGCCGAGTGACCACTCTGCGCAGCCAGCTGGAGGGGCGGTTGGCCCGGCTGCGCACGCTCGGCGTCCGCGGCCTGCTCACCATCGAGCCCGACACGCTGCTGCGGATCGGCAAGGCGACGGTGGCCGGCGCGCTGGCCTGGGAAGTCGCCGCGTTGATGAACTCCCCGCGACCGGTGCTTGCGTCGCTCGGCGCCATCCTGGTCGTACAGGTCACCGTGCGGGCAACGCTGGCTCGGTCAATTCAGCTGACCATCGGCGTCATGGTCGGGCTGGCGCTGTCGGTCCTGATCGGGCACGTGCTGGGGATCCACTGGTGGACGATCGGGCTCATCGTGCTGGGCGGTCTCGTGGTCGGCGAGATCATGCGGCTCGGCGCCTTCTCCAGCCAGGTCGCGATCAGCGCCTTGCTGGCCTACAGCCTGGGCAGCGGCTACGGCACGCTGCGCGCGGTCGACACCGTGGTGGGTGCAGCGATCGGCGCGGCCGTCAACGCGCTGGTGCCGCCACCGAGCCAGGTCAAGGCGGGGGCGAGCACGTTGCGCAGCATCGGCGAGGATCTCGGCGCACTGCTGGGCGACGTCAGCGACGGACTGGACGGCCCGCTCGACACCGCAGCGGTGAACCGGTGGCTGGACCGGGCGCGCGAAATCGCCGGGTCGCTGCGCCGCGCCTACGAGACGCTGAGCACCGCCCAGGAGAGCCTGCGCTTCAACCACCGGGGTCGGCTGGAGTTCGACCGGATGGAGCAGATCAACGAGGCCCGCCGCGCGCTGGACCACGCGACGACGCAGACCCGCGGGCTGATCCGCACGCTGTTGGAGGCGAGCCAGTCCCGGTCCACGGTGGAAGCCGGTCCTGGTGCGTTCCGGGCGCTCGGGCCGTTACTGCGCACGGCGGCCGGCGCAGTGTCGGCCGGCAGAGCGTCGAGTTGGTGAACGAGCGGCTGGTCGGCCTGGACACCACCGATCCCCCGCAAGCCGATGTGGCCAGACTGCTGTCCTCGATGCTCGTCGACGCCGAACGGCTGCTGCATGAGGTGGACGTGCAGCACGGCTCCCACGCCGCGGCCGTAACCCCGGGCGGGTAGACCGGCTCAGCGCAGGATGAAGCCCGTCCCGAGATCATCCGCCGGGTCGAGATAGAAGGTGCTCTCCGCGGTCCGGAACGCCATCCCGTCGATCGCTGTCGCCACCACATCGCGGGCACCGTCGTTACTCGTCGAGAGGACGCGCCCGGTGAACGTGGTTCCGATGATGGAGTCGTGGATCAGTACCTGGCCGACTGCCAGCCGACCTTCGCCGCTGAGCAAGGCAAGCCGCGCCGAGGTGCCGGAACCGCAGGGCGACCTGTCGACCTCACCGTCGGCGAAGACGGTGACGTTGCGCTGATGCGGGCCGGTCGACGTCGGCGCGAGATCGTCGAAGAGGATCGTGCCGTAGATACCGTCCAGGCGCGGGTCGCTCGGATGCCGGGCCCACTCGGTGGCATTCAGCGCCCACTTGATCTCGCGCCCGACACCGATGAGCTCCGCGTAGTGCTCCGGGGTCACGCTGAGGCCGAGGTCCGCGGCGCGCACCGAAGCGTAGATCGCTCCGCCGTAGCTCACGTCTGCCTGCACCGCGCCGCGGCCGGTCGCCACCTCGATACCGCGACCGAGCACATAGGAGTCGATGTTGTGGAAGCTGACCCCGGTCACCGCGCCTGCCGTGCAGGTGACCCGGGCGGTGACCCGGCCGGACGGCACGTCCATCACGACATCGGTGTCCCCGTCCGGCTGCGACTCGACCCGACCGCTGGCCACCGCCCATGCGCCCAACGCGATCGTGCCGTGCCCGCAGGCCGTCGAATAGCCGTCCTTGTGCCAGAACAGTGCGCCGAAATGTGCACCCGCGTCGTCGGGTGGGACCACGAAGCAGCCGTACATGTCGGCGTGACCACGTGGCTCTCGGACCAGCAGTTCGCGCACGGCGTCGATCTCGGGCGATGCCGTCGCGGTGGCGCGCCGCTGAAGCACGGTGTCCCCGGCCGGTGTCGGCGCCCCGGAGATGACGATCCGGAACGGCTCCCCCGCGGTGTGGTAGTCGGTGGTCCGGATCGGTCCGATCGCCAGGCTCACCGTTGCCCGGCCAATGCGTCGACCGGATCGCCCCGGCGCAGCCTGACCCGGGACGTCGGCAGCCTGCCGAAGAGCTTCAACGAGAGTTGACTGGCCGGACCGATGCATAGGGCGAAGGCCACCGTGCCGAAGCCGATATTGCCACCCAGCACCCAGCCCACCGCGAGCACGGTCATCTCGAGGCCAGTCCGGGTCAGCCGGATCGACCAGCCGGTGCGGTGCGCCAACCCGGTCATCAGGCCGTCCCGCGGGCCTGGGCCCATGCCGACCGAGATGTACATTCCCGTGGCCAGTCCGCACGCCGCGATCCCGGCGACGGTGAAGGTGATCCGGGTGGCGAGCAGATGCGGGGTGGGCAGCACATCCAGGAAGGCGTTCAGGCTCAGTCCGATCAGTAGGACGTTGCTGATCGTGCCGAACCCCGGTCGCTCGCGCAGCGGGATCCAGCCCAGCAGCACGATGGCGCCGACGATGATGACCACCACGCCCAGCGAGATGTCGATGCGCTTGGACAGACCCTGGTGGAACACATCCCATGGATCGAGCCCGAGGCGGCCACGCACCATCAGCGCGCTGGACAGGCCGTAGATGATCAGACCGATCCACATCTGGACCACCCGAAGGCCGGTTGCACGCACGATTCACCATGCTGCCTGGTGCGGCAGTGAAACGCGCGAGCCAGCGATCCGGAAATGGTCTGGTCCGAACCAGACCATCTGGTGGCAGAGTGGCCTGGTGCCCGCCTTCTCCAGGATCAGTGGCCGCGCCACCACCGCGCTGCTGCCCGCCCTCGCCGACGCCCGCGGACCCCGCTATTCCGCCCTGGCCGGTGCGCTCGCCGGACTGATCCTCGACGGCCGGATCGCTCCAGCCACCCGGCTGCCGTCCGAACGCGAACTGGCGGCCAGCCTGCACGTCTCCCGGGCGACCGTCACCGCCGCCTATGACGTGCTCCGCGAGCAGAGCTTCCTCAGCAGCCGCAGTGGTTCGGGCAGTGTGGCGACCTTGCCACCCAGTGCCACGCTGCGGGCCGGCTCGGCGCGGTGGATCGCCCCTGGCGCGCGCCGCGACGGCCAGCTTCCCGCGGACGTCATCGACCTGACCTGCGCAACGCTGCCGGCGCCGGCCGATCACCTGGCTGACGCCGTCGCCGTCGCGGCCGCCGAGTTGCCCGAGCACGCCGAGGGCGAAGGTTACGAGCCGGTCGGCCTGCCTGCCTTGCGCGCGGCCGTGGCGGCTCGCTTCGAGCAGCGCGGTCTGCCCACCACTCCCGATCAGATCCTGATCACCAACGGTGCGCTGCACGGCACGGATCTGGTGCTGCGCTTGCTGGTCGGCGCCGGCGACCGGGTGCTGACCGAGCTGCCCACCTACTCGGGGCTGCTCGACGCGGTGCGCGGGTCGGGTACCCGACTTGTTCCGGTGCCGATGTCGCCGGACGGCGGGTGGCAGGTCCAGGCGATGACCGCCGCGCTGCGGCAGAGCGCTCCGCAGCTGGCATTACTGATCCCGGACTACCAGAATCCGACCGGTGCGCTCATCCCCGAGTCCGACCGTCGTGAGGTGTTGCAGGCGGCCCGGCGGGTGGGCACCACCGTCGTCGTCGACGAGTCGTTCGTGGACCTCTCGATGAACCCTGGCGCGACCTCGGTGCCGCCGACCGCCCTGCTGGACCGGTCGGTGATCACCGTCGGCTCGATGTCGAAACCGTTCTGGGGTGGGCTGCGCACCGGCTGGGTGCGAGCCTCCGCCGAGATGATCAGCAGGCTGGCCGCGGTACGTGCCGGGATCGACATGGGCGGCTCCATCCTCGATCAGCTGGTCGCCACCGCCGTCTTCCCGCACCTGGACGAGATCGCGGCACACCGCCGGGCCGAGTTGCGACCGAGGCGTGACGCGCTGGTCGCCGCCGTTGCCGCCCGGCTGCCCGGCTGGCGCACCCGCGTCCCGGACGGCGGATTGGCACTATGGATCGAATTGGACGCCGCGCTGTCCACACCGCTGTCGATGACGGCGCCGCAGTTCGGCGTGCGGATCGTGCCGGGTTCGCGCTTCGGCGTTGACGGCACGCTGGAGCGGTTCCTGCGGCTGCCCTACACGCTGGCCGAACCGGTGTTGACGCAAGCCGTCGATCGCATCGCGTCAGCGTGGGAGTCGCTCGACTCGCGGGCCACCGGCTACACCCCGCTCATCGTCGCTTAAGGCCCTTCCCGTTTCCTGAACGCGCCAGCCGGCAAGCATCCGAGCTGGCCTCGTCGAACGGGAGGGTGTCGAGTTCGAACGCGAGGTTGTCGCGGTCGAGCGGGAGCTTTCGATCAAGTTCATCGGCGTGTCGCGACGAAAAGCTCCCTCTCGGCACTAGGAAGCGGCCCGACAACAGACCCCGACAGCCCAACCCGAGTACCCAACCACCCCTCGTCGGTGCCGCCCGAAATCCAGCCACGCCGGAACACCACCCGAATCACCAGACCGCACCACGGTGCCGGCTCGAGCCCACCACGCGATGAGCGCTCGCGCGAAGAGAGCAGATCGCCCGCGCGAGCGCCAGCGAGCTTGCGGCCGAGCGGAGCGAGGGGTTCGGCTCAGAGTGGGCCCGAGCTTGCGAGGGTCCGCGAGGAACCGACAAAGCGATCAGTAAACACAGCGATCGTGAGACAGCGATCATGTGACGACAGCGGCCACTGCGGCTGAGACGGCGGGAACGACGCGTGGGTCGAAGGCGGTCGGCAGGATGTAGTCGGCGCGCAGATCGTCGCTGACGATGTTGCTCAATGCCGATGCGGCGGCGAGCTTCATCTCCTCGGTGATGGCCCGGGCGCCGGCGTCGAAGGCGCCCCTGAACACACCAGGAAACGCCAGCACGTTGTTGATCTGGTTCGGGAAGTCGCTGCGCCCCGTGGCCACCACGGCGGCGTGCCGCGCGGCCACGACCGGGTCGATCTCGGGTCGCGGGTTGGCCAACGCGAAGACGATCGCGTTCGGCGCCATCGCGGCGATGCTCTCCTCCGCCACTGCGCCGGCGCTCACGCCGAGGAACACGTCCGCGCCGACCAGTGCCTCCGCGATCGTCCCCGAGTGCCCGGCGATGTTGGTCGTCGTGGCCAGCATCGACTTGACGTCGGTGAGGTCAGGACGAGCGCTGTGCACTATGCCGCGCGAGTCGGCCACCGCGATGTCACCGATGCCCGCGGCCAACAGCATCGCGGTACACGCCACCCCGGCAGCTCCGGCACCCGAGACGACCATTCGCAGGTCCCCCAGCGAGCGTCCGGTCACCCGTGCCGCGTTCCGCAGCGCGGCGAGCACGACGATGGCCGTGCCGTGCTGATCGTCGTGCATGACCGGGATGGACAACCGATCGATCAGCCGTCGCTCGATCTCGAAGCAGCGCGGCGCACTGATGTCCTCGAGGTTGATTCCGCCGAAGGACGGGGCGAGGCGCACGACGGTCTCGACGATCTCGTCGACATCGCGGGTATCGAGCACGATCGGCACGGCGTTGATCCCGGCGAACTCGGCGAACAGACCGGCCTTGCCCTCCATCACCGGTAATGCGGCCGCCGGCCCGATGTCGCCCAACCCGAGCACCGCGGTGCCGTCGCTGACGACCGCCACCAGGCGACCCCGCCAGGTGTAGCGATCGGCCAACGTCGGGTCGGCGGCGATCGCGCTGCTCACCGCGGCGACCCCCGGCGTGTACGCGATCGACAGCGCCTCCCGGGAGTTCAACGGCATCGTCGATCGCACGGCGAGTTTGCCGCCCTCGTGCGCCTGGAAGATTGCATCGTTCTCGGCGTTAGTGCTCGACACTGGTGCCTCCTCGATGACCGGCCCGCAGTCTGGCACGCGAGCGGCACGCTCAGCAGTGACGCGGCTTACCACCCGGATCGGCGCCGACCGCCGCGATAGGGTCGCCCGATGCCCGGCCCGCAGTCCGAGACGTTGCCTTCCGACACGCAGCTGTGGCTCATCCGCCACGGCGAGACCGAGTGGAGCGCCTCGGGCCGGCACACCGGACGCACGGACGTCGACCTGACCGAACGCGGAGTCGCGCAAGCCGAAGCACTGCGCGGGATGCTGGTCGGCATCGAGCCCGCCCTGGTGCTGGTCAGCCCGCGGTTGCGCGCGCAGCGCACCGCGAAACTCGCCGGGTTCCCTGACGCGCAGATTCGCCCCGATCTCGCCGAGTGGGACTACGGCGACTACGAGGGCCTGACCACTTCGCAGATCGAACGGTCCGATCCGGGGTGGACGATCTGGACCGGCCGGGTCCCCGGCGGTGAGTCCGTGCACCGGGTGACCGTCCGCGCGGATGCCGTCCTTGCCGAGGCCGTCGCATCGCTGGCGACCGGGCCGGTGCTGCTGTTCGGCCACGGGCACATCAATCGAGCGCTGGCGGCTCGCTGGATCCGTCGGCCGCTGACCTCCGGCGGCGATTTCGCGCTGGGCACGGCAGCACCATGCCTGCTCGGCGTGGAACACTCACAGCCGGTCGTGGTCCGGTGGAATCTGCCCAATCCGGCCTGACCCCGCGTACCAAGAGGAAAGGACGACCGTGGAGACCGCGAACGTAACCCCGCAGCCGGAGACAACCACTCCGGAGACAGTGCAGTTGAGCGTTCCGGCGCACCCGGCGTATCTCGGTCTGGTCCGCACCGCGACCGCCGGCGTCGGTGCACGCCTCGACCTCACCATCGACGAGATCGAGGACCTGCGGCTGGCCGCCGACGAGGCGGGCTCCCTCGTCCTCGCACACGCCGTCGAGGGCAGCAACCTGGACGTCCGGTTCACACTTGCCGCCGAGCGGTTGACCATCGGCTTCTCCGCCAGGACCACCTCGACCACCCCGCCCGACGAGCAGAGTTTCGGTTGGACGGTGCTCGCCGCCCTGGCCGGTGAAGTGCGTGCGGATCTCTCCGACGGGCGACTGCTCATCGAGCTCGGGCACGTGCGCGCCGCCCGTTCGGCGTAGGGAGCCGGAGTGACCGAGCCGACCCCCACCCCCCAGCCCGACGCGCCCACCGAGCGTGAGCTGCAGCGCGCCCAGGCCCGGGTGCTGTTCGCCGAGTTCGCCGCCTGCCCGCCCGACGACCCGCGCCGCGCTGCGCTGCGGGACCGGCTCGTCGCCATGCACCTGCCCATCGTCGAGTACGTCGCCCGCCGCTTCTACGGCAGAGGCGAACCGCTGTCCGATCTCATCCAGGTGGGATCGATCGGCCTCATCAACGCCGTAGATCGGTTCGAGCCGGAACGCGGTCTCGAATTCACCTCCTACGCCACCCCGACGATCGTCGGCGAGATCAAGCGGCACTTCCGGGACAAAGGCTGGATGGTCCGGGTGCCGCGTCGTCTGCAGGAGCTGCGCGGCGCGATGTCGGCCACCACGTCGGAACTGAACCAGCAGCTCGGCCGGGCGCCGACCGTCTCCGAGTTGGCCAAGCGACTGGATGCCCGCGAGGACGAGATCGTCGAGGCCCTCGAGTCGGGCAATGCCTACTCGCCTATGTCGATCGAGGCGCAGACCGACCCGGAGACGGGCTGGTCGCTGGGCGACACGTTGGGCACCACGGATGCGGCCTTCGACCGCGTCGAGTACCGAGAGTCGCTGAAGCCACTGCTCGCCGAACTCGGCGAGCGAGAGCGGACGATCCTGATGCTGCGTTTCTTCGAGAACAAGACGCAGTCGCAGATCGCCGAGCAGGTTGGACTCTCGCAGATGCACGTCTCGCGGTTGCTGGCCCGCACCCTCGGCGAACTGCGCGAGAAGCTCGCCGCGGACTGACACGCTGCCGCGCCGTTGACCCAACCACCAGCGGGCGGTAGATGTACTGGAATGCTGGCCATTCGTGCCGATCGCGCATTCGACGGCAGCGCTTTCGTGCCGGCCGCGACCGTGCTGGTCGACGGCGCTCGCATCCTGTCGGCTTCCTCCGGGGCGGCCGACCTCCCGGACGGTTGTGAGCTGCGCGAGTACCCCGGGTGCACCGTGCTGCCCGGACTGATCGACGCGCACGTCCACCTGGTGGCCGACAGCGCCGACGCTGCGCTGGATCGCGTCGCCGGGTACTCCGATGCCGGACTCGATGCGGTGATGACCGATAGTCTGCGGCGCAGCCTGGCCGCGGGAGTGACCACCGTGCGCGACCTGGGCGATCGCCAGTTCAGTGCCCTGCTGCGCCGCGACCCGCAATCGGCGGTCGGCCATGGCGACGGCCTGCCGATCACCGCACACGCCCACGCGCTCGCCGCGGTGGAACAAGCACTGCGCGCAGGGGTGGACGGCATCGAGCACTGCTCGTGTCTGACCGAGCACGGACCGCAGATCACCGACGACCTGCTCGACCGCCTGGCGGCGAGCGAGATCGTGGTCGGCGGAGCACTGGGTTCCCTCAAGGAAGGATTCGTCAACCCGGGTGCACAGGCCCTGGCCACCATGCAGCGGATGGGCACCACACCGGAGCAGTTCATCGTCACGCTCCGGGAGAGCACCGCGCGGATGCTGCGCGCCGGCGTCCGGCTCATCGCGAGCACGGACGCCGGGATCTCCGCGCACAAGCCGCACGGCTCGGTGCATCGGGCGGTGTCGGATCTCGTCGATGCCGGCGCGTCGGTCGAGTCCGCTGTGGCGGCGGCGACCTCGGGGTCGGCAGAGGCCTGCGGGTTGGCCGATCGGAAAGGGAGGCTGCGCGAGGGCTTCGACGCCGACCTACTCATCGTCGACGGAGACCTGTCTACCGACGTCGCGGCGCTCGCCGCCGTCCGGTCGGTGGTGTTGCGCGGATGCGAGGTGCCGGCCTGAACGGGTCACCCCGAGCGGCCCAGACGCTGCCTGCGTAAGTACTGCCGTTCGGCAGTGCTGAACTCCATGTCGGTTCCTTCCTCAGATTGTCTGCTAGTCACTTCCACCTCACTCGAAGTCAAGGAATCCAGGTCCTACCCCAACAACACGCAATCGCCGAGCGTTACAGAGTGGGAAGCTCACCGCAGGAAAGGGCACCGTGGACTTCGAGACCTACGCAACGCAGTCGCGTCAGCGGCTATTGCGACTCGCCGTGGTCCTCACCGACGATCCGGAACTGGCACAGGACGTCGTTCAGGACGTCCTGCTTAAGGCGCAGCAACGCTGGCCGACGATCGGCGCGCTGGATCAGTCGCACGCCTACGTTCGGCGGATGATCGTCAACGAAGTCGTCTCCTGGCGCCGCAAGTGGGGCCGGATCGAAGCCCGACCTGACGAGCGGTTGGACCGGCAGGTACCCGATCAGACCGACGCGATCGACAGTCGCGACGCCATCCTGCGCGAGCTCGCCCTGCTACCGGCCCGGCAACGCGCCGCGGTCGTGATGCGCTACTTCGAGGACATGTCCGACGTCGAGATCGCCGCGGTGCTCGACTGCCGACCGGCAACCGCCCGGGGACTACTGCACCGGGCCCTTAAAGCGCTGCGCGTGGATCTCGAATCACGCGCCGTCGCCGAAGCACATCGTTGATCACCAGAGGAGCCACCGTGCACACCGAAACCGAACTTCGCGACGCCCTCGATCACTCGGCCGAGCGAGCCGACTCGCTCGGCGCCGACCGGTACGTCGTGACCGCGACCCCGCCCCCGCGCCGCCGACTAGGACTCCGGGTCGCGCTGCCTGCCACGGTGGCAGCGACGGTACTGGGCGTCGTCACCGCGGGCGTGGTCGTCCGGCACGAATCGACCGGAATCGGAGCGCAGCGACACAACTACAGCGCCGCCGGCTCCACTGCCTCCCCGCCGACGCCTTCCGCCAAAGCGCGGCACATCCCGGCCCGTGTGACGGTGAACGACCTGTTCACGATCGGCGCCGCCAACCCGGACTACGACATCCGGGACAGCAGCCGGGCGGTCGACAACGCCGAATACGCCGGCGCGACCGTGAATGGCAAGTACTTCCAGGTGATCGCGTTGCCGGCCTCGGCGACGTTCGACCCGGACACCAGGTTCGCCGGCGCACACCGCGTCAGGATCGACGGCGTGCTGGGCTACTACGGGTCGGTGGTTCTCTGGCCCGCCAACGGTGTCCCCGACGTCAACACCAACAAGCACGGCGAGCCGGCTCCGGCGCTCGGGTGGAAGACCGCGAACGGGACGTGGCTGTTCGTCACCACCGACGACGGGGAGGCCATCAACGCCGCGACGTTCGCTGCCGCCTACGCACAGCTCGGTGTCACACTGCACACCGGCGCGAACCGGCTGCCCTACCGGACTGGGTACCTGCCTGCTGGGATGCACCTGGACTCAGTCGGCTCGGCCGGGGCGAACCCCGTCTCCGACGCCAATCTGCAGGCGGGTAACCGCAGCATCGACATCAACGTCTCGGTCGGCGACCTGGGTATGACGAGCCCCGGCAGCACCTCGATCTACCGCCGCGTCGGGAACTACTCGGTACAGATCCTCGGCACCGGCTACAGCAGGGCCACGCTGCAACGTGTGCTGGACACGATGCAGTTCGCGGACCTGTCCTCGGGCGGCGCCGGATGGTGGCCGATTACGCAGTCCTTCGGCTGAGCTTCGGCCCGGCCCCCGCCATCGAGAGGCGGCAGGGGGCCGGGCCGTGGTCCGCTACGTTGGGAACGGCCTCGTCGCCCGATCCCCGCCGGAGGTAGCACACCGATGCACGACGACCGCCTGCTCATCGAAGGCCGTCTGCGCCGTTCACTGCAGCGCATCGAGGATGCGGTCTACTCCGACCCGGCACCGGTCGAGCTGGCCCGCTGGGACGCACCCGGTGAACCGGTCCCGGTTGCTGAGGGGTTGACCGCGCAGTACACCCCGACGCAGGTCGGCGACCGATGGGGACCGCCCTGGGGCACCGCGTGGTTCCGCGCCCGCGGCACCGTCCCGCAGTCGTTCGCGGGACGGGCGGTCGAGCTGCGACTGGACCTTGGTTTCGATGTGCTCCGTACCGGATTCCAGGTCGAAGGCTTGGTCTACCTGCCTGACGGGTCGCCGGTGAAGGCGCTGAACCCACGCACCCAGTGGGTCCGGGTCGGTGACGATGTAGGCGGCGGCGAAACGGTCGAGCTGTACGTCGAGGCGGCGGCGAACCCGTTGCTGCTCGGCGGCGGCGGATACGACTTCCGGCCGTCACCGCTTGGCGACCGCGAGACGGCCGGCACCGAGCCGATGTACCGCGTGGAGCGCGCCGAGCTTGCCGTCTTCGAGTCCGAGGTCTGGGAGCTGCATCAGGATCTCGAGGTGCTCGGCCAGTTGGCCGCGGAGTTGAGCGTGGACGATCCGCGTCGCTGGGAGATTCTGCGCGCCGTCGACCGCGCGCTCGACCAGCTGGATGTGGGTGCGATCGCGGCAACCACGGCCGCTACTCGCGCACAGCTCACCCACGCGTTGGCCGCCCCGGCGCGGGCGAGTGCGCATCGGCTCAGCGCCGTCGGGCACGCGCACATCGACTCGGCCTGGCTGTGGCCGGTCCGGGAGACGGTGCGCAAGGTCGCCCGCACCGCGTCCAACGTGGTCTCGCTGATGGCCGACCACCCGGAGCTCATCTACGCGATGTCCTCGGCGCAGCAGTTCGCCTGGCTGAAGGAGTACCGCCCCGAGGTCTGGGCCGGCGTCGTCGATCGCGTCAACGAGGGACGGTTCGTGCCGGTCGGCGGGATGTGGGTCGAGTCGGACACGAACATGCCCGGCGGCGAGGCACTGGCCCGGCAGCTCAATCACGGCAAGCGGTTCTTCCTCGACGAGTTCGGCATCGAGACCCGCGAGATGTGGCTGCCCGACTCGTTCGGCTACACCGCCGCACTGCCGCAGCTCATCGCACTATCCGGCTCGCAGTGGTTCCTCACTCAGAAGATCTCCTGGAACAAGACGAACCGCTTCCCACACCACTCGTTCCGTTGGGAAGGGCTGGACGGCACCCGCATCTTCACCCACTTCCCTCCGGCAGACACGTACGGCGCGGAGATCTCCGGCGCCGAGGTGGCGCGCGCGTCGCGGAACTTCGCCGACAAGGGTGCGGCCACCCGATCGCTCCTGCCGTTCGGCTGGGGCGACGGCGGCGGCGGACCGACCCGGGAGATGCTGGCCCGGGCCGCCCGACTGCGCGACCTCGACGGATCGGCGCGGGTCGAGATCGAACGGCCCGACGAGTTCTTCGCGAAGGCCGAGGCGGAGTATCCGCAGGCACCGATCTGGGTCGGTGAGCTGTACCTGGAGATGCATCGCGGGACGTATACCTCCCAGGCGAAGACCAAGCAGGGCAATCGGCGGAGCGAGCACCTGCTGCGCGAGGCCGAGCTGTGGTGCGCCACCGCGACGGTGCGGCTGGGCGCGCAGTACCCGTACGAGCAGCTCGACCGAATCTGGAAGCTGGTGCTGCTGCAGCAGTTCCACGACATCCTGCCCGGGTCGTCGATCCACTGGGTGCATCGCGAAGCGGCGGAGAACTACGCGGCGGTCGCCGTCGAACTCGAGGAGCTGATCGGCACTGCGCAGCAGTCGCTGGCCGGCGACGGCGCGAAGTCGATCACGTTCAACGCCGCCCCACACGCACGCGGTGGAATCGCAGCCGGAGGCGCCGGCGACAGCGTGGCTTTCCCGGCTGTATCCCGCCCTCCTCTGCAGACCAGCGACGGTGCGTGGACCACGAGCAACCACTCCTTGCGGATCACCGTCGATGCGCGCGGGCTGCTCACCTCGGTATACGACCTGGGCGCCGATCGTGAAGTGCTTGCTCCGGGCACGCCCGGCAACCTGCTGCAGGTGCACCCTGACACCCCAGTGCTCTTCGACGCCTGGGATGTCGACTCCTACTATCGCAACTCGGTTACCGATCTGACCGAGGTCGAATCGATCGAGCAGATCGGCGGTGGGGTACGGGTGACCCGCCGTTTCGGCGGATCGCGGGTCGTGCAGACGATCACCCTGCCCGACGACGGCACCAAGCGCGTCGACATCGAGACCGAGATCGACTGGCACGAGTCGGAGAAGTTACTCAAGGCCGGCTTCGAGGTGGACGTCACCGCCGACCGCGCGGCCGCGGAGATCCAATTCGGGCACGTCTACCGGCCGACCCACACCAACACCAGCTGGGACGCGGCCAAGTTCGAGGTCTGCGCGCACCGCTGGGTGCACGTCGGCGAGCCGGGCTACGGCGTCGGGGTCGTGAACGACTCGACCTACGGCCACGACATCAGCCGGGTGGACCGCGCGGGTGGGGGCACCGCCACACGGGTGCGGCTGTCGTTGCTGCGCGCGCCGAAGAGCCCGGACCCGGTCACCGACCAGGGCAGGCACACGCTGCGGTACGCGCTCGTCCCCGGCGCCACGATCGGCGACGCGGTGCGCGAGGGTTACCGGATCAACCTGCCGGCTCGCACCGTGGCCGGCTCCGGTCACGAGGTCGAGCCGCTCGTCACCGTCGCAGGCGATGGCGTGACCGTCGAATCGGTGAAGCTCGCCGACGATGGTTGCGGGGACGTGGTGGTACGCCTCTACGAGTCGCTCGGCGCCCGGTCCACGGCCACTGTGACGGCCGCATTCGACCACGGCGAACGCTACCCAGTGGATCTGCTCGAGCGGCGCATCGACGAACCGACGCCGCAGGCCCCGGGCGCCGCGGCCGACGAGGTCGCACTGCGCCCGTTCCAAATCCTCACGTTGCGCTTCCCCTACCAAACTTCCCGCGATGATCAAGGCAGTCTGCCGGCTATAACCGGCAGACTGCCTTGATC
>JBPCMU010000077.1:0-39769 GCA_051001975.1 Jatrophihabitans sp.
GTGCCGCTCCGCTAACCGCCGATGCTCCACCTCACCCACCAACAGATGATCTACCACGGGGAGCCGCCGGCGGTGCGCCTCGACCCGGCGCAACACTTCGAGGACCTTCTCATCGCCCAGCCGGTACCACTCGGTGCCGGTCAACGTGGTGAGCGCGTCGTCGAGTTGGGCCAATGCCCGACAATGATCGGTCCTGTGGATACCGGTTACGCCATAAGCTGAAACCGCCACTCAGCAGCGAGACCGCAACTACCCGTCCAGCTCCTCGTCGGCGCGCTCTTTGTCTGACAACGAAACCACGACCTGGCCGCCACCGAGCAGCGAGGCCGGACCGAGGTATCAACGTCCCGTCGGCGCGCAGTCTGTCCGAGCACAGCACCACAACCCCCCGCCACCCAGCAGCAGACCGAACCGCCAGCAACGATCCGTCGGAACGTGGCGGTGGCGTTACTCACCAACGGCGGCAGGACGATCCCCCCTGTACGAAGGGATATCTCGGACACATTCTCGGCGAACTTGCGGACGTCGAGGTACCAACGTTCCCGATATCACCGGCCCAATCCGAGCTGGTCGGGTTGCTCGGCGACACGTTTGATCGCCGCGGAGGCGGAAGGCGGGCTGACCGACGCGTCGCCAGTTGAGTACCGCGCGCCGCCGATCAGCGGGAGTGGCCGCGCACCGGCCGGCCGGGCAGAGCGTCGGTCAGCAATTGCCCGTCGCGCACCACGAAGGCACCACCGACCAAAAGGTGCCGCACCCCGACCGACGGGCGCACCGGATCGAGATAGGTCGCCGAATCGCTGACCGTCTCCGGATCCAGCACGACGAGGTCGGCATCGCAGCCGACGCCGAGATACCCCTTGCCCCGGGCGACCGGCGCGACGTCGTCGAGAAGCCGCGCAGGTAGGTAGGAGCAGCGCCGGAACGCCTCGAGCCATGACCACGCGCCGCTCTCGCGCACCATCGTGCGCAGTGATCTGGCGAACGTCCCCGCGGTGCGCGGATGGGTCCGGGCGCCGGGCGGCAGCGGCCAGTCGAGACTCTCGCGCCTCCCGTCGGGCCAGATGACAGGCATCGCGTCGCTGGCGGCGATCGAGTCAGGGAAGGCCAGCGCCTGGTGCAGCCTGGCGAGGTCGGCCGGGTCCTGCTCGTCCAGGAACTCCACGATGCATTCGGCGCCAGGATCGCCGGCGCGCAACTCCAGCAGCCGCTGTGCACCGGCGACGCGCTCGCCGGTCGCCACCATGACGACGCTCGACGGGCCAAGTCCCCACCGACCGAGTCGGTCAGGATTGAGGAAGTATGCGCCGACAGCGGTGCTTCCGGCACCGTACGGATAGGCCTCGACGCTCACCCGGCCGCCCTCGGATCTAGCCCGGTCCAGCAGCGCAAGTACCCGATCGACGTGCCGCCGCGAGGTGCTGTTCACGTGGCAGTGGTGCATCGCGGCGCCGGTCTCGGCAGCGGCAATCACGATCTCCTCCGAGCCATCGACGGGTGTGCTTGGATCCGCTTCGACCAGCTCCCGCACGTGCGTGTACGTCGGAACGTCCGCGGCCGCCGCGAGTCGCGCCACCGCGATGAACTCGGCGGGATCGGTGTGTGGCGCATAGCCCATCAACACGCCGATCCCCAGTGCACCAGCGGCCAGTTCGGTGCCCAGCAGGTCCAACCACTGGGCCAGCTCACGCGGGGACGACGACCGCTGCCAGCCGGGATCGGCCAGCAGGGCCAGGGCGCTGTGCAGGGTCGCGTCCGGCCGCACGCCGAGCAGGACCTGGGCCCGCGCGCTCCCCCAAGATGCCGAGAACCCGTAGTTCAGCAGCCGGCCAGTAGCGGCCGCATCCGCGTAGGCACGCTCGATCGGCATCAGGCCGGCTTCCAGATCAAGCGCAGTCGTCACACCGTCCATCGCCTGCAGCCGTTGGCCCGCCACGGAGTGGACGTGACTGTGCACGTCGACGAACCCGGGCCCCACGATCAGGCCGGACACGTCGACGATGGTCGACCCTTCCGGGTCGACAGCCTGCGCGCCGACCGCGCTGACCATCGCGTCCTGGACGACGACATCGCCAACGCCGTCGAAGCCGGATGCCGGGTCGAGCACTCGTCCACCGCGCAGCACGATCGTCATCGCACCAGTCAAACACCGCTGCGAAGTGTAGGGCCGTTCCGCGAGCGAGGCGATGCCCCTGAACTGTCCGTGCGAACGGACACGCCATGGCGCAAGCGGGCAGCCTCCTATCTGTCGTCCACTCGACATAGGGCACTGATACTGGAGTTGCGCGAGCGGGAGGATTCCGTCACGACACGCCGATGAGCATGCAGGAATGCTCCCTCTCGACAGCAATAACCTCCCGCTCGGCTGGTTCAGTGCGGCAGCAGGATGCCCACGCCGAGGATGGCGCCGCCGAGCAGCAGGTAACAGACGACGTCGAACGGTCGGCGCCGGATCGCCAGCAGCCCGGACTGCCGGTCGGTGAGCAGGAGCCGGAATCCGGCCGCGACCATCATCGCGAGACCGACGCAGCCGACCCCGCGCAGCCAGTGCTCGGGGCGGATCGCCGAGTAGCCGATTCCCGCGGCGCTGATCAGGATCACCAGCACGAACGGTGCGTCGCGCAGGTCCCGGGTGCGGAAGTCGGTCGTCACGCGATCAGGATGCCGACGCACTATCGGCCAGACGCTCCGCTGCGGCCACCACGTTGGACAGCAACATCGCCCGGGTCATCGGCCCGGCACCTCCGGGGTTCGGCGCGACGTGCCCGGCCACCTCGACCACGTCGAGCGCCACGTCACCGACAATCTTGCCATCGATACGCGAGACGCCGACGTCCAGTACGGCCGCGCCCGGCTTGACCATCTCCGCGGTGACCAATCCCGGTGACCCGGCGGCCGCCACCACGATGTCCGCCCGCCGCACATGGCCGGCCAGGTCCCGGGTGCCGGTGTGACACACCGTCACGGTGGCGTTCTCCGAGCGGCGGGTCAGCATCAACCCGAGCGGCCGGCCGACCGTGATGCCACGCCCGATGACCACCACCTCGGCACCGGCGATCGGCACGTCGAAGCGGCGCAGCAACTCGACGATTCCTGCTGGGGTACACGGCACCGGTGCGAGATGGCCGAGCACCAGGCTGCCCAGGTTCATCGGGTGCAGGCCGTCAACATCCTTCGCCGGGTCGACGCGGGAGAGGATCGCGAACTCGTCGAGGCCGGTCGGCTGCTGGACCAGGAAGGCGGTGCAGTCCGGATCGGCATTCAGCTCGTCGACGACCGCGTGCACCTCGTCCTGCGTCGAGGTTGCCCGCAACTCTCGCCGGATGGAGGTGATACCGATCTCGGCGCAGTCCTTGTGCTTCGCGTTCACGTACCACCGGCTGCCCGGATCGTCGCCGACCAGCACGGTGCCCAGCCCCGGCACCACGCCGCGAGACCGCAGCGCGGTGATCCGCTCGGCCAGTTCCGACTTGATGGTCGCGAGGGTGGCCTTGCCGTCCAAAATGGTCGCCGTCACAACCCTCATCCTGCCAGCCGCGGCTGGACGGTGGCCGCGGTTCGGGCACACTCGGATGATGATCACCGATCCAGTGACGAAGACCGCCGGCAGATCGGGCGTGGTCACAGCTGTCTCCCTCGACTTGCTCGCCGTCCTCATCTTCGTCGCGGTGGGCCGTCGCAGCCACGACGAATCCGATGCGATCACCGGCTTCCTGCGCACCCTGTGGCCGTTCGTCACCGGTGCGGCGTTGGGCTGGCTGGTCTGCCGTGGTTGGCGAGCCGGCGCCGCGCTGCGCCCGACCGGCCTCGCAGTGTGGCTGTGCGCGGTGGCCGGCGGCATGCTGCTGCGAGCGGCCAGCGGGCAGGGTGTCGCCGCGTCGTTCGTCGTGGTGGCAACGATCGTGCTCGGCGTGTTCTTCCTCGGCTGGCGCGCGGCGAACGGCCGACGCCGGTCCCGGACATGACGGTGGCCCGGCTCAAAGCGAGCCGGGCCACCGAGTAAAACCGTTGGTGCGTAAGGCTTACTGCTGCGGGAAACCACCCTGCGGCGGGGCGTAGCCGCCCGGCGCGGCGGCGGCCGGCTTGGCCACCATGCCGATGGCACCGGCGACGATGAGCAGCACACCGCCGATGATGAGCAGCCACAGGCCGAACTGCGGGCCCTTGTTCAGCGTGGCACCGCTGGCCTTGAGCAGCTTCTCAGCCGAGCTCCACTTGAGGTCCGGACCGCCTTCTTGCTTGAACTTGTACGTCGCGGTCAGGATCGGGAAGGCCAGCAGCGCGAGCACAATGCTCACCACGCCGGCGCCGATGGACTGCACCGATAGCGAGCGCGTCGGGTTGGTCGAGCTGGCGAAGCGGTTGTTGATCTTGCCCATCACGGCCTGACCCCAGAGCACTCCGAAAGCGATGAGCAGCACCGGGCCGATGATCAGGAAGAAGAAGCCGTTCCAGGCGTGGAAGCTGGTGTCCGCATTCTTCGTGACGCTGCCGGCCTTGACGTTCGGCGTGAACCACGGCAGGAAGAGCGCGAGCAACCCGCACAGGCCGGCGACGACGGCGATCCAGCCGGTCGGCGGTGCCTTTACGGCGGGAGCAGGGCCGGGCGCAGCCGGAGGCGGTACCGGCGCGTTCGGAGGGTAGGTCATTCGTGGATCCCTTCAGGGTGTGTGAGTTCCAGCGGCAAAATTCTCTCACGTCATCTCCCACCGCCATTACCACAGCGGGGTGGGTCGCGGCTGTGAGCTGCAGGGTCCTACCCCGATCAGTCGATGATTACCCCGAATATCTGACCGAATGCGAGGGCGTGCGCCAGATCCACGAGCGCGCCCTGCAGGTCCGCGCGACGCGGGTCCAGACCCTCCAGGCGCGCACCTCGCAGATCCGCACCGGCCAGGACGACCGAGCCGGTACGCGCCTCGCGCAGATCCGCGTTGCGCAGGATGGCGCCGGTAAGATTGGTAGAGGTCAGGTTCGCGCCGCGCAGCCGCACTTCGCTGAAGTCCAGCCCGGCCAGGTTCGCCTCGGCCAGGGAGACATACGACCAGTCGCCGCCGCGCACCGTCAGCGGTCGCATCCGGGACTGGAAGAACGTCGAACCGGTGAGCTTGCAGCCGTCGAACGTCACATTGCGCAAACCGGCTCGAACGAACGAGCAGTTCAGAAAGGCCGACCGGGTGTGGTGTGAGCCGGTCAGCTCGGCTCGGTCGAACGTGCAGTCGGTGAAGGTGACGCCCACGGTCGTCACCTCCTCCAGCGCCGCGTCGGTGAAGTTGCACCGCTCGAACGATCCACCCGAATAGCTGCGTCCGCGCAGGTCCGCCGCCTCGAAGTCCTCGTTGAGGTAGTCCGATTCATCTGCCCCGGGATCGTCGGGCACGGTCAGTGCGCGAAGTGCCGGGTGCCAGTGAGGTACAGCGCGATCCCACCGGCCGTCGCCGCCTCGATCGACTCCGGGTCGTGCAGCGAGCCGCCGGGTTGCACGACTGCGCGCACCCCGGCGTCGATCAGGATCTGCAGGCCGTCCGGGAACGGGAAGAACGCATCCGACGCACCGACCGACCCGGCGGCACGGTCGCCGGCCCGGGCGACGGCCAGCCGCGCCGAGTCGACCCGGTTCACCTGGCCCATTCCGACCCCGACGCTGGCCCGGTCGTGGGCCAGCAGTATTGCGTTGGACTTCACCGCACGCACGGCACGCCAGGCGAACGCCAGATCGGCGAGAGCGTCGGCGGCCACTGCATCGCCGCAGGCCAGCGTCCAGTTGGCTGGGTCGTCACCGGGCGCGTCGATGAGGTCGGTGGTCTGCAGCAGCACGCCGCCGGATACCGGCTTCGACTCCAGCCCCGGCCGGTCCGGCCGGGGCGCTGCGGCCAGCACGCGCAGCTTCTTCTTCTTCGCGAACGTCTCGAGCACGCCGTCGTCGAAGGACGGGGCGATGAGCACCTCGGTCAGGATTCCGGACAGCTGCTCAGCCATCGCGACAGTGACCGGACGGTTGGTCGCGATGACCCCGCCATACGCACTGGCCGGGTCGCAGGCATGGGCCTTGCGGTGCGCCTCAGCGATGTCCGAGCCCGTAGCGATGCCGCACGGGTTGGCGTGCTTGATGATCGCCACGCACGGTTCGGTGAAGTCGTAGGCAGCTCGCCAGGCGGCGTCGCCGTCGGTGTAGTTGTTGTAGCTCATCGACGGGCCGGCCAGCTGCTCGGCATGAGCGATGCCACCGGCCACATCCGGGGACACATAGAGAGCAGCCTGCTGGTGCGGGTTTTCGCCGTAGCGCAGTACGGCGGCGCGCTCGAAGTTCTGCGCCACCCAGCCCGGGAAGCCGGTCGACACGTCATCGATCTCGTCGTCCGGAGCGACGGTGCTGCCCAGCCGATTGGCAACCGCGATGTCGTAGGCCGCGGTGTGCCGGAACGCGGTGAGCGCGAGCCGCTGCCGCTGCGCCAGGGTGAACCCGCCGGCCTGTACCGCCGCGATGACGTCGGCGTAGCCGGCCGGATCGACGACCACCGCGACGGAGCCGTGGTTCTTAGCGCTGGCCCGGACCATTGCCGGCCCACCGATGTCGATCTGCTCGACGACCTCGGGTTCGGACGCACCGGAGCGCACCGTGTCGGCGAACGGATAGAGGTTCGAGACGATGAGCTGGAACGCCTCGATGCCGAGCCCGGCAATGGTCTCGACGTGCTCGGCGTCGTTCTGGTCAGCGAGCAGCCCGGCGTGGATGTGCGGATGCAGCGTCTTGACCCTGCCGCCCAGGATCTCCGGGAAGCCGGTGACCGAGTCGACGGGCGTGACGGGCACCCCGAAGCCTTGGATCGTCGCGGCGGTGCTGCCGGTCGAGACGATCTCCACACCGGCCCCGTGCAAGGCCTGGGCGAGTTCGTCGAGCCCGGACTTGTCGTAAACGCTGATCAGCGCCCGGCGCACAGCTATCTGACTCATGTGGCGTCCCCTTGCTCTTCGCTCGCTGCGATGCTCACTCGCTGAATCCCTTACACAGTTGGCGGATCGTCTCGACGTACAACGGCTTCTCGGCAGCTTTGATGCGGTCGAACAGCCTGTGCTCGTCGTCGTCGGCCAGCACGGGGACGGCAACCTGAGCCAGGATCGGGCCGCTGTCGACGCCGGCATCGACGCGGTGCACGGTGACGCCGGTCAGCTTCACGCCGTGTGCGAGCGCCTCGCGGACCGCACGGGTGCCGACGCCCGGGAAGGACGGCAACAGGGCCGGATGCGTGTTAATCATCGGGAACCGCTCGACCACCTGGGCGTCGAGGATGCGCATGAATCCGGCCAGCACGACCAGGTCCGGGCGCTGCTCGGCCAAGGCCTGCTCGAACGCGCGGTTCCATTCGCCACGATCGGTGAAGTCGGCGAACGCGACGGTGAAGGTGGGCACATCGACGGCGGCAGCTCGGTCCAGCGCGCCGATACCCGGCCGGTCGGACCCGACTGCCACGACATTTGCGGCGAAGGAGGGATCCCGGCTCGCGTCGAGCACCGCCTGCAGAGTGGTCCCGGCGCCGGAAGCGAGTACGACCAACCGCGCGGGCACGGCTGCGACCTTACCGAGTGCCACGGCGCGGCTCGTCGCCAGTAGTCAGGACGCCTTCGCTGCGTCGCCCTCCGGCCGGTCGTCGTCGTCCTCGGCACCGGCGCAGACGTCGTCCACCGCGGGCAGTTCGTCGGTCTGCATGCTCGGGTCCGGCACGATGCTCCCGGCCAGTGCCGCCTGCGTTTTGCCGACGGGACGGTCGGCCGGCTCCGCGTGGTGCAGCAGCGTAACCACCTTCGTTGCGACGACCCCGACCGTGGCCACCACCAGGATCTCGACGAACACCGCCGCCCACACCCGGATCGGTGAGCCGCCGACCGCGGCGAGCCGGTGTTGCCCGAGGGACCCTCCCGCCGCGGCGACGAACGCGGCGAGGACGGTCGCGGTGACGAGCGCGGTGAGCAATGCGGCCCGCAGTGCCTCGGCCCAGCGGCGCGTCGCCTGCTCGCGCAGCGGCCGGGCGGCAGCCCAGCCGGTGCACCCGAACGCGACGAGGATGAGGGCGAAGACGACCGGCGAGGAGTGCTGTCCACTCGGCAGGCCGGCGAGTACCGGGAAGCCGGGAACGATGCCGGGTGCGGTGTGCAATGGCGAGAAGCTTGCGTGGGTGCCGACCGCGAAGCCGGGACCAGCGAGGTAGGCGACGCCGGCCGCTACGGCGTTGGGTGCGGTCAACGCGTCAAGGACGGCCACCGGCAATCCGGTGAGCCCGCCGCCCAGCCCTCTGATCAGCTGCATCGCGCGACCGGCGTGCAGCACCGTGGCCCCAGCGACCAGCAGCGCAGAGAAGCCGATCATCGTCGCGGCAGCGGCGATCCCGGCGCGCAGCGGGGCCAGCACACCGCCGGGCAACGCGGCGTACCAGCGCCGGCCGACGGCCGACCCGGAGACCAGCGACGACCCGGCGAAGACGAACGAGACGACGACCGCACCGAGGAATACACCGAGCACCCCGACCCTGCTGGTGCCCACCGTCGCGAACCGCACCAGCACCGTGCAGGTGACTGCGTAGGCGGCAACGTGCACCGCGAGCAGCCGGGCGATCGGCGCGGTATCGGTCTCGGCGATCACGACCGGGAGCGCGGCCAGTACCCGCGCCGCGCGCCAACACAGCCAGCCGGCCAGGAAGGTCAGGCCGAGCGGGACGAACGACATCGAGACACCGGTGATGACCACGCCGCCGTGCTGCGCGGCGAGGAACGTCAATACGCCGGCCCGCGCCGTGGACCCGGACGAGCCGGTAGCGGCCGCATCCGGGATCCAGAACAGCAGCGAGCCGAGGACGGCGCCGAAGGCGCCGACGATGGCGGCGCCGAATCCGGTCCATGCGGCGGCCAACGGAGCGGAGCGGGCAATCGGCTGCGGAATGCCTGTCGGGATCGTCGCAGCCACCGGGCGCGATTTCGCCGGCCCGTACTTTGCGGCTCGATTGGTCTTCGCGCCGCCCGGACTGGTCGGCGACTTCTGCCGTGAGCCGAGCGGCGGCGCACCCGGTGGGCGCACTCGGACCTGCCCCGCGGGCCGACCTCGGGCCGGCTGGCGCGCGGCAGACGAAGGACGGCGCTCACTCACCGTCCCAGGCAAGCAAAGTGACGGCGACCCGTCGGGAAGGCGCGCCGCGGCGGGAGGCACAAAGCAACTGGACGCGCCCCCCGGTGACCCGGGAGACGCGTCCAGTTGATGACTGCGCTTGTGTCAGCTCTGGCCGTACCCACCCTGGTTCGGCGGCTGGTAGCCGGTCGACGGGGGCGTGCTGGGCGGAGTCGACGGCGGCGTGCTCGGTGCCGACGGGGGCGTGTAGCCGCCGCCCGAGGGCTGGCCGTAACCGGTCGACGGCTGCGAGGGCTGCGAGGGCTGCGACGGCTGCGCGCCGTAACCGCTCGACGGCGCCTGGCCGTAGCCGGAGTTCGCCGGCGGGGTCGGCGGCTGGCCGTAGCCGGAGTTCGCCGGCGGGGTCGGCGACTGGCCGTAACCCGGGTTGGACTGCGGAGCCTGCTGCTGCGGCTGGCCGTAGCCCTGCTGCGGCTGCTGCGGCTGGCCGTAGCCCTGCTGCTGACCGAACTGCTGCGGGGCGCCCCACTGCGAGGCAGACGCGCCGCCACCGGAGGAAATCTTGCCGCTGGACTGCAGCCATGAGTAGACGAAGACGGCTGCCTGGGCGAGGGTCACGATGAGCGTCAGGATCAGGCCGAGCTTGACGCTGAGCCCCTTACCCTGGTCACCCTTGTCGACCATCAGGCCGAAGGTCACGAGTAGTGCAGCGACCGCGCCGGCCATCGGGACGAAGCCGGGCTTGGCCTCCGGATCGAGCAGCTTGGCAGCCGCAACGAGACCGGCGAACAGGGACATCACGATGACCGCGGCACCGGCCGAGCCGATACCGAAGCCGGGAATGCTGCCGCCGCTCGCTCCGTACCAGGGCAGGAAGCCCAGAATAAAGACGACGACGCCGAGGCCTGCGCCGATCAGGTCGAACAGCGGTGGCGATGCCTTGGCAGCGGCCGGGGGTCCCGCCGTGGGCGCTCCGTATCCGGTCATCAGTAAGTTCTCCTTCATTGCCTGTGTCTAGGGTCTGGCTGTAGGGATCGCTGGAGACGCTATCTCACTGCAGGCGCCGCATGCGAGCACGCCTGCAGGAACTTCGCCGGTCGTCGAGCGTTGTGCACCGTCAGGAGGCGACGCTGCCCTTCTCCCACGGGAGCTTGCCACCGGTCGCCTTCAACCTGAGCACGGACAGCACGAGACCCACGATGACGACGATGAAACTGATCCAGTAGCCCACTCCATGGCCGTAGTTCACGCCGGCCCCGGACACCTTGCCCGGGATGACGAACAGCGCGAGCAGCAGGCACAGGGTGGCGACGGCGAACAGCCCGGAAGTGACCAGCCGGGTCGGAAGGGGCAACTGCACCTGCGGCGCGAAGAGAGTCGCGGCGAGGATGCCGGCACCGGCCACGGCGCACAGCATCGCGAACCAACCGAAGAAGCCGTGCCAGGCGTTGATGCTCGCCGAGATTGGCCCGACCGACGCGGTGTAGTAGCTGACGAACGAGAAGATGAACGCCAGTGCGCCGGCGCCGATGATGCCCCAGTCCTGCGGGTTCACCGACTTCGGGTCGAACGAGCCGGTCCGGGCCGCGGGCGCGGCAGGCGCCGGATCGGCAGGAGTCGGGTGCGATGCGGCGTGGGCCGGCGTCGGTTCGTCGGACGAAGGCACGGACGGATCGCCCGCGGGCGGTGTGCTGGTCATTCGATCTCCTCATGGGTACCGCACAGGGTGCGAGGTTGACCGAAACCTAGCGCCCCACGCGCCACTCGGAAAGCCCCTGGGCAGACGGCAACCCGTGGCCGCGCCCTCGGCGGTCTTCCCGACCCGGTCTAGCTGAGCAGCTCGCGCATCAGTCGAGCGGTCTCGCTCGGGGTCTTGCCGACCCGGACCCCGGCCCCCTCGAGGGCTTCCTGCTTCGCCTGCGCGGTGCCCGACGAGCCGGACACGATCGCGCCAGCGTGTCCCATCGTCTTGCCCTCAGGCGCGGTGAAGCCGGCGACGTAGCCGACGACCGGCTTGGTGACGTTGTCCTTGATATAGGCCGCGGCACGCTCCTCCGCGTCACCGCCGATCTCGCCGATCATCACGATGGCGTCGGTCTCCGGGTCATCCTGGAACGCGGCCAGCGCATCGATGTGGGTGGTGCCGATGATCGGGTCGCCGCCGATGCCCACTGCGGTGGAGAAGCCGATGTCGCGCAGCTCGTACATCATCTGGTAGGTCAGCGTGCCGGATTTCGATACCAGGCCGATGCGTCCCGGGCCGGTGATGTCGGCCGGGATGATGCCGGCATTGGACTTGCCGGGGCTGGCAACGCCCGGACAGTTCGGCCCGACTATGCGGGTCTTGTTACCCGTGGCAACTGCCTGCGCCCAGAACGTCGCACTGTCATGCACCGGAACGCCCTCGGTGATGATGATGGCCAGTTCGATCTCGGCCGCGATTGCCTCGAGCACCGCATCCTTGGTGAACGCCGGCGGCACGAAGAGCACCGAGACATTCGCGCCGGTCTCGGCCATCGCATCGGCCACCGAGCCGAATACCGGGACCGATGTGCCGTCGTAGTCGACCTTGCTGCCGGCCTTGCGCGGGTTCACCCCGCCGACGACGTTGGTGCCGGCCCGCAGCATCCGAGGCGTGTGCTTGGAGCCCTCACCGCCCGTCATGCCCTGGACGATGATCTTGGAGTTCTCGTTCAGGAAGATGCTCACTTGTCGCTCCGCAAGCGTCGCTCGGTAGCCATCAGGCGTTTGCTCCAGCAAGTTCAGCCGCCTTATCGGCGGCATCGTCCATGGTGTCCACAACGGTGACGAGCGGGTGTGCCGCCGCGGCCAGGATGCGACGGCCCTCCTCGACGTTGTTGCCGTCCAGCCGCACGACCAGCGGCTTCGTGGCGGTGTCACCCAGGATGCCCAGCGCCGCAACGATGCCGTTGGCGACCGCGTCGCAGGCGGTGATGCCACCGAACACGTTCACGAAGACCGAACGGACCGACGGGTCGTTCAGGATGATGTCCAGCCCGTTGGCCATCACCTCGGCCGAAGCGCCGCCACCGATATCGAGGAAGTTCGCCGGCTTGACGCCGCCGTGCCGCTCGCCCGCGTAGGCAACGACATCCAGCGTCGACATGACCAGCCCGGCACCGTTGCCGATGATGCCGACCTCGCCGTCGAGCTTTACGTAGTTGAGATGCTTCTCCTTGGCCTTCTGCTCCAGCGGATCACTGGCCGTCGGGTCCGCGAACGCCGCATTGCCGGCCTGCCGGAAGTCGGCGTTGTCATCGAGGGTGACCTTGCCGTCCAGCGCGACGATCGCGCCGTCACCAACCTTGGCCAGCGGGTTCACCTCCACCAGCGTCGCGTCCTGCTTGACGAACGTGTCCCACAACTGCACCAGGATGGCCGCGACCTGATCGGCGATCTCGGCAGGGAACTTGCCGGCCGCGGCGATCTCCCGCGCCTTCGCCTCGTCCACCCCGGCCAGCGCGTCGACGGCGACCCGGGCCAGTGCGTCAGGCCGCTCGACCGCGAGCTGCTCGATCTCCATGCCACCTTCGTACGAGGCCATCACGAGGAACGTGCGGTTGGACCGGTCCAGCAGGAAGGAGACGTAGTACTCCTGCTTGATGTCCGCGCCCGGGTCCACCAGAACCCGGTGCACCGTGTGGCCCTTGATGTCCATCCCGAGGATGGCTTCGGCGGCAGCGCGGGCGTCGGCGGGCGTCTTCGCGACCTTCACGCCGCCCGCCTTGCCACGACCACCGACCTTCACCTGCGCTTTGACGACGGTGACGCCACCGATGCGCTCGGCGATGGCCGCTGCCTCGCCGGCGTCTTCGGTCACCTCACCCAGGCTGACCGGAACGCCGTGCGCCTGGAACAGTTGCTTGGCCTCGAACTCGAACAGATCCACTCGTGTGCTTCCTCTCGGCAGTCATCCGCGGGCCGCGGGCCGTGCATTGCTTGCTGTGTCGCGGACGTGTGCACGATCGGCCGGGTCAGACCCCGGCCTCTCGGGCCGTGCCGACGTGCTCGCGCACCCACGACACGATGTCCTCCATCGTCGCTCCAGGAGTGAAGACGGTCCCGACGCCCATCGCCTTCAGCTCAGGGATGTCGGCCTCAGGGATGATGCCACCCCCGAATACGACGACCTCATCGCTGTCCTCACCCAGGCGTTCTTTGAGCAATTCCATCGTCCGGGCGAACAGCGTCATGTGCGCGCCGGACAACACCGACAGCCCGACCGCATCGGCGTCTTCTTGAATGACGGCGTCGACGATCTGCTCAGGGGTCTGGTGCAGACCGGTGTAGACGACCTCGATACCGGCATCCCGCAATGCCCGGGCGACCACCTTCGCGCCCCGGTCGTGCCCGTCCAGGCCGGGCTTGGCGACGACGACCCGGATTCGTCCACCGGTCGTCGGGTGGCTGGTCCCACTCCCAGCATTGGTCACTGTCACTGTTCGAGCCTCCCTGGCCGGCACCTGTCTCAATTCGCCCGAACCGCGCTTCGCGCACCCGATCGCGGGTTCGTCGCGCACTTCCTGTTGGAACGGAGGGTATGCCTTGCGCCGAAGGGCTGCCGCGATGCGGCTCACATCGCTGTCGAGCGACGGGTTTGCCACCGCACCGCGGATTAGGTTACGTTTCGATCTCGGCCCGCTCGCCCCCCTGACCTCTCGGCGGCTCATCTCGCTGGCCTTACGTATCGCCCGATGCGCGTGCACGCCTGTGCACAGTCAGGAGGACCGTGGGCCGCCACGCCGTGTTGCCCGCCAGGGCTGCTCGACGCGCAACGACCTCCGACGGCGACGTGCTGCGGATGTCCGATCTCCTGGCTCGGTTGTCCGAGACCACGACGGAGCCTGCTGCCGCTGTCGCCGCGCCCCTGCTGGCCAGCGATTTCATCGCGCAGTTCGGCGGCACGGCAAGCGTTGCCCGGTCCGCAGCCAGGGCCAAGGAGCGCGAATCACGAATCGCCTCATGGCGCGCTGCTGTCCCGGCGCTGGTGAAGCCTGCCGTCTTCCCCATCCGCCTTGCGATCAGCCGCCCGGCGCTAGCCATCGCGGTCGTGGTGGCCGCCGGGGCCGCGACCGCAGCCACGTCCGTCCCTGCGGCACCGTCCACACATCAGCAGGTCACGGCGCACAGCGCGGCGGCCACCGGGACGATCGACTCCACCAATGACTCGCTCAAGGTCGGCGCTGGATCCGGCGCCTCGGCGTCCAGTGAACAGAATCGGGTGTCCCGCGAGAAGCGCACGCCGCTCAAGCCCGCCATGAAGCCGGGCCAGACCGTCGCCGGCACCTGGATCCTCCCGGCCCCCGGGATGATCACCACCTGCTTCTGCATGCGCTGGGGCGTCATGCACAACGGCATCGACATCGCCAAGGGGTACGGCGTACCGATCCGAGCAGTAGGGGACGGCGTTGTCCTGGAGGCCGGACCGGCGGAGGGATTCGGCAACTGGGTGGTCATCCGCCACAGCAACGGCGATGTCAGCATCTACGGTCACATGGAGTCCTACAGCGTGCACGCCGGCGAGAAGGTCAAGGCCGGGGAGATCATCGCGAAGGAAGGCAGCGAGGGCTACTCCACCGGCCCGCACGTGCACTTCGAGGTGCACCGGGGCGGATTGAACGGCCCGCCGATCGACCCGGTTCCGTGGCTGCACGCGCGCGGCGTGAAACTCCCCCCGTACGATCCCAACGAATGAGCGGAGTTCGGCTCCGCGCGGTGAATCGGTCAGCGGAGTGCCGGATCGGATGATCCGGCCGGGACGGCGGTGGGATGGCGGGCACGAATCGGCTCGCCGCCGCGCATCGCGCGTCGTTCCTTCCGCCGTTGCGGTTACCACTGGCGCTGGCCACTGACCGGACCCATTCCATCCCACTGCGCTGGCTGGCCACCCGCGCTTTGATGCTGATGTTGCTGGCCTCCTACGAGAAGGCCGTCGTCAGTGATACGACCTATTACGGGCAGCGGCTGCACACGCTGGTCACCGACGGGACCCTGCACAACACCCTGATCGAGTACCCGCTGCCGGTGCTGCTGGTGATGTTTCCGCAGTTCCTGGTGGCCGGGTTCAACCAGCTCGGGTTCGGCATCCTGTTCGCCCTGTCGATGCTCGTCGTCGATGCCTTCTTCACCTTCACGCTGTGGCAGGCCGACGGTCGACGCCGCGGCGACGCGACCAACTTCTGGCTCTGGTTCGTCCCGTGCATCGGACCGCTGGCCTACTTCCGGTTCGACCTCGTGCCGGCTGCGTTGGCCGGCACCGCAATCCTGGTCGCGGCCCGCCGGCCGGCCACCTCCGGCGCGCTGACGGCGTTCGGCGCCGGCCTCAAGCTGTGGCCGGCGCTCATGCTGCCGGCGTTCCTGCTGCGCCGTAACGATCGCCGCTCGGTGGTCATCGGGTTCGTCGTGACCGGACTGGTCCTCGGTGTCGGATCGCTGTTGCTCGGCGGGATCAGCCGCACGCTCTCGCCCATCCGCTGGCAGTCGCAGCGTGGTCTGCAGATCGAAGCGGTGATCAACTCACCGCTCATCCTGGCCCGCGCGTTCCACTCGACGACGTGGCCGTTGCGGGTGAGCAGGTTCCAGTCGTGGGAGATCTTCGGCCCACTGGTGACGGTCGCGATTGCGTTGACCACCGTGTTCACCGCGATCGGGTTGGTACTGCTCGCAGTGTTGTGGTTCCGGGCCCGCGCCCAGGACGTGGTCCCGGTGCAGACCCTCGGCTGGCTGTTCTTCGCGACCGCGCTGATCGTCACCATCACCAACAAGGCGCTGAGCCCGCAGTACATCCTCTGGTTGGGCGGGCCGCTAGCCGGCCTGGCCAGCCGGGCACCCAGCAACCGCGAGGTGCGCAAGGCCACCATCTTGCTGCTGCTCATCGCATTCATGACCCAGCTGATCTTTCCGATCTACTACGGTGACATCACCTCGCAGAGCTGGCGCTCCATCTACGCCTCGTCGTTGCTCGTCGCCCGCAACGTGCTGCTGGTCTACCTGACCTACTTCGCCTGCAAGCAGATCTGGAACAGCACGCGTCCCGGCCAACCGATCGCCGCCACCGCCGACCCCACCCCCTGAGGTATCCGGCGGGCTCAGAGCTTGTCGAGCTTGGCGTAGCGCAGCACCAACCACTTGTTGCCGGCGGAACCGAAGTCGATCTCCGCCTGCGCCCTCTCTCCCGTGCCGCGGCTGGCCACCACGGTGCCCAGTCCCCACTTGTCGTGGGTCACTCGGTCGCCGATCTGCAGGTTCGGGATGGCCCGGTTGCCGACGCCGCCGCGCAGCCCGCCCGAGGACAGCCGGGACGAGGCGAGCGACTCCTGCGCCGACACCCGGCGGCTGCCCACCTCCGCCGAGCGGTACCCGTGGTCGCTGTACCTGCCTGTGCCGGCCTCGTCGCCGTACGCCGGCGCCCGGCCTACCTTGTCGATCGCGCCGCTCCAGGTGATCAGCTCGGCGGGGACCTCGTCGAGGAACCGCGACGGCGGGTTCCACGACGGCGCGCCCCACGCCGAGCGGCTCACCGCGCGCGAGACGAACAGCCGCTCGCGGGCCCGGGTGATGCCGACGTAGGCGAGCCGGCGCTCCTCCTCGAGCTCCTTCGGGTCGCTCAACGCGCGCATGTGCGGGAAGACGCCGTCCTCCATGCCGGCCAGGAACACGTCCGGGAACTCCAGACCCTTCGCCGTGTGCAGCGTCATCAACGTGACTACCCCGCCGGTGGCGTCGGGCACCGAATCGGCATCGGCCACCAACGAGACCTGCTCCAGGAACTCGTCGAGCGTCGCCGTCTCCTCCGCGCCGGCTCGGGCCTCCTCGAACTCTCGGGCCACGCTCACCAGCTCGCGCAGGTTGTCCACCCGGCCCTCGTCCTGCGGATCGCGGGACGCCTCCAGCTCGCGCAGATAACCGGTCTTGTCGAGCACGGCCTCCAGGATGGCGCCCGGTGTGCCGTCGGGCCCGGCTGCGACGGCGCGGATGTCGGTCATCAGCTCGGTGAAACCGCGGATCGCACTCAGCGAACGCGGGTTCATTCCGGGCGCCTGGTCGGCCACTTCGAGCGCACCTGCGAACGGCAGCCGTTCCCGCTCCGCGAACGCCTGCACCAGGGACTCAGCACGATCGCCGATCCCCCGACGGGGTGTGTTCAGGATGCGGCGCAGGCTGACCAGGTCGGCCGGGTTGGCGATCACCCGCAGGTAGGCCAAGGCATCGCGCACCTCGCGCCGCTCGTAGAAGCGCACCCCGCCGACGACCTTGTAGGGCATGCCGACCCGGATGAAGATCTCCTCGAACACTCGGGACTGGGCGTTCGTGCGGTAGAACACCGCCACATCCGAGGGCTTGCCGCCGTGGTCGTCACACAGCTCGTCGATACGTTGCGCGACCCAGGCCGCCTCGTCGTGCTCGTTCTCCGCGACGTAGCCGGCGATCTTCTCCCCGGCGCCCGCGTCGGACCAGAGGTTCTTCGGCTTGCGCTCGGGATTGCGGGCGATGACCGCGTTGGCGGCGGTGAGGATCGTCTGGGTGGAGCGGTAGTTCTGCTCCAGCAGGATTGTGCGCGCGTCCGGATAATCCCGCTCGAATTCGAGGATGTTGCGGATCGTCGCACCGCGGAACGCGTAGATCGACTGGTCCGCATCACCGACGACACACAGTTGGCCGGGTGGCCTCTCTGCTGGTGTGTTCACCGCCGCAGGCGGCGCGCCGACCATCGGTCCAGGCGCTTTGGCAGGCATAGTCAACTCCTGGACGAGCTTGTACTGCGCGTGGTTGGTGTCCTGGTACTCGTCGACAAGGACGTGCTTGAACCGGCGCCGGTAGTGCTCGGCCACGTCCGGGAACTGCTGCAGCAGATAGACGGTGCGGGCGATGAGATCGTCGAAGTCCATCGCCTGCGCTTCGCCGAGCCGGGCCTGGTAGCGCGTGTAGACCTCGGCGAGGATCTTGTCCGGCGCGCTGGTCACCTGATCGGCCCAGGCCGGCGCGCTGACCAGTTCATTCTTCAGGTTGCTGATCTGCGCGGCGAGCGCGCGGGCCGGGTAGCGCTTCGGATCGAGATCGAGTTCGCGTCCGACAAGGGTGAGCAACCGCCGGGAGTCGTCCGCGTCATAGATCGAGAAGGACGATTTCAACCCGAGGCTGCCGGCATCTCGGCGCAGGATGCGCACGCACATCGAGTGGAACGTGGACACCCACATCGCTTTGGCCCGCGACCCGACGAGCGAGGCAACTCGCTCCTTCATCTCACCGGCAGCCTTGTTTGTGAAGGTGATCGCCAGGATCTCACCGGGCATGATGGCGTGCTCGGCCATCAGGTGCGCGATGCGATGGGTCAACACCCGAGTCTTGCCCGATCCCGCGCCGGCGACGATCAGCAACGGCGAGCCGATGTGCAGGACCGCGGCGCGTTGCTGGTCGTTGAGGCCGTCCAGCAGAGTCGTCGGATCTACCGCCAGCGAGGTGCGCGGCGGGCGCCGCTGGTCGGGATCGTCCGCTTCAGACGGCAACGTGAACAGGGCGGAAGTATCGACCGTTTCCGGGTCGGTGGGTGAGTGAATCATCGCGCGGTCGAGCCTACGGTGGGCCTCCGACCGGCGCCGTCCGGCTCCCGCAGCCTCTAACCGCGCATCTCACAAGATGGGACAGTCATCTCACTCCGCTTGCGCACCCGGCGAGGAGCGTGTCACTCTTTCTCCGTGACGAGCCACCAGCGCGTGTTTTTTTATGGGTACCGCATCGCGGCATCCAGCGCACTCGGCTGAACTCACCACTCACCGAACGCCCCGGGCCGCAGCGGCCGGGGCGTTTTTGCGTCTGCGGGCCAACTCGACCACCGACCGATCTCCACATTGACCAGGATAGGACGCACAGAGATGGCCACCGTGATGACTGATCAGGACACCGAGAACGAGGCGGCCGCAGCCGTTGAGGCCGCGCGCACGATCGACATGCTCCGTGGGCAGATCGACGCTCTCGACGAATCGATCATCCAGCTCGTCGCCGAGCGCGCCGCGGTATCGGCGCGCGTACAGGCCGCCCGGATGAACACCGGTGGCACCCGCGTCGAACTGGGCCGCGAACGAGTCGTGCTCGACCACTACCGCGCGGAACTAGGCGCCCGAGGGCCGGCGTTGGCTGAATCCATTTTGCGGGTGTGCCGCGGCGAGCGATGATCGCCGCGTGACTCTCGCCGATCTCGAAGCGACCGTTGCCTCCGGGCTGCCGTCGACCAGCTACCACTACGTTGCAGGTGGCGCAGATGATGAGCTGACCCTGGCCGACAACGTCGCGGCCTGGAGCAGACTGCGGATCCGACCGAGGGTGTTGCGCGACGTCGAGACCGTCGACGTGAGCACCACACTGCTCGGTGCACCGGTGAGCTCACCGGTGCACGTATCACCTACCGGCTACCACGAGTTGCTGCACGCGGACGGGGAGACGGCCACCGCCCGCGGTGCGGCCGCGGCCGGCTCGGCCTACGTGCTCTCGACCGTGTCGACCGTGTCGATGGAGGATGTCGCAGCCGCGGTGCCGGACGGGTTGCGATGGTTCCAGATCTACGTGCACTCCGACCGCGACCTGACCCTGTGGTTGCTCAAGCGTGCTGAGGCAGCCGGCTACCGCGCATTGGTGATGACCGTCGACACGCCGGTCCTCGGCCGGCGCCGCCGGGACGGCGCCGGTTTCGTGCTCCCGGACGGCGTGTCGGTACGCAACCTGGACGGCTACCCCGGAACCTACGACCCGAGCAACCTGAAGGAGTACGCGGCAAACGCGTTCGACGCCTCGCTGACCCCGGGCTCGATCGGCTGGCTGGCTGCCCAGACGTCGTTGCCGATCGTCGTGAAGGGCGTGCTTCGCGCCGACGACGCGCAAGCCTGCGTGGCGGCCGGCGCCTCGGGCGTGCTGGTGTCCAACCACGGCGGGCGGCAACTCGACGGAGTCATCGCTACAGCGGATGCGGTCGCCAGCATTGCCGAGGCGGTCGGTGACCGGGCCGAGGTCTACGTCGACGGAGGGATCCGGCGCGGCACGGACGTGTTGCGCGCCCTGGCACTCGGAGCTCGGGCGGTGTTCGTCGGCCGACCGGCCCTGTGGGGTCTGGGCGCTGGTGGGGCCGACGGTGTCCGCGATGTACTCCGCACGCTGGCCGCAGAGACCCGCCTCGCCTTCCAGTTGGCCGGCGTCCGGTCCTGCGCTGAGGCCACCCGAGATCTGCTCGCCTGAGCAGCCGCCCGGCGGCGCGCGCTCAGAGCATCCGCCGATCGACCGCCCAGCGGGTCAACTGGTGGCGGCTGGACAGCTGCAGTTTGCGCAGCACGTTCGAGGCGTGCGTCTCCACCGTCTTGATCGAGATGAACAGCTCGCTGGCAATTTCCTTGTAGGCGTATCCGCGGGCCAGCAGCCGCAGCACCTCACGCTCCCGCGGCGTCAACTGATCCAGGTCCGAGTCGACGGACGGTTGCACCGGGCCATCGCGGAACGCGTCGAGGACGAACCCGGCCAGCCGCGGGCTGAACACCACATCCCCCTCGGCGACCCGTCGCACCGCATCGACCAAGTCAGCCGCCGAGATGGTCTTCGTGACGTAGCCGCAGGCGCCAGCCCGGATCACCCCGATCACGTCCTCGGCCGCATCAGACACCGATAGGGCGAGGAACCGGGTGTCCGGCAGCTCCGACGCCAGTGCCGCGAGCACCGCGGCGCCTCCGCCGTCGGGCAGGTGGACGTCCAGCAGCACCACCGCCGGCTTGGCTCGCCGGATCCCGGCGATCGCCTCGCCGACGCTGCCGGCCTCCCCCACGACGTCCAGATCGGTGCCGATCTCTGCGCGCACACCGGCCCGGAACATGCCGTGGTCGTCGACGAGGAAGACGGTGGGCCCGCCGGTCGAGGTCGCGTCATCAGTCGGTGTGGTCATCGTGTGCGTTCCATCCTCAATTGCACTTCGGTGCCCTCGCCGGGCTTGCTGCGAATCGTTGCCGTACCGCCGTGACGTTCCATCCTGGCCTGGATCGACCCGCGCACGCCGCGCCGATCCTCCGGGATGCTGTCGACGTCGAAGCCTCCGCCGCGGTCGCGGACGTACACCTCGACGCAGCTGTCCTCGACTTCTGCATAGAGCGACATGCTGGCCACCCCGGCGTGCTTCGCGGCGTTGACAAGCGCCTCGCGGGCCGCCTGCGCGAGCGCGGAGAGGTGCTCGTCGAGTTGGGCATCACCGACCACGACCTCGTTCACCTTGACCGCGTAGGCGTCCTCGACCTCAGCCACCGACGCGTGCAGTGCGGTGGCCAGCGCCCCCTTCGCGGCTCGGTCGCCGTACAGCAGGTGGCGTAGTTCTCGCTCCTGCCCGCGGGCCAGCCGGGCCACCTCGCGCGGTGACTCGGCGTTGCGCTGGATCAGCGCCAGTGTCTGCAGGACCGAGTCGTGCAGGTGCGCGGCCATCTCCTCGCGCTCCCGGGCCAGGATGCGGGCGCGCCGTTCGGCAGCCAGCTCGGTGACCATCCGCACCCACATCGGGCCGGTGATCAAACCGAATCCGACGGCAACGACGACGATCGCGATAAGCGCGTCGCGGATCTGGGAGAGGCTGGTGCCGCGGGCGATGATGATCACGCCGCCGGCGATGACCATGAGCGCGCCGGCCGCCAACCTGACCAGGCCTATCCGCTTCTCGGTGGACGAGCTGAGCGACGAGCGGGACAGGCTCAGCCATCGGGTCCGCTCACCCTGGCTGGCCTGCCGCCAGATCAACGCTCCACCCAGCACCGCGAGGAACACCGGAACCGCGAAGTGGCCAACGGTGACGGTGACCGCCAGCGCCCACAGCAGGGCGCCGGTGGCCAGCAGGCCGACGCCGTAGCGCAACCAGGCCGGTCGGCGTCCGGCGGTGTGCGCCGGGTCGGTCGGGACGACGATCCAGTAGGCGCCGTAGAGCAGGATGCCGAGGCCGCCGCTGAAGCACAGCGCGGCAAAGGCGGCGCGGATCGTCCAGCGCCAACGAGCCTCGCCCAACCCGAGATGCTCGGCGAGGCCGGCCGCGACTCCACCGACGATCGCATCACCGGTGTTGCGGTACAGGTGGGGCCGCGTCACCGCCTGCCGATACATCGTCGTCACTGCTCCATCATGGTCGCTCAGCGGTCGTGACCGCATCAGGACCGACCCTGATGTCTCGGCCTGCGCCCGCGGCATGGCATCAGGGCAAAACCAGGGTGCTCACCGATGCAGTACGTGCCTGGCGCAGCGCAAGCTGCTAGGCATGACCTCGACCATGGACGACACGCAGCCGCCGCAGAGCGATCCCCCGAGCAAGGCCCCGGCAGCCGACCTGCCGCCCTCCGTATCCCCGCCGCCACCCGGTGGCGGATCGGGCGAGCCCGGCGGTCCCGGCCGAGGCCCTGGGTCGGGACCGCCGCGGTTGCTTCGGCGCAGCCGGACCGACCGGATGGGCGTCGGCGTCTGCGGCGGCCTCGGTGCGTACTTCGGCGTCGACCCGGTCATCTTCCGGGTGTTGATCGCGGTGCTCGCCGTCTTCGGTGGCGCCGGCATCCTGTTGTACCTGCTGATGTGGTTGGCCATTCCCGAGGAGGGCGCGCCCACATCCACGCTGGACCGGGGTATCGCCGAGGCGCGCCGCCGGAAGATTCCGTTCGGCCTGGTCGCCGCGGGCACCGTCCTCGTCATCTGGGTGATCGGCTTCTCGTGGTGGGCACCGCCGTCTCTGTGGCCGGCCATCATTGTCACCGCGGTCTTGCTGTTCGTGTTGTCCCGTCGGGCCGACCGCACCGAGCAAACAGCCGTGCCCGGCCCGCCGTACTCCCCAGCCGCAAGTGTGGGCACCGCCCCACTCGACTATCCGTCCACCTACGAGTCCACGGTCCCGCTGTCCGGCGACCCGGAACGGCCCTGGGCGGTACCGCCGATTGAACCGTCACCGTCGGGTGGCTCCCAGTTGCGCGAATGGATGGAGGAGTCCCGCTCGCGCGGTCGAGAGCGCCGGCGCCGCACGTTCCCGATCCGGATCAGCGTCTGTGCGCTTGCATTCGCCGCTGTGGTGACGCTGGCGCTGATCGACTGGCTGCATGGCATCCCGTTCGCGACATACTTCTGGACGATCGGTGCCATCGTGCTCGGCGGCCTCATCGTCGGCGCCGCAACGCGCCGCGCGCCGTGGCACTACGTGGCCTGGCTGGCACCGGTCGCCGTCGGACTCATCGCGTTCGGGTCCTCGCCGGCCAGCCTGCACAACGGCTGGGGCGACCGCGCCTGGACGCCGCACACCAGCAGCGCGGTGTCCGGCCAATACAAGATCGCGTTCGGCCGCGGCACCCTGGACCTCTCGTCGATCCGATCGGTAGACGCGGCCCGGACGGTGAAAGTGACGATGGGCGCGGGCCAAGTGCGCATCGTGATTCCTCGGTCGCTCGCCGTCGTGGTGCACACCGACATCCACTTCGGCACGGTGACGGTGGAAGGCAACGAATTGCACAGCGGCTACAACTTCAACAGGGACGTGGCCAGCCCGGCGGTCGGTCAGGACAGCAACAGGGTGATCACCGTGGATGCGACTCTGACGAATGGGCAGATCAAGATCGACTACGTCGGCTAGTTGATCATGTGAGGATTCGACGGCCAGACCCGTCGAATCCTCACATGATCCACCGGGGGTCACGCTTCGTCGGAGCGCAATGCCACGGTGAAGAACGTCGCGCCGACCACACAGCCGAGCGTGCGCAGGTGGTTGAGCGAGGTCCAGCCGGTGTAATAGTGCGACCATGTGGCCGCCGCGCCGGCCGCCTGTGGGTCGACCTGCATGAGCGCGTCGTTCTGCGGCACGTGGTAAGCCACCGTCAGCACGATTGCCACCAGATACGCGACGCTGCCGACCAGTAGGTACGTCGCGCCCTGCTGGCCGAACCGGCGAGCAGCCTGCACACCGAGCAGCACGCACAACGCAGCGGTGCCGAACAGCACGGTCATGAACCAGGCATTCGGTGCTTCCTTGTTGATCGAGTTCATCGCGGAGATCGCCTGCGAGTCCGGGAGCTTGCGCAGCGCCGGCATGATGAACGTGGAGAAGGCGAAGAAGACGCCGCCGGAAAGGCCGGCACCGATCGCCGCAACCAGCGTGGCCGTGCGCAGGTATCCGTCGATCATGGTCGTCTCATTTCTCGTGGTTGCCGTCATGGCTAGGAGTCAACGGCGCATTGCCAAGACACGACATAGCTCTCCGACTCGACGGCATCTCCCAGCGTCTACAATTCCTGCAATGGACGCCCTGGTCGGTTTCCTCGACGGCCCGCGCGCGCGAGGCGCGTTCCTGCTGCGCTCGATCCTCGACCCACCGTGGTCACTGCGGATCCAGGACGAGGCACCGCTCACCGTCGTCGCCGTGGTGCGCGGGAGCGCGTGGATCCGGCCGGACGAGGGCGCGCCCCGCCAGGTGCAGACCGGCGACGTCGCGTTGGTCGGTGGCCCCGAGCCGTACACGGTCGCCGATGACGTGCGCACCGCACCGCAGGTGATCATTCATCCCGGGCAGCACTGCACCACGCCGGACGGCCGCAGCCTGGCCGAGGAGATGGCATTGGGGGTGCGCACCTGGGGCAACAACGCGGACGGCGAGACAGCGCTGCTCACCGGCACGTACCAGGCCGACGGTGAGATCAGCCGGCGACTGATCGACGCGCTCCCGCAGCTCATCGTGCTGGACCGGGACACCTGGGACTGCCCAGTGATCCCGCTGCTCGCCGACGAGATCGGCAAGGACGAACTCGGCCAAGAGGTAGTGCTCGATCGGCTGCTCGATCTGCTCGTCGTCGCCGCGCTACGCACCTGGTTCGCGCGCCAGGAAGCGGCCGCCCCGTCCTGGTACCGCGCGCACACCGATCCGGTCGTCGGCCACGCATTGCGGGTACTGCAGCACAACCCGGCCCAGCCGTGGACGGTCGAGTCGCTGGCCGGTGAGGTGGGCATGTCCCGGGCGGCGCTGGCACGCCGGTTCACCGATCTTGTCGGCGAACCGCCGATGACCTTCCTGACCGGCTACCGCCTTGCGCTGGCCGCCGACCTGCTCCTCGACCCGTCGGCAACGGTCGGATCGGTGGGCCGCAAGGTTGGCTACAGCAGCCCGTTCACGTTCAGCACCGCCTTCAAGCGCCGCTACGGCGAGAGCCCACAAGCACACCGGGCCAAGACCGCCGCCGACGAATCCGCCAGCGCGTAATCCCGCGCACTCATCACGGCGCCGGCTCTTCCTGAGCCGACAGCGGCAAGGCCAAGCTACGGACTGTCTCCCCGAACGGACCACAGCCGCGCGAGCGAGGAGCAGCTCAGCGGGTCAACAGCGCGTATCCACGCCGGAAACCCAATCAACAGCGCAACGAGACGGTCCCAGCGAGCAAGAACCACTACTCCCACTCGATGGTGCCGGGTGGCTTGCTGGTCAGGTCGAGGGTGACCCGGTTGATCTCGCGTACCTCGTTGGTGATGCGAGTGGAGATGCGCTCCAACACGTCGTAGGGCACCCGGGTCCAGTCTGCTGTCATTGCGTCCTCGCTGGACACCGGCCGGAGCACGATGGGATGACCGTAGGTGCGGCCGTCGCCCTGGACGCCGACCGAGCGCACGTCGGCCAGCAGCACCACCGGGCACTGCCAGATGTCTCGGTCCAGCCCGGCGGCGGAGAGTTCGGCGCGCGCGATCGCGTCGGCGCGGCGCAGGATCTCCAACCGGTCGGCGGTCACCTCGCCGATTATGCGGATGCCCAGGCCGGGACCGGGGAACGGCTGTCGCCAGACGATCTCGGTGGGCAGGCTGAGCTGTTCGCCGACCCGGCGCACCTCGTCCTTGAACAGTGCCCGCAACGGTTCGATCAAGGCGAACTGCAGGTCGTCGGGGAGGCCGCCGACGTTGTGGTGGCTCTTGATGTTCGCTGCGCCCGTGCCCCCGCCGGACTCGACCACGTCGGGGTACAGCGTGCCCTGCACGAGGAACTCAACCTCTTCGCCGTGGGCGCCGGCATCGGCCACCACCTCGCGTGCGGCCACCTCGAACACCCGGATGAACTCGCGGCCGATGATCTTGCGCTTCTGCTCGGGGTCGGTGACGCCGGCCAGTGCGTCGAGGAACTGCTGGCGTGCGTCGACCACCTTGAGCCGCACACCGGTGGCCGCGACGAAGTCCTGCTCGACCTGCTCGGCCTCGCCGGAGCGCAGCAGCCCGTGATCGACGAACACGCAGGTGAGTTGCTCGCCGACGGCATGCTGTACCAGCGCCGCCGCGACCGCTGAGTCGACTCCCCCGGACAGCCCGCAGATGACCCGCTTGCCACCGACCGCTGAGCGGACCGCGGCCACCTGGTCGTCGATAATGTTCGCCTCGGTCCACTGTGGCCGGACGTGCGCGACGTCGAAGAGAAACCTCTCCAGGATCGCTTGGCCGTGTGCGGTGTGCAGCACCTCGGGATGGAACTGCACGCCGGCCAGGCCCCGGCCGACGTCCTCGAATGCCGCCACCGGTGCCCCGGCGCTTCGGCCGGTGACGACGAAACCGTCCGGCGCCCGGGTCACTTCGTTGCCGTGGCTCATCCACACCTGCTGCTCACCGGACAGCCCCCGCAGCAGCACGCCCGGGTCGAGCACGGTCAGCGACGTGCGGCCGAACTCGCTGCCACCGGTGTCGGCCACCTCGCCGCCGAGCGCCTGCGTCATCGCCTGGAAGCCGTAGCAGATGCCGAACACCGGCACCCCGGCGTCGAACAGCGCCGGATCGGACTGCGGGGCGTTCTCGGCGTAGACGCTGGACGGCCCGCCGGACAGGATGATCGCCTTCGGTCGCTTTTCCAGCAGCTCGGCGGTGGGCATGGTGTGCGGCACGATCTCGGAATACACGTGCGCCTCGCGCACCCGCCGCGCAATCAACTGCGCGTACTGCGCCCCGTAGTCGACGACGACGACGACATCCGGTTCCACGGCGAGCAGTCTATGGCCAGGGATAGGTGACGCCGGTCAGTTCCTCGCTGAGCCCCCACAGGTCGGCCGCGAGTTGCGGGTCCGCGGCCGTCTTCGCAACCCGGGCCGGGCGCGGGGCACCACGCACCTCGAACAACCCCGGACCGGTGTAGCTGCCCGGCTCGGCCGCCGTCGCCGCGTAGAGCGTCGGCAGCGCACCCGCCCGCGCGGACTGGCCGATGATCTTGCCGATCGGGTGAGCAATCTTGCCGATCACTTGCATCGCGGCAATCCCGTCCTGGTTGGACGTGAGATTGGTGGCCGCCAGCCCGGGATGCGCGGCGGTGCTGGTAAACCCGGTAGCGGCCGCGCGACGCTGCAACTCGATCGCGAAAAGCAGGTTGGCCAGTTTGGAGTTGCTGTACGCCTGCGATGCGACGTAGCGACCGGCCAGATTCCCACCCAACACACCGTGGCCGCCACTGCGATGGGCCAGCGAGGAGATCGTCACCACCCGAGGTTGGGAGCCGGCCAGCAGGTGCGGCAGCAACAGCCCGGTCAGCGCGAAGTGGCCGAGATGGTTGGTGCCGAACTGCCGCTCGAACCCGTCGGCGGTCAGCATCCGCTCCGGCGGTGCCATCACCCCCGCGTTGTTCACCAGCAGGTCGATCGGCTCGCGCCACGCGTCGGTCACGGCGCGCACGGACGCGAGGTCGGCCAGGTCCAGTTGCACCACCCGGGGCGCCGCGGACGGGACCACAGCGCGGATCCGGTCGGCAGCGATCGTCGCCTTCTCCGCATCCCGGCAGGCCAGCACGACCTGCGCACCGCGGCGGGCGAACTCGATCGCAGCCGCCAACCCGATGCCGGAGTTGGCACCGGTGACGACCACTCGTCGACCGGAATGGTCGGGCATCTGATCGGCGTTCCACCCCATGCTCGGCGACGGTACGCGGCAGACTCGGCGCATGACCGAATCGCGTCCCACCACAACTTCCGGCACCGAGTTCCGCAGCCGGGCCTGGCGCAAGGGAAAAGTCGTCGAGGAGGACTTCTCGTTCGAGCGCATCTCCGACTTCATCGCCGAGGATGGATGCCTGGTGTGGGTCGACCTGAGCAAGCCGGGCGACCGCGCACTGGCGGCCCTCGCCGACGAACTGTCCCTCGAGGAGAACGTCATCGAGGACGCCGTGGCCGAGAACGAACGCCCGAAAGTGCACCACTACGACAAGTTCAAATTCGTCACCGCGTACGGACTGTCCATCGATCCGGAGACCGGCGACCTGCGCCAGGCGCGAGTATCCGCATTCGTCACCAAGAAGGCACTCGTCACCGTCCGCCCAGACGGCGTCTTCGATCTGGAGCCATTGCTGAAGCGCTGGGATGAGTCCACCGCGGTCGTCGCCCACGGCGTGGGCGGGCTGCTGCACGGACTGCTCGACCTGATCGTGGACAGTCACTTCGAAGCCGTTCAGCAACTCGACGACGCCATCGAGGGGATCGAGGACGGGCTGTTCGCCGAGAAGTCGCAGGACCGGCAGACGCAGCGCCGGGCCTTTCAGTTCCGAAAGACACTCGTGCAGATGCGCCGGGTGGTGCTGCCGATGCGGGAGGTCGTCGGCACACTGGCTCGCCGCGACGAGGACGCCGACCCGTTCCTACGGCCGTACTACGACGACCTGTACGACCACGTGCTGCGAGTCACCGAGTGGACCGAGTCGCTGCGCGACATGATCACCTCGGTCTTTGAGACGAACCTCAGCCTCGCCGACGCACGGCTGAACACCATCATGAAGAAGTTGACGTCGTGGGCGGCCATCATCGCGGTGCCCACCGCAGTCACCGGGTTCTACGGGCAGAACATCCCGTACCCCGGATTCGGCCACAATGCAGGGTTCCTGGTGAGCAGCGCGATCATGGTCGTACTGGTCGTGTTCCTCTACGTCACGTTCCGCCGCAAGGACTGGCTGTAACTCCGCACGCTTGTGGCCGCCGGCCGTCGGATAGCGAGCTGGGCGGCCAAAACCGGGCGTCAGCGGCCGGAGCTGAGCACCAATTCGGCGCGCTGGAACTCCTTCACCGACGAGTAGCCGCACTTGGCCATCGCCCGGCGCACCGCGCCGAACAGGTTGCGCTCGCCGGACGGGTCGGACGTCGGCCCGTCGATGACCTCAGCCAGGCTCGGCGGGTCATCGTCACCCAACCCGTACGGGACGATGCTGGAGCGCGGCACCCGGGGGTGTGCGGCGGTGGCATCCCAGTACAGCCCGTGGCCAGGCACCTCGGCAGCGGCCGCCAGGGGTTCACCGAGCATCACCGCGTCCGCACCGCAGGCCAACGCCTTGGCGATGTCGCCGCCGGTGTGCAGATCGCCGTACGCGACGAGGTGCACGTAGCGGCCTCCGGTCTCGTCGAGGTAGTCGCGGCGGGCAGCCGCCGCATCGACGATCGCCGTCGCCATCGGCACCTCGATGCCGAGCACCGAGTGCGTGGTCGAGCCGAGGTGCGCGCCGTAGCCGACGATGACGCCCGCGGCGCCGGTGCGCATCAGGTGCAGGGCGGTCTGGTAGTTGGCGCAGCCGCCGACTAGCACCGGCACGTCCAGCTCGGCGATGAACGTCTTCAGATTGAGCGCGGCGTTGCTGCCGGCAGAACCGACCTCGCCGATGACGTGCTCCGCGGAGATGACGGTGCCCTGGATGACGAGCAGGTCCACGCCGGCGTCGAGCACATACGGCGCGAGCTCGACGGTGTGCTGCGGTGAGAGCCGCACCGCGACCCGCACGCCCGCGTCGCGCAGGCCGCGGATCCGGTCGGCCAGCAGGTTCGGGTTGATCGGTGCGGCGAGGTAGCGCTGCAGGTCCGAGCTGTCTTCACGCAACGCGCTGAATGCGGTGGCGGGGTCCTCGTACCGGCTCCACAGCCCCTCCCCGTCCAGCACCGCAAGGCCGCCGAGCTTCTCGATCTCAACTGCGGTCTCAGGCGACACCACCGCGTCACTCGGGGCGGCTACGAACGGCAGCGAGAAGGTGTGTGCGTCGATCTGCCAACTGGTCGACACCTGCGCGGAGTCCCGGGTGCGCCGGGTCGGCACCAGCGCGACCTCGGCAAGGTGGTAACCGCGGCGGGCGCTACGGCCCAGCCCGATCTCGACAGTCTCCGGCATGCGCCCAGTCTGCCGCACCACTCAACTAGGGAACGTAGTTGGGCGCCTCGACCGTCATGTGGATGTCGTGCGGGTGCGACTCCTTAAGGCTTGCCTGGGTGATCCGGATGAACTGACCGCGCTCGGCGAGCTCAGCGGTGGTCCGCGCTCCGACGTAGAACATCGACTGCCGCAGCCCCCCGACGAGTTGATGGGTGACCGCGGACAGCGGCCCACGGTAGGCGACCCGGCCCTCCACCCCTTCCGGGACCAACTGGTCGTCGCTGGACACCTCCGCCTGGAAGTACCGGTCCTTGGAGTAGGACTTCTTCTCCCGCGAGCTCATCGCGCCCAGCGAACCCATCCCGCGATAGGACTTGAACTGCTTGCCGTTGACGAAGATGAGGTCACCGGGCGATTCGTCGCAACCGGCCAGCAGCGAGCCGAGCATCACCGTCTCCGCTCCGGCCACGATTGCCTTCGCGATGTCGCCGGAGTGCTGCAACCCACCGTCGGCGATCACCGGCACGCCAGCGGGCCGGCACGCCAACGCGGCCTCGTAGATGGCCGTGACCTGCGGTGCGCCGACGCCGGTGACCACCCGGGTGGTGCAGATCGAGCCAGGGCCGACGCCGACCTTGACCGCGTCGGAACCGACATCGACGAACGCCTGTGCACCGGCCCGAGTGGCAACGTTCCCGCCGATGACTTCGACGTGCCGCGTCGCCGGGTCGCTCTTCAGCCGGTGCACCATGTCCAGCAGCAGCCGGACGTGCCCGTGCGCGGTATCGGCCACGAGCACATCCACACCGGCATCGACTAAAGTCGTGGCCCGCTGCCAGGCATCGCCGAAGTAGCCGATCGCGGCGCCGACCATCAGTCGGCCGTTCACATCCTTGGACGCCAGCGGGAACTGTTCGGACTTGACGAAGTCCTTGACGGTGATCAGCCCGGCCAGCCGACCCTGCTCGTCAACCAGCGGCAGCCGCTCCCGCTTGTGCTGACGCAGCAAAGCCGTCGCGTCTTCATGGGAGATGCCGACCGGCGCGGTGATCAGCGGCATCGGAGTCATCACTTCGTCGACCTTGGTGGTGGCCCAGTCCGCCATGGGGACGAAGCGCAGATCGCGGTTGGTGATGATGCCCAGCAGACGCTGGTCGGCGGCGTCCACCACGGGCAGGCCGGAGATGCGAAACTCGCCGCACACCTCGTCCAGTTGCTCGAGGGTCGCATCCGGGCCGATGGTGACCGGGTTCGGGATGAGCCCGGTCTGGGTGCGCTTGACGACGTCCACCTGGCGGGCCTGATCCTCGACGGACAGGTTGCGGTGCAGCACCCCGATGCCGCCCTGACGGGCCATTGCGATGGCCATCCGGCCTTCGGTAACGGTGTCCATCGCGGCAGACAGCAACGGAACGGCGATGCTGATCCCGCGGGTCAACCGCGACGTGGTGTCAATCTCGGACGGCACCACGTCGGTCTCGCCGGGCAGCAGCAACACATCGTCGAAAGTGAGGCCCAGGCGGGCGAATTTGGCGGGGACCTCTTCTTCGATGCTCACGCAGCACTCCTCGGCAGCCGGTAGCTCAGTCTAATCGCTGCGTCCTGGTGCTCATTCCCCCCCATTACAAATCTCAGGGCGAAGTGAGGACTTTCCCGGATGGCGCGGCTACCCGTCGGCCGGGCAGGCTGGTGCCATGACCAGCTCAGCAGTTGTGCCCACCCCAACGGACGGGGCGCCTGGCCGACCGGTCGCCGCTCGGGCGAGCGATGTGTCGAAGGTGTACGGCGTCGGCGACACCGGGGTTCGTGCCCTCGACGGCGTCAGCGTCGCGTTCGAGCAAGGCCGGTTCACCGCGATCATGGGTCCATCCGGCTCGGGCAAGTCGACGCTCATGCACTGTCTTGCCGGGCTGGACTCCGTCACCTCGGGCTCGGTGACGCTGGGCGACACAGAACTGAACGGCCTGTCGGACAAGAAGATGACCAAGCTGCGTCGCGACCGGATCGGCTTCGTCTTCCAGTCCTTCAATCTCGTGCCCACGCTGACCGCGCGGGAGAACATCACGCTGCCGATGGACATCGCCGGCCGTAAGCCGGACGAGCAGTGGTTGAACACAGTGATCAGGACCCTTGGGCTGGGCGACCGGCTCGACCACCGCCCGAGTGAACTCTCTGGCGGCCAGCAGCAGCGGGTCGCCTGCGCGCGGGCGCTGGCCAGCAGGCCGGCGATCATCTTCGGTGACGAGCCCACCGGCAACCTCGATTCACGCTCCAGCGGCGAGGTGATGACCATCCTGCGCAACTGCGTCGATCAGCTCGGCCAGACCGTCGTAATCGTTACCCACGACCCTCGCGCGGCCGGCTACGCCGACCGGGTGGTGTTCCTGGCCGACGGCCGCGTGGTCGGCGACATGGCCGAGCCCACCGCGGAACGCGTACTCGACCAGATGAAGGCGTACGACGATGGCGCCGTCACCGGCGCGGCCGGGATCGACAGCTGATCATGGCGACCCTCCTGCACCCCAACGTGATGCGCCCCAACGTGATGCGCAAGGTTTCGCTGCGCAACCTTGCCGCGCACAAGATCCGGCTGGCGCTCACTGTCATCTCGGTAGTGCTCGGGACCGCCTTCATCGCCGGATCGTTCGTCTTCACCGACACTCTGCAGACCACCTTCAACAAGGTCTTCGCCAACGCCTACAAGGGAGTCGACGTGCACGTCGACTCCCGAGAATCGCGCGGCGTCGGTGTGCCGATCTCCCTGGTGTCTACGCTGCAGTCGGTGCCCGGCGTGAGCAAGGTGCAGGTCGAGGCCGGCGGACCGGTCGTCCTGATCGACCGCGACGGCAAGCCGGTGCACAACGGCGGCGCTCCGAGCGTGGGTGGGATCTGGTACAGCCCGCAGGAGACGCTGGGCGACGTGCCGACTTTCAAGTCGGGAGGCCCGCCGACCGCGGACAACGAGATCGTGATCAACAGCGGGGCCGCGAAGAAGGCGCACCTCGGGGTCGGCGCGAAGACGAAGGTGCTGACACCGACGGCCGGGTTGGTGGACGTGACCATCACCGGCGTCTACGAGACCGACACCGAGACCGGCGGGTACGTCGGCGTGCTGTTCCCCAAGGACGAGGCGATCAAGCTCTTCACCGACGGCACACATGTCCTCGCCGTCGATCTGGCCGGCAGTGGCATCAGCCAGCAGCAGTTGCGCGACCGGGTGGCGAAGACGCTCCCGGCCGACCTGCGGGCAAAGACGGGCGACACGATCCGCCAAGAGACGAAGACGATCATCCAGAAGGCGCTGTCCTTCGTGAACTACTTCCTGCTGGCGTTCGGGTTCATCGCGCTCATCGTCGGCACCTTCATCATCTACAACACCTTCTCGATGATCGTGGCGCAACGCATCCGCGAACTCGCACTGCTGCGGGCGATCGGCGCGGATCGCGGGCAGATCCGCCGGTCGGTGCTCTTCGAGGCGGGCGTGATCGGTCTGGTCGGCAGTGTGCTCGGCGTCATCGGCGGGATCGGACTGGCGATCGGTCTCCGTGCCCTGCTGAATGCATTGAACGTCGGCCTGCCCTCCGGTGCGCTGGACATTCGGCCGCGCACTGTGATCGTCGGCATCCTCGTCGGCGTCGTGGTCACGTTGATCTCGGCGAACGCTCCGTCGCGCCGTGCCGCCACCACCCCGCCGGTGGCCGCCATGCGGGCCGAGTTCGCGAACCTGGGCAGCAGTCTGCGCCGTCGCAACGTCATTGGTGGCGTGTTGGCGGTGATCGGCACCGCGCTCGCGATCTGGGGCGCCCTGTCGACGGACGCAGCCACCGCCGCCAGTCTGGTGGGCGTTTCGCTACTTGGCGTCGGGGCTGCCGTGCTCCTACTGAGCCCGGCCCTGTCCCAACTGATCATCGGGCCGCTCGGGCGAATCGTCGGACGGCCCTTCGGGACGATCGGGCGACTGGCCCGCTCCAACGCGGTTCGCAACCCCCGGCGCACAGCGGCGACCGCATTCGCGCTCACCCTCGGGCTACTCCTGGTCGCCGGTGTCGCGGTGATCGGCGCGTCGGCGAAGGGCAGCATCAACGCCGCGGTCGACAAGGGCGTCTCGGCGGACTACATCCTTACCGGCACCGACGGTCTGCCGCTCCCACTGCCCGCTGCCCAGTCGGCCCAACATGTCACCGGCGTCGGCACGTTCGTCGAGCTGCACCCGGTCGACACGACGATCGACGGCAAGGACTCCTCCGGCATCGGCGTTGACGGCGACCTGGCCCAAGTCGCGCCGCTGAAGGTGGTCTCCGGCGCCAACGCACCGAGCGGCGCCACGATGATCGCGTCGAAGAACACCGTGAAAGACAAGCACTGGACCCTAGGTCAGAAGTTGGCGTTGAAGCAGCCCGGCGGCGCGACCGTCGCGGTGACACTGGGCGGGATCTTCAAGGACAGCGGCCTGTTCGACTCGTGGATGGTCTCCGGTGACGTGTTCCGCCAACTCACGCCGGCTCCGCGCCGCACCGACATCGTCGCGCTGATCAACGCCGCACCGGGCACGAAGCTGTCGACGCTGCGCACAGATCTGGAGAAGGCGACCGACTCGTTCTACATCGTCGACGTGCAGGACAAGGAACAGTTCAAGGGGCAGGAAGCGGCCCAGGTCGACGGCCTGCTCGGCATTCTCTACGGCCTTCTCGCACTGGCGATCGTCATCGCGGTGCTGGGCATCATCAACACCCTCGCGTTGTCCGTCGTGGAGCGCCGTCGTGAGATCGGGATGCTGCGTGCGGTCGGCATGGTGCGTGGCCAGCTGCGGCGGACCATCTATCTGGAATCGCTGCTCATCGCCGTATTCGGTGCGATTCTCGGTGTGGCCCTGGGTCTCGCGTTCGGTTCGCTGTTCGCGCACAGCCTGCGGAACAAAGGGTTGGACCACCTCGAAGTGCCATGGGCGCAGGCTGTCACGTTCGTCGTCGTCGCCGGGATAGTCGGAGTTCTGGCGGCGCTATGGCCGGCTGCCCGCGCCGCCCGGATCCGCCCGCTCGAGGTCATCGCGGAGAGCTGACTACGACCAAGAATGTGGCAAGGGTTGGCGCCACCCGGCCTTTGCCGTTTACCGTGGGGTTGTGACTGCACACCCGGCGGGCATCACACCACCCCTCTGCCGCCTCGATGTTGCCCTCGGCACTGTCCCGGCCGGCTCCCGGTGACCCCCACCGACGGTCCGCTGGACCCGTTCCTCGACGACGACTTCGACCCGGCCTCCGCGCTCGATGATCCCGAGCCGATGGCGCCGTTGTCCGACGTGGAGCGCGCCGACGTAGCAGCCGATCTCGCCGAGCTCGCCGAGTTCCGCAGCACGCTCGCGCCGCGTGGCGTCCAGGGTGTCGTCGTCGAGTGCGCCGACTGCGGCGAGTCGCACTACTTCGGCTGGTCGCTGATGGAGGCCAACCTGCACGCCCTGCTCGGTGACGGCGCCACTCACGCCCACGAGCCCGCCTTCAACCCCGATCCGAGCCGCTACGTCACCTGGGAGTACGCGCGGGGCTTCGTCGACGCCCTGCGCAGCATCGCCAAGTCGCACTGACTCATCCGATCGCTTCGTCGGTACTGCTATCTGATCGCTCTGTCGGTTCCTCGCGGACCCCTCACTTCGCATCGGGGCCCACTCTGAACCGAACCCCTCACTTCGCTCGGCCGCGGGCGCTCCTTCGTCGCGCGCGGGCGATCTGCTCTTCGCGCGAGCGCTCATCGCCTTGGTGGCTAGACCCGTCACCGTGGTGCGGTCTAGTAATTCGGTTGCAGTTCCGGCGTGGCTGAATTTCGGCGCCGACGAGGGGTGGGTTCTTCCGTCGGGCTCTTGGGTCTGTTCTCGTGTCACCTCCTTTTGCCGAGAGGGAGCTTTTCGTCGCGACACGCCGATCAAGCTGACTGAAAGCTCCCGCTCGGCAGCGAAAGCCTCCCGTTCGCCGAAGACGGTGGACCACCCCCGGCTATCGCTCCAGCAAGGTCGACAGCACGATGATGCTGCGCGTGTGATCGACGGTGGAGTGCTCCCGAATCCGCTCCAGCGCCGCTTCCAAATCGCCCATATCCTCGGCATGCAGCAGCAGGATCGCGTCGGCTTCGCCGGTGACCGTCCAGGCCGATCTGACCTCAGGGTGCGCGGCGGCCAGCCGGGCGAGCTGCGCCGGGCTCGTCTTGCCGCGGCAAAAGAGTTCGACGAACGCCTGAACCCGCAGCCCGAACGCCTCCGGCGCGAGTTGGGTGGTGAACCCGGTGATGACGCCGTCGAGGGCCAGCCGGTCGACCCGTCGCTTCACCGCCGGAGCGCTCAGTCCGACTTCCTCGCCGACATCCCGGAAGCTGCGCCGGGCGTCCTCCGTGAGGCACGCAATGATGTGCCGGTCGAGGTTATCAAGACGCAACATAGTGACGCTCCTGCGCAATGCGATTGGCGCTGCCCGTCTGCGGGCGCCGCTAACGTTAGCCGTGACGACCACCCCGTGTCCGAGGAGTCCGATCATGGTTCAGCCCACCGCACAACCGCGCCGTTACCTTATGTGCCGGCCCACCTATTTCGACGTCGTGTACGCGATCAATCCGTGGATGCATCCGGACAGTCCGACCGACACCGACCTGGCCATCGCGCAATGGGAAGAGCTGCGCGCCACCTACCTGCGCCTCGGCCACCAGGTCGAGACGGTCGACCCGGCTCCGGACCTGCCGGACATGGTCTTCGCGGCCAACGGCGGCATCGTCGTCGACGACCGTGCGATGGCGCCGAAATTCCGCAACGCCCAGCGCACCGGCGAGGAAGCCCTGTACCTGAAGTGGTTCCAGGAGAACATCTCGGAGGCCGTCGCTCCGGCGTTCGTCAACGAGGGTGAGGGCGACTACCTGACCGTCGGCCGGCGCATCCTCGGTGGCACCGGCTTCCGCTCCGACCCGTCGTCCGCGCCCGAGGTACAGGAGTTCTTCGGCCTGCCGGTGGTGCAGCTTCGGCTGGTCGATCCGCGGTTCTATCACCTCGACACCGCGCTGACCGTGCTGGACGGCGAGACGGTGGCCTACCTGCCATCGGCGTTCAGCCCGGGCAGCCAGGAAGTCCTGCAGACGATGTTCCCGAATGCGGTGCTCGCTGCAGAGGACGACGCCGTCTGGCTCGGCCTCAATGCGGTGAGCGACGGCAAGCACGTGGTGCTGCCGAAGCAGGCCACCGGCCTCATCGACGCCTTGGCCGGACGCGGCTTCGAGCCCGTTCCGGTCGACCTGTCCGAGCTGCTCAAGTCTGGCGGCGGACCCAAGTGCTGCACATTGGAACTTCGTCCGAAGGAGGCCCGGCAGTGACGACCACGCAAAGCGCCCAGACCCGCACTGGAACCGAGATCGCCGCCGCCGAGGAGCACCTCGCGCACAACTACCACCCGTTGCCGGTCGTCATCGCCGAGGCGGACGGCGCCTGGGTCACCGACGTGGACGGCAAGCGGTACCTCGACATGCTGGCCGGCTACTCAGCGCTGAACTTCGGCCACCGCAACCCGGTGCTCATCGCTGCCGCGAAGGCGCAGCTGGACCGGCTCACATTGACCAGCCGGGCCTTCCACAACGACCAGCTCGGCACTCTGGCCGCCGAGCTCGCCGCACTGTGCGGCAAAGACATGGTCCTGCCGATGAACACCGGCGCCGAAGCTGTCGAGACCGCCATCAAGACCGCCCGCAAGTGGGGCTACCAGGTCAAGGGCATCCCGGCCGACCAGGCCAAGATCGTCGTCGCCGCCGGCAACTTTCACGGCCGCACCACCACGATCGTCAGCTTCTCCGACGACCCGGACGCCCGTGCTGACTTCGGCCCGTACACGCCCGGCTTCGTCACCGTGCCCTACGGCGACATCGACGCACTGCGCGCCGCGGTCGACGAGACCACCGCCGCAGTCCTGATCGAGCCGATCCAGGGCGAGGCCGGCGTGCTGATCCCACCGGCCGGTTACCTGCCCGCGGTTCGCGAGCTCTGCACCGAACGCAACACTCTGTTCATCGCCGACGAGATCCAGTCCGGCCTCGGCCGCACCGGCACGACCTTCGCTTGCGACGTTGAGGGTGTCGTGCCGGACGTGTACATCCTCGGCAAGGCGCTCGGAGGTGGAATCGTCCCGCTGAGCGCGGTCGTCGCCGACCGCAACGTGCTCGGCGTCTTCAAGCCGGGCGAGCACGGGAGCACCTTCGGCGGTAACCCGCTGGCCTGTGCGGTCGGCATCGAGGTCGTCCGGATGCTGCAGACCGGCGAGTACCAGCGCCGCGCCACCGAGCTGGGCGCGCACCTGGCCGAGCGGTTGGCGGCGCTGCCGACGACGGCCGTGACCGGCTTCCGGGTCCGCGGTCTGTGGGCCGGTATCGACGTAGCCGGCCGAACCGGCCGCGATGTCTGCTACGCCTTGATGGACCGCGGTGTGCTGGCCAAGGACACCCATGGCTCGACCATCCGACTCGCCCCGCCGCTGTCCATCAGCGAGCACGACCTGGACTGGGCGCTGGACCAGCTCACCACCGAACTGAGCGACTGAGAGACCGGCCAGTCCGCTTCGGGACTGAATCGAACCGAGAGCGGGCGCAGGAACGTACCTAGAGACAAGAGCGCGCGCAACTCGAAATCGCGCAGGGATCTCGGGAGGTACACCCGTGAGCGAAGTCAGCCGGCTGCCACAGCCTTTGGCGGAGAACTGGGACTGGCAGGTCGAGGCAGCATGCCGCGGCCTGGACTCGAAGATGTTCTTCCATCCGGAGAATGAACGCGGGCCCTCTCGGCGTCAGCGTGAGCAGCGTGCCAAACAGGTCTGCGATGACTGCCCGGTGGTGCGTGAGTGCCTGGCCTGGGCATTGCGCACCCGGGAGCCTTACGGCGTCTGGGGCGGGCTCTCGACGCACGAACGCGACGCAATGATCCGATCGGTGCCCACCCGTGCAGCGGCCGAGGCAACCGGGCGGTAACCTCCTCGACCTATGAAGATCGAGGCGCAGCTGCACTATTCGGCCGATTGCGAGCGGGTCGCCGAGGTGACCCGGGACGAGGCCTTCCAGAACCGCAAATGCGAGGCGACCGGTGCGTTGACGCACACCGTCTCGATCACCAGTAACGGCGACCGGACGCTGATCAGAACCACCCGGCAGATGCCTACCGACGATCTGCCTGACTTCGTCCGCGGACTGGTCCGCGACGGCATCCACGTCACTGAGGTCGACGACTGGGGTCCACCGACCGCCGACGGCAGCCGGGACGGCACCGTCGAGGTCACCTTCGCCGGCGCACCGATCGTCATGAAGGGCAGCCTGCGGCTGCGTCCAGACGGGACGGGGGCAGTCGCCTCGCTGAGCGCGGACCTCAAGGCGAGCATCCCGCTGATCGGCTCTCGGATCGAGAAAGCCTGCTCGCAAGCCGTGCTCGCGGCCATCTCGGTCGAGGAGCACACCGCCGGCGAGTGGCTCGCCGAGCACCCCTAGAGACAGTTTTGGCCGCCCAGCCATCTGATCGAC
>JBPCMU010000078.1:0-4575 GCA_051001975.1 Jatrophihabitans sp.
CCAGGCCCGCGTCCGTGGTCGACAACTGGTGCAGAGAACGCTCGAACCGTACGATCGCAGCGGCGGCCTTCGGGCCTACGCCGACGTGCTCTCGCAGACGGGTCAGGAGTCGGCGATGGCTCCACCCTGAGTCCTCGACCAGCTCGCCGACACGCACCGCACCGTGACTCGCCGCGATGCGCCGCCACAGCGCTTCGGTCGCTGGATCAACCTCGCGGCCGCGATCCGCCAGGTTGTGCAGCAGGGCGTCGACGAGGGCGAAGCGGGCCGGTCAGTGCGTTTCGGCCGCCAGCTGGTCGAGGAACGCGTGGTTGACGGCCGGCACCACGTCGGACACGTCGACGACCCGTCGGGCCAGGTCAGCACCGGTGACAGCAAGAATGCGGGAGACCCCGAGGGGCGTGAGGTAGATCTGAAGACAGTCCTGTCTGCCGGCATACTGCGTGACCGAGAAGCCCGGCATGAAGCCCACCACGAAGGACGCGTAGCTGCGCCCGGCACCAACCCCGTCGGAAAGGCGGCTGATAGCCATCCGGCCTCCGAGTGAGAGTCGCACCAGCGTCAGGCTGCCCGCTGGCTGGCGTCGTTCGATCATTCCTGCGGCTTGCTGGCGGAGCCCGACGACACCAGCGACGAGCCCGTCAAGCCCGACCGGTCGATGCCGGACGAGCTCCACCAGCTGCGGGTTCATGGGCCCAGTATGGCAATTTTGTTCAAGCAGCTGACCCATCGCCCGCGCAAGACTGGCGGTCGGCCGACCAAGGAGGTCGACGTCAGCAGAGGAGAAAGCACGATGGGAGACCTGGTCGCGGTCGAGTTCGTATCGGTCGACGGAGTGATGCAGGGCCTTGGCTCGCCGGACGAGGACCGCGACGGCGGCTTTGAGCACGGTGGCTGGGGGGGCCGTACGCGTCCGGCATCGCCGAGATCGTCCAGCAGGATCCCGGTGAAACCGCCGCCTACCTGTTCGGCCGGCGCACGTACGAAAAGATGGTCGCCTTCTGGCCAACCCAGCCGGACAGCAATCCCATCGCTGCGAGTCTCAACTCACAACCGAAGTACGTGGCCAGCACCACGCTGCACGATCCGGAATGGGCGCACACCACAGTGCTCACCGACTCGATCGAGCACTCGGTTGCCGCCCTCAAGGCCAATGTCGAGGGCGACATCGTGATCCTCGGCAGTGGCCTGCTCACCCACGAGCTGATGCGGCTCGAGCTGATCGACGAGCTGCGCCTGTTCGTCCACCCGCTGCTGCTGGGCACCGGCAAGCGGTTGTTCCGCGAGCTGCCTCGCCCGCGCGATCTGGTGCTGGCCGACGTCGCCTCGACCTCGCTCGGCTCAGTGGCCTTGCGCTATACCCTTCGCCGGTGAGGCTGCGGGTACCCGGGAGGGCTGAGAGCCTCCGGCGACCCTGTCCTGCTCGCCACCGTCAGCGGTCCCGGCGACGTCATCAGTGCATCCGTCGACGACGGTCAGCACTGGGCTGACCTGTTCTCCGACGGCGGCTCGCTCAGCGGGTGGGAAGGCCCCACCTTCATCACGACTCGAACCGCGTACCTGGTCGGTCCCACCCGAAACGCACCTCCCCACCTGTACCGCAGCGATGACGCCGGCTCGCACTGGCGCACCATCAAAATCCCTGAGACACGGCCGCCGCGTCGAGATCCGGTTGCGGTTACAGACCGGCCGCCCGGCGAGAAGCGATGACGACAGGATTGTTGAGCATGTCGGCCCAGACGATCGACAGACTCGTGTGAGACGCGGGTCCTGGCTGGACTGAGGCTGGGATGGAGGCAGGGAACGGGCTTCGGGGAGTGCATCGACTTGGGCGACGCTGCGGACTCGACAGCGGCCGGGCGGCGTGGTTGTGGCCGCGCAGGTCGGCCCGCAGGAGGGTGGTCATCCCTGGCGAACCCTCGGGCAGACTGCGCGAGAATCGGTGTCGTGAAAGCCGCGCGCGTGCATCGGTTCGGAGATGCTCTCCAGATCGACGACGTCCCCGAACCCCAACCCGGACCCGGTGAGGTGTCCATCGACATCGAGTTCGTCGCGGTCAACCCGCTGGACGTCTGGGTGACCCAGGGCACGGTCGCGGGGGGCAGCCAGCCGTTGCCGTTCATTCCCGGCATCGAGGCGGTGGGCGTGGTGGATGGCCGCCGGTACGTCGTCGATGCCTCGAACTTTGGCACCGCGCGCGACGGGCTGTACCGGGAGCGGGCTGCGGTGCCAAGGGCAGCGCTGATCCCCGTGTCTGAGAGCGCGGACCCCGCCCAGGCCGCGGCAATGCCGGTGACCGGCAGGACCGCGTGGTGGCTCGTCAACCAGGTAGCACCTGTGAGCGAGGCGGACCGGGTCATCGTGCTCGGCGCGTCGGGTGGTGTCGGATCCCTGGTGGTCCAGCTGGCGAAGGGCAGAGGAGCTGTGGTCTGGGGGCAGACGAGCAGCCAGGAGAAGGTTGAGTCGATCACAGAGGCCGGGGCCGATCGGGCGGTAGTGGCGAACGCAGACAATCTCGCCGTCCAACTTGCCGAGCTGGCACCCACCATCGCCTTTGATGCGCTTGGCGGACGCTTTACGCGGGTGCTCGTCGGCGCATTGGGTATGGGTGGGCGGATAGTCCTGGTCGCCACCTCGTCCGATCCGGAAGCGACTCTTGACCTCAGAACCCTCTACCGGAAAGGGCGTCAGCCTGCTCCCCGGCTCCGTGCCACCACATCGGCAACGGGCCGCCGTCGAGGCGGCGCTGGACGAACTGGTGGCAGGGCATCTGAAGGTACCGGTAGACGAGGTGTTGCCACTGGATCGCGCAGCCGAGGCTCACCGCCGCATACTGACCAAAGCCGTCAGCGGGAAGCTGCTCCTGCGACCTTAATGCAGCGCTCCCGCTTCTCGGGCATCCGACTGGGCGAGGCAGTTGCGTCTCAGCGGTCGATCGATCAACGGGTCGGCCTGCCCGATAGCCGATCCACCTTCTGGTGAGGCCGGATGGTCTCAGCCGCCTCCGCTCAAAGCAGTGTCGGCGGTCGCGCGTTACCGCTCCAGGTATGCCGCGAGATTTGCTAGCGAGGAGGCCAGGCCGGCCGCGTGATCCTCTGCGGAGATGCCCTCGGGAACGTTGTCGGCGCGGATCTCGACTCGGGTCCCGGTCTCGACTGTGGCGACTTCCCACGTCATGGTCATGGTGCCGGCGTAGCCCGGTTGATCGGAGACGAAGTCCACCTCCTGCACGACCCGCACACCGGGCACGAGGGCGATGAAGCGACCCGCCACGATGTCAGAATCCGCTGTTGCTTTGCCCCGCGCGGTCGCGGTGTCGCCATAGGTCAGGACCATCCGGTAGGAGCCGCCCGGCCGGGCGTCGAATTGCTCGAATCTGCCCGTCATTCCCTTCGGCGGGAGCCAGGTCACGAGCGCATCCGGGTCGACGAAGGCGGCGTAGATGTTTTCACGCGGGGCAGTGATCACTCGGAAGGCAGTGTCCGTCCGTGCCATGGAGGAGATCCTACGGCGCACGAGCGCCCGGCTGTGTCAGGGATCGTCCAACGGGTCGTGGCTCCAGAACGCCCGTCGGTCATCCTGTTCGTGTGGACCATGTTGCGGGTGGCAAACCGGACCGTGCTGTGAGCGGCGCAGAGGTGGGCCACGTAGCCTGCCTGGCGCGGTGCCCGGTCAAGTCCACCGCGGGTGAAAGCGTGTCGGTCGCTGACCTCGATGAACGCGGCGTTGAGCATGACCGCCAGTGGGCGATGTACCTGTCCGACGGCGGAATCGTGAGCGGCAAGACGACGCACCGTTTTCGCAAAATCGACGGCGCGATGCTATGGCGCTCCACAGTGCCCGCCGACGGGTCGGCGGTGCCGATCGTGCAGGCGCCGGACGGACACAGCTACTCGGCCGACGACCCAGCCGCCGAGGCAGCGTTGAGCGTGGCGTTCCGGCAACCCGTGACCCTGCGCAGGGAGTCGACGACCCGCCATCACGATGAATGCGGAGTCCATCTGATCACCACCTCGTCAATTCGGCAGATCGAGGAGATCATCGGCGGGCGCATCGACCAAGCGCGCCTGCGCGCAAACGTCATTCTGAACACGGAGGGCGTCGGCTTCGTCGAAGATGACTGGATCGGACGTGACCTCGCGCTTGGAGACGAGGTCGTACTCCGACTCGGTCCTGGCATGCCCCGCTGCGTCATGGTCGACCAACCGCAAGCAGGCATTCAGGCTGGCGTGCCGATCCTGAAAGCAATCGGTTCAGCGCACGACCTGCTGCTGGGCCTCCAAGCCACTGTCTTGCGCGCTGGGCGAATACATCTCGGAGCAGCCGCTCGGCTGCGCCGGTAGGTAGGATCGGCATGCGCAAAAAGGGGCACCGGTGCTGTTCGGACGGGGTTAGCCGGTGAAGCTCCTCTCCGCGATGCAGAACTCGTTGCCCTCGGGGTCCTGCAGGACCGTCCAACGATGGCTGCCCAAACGGTGATTGCCAACGACGGTCGCGCCGAGCGCGACCAGTTTGTCGATAGCTGACGGGTCAGGATCGACCAAGTCGACGTGGACGCGGTTCTTCGCGCGCTTA
>JBPCMU010000079.1:0-45074 GCA_051001975.1 Jatrophihabitans sp.
CCCGTCGTCATCGACACCGACGGCATCCTCGGCTACGGCAGAGCAAGACGGAACGCGTCCGCGATGCAACGCCGAGCCCTCGCGGCCCGTGACGGTGGGTGTGTGATGGCCGGCTGCGACTACACGGGGATGAGCGCTTGCGCGAAGAGCAGATCGCCCGCGCGCGACGAAGGAGCGCTTGCGGCCGAGCGACGCGAGGGGTTCGGTTCAGAGTGGGCCCCGACGCGGAGCGAGGGGTCCGCGAGGAACCGACGAAGCGATCAGAAGATCGGATCGACCCGCAACAAACACCCATCCGCAACCGCATGCACGACACCCAACCCGCCGCCTAGCGACTCGGTGCCAGTCTTCCTGCACGGGTGTTCTCGGTTGGACCGTCGCGGGATGAGGGAGCAGCGAACTGCAGTTAAATGTCGACCGAGTAGGCCTCTCGCGGCCGTACCGGTCCTCCGTTCACGACCACCAGGGCCGTCCCGCCACGTCGAGCCTGGCAACCGCCATGGCACCCTGTCGAACGCACGGCCCGCCATCTCGTCCGACGCCGCCCGAAGCCCGCGTGACGAGTCGCGCGATCCAGGCGCGCCGATGACAGGATCGAGTGATGAACATCCTTGGCTTGGCCTTCGCCGGCAGTGCCACCAGACAGCGTCGTGAGATGACAGGGTTTCTCCGCGAGATTCTGTCGCTGACCTCCGTGCAGGTCGACGGGGTGGAAGCTGATCTATTTCGGCTTGCAGATGGCTCGCACTTCGCGGTCTCAGAACCTGGCGCGATGGGCGATACGGCAAGGTCGATCGGGTTCCTGATCGAAGATCTCGATGCAGCAATCGCCGAGTTGTCGCTCGCGAACGTCGAGGTCGGCCGAGTCACTCAGAACGCTCAGGAGCGCTACGTCCACTTCCGCGCACCCGCCGGCCCGCTCTACGAGCTAGTCGAGCGGAACGGCGAACAGGATTAGGACGTCCGGCGCAACGTCGCGCAGTTCCGCGAGTCGGCACTGACGGGTGCACGTTCACCAGGTGCAATTTCTTCGACGCGGAGTTCGTGGACTGCATCTTGTCGGCAGCGTGTTCGAGCAGTCCGTCGCACCTCGTCCTATGCGGGTTTACGGTGATCCGGTGCCCAAGCCGCGTATCACCCCGCACCGATGGACGCCGCCGCCGCGGGGATTGAATTCGACGCCGCGAACCGTCGAAATCACTGTGATCCCTGTACCCGGCACGGGCACGGAGGACGTACTCGTGGACGACATCGGCAGGGTCCTGACGGGATTGGCCGACGGCCGGATCCTGCGCGTGACGCCGGTCGGCGATGTCGAGGAACTCCTGTCCACCGGCGGCCGCCCGCTCGGCTTGGAGTGGGGGTCGAACGATGAGCTGATCGTGTGCGACGCCTACCGCGGACTACTCAGCATCGATCTCGACTCCGAGGCGATCACCGAGCTCGTCACCGAGGTGGCTGGGGTCCGGATGATGTTCTGCAACAACGCCGCCGTCGCCGCCGACGGCACGATCTACTTCACCGATTCCTCGACGCGCTTCGGATTGGCCGACTGGATCGCGGAATTGATGGAGCACTCCGAGACGGGTCGACTGATGCGCCGCGACCCGGACGGAACCGTGACCGTCCTGCTGGACGAACTCGCCTTCGCCAACGGAGTCGCGCTGGCGCCGGACGAGTCCAGCGTGATCGTCGCGGAAACCGGCGGATACCGCCTACGTCGGCACTGGCTCACCGGTGAACGTGCCGGCAGCGCGCAGTTGTTCGCCGACTCGCTCCCCGGCTTCCCCGACAACATTTCGACCGGTGACGACGGCCTTATCTGGGTCAGTATCGCCTCCCCGCGCGACCCGGTGCTTGACCTGCTGCTACCCAAGCCCGGGTTCCTGCGTTCGTTCCTGTGGAGCCTGCCGAGCCGGTTGCTGCCCAAGCCGAAGCGGGTGGTGCGTGTGCAGGCCTACGACATCGACGGGCGTCTGGTGCACGACCTCGCGGCACCGGCCACGGACTTCCACATGGTCACCGGTGTCCGTGCATGCCGGGGCACGGTGTGGCTGGGCAGCCTGAACGGCACGGCCGTCGCCAGCATCCGAGTCCCTGCCGGCTGACGAGCACGAGAAAACCAGCCGCGGCCAAATCTCACAGAAATTTGTCTAGTCCAATCTATTGACCCGGCCACCGGGACGGTCCTAGCGTCGCAGGTATGGATACCCCCAGATCCATGGCCAAGCTGCGACGCGCCACGAAAGCCGCTGCCCGGATTGCCGGTGAGCCCGCCCCCAGTGACTCGCCTACCGTGGCGCGCCGCAGCTTCCTCGGCGCCTCGGCGGTGCTCGCCGCCGGCGTCGCCGGCGTTGCTGCCGCGGCACCGGCAGGCGCCGCGCCCGAACCCGCCGGACACGGCCATCCGCCGGGCGGCCACGGGCTGCAGACCGGCCTGGCACGACTGGTCGCGTCGGGCTACGCCGCCCTGCACGGCCTGAAGGTCGGCGTGCTGTCCAACCCGACCGGCATCACGACGTCTCTCGACCACGAGGTCGACGTCATGCACGCCTCGTCGAAGGTCGACCTCGTTGCCGTCTTCGGCCCCGAACACGGCTTTCGCGGCACTGCCCAGGCGGGTAGTTCGGAGGGCACCAGCGTCGACCCGCGGACCGGCCTGACCGTCTACGACCTGTACGCCAAGACGTGGCAGTCGATGGTCGACACGTTTGACACCGCCGGGATCGACACGATGGTGTTCGACATTCAGGACATCGGCGCCCGGTTCTATACCTACATCTGGACGATGTACGACGCGATGACGGCCTGTGCTGCGTCCGGGCGGAAGTTCTTCGTGCTCGACCGGCCCAACCCGATCGGCGGCGAGCGGGTCAGCGGCCACACCCTGAAGGTCGAGCTGGAGACAGGGATTGGCAAGGCGCCGATCGCCCAGCAGCACGGCATGACCGCCGGCGAGTTGGCCCGGCTGTTCGCCACGGAGTTCGTGCCGGATCGCTCGGGTGGGCACCAACTCGACCTGACCGTCATTCCGATGAAGGGGTGGCGACGCGATCAGCAAGGTGGGGACACCGGACTGAAATGGGTGGCGCCGTCGCCCAACATCCCGACGGTGTCCAGCGCCCAGGTGTATGTCGGTACCTGCTACTTCGAAGGCACCAACCTCTCGCAGGGCCGCGGCACGACCCAGCCGTTCGAGCTGATCGGCGCGCCGTACGTCGACGAGCAGTGGACCGCCGCGCTGCGGGCAGCACGCCTGCCCGGAGCCGAGTTCCGGGAGACCGCGTTCGTGCCTACGTCGGCCGCCTACGTCGGTGAGGTGTGCCGCGGGGTGCAGACCTACGTCACCGACCCGGGCAGGTTCGACCCGGTCCGGACCGCGGTGACGATGCTCGTCGCGCTGCGCAAGCTGTACCCCGACTTCGCCTGGCGGTACGACACCGGCGATTCCATCGACCCGTACTGGATCGACAAGCTGTCCGGCAGCGACGCGGTTCGCACCGGCGTCGACGCGGGCAAGTCGGCCGACCAGATCGTGGCCGGTTGGCAGCACGACGTCGCGCAGTTCCGTGCGATGCGCGCGCGTTACCTGCTCTACCGCTAGACCTGCTGATCCCCCACGCGAAGGGCCCCTGAGCATGATGAAGCGAAACCTGTCCGCCTGCGCAGCCTTGGCAGTCGGCTGCCTGGTTGCCGCATTGGCAACCGCCACACCGTCCACCGCGCATCCCGGCGCTGGTGGCGTCGAGGAGAATTCACCTGTGCAGACGATTCCGGCGCCGGCCGACGCGCTGTACTCCATGCTCGGCAGGCCGGCGCAGACTTTGCGCACCGGTTCGGCCCGGTCGGCGGGATTGCTCCCCGACCCGATCGCCAAGATCCCGTCCGACGTCGAAGCGGGGATGCTGCCGCAAGGCACCGGCAATCACCCGCTGTTCCCCGGAGCGGTCGCACTTCTCGGCCACGACGGAACGATCGTGTCGAACACGGCGCACGGTTACTCCGTGCTCTACGCCGACGCGACGACGAAGCTGCCCGAGAACCAGCGGGTGAAGACGACGACGAATACCATCTACGACCTGGCGTCGCTGTCGAAGTTGTTCACCTCGATCGTCGCGATGCAGTTGATCGACAAGCACGAACTCGATCTCGATGCGCCGGTCGTCAAGTACCTGCCGGCGTTCGCCAGCCACGGCAAGAGCGACATCACCATTCGAAACCTGCTCACGCACACCTCGGGTCTGCAGCCCGATCCCACTCCCGCGCTGTGGACGTTGCCGGCCGACCAGCGGATCAACGGCATCCTCGACACGACTCCGCAGGCCCCGCCGAATACCACTTACATCTACTCCGACCTGAACATGATGACGATGCAACTCGTCGCGCAGGAGATCACCGGCAAGACCCTCGATGTGCTGGTCCGCGACGGCATCACCGCCCCGCTGCACATGACCAGCACGATGTACAACCCGCCGGCCAGGCTCCTGCCGCGGATCGCGGCAGAGGAGTTCGAGGCGGTGCCGGACCGCGGCATGGTGCGCGGCGTGGTGCACGACGAGAACGCCTGGGCGCTGGGAGGAGTGGCTGGCCACGCGGGTGTCTTCTCCGACGCGCACGACCTGGCCATCCTCGCCCAGACCATGCTCAACGGCGGCACCTACGGGCACGCTCGAATCCTGTCCCAGCAGGCCGTGGTCGGAATGCTCACCAACCTGAACCAGGCCTACCCGGGTGACAACCACGGCCTCGGCTTCGAGCTCTATCAGCACTGGTACATGGGCGCCCTGGCCACGCCCTACACGGCGGGGCACACCGGCTTCACCGGCACGGACATCGTCATCGACCCGACGACGAAGTCGTTCTCGATCCTGCTGACCAACGCGGTGCACCCGAGCCGCACTTGGGGCTCGACCAACCCGGTGCGCCGCGCCATCACCGATGACCTCGCCCGAGCGATGGCGGTGCATCCCGCGCAGGGAAGCACGTCCTGGTACTCCGGGATGGTGGACGCGACCACCTCGACGGTGACGGTGCCGACCACGCTGCAGCACGACGGCCAGGTGAACTTCTCGGTCTGGTACGACACCGAACCCGGGTCGGACATCCTCTATCTGGAGCAGTCCCGCGACGGGGGAACGACCTGGACCCAAGTGCCGTTCACCTTGCGGGACAAACACACCAACTACCCGACAGACGGGTCGGTGAGTGGGTATGACGGGCACCAGTGGCTGAAGGCCAGCGCGGATCTCACCGGTGCGCCCGGCACTGTGCAATTGCGCTGGCGGTACGTCACCGACCCGCTGTATCACGGTCGCGGTGTCTACCTCGACGCGATCAGCGTGCGCGACGGGCATCACGTCGTGTTCGATACCGGTCGCAAGGCCGACTCGGCCCGGGTCCAGCTGGTCGGCTTCACGCCGAGCTCCACCTAAACCTTCGCAGTCATCGTCGGCGTGCTCATCATCCTGATGCGCACGCTTCGACGGTGCGCAGGGACCGGCCGGAATCGTCTACGGCTTCGGGGTGTTGTGCCGACGTGAGTGATGAAGCCCGACTCGAGACGAACACCGCTGCACAGCGCTATGAGTTCTACATCGGCCAGCGCATGATCGGCCTTGCGGACTACCGCGACCAGGGCGAGGCGATCAGCATTCCGCACACCGAGATCGACCCGGAAGTAGGCGGCCGTGGCCTCGGCTCGCGGATGGTCCGCGGCGTCCTGGACGACCTGCGTGCTCGTCATCGCCAGGTGCTACCGGACTGTCCGTTCGTCGCAAAGGTGATTCGTGAAGACGGGTCCTACTTGGATCTCGTCCCGGACGGGTCGCGGGCGGCCTACGGATTGCCGAGGGCTGAACGCCCGACTCGGGCACGGCCCTCTGCTGCCGGGTCAGACGTCGCGGAAGGTCTGGATGTTGGCGCCCAGCAGGTTGAGCCGACTGGCCAACTGCTCATGGCCGCGGTCGATGACGTAGACGTTGCGTAGCACCGAGGTGCCCTTGGCTGCCAGCATCGCGAGCAGCATGACCACCGCCGGCCGCAGTGCCGGCGGGCAGATCACCTCGGCACCGGACCAGCGAGTGGGACCCTCTACGGCGATCCGGTGCGGATCGAGCAGTTGCACGTTGGCGCCCAGCCTGGTCAGCTCGGTCAGGTATATCGCCCGGTTCTCGTAAACCCAGTCGTGCACCAGCGTGGTGCCGTCCGCGGTCGCCGCAATCAGCGCGAAGAACGGCAGATTGTCGATGTTCAGGCCCGGGAACGGCATTGGGTGGATCTTGTCGATCGGGGCACGCAGCGCAGAGGGCCGGACGGTCAGGTCGATCAGCCGAGTGCGCCCGTTGGCCGCAGGGTAGTCGTCGGTCCGCTCGGACTTCAGGCCCATCTCGTCCAGGACCGCCAGCTCGATCTCCAGGAACTCGATCGGGATGCGCCGGATGGTGATCTCCGACTTGGTGACGATTGCCGCCGTGAGCAGGCTCATCGCCTCGATCGGGTCCTCCGACGGCGCGTAGTCGACATCGCGGTCGATCCGGCCGCCGCCGTGCACCGTGAGGGTGGTGGTGCCGATGCCGTCGATGCGCACGCCCAGGTCGGTGAGGAAGAAGCAAAGGTCCTGCACCATGTAGTTCGGGCTGGCGTTTCGGATGACGGTGAGGCCGTCGCGTCCGGCCGCGGCCAGGATGGTGTTCTCGGTGACGGTGTCACCACGCTCGGTGAGCACGATCGGTCGCTGCGGGCTGATGTCGGCATTGACGGTGACCCGGTGCTTGCCGCCGGTGGTGCGCACCTCTATGCCGAAGGGCCGCAGCGCGACCAGGTGCGGCTCGATGGTGCGGGTGCCCAGCGTGCAGCCGCCGGCGTAGGGGAGCGCGAAGGAGGACTCCCGGTGCATCAGCGGACCGAGGAACATGATGATGCTGCGGGTGCGCTTCGCGGCACCGACGTCCATGGCGGCCAAATCGAGCTTCGCCGGCGGGATGATCTCCAGGTCGTTGTCGGTGTTCAGCCAGCGGGTCTTCACACCGATGCTGGTGAGCACCTCCAGGATGCGGTTGACCTCTTCGATGCGCGCCACCTTGCGCAGCACGGTGCGGCCGTGGTTGAGCAGCGACGCGCACAGCAGCGCGACGCCAGCGTTCTTGCTGGTCTTCACATCGATGCTGCCGGACAGCCGGCGACCGCCCTCGACTCGCAGGTGCATCGGCCCGGACCGGCCGAGGGAGATGATCTCGGAGTCCAGCGCCTCGCTGAGGCGCATCAGGATCTCGATGCTCAGGTTCTGATTTCCCTGTTCCATCCGGTGGATGGCACTCTGGCTGGTGGCCATTGCCTCGGCGAGCTGGGACTGCGTCCAGCCCCGGCGCTGACGGGCGTCGCGGATCAGCGTGCCGATCCGCTTGGTGTACTCGGCGGTCTGGTCGATAGTCGCGGTCACGGGAGCGACGATATCTCAGGCATGAGTTGACGATCGCCAAGAAGACCCCTCGACACGCCGATAAGGTCGATATCGCCTACCACGAATCCATCTGGTGATATCTCTCACCGTTGAGAGTCGCTGGCTGCCCTGGCCCCGTTTCAGGCGCATCGACGAGGGAGCTGGCTCCGCCGTCCGGTCAGGTTGTCGGCTTCGGTCCTGCGTCTGACACGTGAAGGCGTGCCTCCCGCAGGACAGTAGGTTGCGGCCGGCATAGGGTCCTGCGCTTCGTTCGCGGAGCCACCTCTCCCGCAGGACCGATCGCCGAGGACGCCCGCACGAGCCGCAGCCCAGCGACGACGCGCACCCGCTGATCAACTCCTCGTCGGCGCGTCCTTTTCGTTTGCCGCAGATACAGTGACGCTCCTCATGAGCCGCCAACCAACTGGACCGCCGCCTCCGCCTGTCGTCGCCCGCGTTCGGATCCGATACGCGAAACGCGGCCGGTTGCGGTTCTCCTCGCACCGGGACTTTGCCCGCGCCTTCGAACGCGCGTTGCGGCGGGCCGCGGTGCCGATGGCGTACTCGGCCGGCTTCAGCCCGCACCCGAAGATCTCCTATGTCGGCGCCGCGCCGACCGGGGCCGCCAGCGAGGCGGAGTATCTGGAGATCGGACTGGCCGCTGCGGTCGAGGCCGAGCCGCTGCGCCTCGCCCTGGATGCGGCGCTGCCGGTCGGGTTGGACGTTCTGGAGGTCGTACCTGCTGGACCCGGTTCGTTGGCCGAGCGCATCGAGGCCTCGACATGGCGTATCGAGCTGCCCGGTATCGACCCGGAGCGGGCGGACGCGGCGGTCACCGTCTTCCTGGCGCAAGAGCACGTCACGGTCGAACGCCTGACCAAGACCGGGCGCCGCGAGCTGGATGCTCGAGCCGCAGTGGTCGGGCTACGGGTGTCGGCTGACCCGGATACGTCCGGACGTGCGATACTTGAACTGGTTGTACGGCAGGTCACCCCCGCAGTGCGGCCCGAGGACGTACTGACGGCGTTGCGCGCCGTGGGTGGTCTCGCTCCCGCCGACACGGTCGCACCAGCGATCGCTACCCGGCTGGCGCAGGGCCCACTGAGTGATGACGGTTCGGTGGGCGATCCGCTCGCCGTCGACCGAGTATCGCCGTCCTAGCAATGCAGTACCGGGCCCACCGGGCCCGCCTCGTAGGCCGGGGTGAGAGCCACACGGTCTGCGGGACCTGAAGACTTTGCGGTCGGAAACCTCCGATCGCCCGAGAACGGCCGGGTCAGCATGATCGGTCGGCGCTCCCGTGCGGACGCGGTTCCCCAGAAGAGGGGACCTGCGCCCGGGGGCGGGAATGGAGACAGTGCGAGCACATGCTCGATGCCGACAGCACCACACCTGAATCAACCCCAACAGCAACTTCGACGGACGCGCCGCCCGCCAAAGCGGTGAAGAAGGCTGCGAAGAAGGCGCCGGCCAAGATGGCCGCTGCCGAGAAGAAGGCTGCCGAGAAGAAGGCGCCGGCCAAGAAGGCCGCTGGCAAGAAGGCCGCCGCCAAGAAGGCCGCCGCCAAGGTCGCGCCTGCAGTAGATGCCGGCGACGCGCCGGCCAAGAAGGCTCCGGCGAAGCGTGCCGCCAAGAAGGCTGCACCCAGCCAGGCGGCGGATGCCGCGCCGACGCCAAACCTTGCCGCTCCGGCGAAACGCAGCCGCAGCCGCAGCTCGGCTCCCGCCGCGGCCGCAACCGAGGAGCGCGGCGGTCGCAGCGCGCAGTTCGCTGCGGGTTCTACCGAGAGCACGCCTGCGCTCGCCCCGTCCAGGGATCCCGTTGCCGTCCCGGTTCTGTTCGTCCCGCCGAGCGAGGCACCCGCCGCCCCGGCCAAGCGAGCACCCCGCAAGCGCACCGCGAGCAAAGCCGCCGCCGGGCAAGCCGACGACACCCAGACCGAGTTGGCGGCGACGGCCGAACCCACCCAGCACGCCGGCGACGACGGCGACAGTGACGACGCAGGCGACGGCCAACGCCGCCGCCGGCGCCGCGGCCGGCGCGGCCGTGGTGGCCGTACCGCCGACGGTGCCGAGAACACCAGCGACGACACCACCGAGTCCGCCGACGCTGAGGACTCGACGGACTCCGACGAGTCGAGCGATCCGAGCGATCCGAGCGATCCGAGCGATCCGAGCGCAGACGGTGAATCCACCTCCTCGCGACGCCGGCGCCGGCGCCGACGCAAGAGCGGCGGGGAGGGCGGCGACGCCACCGAGGAAGACCCGCCGAACACCACCGTGCATGTCCGCGAGCCGCGCTCCGCAGCAAGTGCGAATGACGAGGTCAAGGGAATCCGCGGGTCGGTCCGGCTCGAGGCCAAGCGGCAGCGCCGCAAGGAGGGCCGCGAGTCCAACCGTCGTCGCCGTGCCCCGATCCTCACCGAAGCCGAGTTCCTGACCCGCCGCGAGTCGGTGGACCGAACGATGGCCGTGCGGCAGCGCGACGACCTGACCCAGATCGCCATCATCGAGGACGACGTGCTCGTCGAGCACCACGTCACTCGGGCCAGCACCGCCTCGTCGGTCGGCAACGTCTACCTCGGTCGAGTGCAGAACGTGCTGCCCGGCATGGAGGCAGCGTTCGTCGACATCGGCCGCGGCCGCAATGGCGTCCTCTATGCCGGTGAGGTCAACTGGGACGCGGCCGGCCTGGAGGGCCGGGCCCGGTCCATCGAAGCCGCCCTCAAGGCCGGGGACTCGCAGCTGGTGCAGGTCACCAAGGACCCGATCGGGCACAAGGGGGCCCGGCTGACCAGCCAGATCTCGCTGCCCGGCCGGTTCCTCGTCTACGTGCCCGGCGGCGGGATGACCGGAATCAGCCGCAAGCTGCCCGACACCGAGCGGTCCCGGCTCAAGTCCATCCTGAAGAAGATCGTCCCCGAGAGCGCCGGAGTCATCGTCCGGACCGCCGCGGAAGGGGCCAGCGAAGAAGACCTGACCCATGACGTCGAGCGGCTCAAGGCCGACTGGGAGACGATCCAGAGCAGGGCGGCGAAGGGCTCCACGGCGCCGACCCTGTTGCACGGCGAGCCGGATCTGGCGATCCGCGTCGTCCGCGACGTCTTCAACGAGGACTTCAAATCGATGGTTGTCGACGGCGACCGGGCCTGGGACCTCATCAACGAGTACGTGCACGGCGTGGCACCCGAGCTGGCCGATCGGGTCAGCCGGCACACCAGCAATGGCGATCTGTTCCACGATCTGCGCGTTGACGAGCAGCTGGCCAAGGCGCTGGATCGCAAGGTGTGGCTGCCCTCGGGTGGCTCGCTGGTGATCGATCGCACCGAAGCGATGACCGTCGTCGACGTCAACACCGGCAAGTTCACCGGCTCCGGCGGCAACCTCGAGTCGACGGTCACCAAGAACAACCTGGAGGCGGCCGAGGAGATCGTCCGGCAGCTGCGTCTTCGCGACCTCGGCGGCATCATCGTCATCGACTTCATCGACATGGTGCTGGAGAGCAACCGGGAACTAGTGCTGCGCCGGCTCACCGAGTGCCTGGGCCGGGACCGCACCAAGCACCAGGTGGCCGAGGTCACCTCGCTCGGCCTGGTGCAGATGACCCGCAAGCGCGTCGGCGAGGGCCTGCTCGAGGCGTTCTCCGAGCCGTGCGAGCACTGCCACGGCCGTGGCGTCATCGTGCACACCGATCCGGTGATCAAGCGCAACGGCGGCAACGGCGGCGGCGACGAGCGACCACGCCGCGACCAGCCAAAGAACAGCGAACAGCCGAAGAAGCAGCGCAAGACCAAGGCCGAGCGGGCCGAGGAGGAGAAGGCTGCCGCGGAGGCTGCCGAGCTGCGCGCCAAGGCGGCCAGTGCCATCAACCTGATCGCCGCAAAGACGCTGCAGCACGGCGACACCCCGCCTGAGCCCGGCGAGGTGGCCGAACTGGCCGCCGCCGTGGCTGCGGACCTCGCTGAGGCAGACCATGCCGAGACCGACGTGCCTGCCGCCCCGGCCCAGCTCGCCGCGACCGAGCAGGTCGAACCGCCGGTCGAGCGGCCGGCTGAGCAACCAGTCGCAGCACCGGCGACCGGCGCCGCGGCCCGGCCGCGCCGCCGCCGGGCCGCTAGCCGACCGGCCGGTCCGCCACAGCCTGCCGCGGCATCCAACGGCAGCGAATCCAACGGCAGCGAATCCAACGGCAGCTCGCCGAGCGACGTCGCCGCCGACCGGGAAGGCAGCAACGCGCCTGCCTGACTCATACAGTCGCTGCTCGCTCCGCAAGCGTCGCTCGGCGGCCACTTTGCCCCGCCGCGTCGAGGTGCCGTAGACTCAGCGATCGGCCTGCGATCTGCTGGCCGTCTGCTGTGCCCGTCCCCGGACGGCGCGCGTGAATCACCGGACAGCCCGACAGCCAACAGCCCGTCATCTACCAGCCTGAGCAAGGAGAACCGCGCCGATGTACGCCATCGTCAAGACCGGCGGCAAGCAGTACAAGGTCGCCGAGGGTGACGTCATCGAGGTCGAGAAGCTCGAGGGCGCTCCAGGACACGAGATCTCGCTCCCGGCGCTGCTCGTCGTCGACGGTGACTCCGTCACCCACGACGTCGACGCGCTGGCCAAGGTCACCGTCACCGCAGAGGTGGTCGGCCAGACCAAGGGCCCGAAGATCCGCATCCACAAGTTCAAGAACAAGACCGGCTACCACAAGCGGCAGGGTCACCGACAAAAGCTGACCGAGCTGCGCATCGTCGAGGTCGCCGGCAGCGCTAAGGCCGAGAAGAAGACCGCCGCTAAGGCCAGCGCAAAGGCCGCCGCGGCTGACACCACCGAGAGCGGAGACGAGTAGTCATGGCACACAAGAAGGGTGCATCCAGCTCCCGTAACGGTCGCGACTCCAATGCGCAGTTCCTCGGCGTGAAGCGCTTCGGCGGCCAGGTCGTCAGTGCCGGTGAGATCCTCGTCCGGCAGCGCGGCACCAAGTTCCACCCGGGTGACCACGTGGGTCGCGGTGGAGACGACACGCTGTTCGCGCTGAGCGCCGGCGCCGTCGAGTTCGGCCACCGCCGCGGTCGCAAGACCGTATCGATCGTGCCGGCCGGCCACACCGAGGGCTGACCCGCGCAGCAGTTCACCAGACATCGCACAGCGGCGGGCCCGGGACTCCGGTGCCCGCCGCTGGTTCGTGATACGGATGTATGAGATCGGAGAGGTGGCAGACGATGGCATCGTTCATCGACCGTGTCGTGCTGCATCTCGCCGGGGGTAACGGCGGGCACGGGTGTGCATCCGTGCATCGCGAGAAGTTCAAGCCGCTGGGCGGCCCAGACGGCGCGAACGGCGGCAACGGCGGGGACGTCACCCTGGTTGTCGATCCAAACGCGCACACGCTGCTGGACTTCCACCATCACCCGCATCAGCGGGCTGGCAACGGAAAGCCGGGCGCGGGGAGCCACCGCACCGGCGGCGAGGGGACGAGCCTCGAACTGCGGGTCCCGGACGGCACCGTCGTGCACAGCATGGACGGCCACGTGCTGGCCGACCTCACCGGTATCGGTACCCGCTATGTCGCGGCGGCCGGTGGTCGGGGCGGCCTGGGCAACGCGGCACTGGCCAACACCCGGCGCAAGGCGCCCGGCTTCGCGCTGCTCGGCGAACCCGGCGAGATCGGTGACGTCGTACTGGAACTGAAGAGCGTCGCCGACGTGGGCCTGGTCGGCTTCCCGTCGGCCGGCAAGTCCTCGCTGATCGCGGCGCTGTCCGCGGCGCGCCCGAAGATTGCCGATTACCCGTTCACCACACTGGCGCCCAACCTCGGCGTGGTCAGCGGCGGGGACACCACCTACACGATCGCCGACGTGCCCGGGCTGATCCCCGGCGCCGCGTCCGGCAAGGGTCTGGGGTTGGACTTCCTTCGGCACATCGAGCGGTGCGCGGTGTTGTTGCACGTGCTGGACTGCGCGACGCTGGAGCCGGGTCGTGACCCGCACAGCGATCTCGCGGCGATCGAGCACGAGCTCGGCCAGTACGCCGCGACCCTGGGCGATCTGCTTGACCGGCCCCGACTGGTCGTGCTGAACAAAATTGACGTGCCGGAGGCGAAGGAACTGGCCGACCTCGTCCAGCCCGAACTGGAAGAGCGCGGGTACCGGGTGCTGCAGATTTCGGCGGTCAGCCAGGCCGGCCTGCGGGAACTCAACTTCGCACTTGCCGCGGAGGTGCAGGCGTATCGGGCCAGCCGTCCGGAACCGGAACCGGCCCGCATCGTGCTGCGGCCCAAGGGACTCGACGACGGTGGCTTCACCGTCTCGCCCGATCCGGCCGACCCAGGCGCCTTCATCGTGCGTGGCAGCAAGCCGGAACGCTGGGTCCGGCAGACGACGTTCGACAACGACGAGGCAGTCGGCTACCTCGCCGACCGATTGGCCCGCCTCGGCGTCGAAGCCGAGTTGGTCAAGCAGGGCGCCGAGGCCGGCGCGGCCGTCACCATCGGCGAGGTCACCTTCGACTTCGAACCGACCCCCGGTGCGCAGGCCGGCGACATCACCGGGGTCGCCACCGAGTACGTGCCCGGCCCCCGTGGCGGCGACGACCGGCTGGACCGCAGCGACCGGCCCCGCGCGTCGGACCGGTTGGAGGCGAAGAAGTCGCGGCATCAGCGTTACGTCGGTGGCATCGATGCCGATCGGGTCACCACGGCCGGAGAAGCGGGCTCGTGAGCCAACCCCACGAAAGCGCTCCGCAGACTGCGCTCCGCGCTTCCGCGGGGACCTCGGGATGAGCAGGGAGCGGGTCGCCGCCGCGGGTCGCACCGTGGTCAAGGTCGGCTCGTCCTCCCTCACTTCGAACGGCCTGATCGATCCGGCTCGGATCGACGCCCTGGTCGACGCGCTGGCACGCAGAATCGGTGGAGGCCGACAGGTGGTGCTGGTGTCCTCCGGTGCGATCGCCGCCGGGCTGGGCCCGTTGCGGCTCAGCGCCCGGCCTCGCGATCTCGCCACCCAGCAGGCCGCTGCGGGCGTCGGCCAGGTCCAGCTGGCCGAGCGTTACGCCGTCTCGTTCGGCCGCTATGGGCTGACCGTCGGGCAGGTGCTGCTCACCGCCGACGACCTGCACCGTCGCGGCCACTATCGCAACGCCCAGCGCACGATGGATCGGCTGCTGTCCCTCGGCGTCGTGCCGATCGTCAACGAGAACGACGCGGTGGCGACCCACGAGATCCGTTTCGGCGACAACGAACGGCTCGCGGCCCTGGTCGCTCATCTCGTACAGGCCGACGCACTGGTGCTGCTCTCTGACGTGGCGGGGCTGTTCTCCGACCGTCCGGGGCGCGCCGGCGCGCACGTCATCCCCGAGGTGCGCGGGCCGGCCGAGTTGGCTGAGGTGCGCATCGGCCGCAGCGGCGGCAACGGGGTCGGTACCGGGGGAATGGCCACCAAGATCGAGGCTGCTGCGATTGCAACCGGGGCCGGGATACCGGTGCTGTTGACCGATGCCGCCGCGGTTGCCGACGGGCTGGCCGGCGTCGGCGGAACCGCCTTCCACATCACCGGCTCGGCGACCCGCTCTCGGCTGTTCTGGTTGCGCCACGCCGCGACGCCGCGCGGTCGGCTGGTGCTCGACGACGGTGCTGTCACCGCCGTCGTGCAGCGCCGCGCGTCGTTGCTGCCGGCCGGCATCGTCGCGGTCACCGGCGACTTCGACTCCGGCGACCCGGTCGAGTTGGCCGGACCGGACGGAACCGTAATCGCCCGCGGGCTGGTGGCCTACGACTCCGCTGATCTGCCGGCGTTGCTCGGGCACCAGACCCGCGAGCTACCTGCCGACTTCCGCCGCCAAGTGGTGCATCGCGACGACTTGGTCGTGTTGTGACCGCTGCCGACGCGACGCCGCTGCCGCACGGCTCGTTCTCCCGTTCCGTCGAGCGAGTCAGCTTCGATGGCCGTGCTGCGATCCGCAAGACGGTGCTACGCGGTGGCGACCCGGCTGCGGTGAGCTTCGCCGAGCGTGAGGCAGCACTGCTGAGCAGTACTCTCCTGGACGGCTACCGGGCCGCAGGTTTGCCGCCTCCGGGCCTGCTCGGCGTGGACATGCAGGCCGACGTCGTCACGATGTACCTGGCCGATGCCGGATCGCAGCACGTCAGCACGGTTGCCGAAGCCGTTGAAGTCGCCCGGCGCGCGGGTCGTGCGCAAGGCGGGTACCTCGCTGAGCTTCCCGACGAGCCGTGGTTGTGTGGCGATTTTCTCGCCGACTACGCCGTCACCACCCCGGAGATCGCGGGGATCGAGGAGGTGCTCGCCGACGATGCGGCGTGGGCGTCGGCCGGTCCACTGCGATCGATGCGTGCCGAGCTCACCGCGTTGTGGGGTGACCGGCACCAGCTTCTCGAACTGCTGACCGGCGTGCCGAAAAGCCTGCTGCACAACGACTTCTGGCCGGCGAACCTGATGTGCGGTGCTGATGGTTTCGTGACGCTGGACTGGGCTTTCTGCGGCGTCGGGCCGATCGGCGCTGACGCGGCCAACTTAGTCGTCGACTCGATCTTCGACGGTTACCTCCCCGTCGCGGCCCTTCCTGAGCTGGACGCGCGGGTCTGGCCGGCGTACTTGGCGGGCTTGCGCGAATCCGCGCCAGCGATCGATCCGCCCGTAGCGCGGCTCGGCTTCGTGGCTGCCGGAGCGGTGAAGTACGGCTGGCTCGGGCTGCGGACCCTGCAGCGAATGCGCGACGGCTCGCTGCGCACCTACGGCGACCGTCAGGATGCAACCGCGGCGCTGGTGGCCCGGGTGGCAGGTCTACGGGTCGTCCTGAATTGGGCCGCCGAGGCTCGTGAGGGGGTTGGCTAAGCCCAGCTGCGGTAGCCGCGGGCATAATCCCAACGACGACTATGACGCCCGCCGGTCACTTTGTGGCGAATTACCAGGCCGACGATGACGAACGGGATCGCGGCGATGACGAGGGTGACCGCCAGCAAACCGAGGGCGGCAAGGCCGGCCAGCTGGAGCAGGCGCCACCCCAGCGGCGTCCGGCGGTGACGTTCGCGCAGCGGCCGGGACATCTCCCGGACGCCCGGGCGACCGGCGTTCGCGGTCGTCGGCTTGGGCAGGTCGGTGAACAGTGGGAGCAGGTCGGCGTCCGTGTACGCCGCGTAAGCCGCGCTCACTCGCTCGTCGTACTCGACGACGTCCAAGCGGCCGGCTCGGAAGTGTTCGCCGAGCAACTCGGCCGCCCGATCTCGTTCGGCGTTGCCGATCCGCAGGCCATCCCGCGATGACCGAACTTCCGAGTCCCCCTGCGCCATGACGTCTCCACCTCACTATTGCCGTCGACCCAACTCACGATAGCTCGCGTTTGCCGGGCGCGCTGCGACCGCCGCATTCGACCTGCCCTCGGCCCATCGCCCGATGACTTCGCGTTCGCTCGGGGTGAGCCGGTCCAGACCGTCGCGGCGCCGGCAGGCTGCGCCGACCTCGTGGCCACGCTCCAGCTGCAGTTGGGCCAGGCCGTCCCGGAGGATGACGCTGTCCTCAGCGATGACGACACGCGTGATCTGCAGACTCTAATTGGCGGGTTGGTGCGCCCCGAGCTGTACATCCAGCATCGCCGCCCACTGCATGACGATCCGGCCCCGGCGTCGCGAGTCATCCGCCAGGATGTCAGCCAGCCCCAGCCCGCGGGCGAGATCAAGCGTCGCCTGCACCGCCTCGTGCGTGCCCGGACGCGACTCGCTCACGTTCAGCAGTCGCACCGCGTCGCGATGCGTCTCCCGCCCGAGCCGAGCCTCCATGGGCAGGACGTGGGCACGTAGTGCGGCGTTGGACGAAGCGGCCGTCCACAGTTGCAGCGCTGCGCGGAACATCGGCCCGGTGTAGGAGTCGACGAGCAGTTGGACGACGGCGACGGTGCGCTCCGGGCCATCGACGGGAAGCTGCTCCGCGGCCTGCCGAGTGTCGGCGCGGCGACGTTCGGCGACATGATCGATCGCGGCGACGAACAGGTCCTCCCGCGTCGGGAAGTGGTGCTGTGTCGCGCCGCGCGAGACCCCGGCATGCTCGGCGACCACGGTGACCGTGGCGCCCTCCCAGCCGAGTTCGGCCAGGCAGGTCACCGCTGAGTCGAGCAGCCGTAGTCGGGTGGCTCGGCTGCGGACCTGGTGGGGTTCGCGCACGGGATTTCGTGCCGCAGGCCAGGCCTCGGTCATCGGGTGCCTTCCGGTAGGTGATCAGTAGGACTTTGGCAGGCCGAGGGAGAACTGGGCGATGAAGTTGAGGATCATCTCCCGGCTCACCGGCGCGATCCGGGAGATGCGTGCGATGTTGATGAGCGGCGCCAGGTTGTACTCGCTGGCAAGGCCGTTGCCGCCAAGGGACTGCACCGCTTGATCCACCGCGCGCACGCTCGCCTCGGCGGCGGCGTATTTTGCCATGTTGGCCGCCTCACCGGCCCCCATGTCGTCGCCCTCGTCGTACAGGGTGGCCGCCTTCTGCATCATCAGCTTCGCCAGCTCGAGCTCCACTTTGACCTGCGCGAGCGGGTGCGCGAGACCCTGGTGAGCGCCGATCGGCGCACCCCAGACCTGCCTCTCCTTCACATACTCGACGGCCCGATCCAATGCGTAGCGGCCGATGCCGACGGCCATTGCCGCGGCCATGATGCGCTCCGGGTTGAGCCCGGCGAACAGCTGCATCAGCGCCGCGTCCTCGGCGCCCACCAGCGCTTCGGCCGGCAGGTGCACGTCGTCGAGGAACAGCAGGAACTGCTTGTCCGGCGAGATCAGGTCCATCTCGATCGGCCGGTACTCGAAGCCGGGAGCGTCGGTCGGGACGATGAACAGCGCCGGCTTGAGCTTGCCGGTGCGGGCATCCTCGGTGCGTCCGACGACGAGTACGGCATCCGCCTCGTCGACGCCGGAGATGTAGATCTTCCTCCCGGACAGCACCCATCCGGTGCCGTCGCGGCGAGCCGTGGTGGTGATGTTGTGCGAGTTGGAGCCGGCGTCTGGTTCGGTGATGGCGAAGGACATCATCGCCGAACCGTCGGCGAACCTCGGCAGCCACTCCTGCTTCTGGGCGGGCGTGCCGTACCGGGAGATGATCGTGCCGCAGATCGCCGGCGTCACGATCATCATCAGCAGGCCGCCGCCCTTGGCGCAGAGTTCCTCGAGCACGAGGGACAGCTCATAGATGCCGCCACCGCCACCGCCGTATTCCTCCGGCAGGTTGACCCCGACGAAGCCCAGCTTGCCGGCCTCGGCCCACAGATCGGTGAGATGCTCGCCGGCCTTGGCCCGTTCGATGAAGTACCGATAGCCGTAGCGGCTACCCAGGTCGGCCACCGCGCTGCGCAGTGCCTTCTGCTCATCGGTCTCGGTAAAAGTCATCCATCGCTCCCTTGCTCCACCGTCACGACTGCCAGTACTGCACCGACCTCGACCTGCTGACCGACCTGCACGATGAGCTCGGCGAGCGTCCCAGCCGTCGGCGCAGCGACGACGTGCTCCATCTTCATCGCTTCCAGCCACAGCAGCGGCTGGCCAGCGGCGACGTGCTCGCCGGCCGCAACCGCGATGCGCAGCACCCGACCAGGCATCGGCGCGACCAACGAGCCGGGCTGCAACTCCTCGACCGGATCGGTGAACCTGGGCGCCGGTGTGAGCTGCACCGCGCCGAGGTCCGAGTCCACGCACACCATGTCGTCGTAGACGGCCACCGAGAAGCGGTGCTGGACTCCCGCGACATTCAGGACGGCCAGTCCGGGGCCTGCCGAGACAAGCCGCAGGTCGGGGATGTCTTCGGCCTCTACGCCGTCCCTGCCGTACCAGAACCGGACCTCCGCCTCGTCGTATCGGCTCACCTGCCACGAGGATCCGACATTGCGCCAGCTCGGCGGAATACCTTGTAGGACTGGGGATTTGCCCCGTGCCGTGCAGGTCTGAGCCAGCGTCGCCGCAAGTGCGCTGAGTCGCACGGTGTGCGCCGCGAGCGGCTCTGGTCCGGGGTGTTGCCGGAGGAAGCCGGTGTCGGCGTCCCCGTTGAGGAAGTCGGCCTCGCGCAGGACATGTACGAGTAGGTCGCGGTTCGTGCGCAGGCCGTGGATCTCGGCGCGCTGCAATGTCGTGGCGAGCAACCGGGCACACTCGCTTCGGCTTGGTGCCGAGGCGATCACCTTCGCGAGCATTGCGTCATAGTGCGGCGTCACCACGGTCTCGTCGACGACGCCGCTGTCCAGTCGGATGCCGGCGCGCAAGGGAGTGAAGCACGCTGCGACATCGGGAACCGAGAACCGGTGTAGCACGCCAGTCTGTGGCCGCCAGTCCGCCGCCGGGTCTTCCGCGTACAGCCGTACCTCGATCGAGTGGCCACGTCGCGCCGGCGGGTCGGCAGGCAGGGCGAATCCGTCGGCAACGCGCAACTGCAGGGCGACAAGGTCGAGACCGGTGATCGCCTCGGTCACGGGATGCTCGACCTGTAGCCGGGTGTTCATCTCCAGGAAGTAGAACGACCCAGCCTCGTCGGCCAGGAACTCGACGGTGCCCGCGCCGACGTAGCCGACCGACTTTGCCGCTGCCTGCGCTGCGGCGAACAGCGCGTCGCGCATGCCCGGAGTGCGTTCCACCAGCGGGGATGGTGACTCCTCGAGCACCTTCTGGTGCCGGCGCTGGATCGAGCATTCCCGCTCGCCAAGTGTCCACACCGTGCCGTGCTCATCGCCGAGCACCTGCACCTCGACATGGCGGCCGGTCGGTAGGTACCGCTCGCAGAAGACGGTGGGATCGCCGAATGCCGACTCCGCCTCTGACCGGGCCGCTGCTATCTCGAAGGGCAGCGCGGCAAGATCGGTGACGACCCGCATCCCGCGTCCGCCACCGCCGGCGGACGCCTTGACGATTACCGGCAGATCGGCCGCCGTCAGAGTGTCCGGGTCGAGGTCGGTGAGCACCGGCACACCGACCGCCGCCATCATCTTCTTGGCCTCGATCTTCGAGCCCATCGAGTCGATCACCTCGGGCGATGGGCCGATCCATTTCAGACCGGCGTCGCGCACTGCGCGGGCGAAGGCGCCGTTCTCGGACAGGAAGCCGTAACCGGGGTGGACGGCATCGGCGCCACTGCGCTGCGCGGCCTCGATCAGAAGGTCGGCGCGCAGGTAGGTGTCGGCGGGCGTGTTGCCGGGCAGCCCGACCGCGGCGTCGGCTTCCTGCACGTGTGGGGCGTTGGCGTCTGGGTCGGAGAACACGGCGACCGTACCGACCCCGAGCGACCGGCAGGTCCGAACCACCCGTCGGGCGATCTCGCCCCGGTTCGCGACGAGCACGGTGGTGATCACCCGATCACATCCGGAAGACGCCGTAGCCGGACGCTCCGGCGACGACGTTGTTGTGGATGGCGGACAGGCAGATGCCCAGCACGGCACGGGTGTCCCGCGGATCGATCACGCCGTCGTCGTAGAGTTGACCGGACAGGAACATCGGCATCGACTCCGCTTCGATCTGGCCTTCCACCGCTGCGCGCATCGCGGCGTCGGCGTTCTCGTCGAAGGGCTGGCCGTGGCTCTCGGCGGCCTGCCGGGCAACGATCGAGAGCACTCCGGCCAGCTGGGCCGGGCCCATCACCGCAGAGCGCGCGCTCGGCCAGGCGAAGAGGAAACGCGGGTCGAAGGCGCGACCGCACATGCCGTAGTGGCCAGCGCCGTAGGACGCACCCATCAGGATCGACAAATGCGGCACCCTCGAGTTGGCGACGGCGTTGATCATCAGCGCACCGTGCTTGATGATGCCGCCCTGCTCGTACTCGGCGCCGACCATGTAACCGGTGGTGTTGTGCAGGAAGACCAGCGGCGTCGCGCTCCGGTTGGCCAGTTGGATGAACTGCGCCGCCTTCTGCGACTCCTCGCTGAACAGCACACCGCGGGCGTTGGCCAGGATGCCGATCGGGTAACCGTGCAGCTGCGCCCAGCCGGTGACGAGACTCGATCCGTACAGCGGCTTGAACTCGTCGAAGTCGGAGTCGTCGACGACCCGGGCGAGCACCTCGCGCGGGTCGAACGGCACTCGCAGATCACCGGGCACGATGCCCAGCAGGTCGTCCTCGGCGAACCGTGGCGGTGCGCTTGGCCGCGCCTGCGGACCCCGCTTCTGCCAGTTCAGCCGGGCCACAATGCGTCGGGCGATCCGTATCGCGTCGTGCTCGTCCACCGCGAAGTAGTCAGCCAGGCCGGAGGTCTGCGCGTGCATCCGTGCTCCGCCGAGCGACTCGTCGTCGGCGTCCTCGCCCGTGGCCATCTTCACCAGCGGCGGGCCGCCCAGGAACACCTTGGAGCGCTGGTCGATCAGCACCACGTGATCGGACATGCCGGGCACGTAGGCACCGCCTGCGGTCGAGTTGCCGAACACGAGCGCGATCGTCGGGATACCTGCTGCGGACAGCCGGGTGAGGTCGCGGAACACTCGGCCCCCGGGGATGAAGATCTCGCGCTGGGTGGGCAGATCCGCGCCGCCGGATTCGGTCAGCGAGATCAGTGGCAACCGGTTCTGCAACGCGATCTCGTTGGCGCGGAGGCTCTTGCGCACCGTCCACGGGTTGCTCGCTCCGCCACGCACGGTCGGGTCGTTGGCGACGAGCAGGCACTCGACGCCTTCGACGACGCCGATCCCGGTGACGAGGCTGGCGCCGACGGTGAAGTCGCTGCCCCAGCCGGCCAGCGTGGACAATTCGAGGAACGGCGAGCCCGGGTCGAGGAGCAACTCGATGCGCTCGCGGGCCAGCAGCTTGCCGCGGCGGTGGTGGCGTTCGGTGTACTTCGACCCACCGCCGGCGATCGCTTTCGCGTACTCGGCGTCCAGTTCCTCGAGTTTGTCGAGCATCGCTGCTCGGTTCGCTGCGAATTGCGCCGTGCCGGCATCGACATGGGTAGCCAGCCGGGTCATTTGGGTAAGCCGAGTCGACGGCTCCGAAGCGTTCCATCGGGGATGTCGACGATGCGGCTGCGCAGCCACTCGCCCAGCGCTTTCGCCTGCGGATCGAAGCGGTTGTTATAGGCCACGCCTTGGCCGAGCAGCCCGTCGATGACGAAGTTCAGCGCGTTCAGGTTCGGAAGCAGGTACCGAACGATCGGCAACTCCGCAGTCTCCGGCAGGAGTTCCCGAATGGAATCGACGGTGAGCGTGCTGACCAGCCAGGGCCAGTCAGGCCCACGGACCCAGACGCCTATGTTCGCGCTGTCGCCCTTGTCGCCGCTGCGCGCGCCGGCAAGCGTTCCTAGCGGCAGGCGACGTTTCGGACCTCCCCCGATGTAATCGAACGTGAGCGGCGGATCTGCGAGCTCGGTCAGCGGTGCGGTTATCGGGGCCGGTGGGATGTCGACTCGGGTTCCGTCGGCCAGCACCGCGACGTGCGGTACCTCGGTGACGGCGACGGACCCGGCCGTGAACACGCCGTACGGAGTTGCGTCGCCGGGTGGTGCGGTGAGGTGGCAACCCGGGTAGCTCGAGAGGGCCAGCTCGACGGCGGCACCGGAGAACGCCCGACCGAGCTGTTTCGGGTCCGGGCCGCGCACCACGCAGCGAAGCAACGCGCTGGCCTCCTCCTCGACGGTCGCATCGGGATGGTCAGTGCGGGCCAGCGTCCATACCGCGTCCGGGACCGGCAGCTGGTCGCGGACCAAAGCCGCCTTCGCCTCGATGCCCAGGCCGGTGAGCACGAACTCGATCTGATTGCGGAACCCGCCGAGGCTGTTCAACGAGACCTTGTACGTGGGCGGCGGCGGTTCGCCGCGCACACCGCTGATCCGAACCCGATCCGGATCCTGCTGCGACAGCTGAACCGTGTCCAGCCGAGCGGTGACGTCCGGTCCTGCGTAACGCGCACCGGCCACCTCGTAGAGCAACTGCGCGGTCACCGTGCCCACCGTGACCGCGCCGCCGGTCTCGGGGTGCTTGGTGATGACGGAGGATCCGTCGTCGGCGATCTCGGCGATCGGGAAACCGAGCGGCCGGCCATCCAGGCCGAGTTCGGTGAAGAATGAGTAGTTGCCCCCGGTGGCTTGCGCGCTGCACTCGATGACGTGGCCGGCCACGGTGGCGCCGGCCAATGCGTCGAGGTCGGCAGGCGTCCAGCCGAAGTGCGCGGCGGCCGGGCCGACCGTGAGCGATGCGTCGGTGACCCGGCCGGTGACCACGATGTCCGCGCCCGACCCGACGGCCGCCGCGATGCCCCAGCCGCCGAGATATGCGTGCGCCGCCAACGGCTCGCCGAAGCCGAATTCCGCGGCGCGGGGGAGCAGGTCGTCGCCGTCCACGTATGCGACCGTTGCGTTCAGCCCGAGCCGATCGGCCAGTGCGCGCAGGGCATCGGCGAGGCCGGCCGGATTCACTCCGCCGGCATTGCTGACCAGCGTGACGCCCTGATCCAGTGCCAGACCGAGGCACTGCTCGACCTGACGCAGGAACGTCTTCGCATAGCCGGTCGCCGGGTCCTTGGCGCGGTCCCGGGCCAGGATCAGCATCGTCAGCTCGGCGAGGTAGTCACCGGTCAGCACGTCCAGCGGTCCACCCTCGAGCATCTCGCGCATCGCGGTGAAGCGGTCCCCATAGAAGCCGGAGCAGTTGCCGACCCGTAGCGGCGCCGTCATGGCGTCGACGCCTTCGGTCGGCCGGGTCCGGGAGCGCCGGCGAACGCCTGGGCGAGGGACAGCCACGCCTCCGCGTCCGGGCCGGCCGCCTGGACGGCGAGGTCATCGCGGTTGCGGCGCTGGGTGACGAGCAGGCAGAAGTCGAGGGCCAGTCCGGTGACGCGCTGCGGTGCGTCGTCCGGTCCCCACGTCCAGCAATCATTCTCGGGCCCGACCAGCTCGACGCGAAACGGTGCGCCCGGTGGATCCTGACCGTGCAGCCGGAAGGCGAAGTCGCGGGTGGCGACGCCGAGATGCGCGACGTGCCGCAACCGGGCAGTGGGCCGGCGGTGGACCGACAGAGTGTCTGCGATGTCCTGGCCGTGCGCCCAGGTCTCCATGATCCGGGCGGTGACCATCGACGGTGCGCCCATCGTGACGCCGATCCACGGCAGCGTCGCCCCGGCCGGCACGCCGCGCAGCGCATGACTCAGGGCTGTGCGCCCGGCGCGCCATCGGACCAGCAGCTCGTTCGGTGCGGTGGCGGCACCCTCGTGCGCAGTCGCGTCGATGAGGTTGGGCCGGAAGCCGGCGGATAGCTGCCGCAGCCGATCCGGTTCGGCTACCGCGAGCAGGGCGATGTCGTCGGTCCAGGCCAAGTGGGCGATCTGATCGGCGACGGTCCATCCGTCGGCGGGGGTGTCTCGCTGCCAGTCGGCGTCGCTCAGGTCGGCGACCAGAGCGTCCAGCTCGGCGCTCTCGGCGGCTAGGTCGTCGAGCAGGTACTCGATCGCGGGCACGCCTGAGCCTGACACCGCCGCAGGGCAATAGCAAGCACGCTTGATTGTTTTCCAACGCACGAGACTCCCGACCACGATCCAATGGGACTGGAGCCGTGGCCGCAATGGCGCGCCGTACGCTTCGTCGCGTTCGCCTGATGAGAAGCGTCAGTCGGGACGAGTCTTCGACGAGCCGGGAGAGACCAGATGACAGAGAACGCGCCGCAGTCGATCGTCGATGCGCTCCGCTCCGACCACGAGTCGATCCGTGCGCTGCTGCACGATACTGCGGCGACCGAGGACACGCCGGACGGACTGGCCGCGCGCGAGCAACTGGTGATGGCGTTGATGCGTCACTTCGTCGCCGAGGAGCAATACCTCGATCCGACCATCCGCGCCGAGTTGGCCGGCGGCGGCCGGATCGCCGACGACAGTTTCGCGGCCGACCGGGAGAGCGAGAACGCGTTGCGCCTACTGGAGGATGAGGACATCGGCATGGACCGGATCCATGCGGTCTGGCAGGAGCTCATCGAGTCGTTCGGCGCGCACGTCGCGCGGCAGGAACCCGTCCTGACCGAACTCGCCGAGACCTGCGACGCGGCGCAACTGGCCGAACTCGGCGAGGGCGTACTGGGCGCCGAGCAGCTCGCCCCAACCCGGCCGCGCACAGTTGCGACGTCGTCGGCCGCGGCGAACAAGGTGATCAGCTTCGTCGAGGGCTACCTCGACCATGTCCGCGACTACTACACGAAGCGCGGCGTCACCGACCGCGATTGAGTAACATCGACCACCTGTGCGGTGGTCAGAGTTGCACAATCGTGGCTGCCCGCCTCGTACCATTCTCGGCATGACTTCGGGCCGGGTGGGCATCATGGGTGGCACGTTCGACCCGATCCACCACGGCCACCTGGTGGCCGCGAGCGAGGTGGCCGACCGGTTCGAGCTGGACGAGGTCATCTTCGTCCCGACCGGTGAGCCGTATCAGAAGTCCGACCGGAAGATCAGCCCAGCAGAGCACCGCTACCTGATGGCGGTGATTGCCACGGCGTCCAATCCGCGGTTCTGGGTGAGCCGGGTGGACATCGACCGCGGCGGCCCGACCTACACCGTCGACACCATCCGCGACATCGGGGCAGAGCGGCCTGGCGCGGAGCTGTTCTTCATCACCGGCGCCGACGCGCTCGGCGCGATCCTGTCGTGGAAGGACGCCGACTCGGTGCTCGGTCTGGCGCACTTCGTCGGCGTTACCCGACCGGGGTACGAGCTGACCGACGCGCACCTGCCGGCCGACTCGGTAACCCTTATCGACGTGCCGGCCATGGCGATCTCGTCGAGCGCAGTTCGTGTGCGGGTCACTGCCGGGCACCCGATCTGGTACCTCGTGCCCGACGGCGTCGTCCAGTACATCGGCAAGCACGCGCTCTACCCTTGATGGCCGGACCGCCACCGCTCAGGTGACGGTGCGCAGCTGTCCGGTGTCGACGTCGTAGACGAAGCCGCGGATGGCGTCGCGGTGCGGCAGGAACGGGTCGGCCCGCAGCGTGTCCACTGACTCCCGGACTCGAGCCTCGACGTCGGGGAACGTCAGCGCCGGCCACGGCGGCTCGGTGCCGACTTCGCTTGCAACGGCTGCCGCGAACTGCTCGTCGGTGGTCTTGGTCATCCCGCAGTCGGTGTGGCCGATCACCGCGACTGCGGTGGTGCCGAGCAGCCGCTGGCTGATGCTCAGCGAGCGGATCATGTCCTTGGTCACCACCCCGCCGGCGTTGCGCAGGATGTGCGCCTCGCCATCGTGCAGGCCGAGCGCGGCGAAGACGTCGATGCGCGCATCCATGCAGGTCACCACGGCCAACCGTCGGCTCGGAACAGCATCGAGGCGCGGTGGTGGGGTCGCAGCGAACGAGACGTTCGCCGCGACCACCTCGTCGAATACGTTCACAACGTCGAGTGTCTCAGGCGGCGTCGACTTCGTTCAGCCGGCCGGTCGCGACGTCGAAGATGAAGCCGCGGATGAAGTCCTTCTGATCGACAGGGGGAGCGGGTCGCGTCGTCGGTAAGGACTCCGCCGGCGTTGCCGATGACGTGCGATTCGCCCTCGTTCAGGCCGAGGATCGGGGAGACGTCGAGCCGAGCGTCCATGCAGGCGACAACGGCCAGGTGCCTGCCTGGCGGGATCGGCAGCGGGCCGGAGAAGGCGGCGGCGTAGGCACCGTCTTTGGCAGGTAGCTCGTCAGCGGATCACCCGCAGCAGCCAGGTGGTGTGGGCGGCGACCGGGTACGCCTGCCCGGCAGTGAGCGTGGCGGCAGTGGGTACCCCACTGGGCCGGCTGGTATCGAGGACCGGCAGGTAGCCAGTGGCCCAGGGGGTGCCGGGCAGCGTGATGTCCACCGGCTGCGCGCCGGCGTGCAGCACGAGCAGGTACGAGTCATCGATGATGAGCTGGTTGCGCGCGTCGCGGTGGCGCAGGCCACGGCCGTCCAGGTACATCGCGATCGTGTGCAGGGCAGGATCGAACCAGTGCCCGTTGTCGAGTTCGGCGCCGCCCGCGTCGAACCAGGCGAGGTCCTTACAGCCGTCGCCACCGGCCACCGGTTGGCCTTCGAAGAACGCCCGCTGCCGCAGCACCGGCGAGCGGCGCCGCAGCGCGATCAGCGCCGAGGCCAGCGCGGTGAGGTCAGCCGCTTCCGGGCTGTCGGTCCAGTCGATCCAGGAGGTCGGATTGTCCTGCACGTAGGGGTTGTTGTTGCCGCCCTGGGTGCGCCACCGCTCGTCGCCCGCAGTCAGCATCGGCACCCCGGTGGACAGCAGCAACGTGGCCAGCACGCTGCGAGCCTGGCGCAACCGCAGGTCGCGGATCCCGGCATCGTCGGTCTCGCCCTCGACGCCGAAGTTGGTGGACCGGTTGTCGTCGGTGCCGTCCCGGTTGCCCTCGCCGTTCGCGTCGTTGTGCTTCTGCGCGTAGCTGACGAGATCACGCAGCGTGAACCCGTCGTGGGCGGTGACGAAGTTGATCGATGCGAACGGCAGCCGGCCGTCGTCGCCGTAGAGGTCCGACGAGCCAGACAACCGATAGGCAAGATCGCGAACTCCACCCGAGTCCGTCAACCAAAACGACCGAATCGTGTCGCGGTACTTGCCGTTCCACTCGGTCCACAGCGGCGGGAACTCGCCGACCTGGTAGCCGCCGCTGCCCACGTCCCAGGGCTCGGCGATCAGCTTCACCTGACTGATGATCGGGTCCTGGTGGATGGTGTCGAAGAACGCCGAGAGCTTGTCCACGTCGTGCAGCGAGCGGGCCAGCGCGGCGGCGAGGTCGAAGCGGAATCCGTCGACGTGCATCTCGGTGACCCAGTAGCGCAGCGAGTCCATCACCAGTTGCAGCACGAACGGCCGGCGCACGTCGACGGTGTTGCCGCAGCCGGTGTAGTCGATGTACTTCGAAGGGTCCTGGGCGTCGGCCCGGTAGTAGGCCGGGTTGTCGATGCCGCGGAAGCAGAGAACTGGGCCGGTCTCGTCGCCTTCGCCGCTGTGGTTGTAGACGACGTCCAGGATCACCTCGATGCCCGCCGCGTGCAGCGTGCGCACCATCGTCTTGAACTCGCGCACCGCGTCGGCGGCATCGTTGCTGTGCCTGGACGCGTAGGCCGCGTGCGGTGCGAAGAAGCCGATCGAGTTGTAGCCCCAGTAGTTCGTCATGCCCCGCTTCTGGATGGCGGGCTCGGTGACGAACTGGTGAATCGGCATCAGCTCCACGGCGGTGACGCCGAGTGAACGCAGGTGGTCCACCGCGGCCGGGTGGGCCAGCCCGGCGTACGTGCCGCGCAACGCCTCTGGGACGCCGGGCAGCTGCGCGGTGAATCCCTTGACGTGCAGCTCATAGATGACGGTGTCGTCCCACGCGGTATCCGGCCGGTGGTCGTCACCCCACGGGAAGGTGTCGTGCAGGATCACCGACCGCGGCACATGTGGTGCGGAGTCCTCGGTGCTGCCCGGATAGACGCTGGGGTGGTCGCGGAAATCGCCCTCCACCACCCGTGCATAGGGATCCAGCAGCAGTTTGGACGGGTGGTGGAACAGCCCGCGGGACGCGTCGTTCGGCCCGTCGAGACGGAAGCCGTAGCGCTGCCCAGGCCCCACGCCGGGCAGGTAGCCGTGCCAGATGTTGAACGTCTTCTCGGTGAGTGGGAGGCACGTCTCGGAGCCGTCGGCGGCGAACAACGAGACGCTCGCCGCCGTCGCGGTGGTGGACCAGATCGCGGCGTTGGTGCCCTCGCCGTCCCAGGTGGCACCGAGCGGGAACGGCTTGCCCGGCCAGGCGGTCGCGGGAGCGCTGTCGGCGCGTGGTTCGGCTGACATGAGACTGCGGACTGTAGCGCCCGTCCCGGCCCGTCTCCGTAGGAGGGCTGTGGGCGGCTGACATCGCTCAGCGTCATCGGGTTGGATGGGGCTGTGTCACCGCCGCCCCCCGCCACCGAGCCCGAGGTCAATCCAGACGCCGTGCTGCAACTGGCCGGCGTCACGGTGCGACGCGGGCAGAAGCTGCTACTGGACTCGATCGATTGGACCGTCGAGCTGGACGAGCGCTGGGTCGTGCTCGGCCCGAACGGCGCCGGCAAGACGACACTGCTGCAGATCGCCGGGGCGATGTTGCACCCGACCTCGGGCACGGCCTATGTCCTGGGCGAGCGGCTGGGCGGCGTGGACGTCTTCGAGTTGCGCCCGCGGATCGGGATCACCAGTGCCGCCTTCGCCACTCGGATCCCGCCGCAGGAGACCGTCTTGGACGTGGTGGTCAGCGCCGGCTACTCGGTGGTCGGGCGGTGGCGGGAGGCCTACGGCCGGGCTGATGCGCGGCGAGCGGGTCGACTGCTGAACCGGATGGGTGTCGGCGAGTTGGCCGACCGGACGTTCGGCACGCTCAGCGAGGGCGAGCGCAAGCGCGTCCAGATCGCCCGCGCTCTGATGACCGATCCCGAGCTGCTGCTGCTGGACGAGCCGGCCGCGGGTATGGATCTGGGCGGCCGTGAGGACCTGCTGCGCCGGCTGACCCGGCTCGCCAGTGACGCCGACGCCCCGGCCAGCGTGCTGGTCACCCACCACGTCGAGGAGATACCCGTTGGCTCGACGCACGCGCTGCTGCTGAAGGAGGGTCGAGCGGTCGCTGCCGGGCTGCTCGGCGACGTGCTCACCGCGCCGACGCTCTCGGAGACGTTCGAGTTGCCGCTGAGCGTGCAGCGATCGCATGGCCGGTGGTACGCCCGCGCCACCTGATCACCACGCTTTTGGCCGCCCAGCCCGCTATATGACGGCGAGCGGCCAAAACCGTCGCTCGGCGAGTGGCCAAGAGCGTGGCGATTAGGCTGCGACGCATGGCTGAACTGCTGCGCATCGACCGCGACGACCAGAGCGACGGGGCGGTGGCGACCATCCGGTTGGACCGGCCGCCGATGAACGCGCTCAACCTCGCTCTGCAGGAGGAACTGCGCGCCGCCGCCGCCGAGGTCTCTGCCGACGACACGGTGCGCGCGGTGGTCGTCTACGGCGGGGAGAGGGTGTTCGCGGCCGGCGCGGATGTCAAGGAGATGGTCCAGATGGACCAGGCTGCGATGGCGTCGAAGGCGGCCGGCATCATGTCCGCGATCGACTCGCTCGCGCAGATCCCCAAGCCGGTCGTCGCTGCAGTCACCGGGTACGCACTCGGTGGCGGTTGTGAGCTGGCGCTCACCGCGGACCGGCGGATCAGTGCCGACAACGCGAAGTGGGGCCAACCGGAGGTGCTGCTCGGCGTGCTGCCCGGCATGGGCGGCACCCAACGGCTGGCCCGGTTGATCGGCCCGGCGAAGGCGAAGGACCTCATCTACACCGGTCGGTTCGTCGACGCTGCCGAAGCGCTCGACCTTGGCCTCGTCGACGAGATGGTGCCCGCCGCGGAGGTCTACGAGGCGGCCCTCACCTGGGCCCGGCAGTTCGCCGGTGGCGCTGCGTTGGCGTTGCGCGCGGCCAAGCACGCGATCGACGCCGGCCTCGACGGCACGCTTGCCGATGGGTTGGCCATCGAGTCCGGGCACTTCGCCGAGCTGTTCGGCACCGAGGACCGGACCCGCGGGATGACGTCGTTCGTCGAGCGCGGCGCCGGTCACGCCGAGTTCGTGGGCCGCTGAGTGAGCCACCCTCCGGTAACTGCCGAGCAGGTCGAGGCGGCCTGGTCGGACCCCAAACTCGCCAACGTCCTCTATCACGACTGGGAAGCCGGCACTTACGACGAGAAGTGGTCGATCTCCTTCGACGACCGGTGCACCGACTACGCCCGCGAACGCTTCGCGCACGTCGCCGGCTCCGACGGCTGGCCTTACCGCAGCGCGCTCGAACTCGGCTGTGGCACCGGGTTCTTCCTGCTCAACCTGATGCGCGCCGGAGTGATCTCCACCGAGCCCGGAGCGGGACACGTCACCGACCTCAGCCCCGGCATGGTCGAGGTGGCCGTGCGCAACGCACACTCGCTGGGGTTCGAAGTGGAGGGGCGAGTGGCAGACGCCGAGCGGCTGCCCTACCCGGACGCCTGCATGGACCTCGTCGTCGGGCATGCGGTGCTGCACCACATCCCGGACGTCGAGCAGGCCTTTCGCGAGGTGCTGCGGGTGCTGCGGCCAGGCGGCCGATTCGTCTTCGCCGGTGAGCCGACCCGATGGGGCGACCTGGTGGCCCGACGGCTGTCCCGCGCCACCTGGTGGGCCACCACGCACGCCACTCGGCTGCCGATGCTCGCCGGCTGGCGCCGACCGCAGGAGGAACTCGACGAGTCTTCGCGGGCGGCGGCGCTGGAGGCCGTCGTCGATCTGCATACCTTCCCGCCGGGCGAACTGGCCGCGATCGCCCGTCGGGCCGGCGCCCAGGATGTCGAAACCCGCACCGACGAGCTCACCGCCGCGTGGCTCGGCTGGCCGGTACGCACCTTCGAGTGCGCGGTGCCGCGCGACCGGCTCGGCTTCGGCTGGGCGAAGTTCGCGATGCGCAGCTGGCAGGGGCTGTCGGCGTTTGACGAGAAGGTGCTCGCCCGTTTCGTCCCGGCAGGGTTGTTCTACAACGTCGAAATCACCGGTTGGAAGTGATGGCCCAGCTTCCTCGGGTCGTGCTCTTCGACCTGGACGGCACGCTCAGCGACTCCGCGCCCGGAATCCTCGGTTGCCTGCGCGTCGCGTTCGCCGACCACGATCTGGCGCCCCTCGACCCGCAAACCGAACGCGCTCTGCTCGGGCCGCCGTTCTACGACACTCTGCCGCCGCTCATCGGGGAAGCAATGGTGGCACCGGTGATCGCGTCCTACCGCGAGCGGTACGGACCCGGCGGCGGCATGTACCTGACCGAGGCCTTCGACGGCGCCGGTCAGCTTGTCACTGCGCTGCACGAGGCGGGTGTCATCCTGGGCCTGGCCACCAGCAAGCCCGAGGTCAACGCCGAGCCGATAATGCAGAAGCTCGGCCTGGCCGCGTACTTCACGGCCATCTGCGGCGACACCTTAGACGGCGCGCGACGGACGAAGGCGCTGGTCGTCGGCGAGGCGCTGCGGCGGTTGGGCGATCCGGTGCCGGCCGATGTGCTCATGGTGGGCGACCGCCGCCACGACGTGGAGGGCGCGGCCGAGTACGGCGTCGGCTGCCTCGGTGCCGGCTGGGGGTACGGCGTACCGGGAGAGTTGCTCGCCGCCGGCGCCCGGGCCGTGTATGCCACCCCCGCCGACCTGCAGGCGGCGTTGCTCGAGGCGGGCTGATGCTCGGCTGGATCGTCCGCAACCGCGCCTGGACGCCCTGGTATCTGGTGCGGTACTGGCGCTTGCTCGTCTTCCGGCTGCGCCATCCGGCGGTGCTCTGCGAGGGGATGGTGTTCCTCGACCGCGGGGTGAGCGTCGAGGTGCGTCGCGGCTACGGTCGGCTCACCATCGGTCCCTGGGTGCATCTGGGGCACGGCGTGGCGGTGCGCTGCCACGAGGGCACGCTGCGCATCGGGGCGAAGTGCGTACTCGGCCGCTACACCACGATCAATACCTATCTGGACGTGGCGATCGGGGACAGCACGATCGTCGCCGACTGGGTCTACATCTCCGACTTCGACCACAAGACCGCGGACGTCACCGTGCCGATCAAGGACCAGGGCATCGTCAAGTCGCCGGTTCGCATCGGCTCCGATGTGTGGCTGGGCACCAAGGTCACGGTGACCCGCGGCGTCGACATCGGTGACGGTTGTGTGGTGGCCGCGAACGCAGTGGTGACCCGTGACCTGCCGGCCTACTCGGTCTCCGCCGGGATTCCTGCCCTGGTGATCCGGGACCGTCGCGACACCCGGGCCAAGGCGGAGGACGAGCGGCTGCTGCTGGCCCGCATTGCCGAGCGCACCGCCGCTGCCGCCCGCGCCGCCGTCATCCCGGTCCGCGATCCCCGATCGTGACCGGGCGGGCGCCGATACACCCTGGGCAGCGTAATCACGATTGCCGTGGATCGGACGTCGTTCGAGCCGCTCGACCTCGGTCTCGACGGCAAACCGCTCGACCCGAGCCACCTGGGACTCGTCATCACGCTGACCAGCTGAATACCTGATCGTGCAACCTTTGACCTCGTCCCGGTGGTGAAAGTTGCACGATCGGGGCCAACCGATCGCCGTCGGCGTGGTTGCTGGCGATCACGGCCAATGCGCGCAAGGCCTGGCGCGGCGCCCGACCCGTTGCGTCGACCAGCACGGCCGAACCGTCCGTGCCCGCGACGGACCCGAGTAGCTCGTTGGACGTCGAGCGTTCCCTCGCAGCGCTGACCGACCGGCAACGGTTGGCTGCGCAGCACCCGCGGAGAGGACTACCGATGATCGACGACGAACTCGACACGGTGTTGCGCGACGAGGGCACGAGTTGGCGTACCGAGCAGCCCGCTGCACTCGTTCGGGTGGCCCAAAGGTATGCCGACGGGTGTGGCGGCGGGGACTACCGGGCCACCGTCGTCGCTGCCACCCAAGGAGAGGTCGGACTACTCATAGATGCCGGCACGGGAGCCGAAGATGCCGTGCCGGTCTGGGCGATCGAAATCGTCAAGACCAGCGGTGTCTTCGCCTGCCCACATTCGTGCCCTGCCACACCGGCGCAGAGCGCCTGCGTGTCCCGCGTGCCGGTGATAGTCGTTACGGTCACCCGGAACAACTACGCCGACCTGATGTACGCAACTCAGACCGATCAAGCGGATCTGTCGAAGCTAGGCCTGGTCATCCAGATCCACCCCTGAGCGTTGCACGATCGGGTCGAGATCGGCGGTCGCGGATAGGGTGACCGTCGTGGACGTGACCCGGGACGTGGACCGATCCGACCCGGCCGGCCGGGCCTGGGTGGACGAGGCGATCCGCCGGGTCGAGGCCGACGCCAACCGCTCTGCCGACACTCACCTGATGGCCTTTCCGCTGCCACCGGATTGGGGTATCGAGCTGTACCTGAAGGACGAGTCGACGCATCCCACCGGCTCGCTCAAGCACCGGCTGGCCCGCTCCCTGTTCCTCTACGGCCTGTGCAACGGCTGGATCATCGAGGGCACCACGGTGATCGAAGCGTCGTCGGGCTCGACGGCCGTCTCCGAGGCCTACTTCGCGCGCATCCTCGGGCTGACCTTCGTCGCGGTGATGCCACGCACCACGAGCGCGGAGAAGATCGCGCTGATCGAGCGGGAGGGCGGGCGCTGTCATCTCGTCGACGATCCGACCACCCTGTACGCGGAGGCGCAGCGGCTGGTCAGCGAGTGCAATGGTCACTACCTCGACCAGTTCACCTATGCCGAAAGGGCCACCGACTGGCGAGGCAACAACAACATCGCCGAGTCGACGTTCACCCAGCTCGCCGCGGAACGGCATCCGGTGCCGACGTGGGTGGTGGTCGGCGCCGGCACCGGCGGGACCAGCGCCACGATCGGCCGCTACATCCGGTACCGCCGGCTGGCCACCAGGCTGTGCGTGGTCGACCCGGAGAACTCTGCCTTCTTCGACGGCTGGGACACCAACAGCCCGGAGCACGTGACCGGTGCCGGCTCCCGCATCGAGGGCATCGGCCGGCCCCGCGTCGAACCGAGCTTCCTGCCGCGCGTGGTGGACCGGATGATGGCGGTACCCGATGCCGCCTCGGTCGCTGCCACTCGATTCCTGCACCGCACTACCGGCTGGCAAGCAGGTGGCTCGACCGGGGCGAACCTCTGGGGTGCCCTGCGGTTGGTGTGCGAGCTGCGCGAGGCCGGCCGGCAGGGCAGCGTCGTCACGCTGTTGTGTGATCGTGGCGATCGCTACGCACACACGATCTACGACGACGGCTGGGTGACTACGCACGGTCTCGACCTGACCGGGCCTGAGAAGACGCTCGCCGAGGCCGTCGCTTCAGGCCACTGGGCTGAGTCCTGACTGGTCTCACCGATGGCCCGCTCGGTAGCGGCGCATCGCCAACCTCGGCCAGGCGTCCAGTCCGAGGTCGGCCTCGTGTCGACGCAGGGCCGCCAGCCCCGGGAACAGCGCACCGTCAGGGATCTCGACGAAGCCGAGACGACGATAGTACGGGGCGTTCCACGGCACGTAGCGGAACGTGGTGAGCGTCGTACTCGACCGATCGTCGGCAGCTTCGGCCGCATCGATCAATCGTGCCGCCAATCGGTGGCCGGCTTGGTCGGGATGGACCGAGACCTGCTCGATGTGGGTGGCGTCATCGACGGGTCCGGCGAGCAAATAGCCGACCGGACGCCCGTCGAGCACAGCGACCCAGCAGCCGGCGACGGCGGCGAAGCTGGCCAACACCTCCACCGACGCCGGCGAGTCGGTGGCGATCTCGGGCATGCCGTGGTCGGCAAACCGCTGCCCGGCGGCAACCTCGAGATCCGGCAGCGCGAAAACCTCGTCGACTGCAGCCTGTCGGATCTCGATAGGACCGGGCGCCGGCACGTCGGCTATTCAGCCACAGCCCGGCGCCGAGCGCGCTCAGCGGGGAGGGTGGCGCCGATCGCGATCAACCAGATCATCGAGCCGAACCGGCCGATCGGCAGTAGGAAGTCCACGCCGTCGAACGCGATCGCGAGAGTGGCTACGGTGCTGATCGCCGCGATCACCAGGCCGAACCAGGCGATCCAGCGCGGCACGAGGCGACCCAGGAACGCGGGGATCGAGATGCCCAGCATCAGCAACGCGATGAACATGACGAACCCAGGCCCGCCGGCGGCGAAGCTCAGCCCGTACATCGCCCGCAACACCGGCAGCGAGTCGGCGGCGTGATCCTGGGTGAGCGCCAGCGACACGGCGCCGGAAAGGGTGAGCAGGGCGGCGGAGACGGCGCCGCCGACGAGCGCGATCATCCGGCCGGGTACGTCGTAGCCCAGTGCGCGGATCCGGGCGGAGGCCACTGCCGTCCAGATCGCCAGGGGCACGGCCGAGGCCATCACGAAGAAGGCCAGCGCGTGCGCCGCGGCGCCCTGGTTCAGATAGAAGTCGCGAAGGTGCGCGTCAGACGAGTACGCCGACTCGCCGGCCATCGCCGACGGGACGATCACCCCCAGCACGGCGAGTACCGCGTACGCGATCGCCGGTGCCAACAGCGGCGGGCCGGAGAATGCCAGTGGCCGTGGCTTGGTGGTCTGTGGCTGTGTCACGCCGATCTCCTTGCCGTTTCGAACGGGCCCTCCGTTCGGCTTGAATCCACCGTACCACCAATCATTCATCACCTGAATGATTATCTATCGTTACGATTGCGGACGGCGGGCCGACACCGATTCGACCGGCTGTGGGCGAGCTGCTCGCGTAACTGGGATGTTCGCCGGCCTGCGGCGAGCGACCGCGGCGGCGTAGACCACAGCAGTGCTCTCGGCCACCGCGGCCCAGGTGAACTCGCCGCGGACCCGCCGCCGCGCCCGCCGGGCCAGACTGGCGCGCAGCGCGGGGTCAGCCAGCAGCTGATCGAGAGCCGCCGCCAAGGCGCGAGGTTGGCCGGGTGGCACGAGGCGCCCCGTGCGCCCATCGACGACGAGGTCAGCCAGGCCGCCGACATCGCTGGCGACCACGGCGGTGCCGGCCGCCTGCGCCTCCAGCGCGACGAGGCCGAATGGCTCGTAGAGAGACGGCACGACGGCGACGTCCGCGGCGGCCAGCAGCACGGCGAGCTGGCCATCGGGCACGAAGCCGGCCCAGGTCACCGGCACTCGGCGCCGGCGCGCGTCGGTGCGCAACTCGTCCTCGTGCGGCCCGCTCCCGGCAATTACCAGTCGGGCGCCTGGATGGTGACGGCGAACCGCGGGCATCGCGGCGATCAGGTCCTGCCCGCCCTTCTCGTGCACCAGCCGGCCGGCGAGCACCACCAGTGGACCCGCGCCGAGCCCGGCGCGCATCTGCGCGGCCCGCCGCCGCGGCACTCGCCACGCGTCGACGTCGACGCCGTTCGGCACCACGACGATGCGGTCCTGGCCGGTGTCGAGCCCATCGCGCACCTCCGCCTGCATGGCGTGCGAGCAGACGATCACCTCGTCGGCGCTGCGCACCTGCCAGCGCTCCACCGAGTGGATTGCCCGGTTCAGCGGCGACGACAGCCAGCCCCGGTGGCGGCCGCGTTCGGTCGCGTGCATCGTCACGATCAGCGGTGCGCCGGTCGCTGCCGCCAGCGTCATCCCGGACTGGGCGGTCAGCCAGTCGTGCGCATGCACGACATCGGGTTGCCACTCGCGCACCTGCGGCAGTGCGGCGCGCAGCAGAGCGTGCTCGTGGCCGAACGACCACGACAGCAGGCTCTCGGTGGTGAAGCCGACATCGATCGGATCCACGGCGGCGCGGGTGACCCGCACCCCCTCCGTCACCGAGGTGGTGGCTGCCGCCGAGTCGCCACGGGTGACGACGCGGACCTCGTGCCCCGCCGCGACCAGCGACCGGGAGAGCGCGCCGACGTGCCTGCCGAGGCCGCCGACGACGAGCGGCGGGAACTCCCAGGAGAGCATGAGTACGCGCATGGCGCGGAGATCGTGTCACGTCGCTCTCCGGCCCGGCGACGAGGTGTTGCTAGCGTCGGGGTATGGACCGGTCGGCGGGACCCCGGGTAGCGGCTCCGGTGCAGCTGTGGACGGGCATCGCATTGGTGGTGCTGGCCGTGCTGCTGTGGGGCGGACGAGGCGTGCTCTCCGCCGGTCAGAAGCACTCCTGGGACAGCGGCGCCACGCCGCCATCGACCGTGTCGTTGACCGGCGGGCACACCTACACGCTGAGCACGTCCGGTGGCGTGGTTGCCCTGGTGGAGCGCCAGGGGAGCGCCCAGCCGGCCGCGTCCTGCACCGCAACCGACTCGTCGGGTGCGAGCGAGGAACTCGCCGTTGTCACCCAGACCGACGATCCACGGGTGCTGCACGTCATCGGCCGGTTCACCGCGTCACGCGACGAGCAGGTGTCGATCATCTGCCAGGACGCCGGTCCGATCTTCGTCGACGACGCCGACGACGCACACGCCGATCGGGCCGGCACCCTCACCCTGCTGATGACGATCCTGTTCGCAGCGGGAGTAGGCCTGGTGCTCAACGGCGCCCACCGCTACACCGAGGCCTACGCCGCGGCCGTCGCGGAGCAGGGCGACGTCGAAGAGGGCGACGAGCCGTCTGGGCCGAGTAGCGACAGTTGGTTCGAGCCGGACGTCAACCGGGACTGAGCCGTCTCAGCCCGCCCGTAGCCGGGTCGATTCGTCGCGGCACCACAGGGCGATCAGCCCGCGGAAGTGCGCGAGGAACTTCTCATGCTCGTGTGGCGGGAAGGTCGCCAGGACGGTGTCCGCGAGTACCCGGTCGAACTCCGGTGCGCCGAAGTAGTCGAGCGCGATCTGGTCGAAGTCGGCCAGCCGAGATGCACAGAAGTCCAGGTAGTGCTCGGTCTCGAAGTAGTCGTCGGCCAGCGTCCGGTAAGCGGTGAGTTTCGCGGCGTAGTCGAGATCATCGCGATCGGCGATGGCGAACCACGGCGCCGGGTCGACGTGCGGGGTGGGCGCCCGGCCGGTCGCGGTGCAGTAGACCGACCACTTCACCAGCGCCTTCATCGCCCACGGGAAGTAGTAGTGCAGTGACGTGATCGCCACGTCCGGGCAGGCGTTCGCGTAGTCGATCGGGTGCACCTCGGCCCCGCGGATCAACGTCTCGCAGGAGTTGAACTCCCAGCGGAAGAAGGAGTTGACGGTTCGGCCGATGGTGAGCACCTCGTCGCCGATGGCGGGGTCCAGGAAGCCGTGCTGTACGGAGTAGCGGTCGTGCATCGGCTTGTCCGGGTCGAACTTCCTCACCATCGTCTCGGCGCCGATGGACAGCGAGCGGGCGAACACGTCGTAGCCCTCGACGGAGGCCTGCAGGTGCATGAGCATCTCGCCGGACTCGTCGTAGGCACGGTGCAGATCGGCCGAGTCCTTGATCCGCGAGACGCCGCGCCAGGCTCCGCCGTCGTAGGGCTTCATGAACAGCGGGAAGCCCACCCGCCCGGCCACCTCGTCGAGATCGAAGCCCTCGTTGTAACGCTCCGCGGTGTAGGCGTACTTGGCGTGATCGACAGGATTCTTGTACGGCACGAGGACGGTGTCCGGCACCTTCAACCCGAGCCGCATCATCGCGCAGTAGGCGGCGTGCTTCTCCATGGCCTGGAAGGTGAACGGGGAGTTCAACAGGTACACCTCGTCCATCAATGCGACCTTCTTCAACCACTCCCGCGGGTGGTAGTACCAGTAGGCCAACCGATCGATGACTAGGTCGTGCCGCGGCTTGTCGCGCAGGTCGAACGGCTCGATGGTGAGCCGTTCGACTTCGTAGGTGTGCCGGACCTCAGCAGCGTCGGTGACCGCGCCCAGGCGGCCGACGAGATCGGTGAATGCGCGCGGCCAATCGTCTTCCGTGCCGAGCAGCAGCCCGAGCCGATGCGCCGTATCCGTCACGCGAGCCTCCCGTAGGTTTCGGTCCGTCCGGTGAATGCCACCAGACTGTCAGAGGCCTGTCGAGTGCGGCGTACGTTGGCGGCATGGCATTGGAAGGCGAGTACGAACCGAGTCCGGAGAAGTGGGTGCGCGACCAGGTCGAGCTGTACGAACGCACGAACGGTCAGGAGGGCGGCACACTGCGTGACAGCGACATGCGGGTGACCGTGTTCACGACCCGCGGCGCCAAGTCCGGCAAGCTGCGCAAGAATCCGCTGATGCGCGTCGAGCACGACGGCGTCTATGCGATGGTGGCCTCCAAGGGCGGCGCGCCCGAGCACCCGACGTGGTACTTCAACCTCAAGGCCGACCCGGACGCGGTGAGCGTGCAGGACGGAGCCGAGGTCTGGGACGGGCACGCTCGGGAGATCACCGGCGCGGAGAAGGCCGAGTGGTGGGTGCGCGCCGTCGCGGCCTACCCGCCGTACGCGGAGTACCAGGAGAAGACGGACCGGGAGATCCCGGTCTTCCTCATCGAGCGCCGCTCCTAGCACCCGGTTTTGGCCGCTCACCCGCATATAGAGGGTTGGGCGGCCAAAACTTGTCAGATCAGTCGAGCGACCAGTTGGCTCGCGTGCTGTTCGGTCCATTCCTGGTCGGTGCGGATCTCGTCAGCGATGCCCTCGTCGACGAGCCGCAACATGGGCGCGGATCAGCAGAAACGTGCGGCGTGGTGGGCCAACTGCCGACGCCAGGCCGGCCAGTCGTGCATCGCATCCGGACCCCAGATGTCGAGTTCATGCGCCAGGCCGCGCTCGGCGAGCAACGCGGCGAGTCGTCGACTGCCGGACTGTGCGCGGGTCGGGTGCTCCTCGAACGCACCCTCGCCCACGACCAGCACCAGGTGCAACTGCGAGCGCAGCCAGTCGAGATGGCCGCCGTCCAGGTTGGACACGTAGTCGGTCGGGTTGTGGAAATAGCTGGCGTCACCGCGCTCACCCCAGCCGTCCCACAGCGACGGGTCGTAGTTGCCGGAGAGCCCGATCCCGACCGGGAACAGGTCCGCATGCCGCAGCGCGAGATTGACGGCGTGGAACGCGCCGAGGCTGACGCCGGCGGTCATCATCGACTGCCGGCTGCCGCAGTCCGCGTCGATCCAGGGCACCACCTGCCCGGTGATCCACTGCTCGTAAAGGTCGTGGCGGCGAGAGCGTTCCTCGAGCGGGAGGGAGCGGTCCGACCAGGTGGACGCATCGGCGGAGTCGACGCAGTAGACCTTGAGGCGGCTGTCCTCGATGAGGCTGGAGAGCGCGTCGATGATCCCGTTGGCACCGAGGTCGCGGGCGCTGCCGGCCTCCGCGGGGAACAGCAGCAGCGGCCGACCCCATTGCCCGTACCGGATCACCTCCGCTGAGTAACCGGATTCCGGCGCCGTCAGCGTCGCGCTGGTGACGTCCATCAAGCCCGCCCCGACCCGGCCCGGGAGAGCAATCCGGTGAGGTGCGGGTCGAAGCAGTCCCGCCAGGCGGTGTAGTTGTGCACGTCGCGCACCTCGTGCAGTGCGACCTCGTAACCCTGATCGGCGAGACTGCGCGCCAGGATGCGGTTGTTGGTGATGTTCTCCTCGATGCCGCCGCAGGTCATCTCCACGGGGACCGGCGACCTACTGCCCGCCGAGCCGAGCACGCCGGACACGCTGCGCACGATGCGGTCGTACTCGGGGAAGCTGCTCTCCTGGTCGTCGTAGCGCGGTTGGAAGAAGCTGCCGGATTGCAGGAACAGCCCGTCGAAGGCGCCCGGCGCAGTGCGGTGGGCGACCAGCATCTCCAGCGCGCCGAGGCTGGCTCCCATCCCGATCACGGCCGTGGCACGCGTCTGTTCACGCAGGGTCGGGAGCACCGCGTCGACCAGGCTGCGGGTGTACGCGCCGCTGGCGGAGTACCAGTCGTCGCGGTGTCCGGGTGAGAGCAGCGCCGCGCGTGCCGGAGGGATGCTGTCGGCGTCGATGGCTGCGCCCAGGTAGTGCGTGAGTGAGGCCAGCGAGTCGTACTCAGGTCCGTCGTGGGCGACCAGCAATGGCGCGGCGACGCCGGGCGCCAAGCCGGCCGGCGCCCAGAGCTCACCGACGATCTCGCCGGCGACCAACGGTGCGTCGATCTGTAACGGGGTGCGGGTCCCGGATGCTGGCTCCGCGGCAAGCCAGGCGGGACTCCGGTACTCCGGGAACTCGATGACTGAGTGGTCGCCGAAGGCACCGCCCACTCGCTGGGGATTGTCGGGGTCGAGCACGGTCTCGGTGTGACCGTCGGGGTGGGTGAGCTCGAAGAGGTACTCCATCCGGTCCACGGCGGGCCGGGGCAGTTGCAGCGTCCACCGCGTGCCGTCCCACGTCATCCCCAGTTGGTCACCGGGGATACGTACCTCCTGCCACAACCGCACGCCGCGCAGGCGGTCCGGCTCCGCACCGAGCGCGAACGTGACGGTCCTGCTCGGTGGCGCGGACACGATGCTGGTCGGCAACTCAGTTCGCCACGGTGAAGCGCGCCCGCCGGTGCGCTGGGTACTCGATCTCGTCCACCAGTGCGACGGCGAAGTCTTCGGCAGAGATCTGCGCCCCGGCCGGCGAGTCGTCGGCCACGCGGTAGTTGCCGGTGCGCGCGCCGGGCGTCATCTCGGGAGCCGGGAGAGGTAGGTCCAGTCGAGATCGGTGCGCGCGTTACGCAGCGCATCGAGGGCCGCAGCCTGGGCCACCGATCCGGCCCGATAGGCCGCCGGGAAGTCCGGTCCGTCGACCAGTCTGGAGCCGTCGGCGGCGAGCAGGCTGCCCGCACCGCCCACCACGATCAGACGAGTGGCCGCAACGGCGTCGGCCATTCCGCGGATCTGCTCGGCGAACACCTCGGGGTGGCCGTCCGACGTCGCGGTCGGGGCTACGGCGGAGACCGCCACATCGTGCTCGGCGGCTACCTCCGCGACCGCGTCCGGGTTCGACGCGTCACCCAGATGGGTGTCGGTGCCGCCGTGCCGACTGAAGCCAGTCACCTCGTGCCCGCGGGAGCGTGCCTCGACGGCTACCCGCGAGCCGACCATTCCCGTTGCGCCGTACAGGGCGATCTTCACTGATGCAGACTCCTCGCTCGTCGCGTGCGTGCCGACACACTAGATGTACCCGGACGAGCGCGCAGCGGTGTGGCGGACGTACCGGAGCTCACGTCGGGCAACGTGGATCTGGTCACGGCCGATGGCGGCGCGCCGGGCAGCGACCGTAGCCTGTGAGGAACCCGTCGCCCCTCTCGCCAGGCAGCAAAGCTACCGGTCGGTAACATTGCCTACAGCGAGCCGTGACGTGCATCCGTACCGGCACGCGCGACCGCAGGATTCGACACACCGATCTACAGCGAGCGAGAGGATCCACCGAGGATGAACATCGTCGTTCTGGTCAAGCAGGTGCCCGACACCTGGGCAGAGCGCAAGCTGTCGGATGCCGACAGCACGCTGGACCGCGAGTCCGTCGAGGCGGTGATCAACGAGATCGACGAGTACGCCATCGAGGAGGGCCTCCGGCAGAAGGAGGCGCACGGCGGCGAGGTGACGATCCTGTCGATGGGCCCGGAGCGGACCACCGAGTCGGTGCGCAAGGCGCTGTCCATGGGCGCCGACAAGGCCATCCACGTCAGCGACCCGGCCCTGCACGGGTCCTGCGCCATCCAGACCGCGAAGGTGCTGGCTAAGGCGCTGGGCACCACCGAGTGGGACGTGGTGATCGCCGGGTCCGAGTCCACCGATGCGCGCCTCTCCGTCGTTCCCGCACTGCTCGCCGAGGCGCTGGGTGCCGCGCAGTTGAGCCACGCGCGCAAGGTGACGGTCGACGGCTCCACCGTGACGATCGAGCGGCAGACCGACAACGGCTACTCCACGGTGACCGGGCAGACCCCAGTGGTGGTGAGCGTCGTGGAGAAGATCAACGACCCGCGCTACCCGTCGTTCAAGGGGATCATGGCCGCTAAGAGCAAGCCGATCTCGACGCTGACCGTCGCGGACCTGGGCCTAGGCGCCGACGAGGTCGGGCTGGCCAACGCGACCACCCAGGTCGTCGACTTCACTCCCGCGCCGCCGCGTCAGGCCGGCACCGTGGTCAAGGACGAGGGCGGCTCGGGCGCGCCGGCGATCGCCGACTTCCTCGCGTCCAAGAAGCTCATCTGACCGGTCGACCATCTCACTCGCTCCGCAGGCGTCGCTAGCCGACGACTCTAGGAAGGCACTTACTCATGGCTGAAGTTCTGGTTCTCGTCGACCACGCCGGCGGCGCGGTCAAGAAGACGACGTTCGAACTGCTCACCGCCGCTCGCTCGCTGGGCGAGCCCAGCGCCGTCGTCACCGGTCCGCCCGGTACCGCTGAGGCGTTGACCGAGACGCTCACGAAGTACGGCGCGGCAAAGATCTACGTCGCAGAGAGCGACGAGCTCGCGGGATTTCTGGTGGCCCCGGTCGCGGAGGTGCTCGCCGGGCTGGTTGAGCAGGCGTCGCCAGCGGCCGTGCTGCTGGCCACCGGCCGCGACAACAAGGAGATCGCTGCGCGGCTGGCGTTCAAGATCGGATCCGGGCTGCTGACCGACGCGGTCGGTATCGAGAGCGATGCGTCGGTCACCCAGTCGATCTTCGGTGGCGCGGTGAGCGTGCACTCGAAGGTCAGCGCCGGCATCCCGGTCATCACGCTGCGGGCCAACTCGGTGGCTCCGGAAGAATCCGCGGGCGCCGGTGAAGTGGTCTCCGTGCCGGTCACGGTGTCGGACGCGGCGAAGACCGCGACCGTCGTGGAGACCGTCGTCGAGGAGAAGGGCTCGCGCCCGGCCCTGACCGACGCGGCTGCCATCGTCTCCGGTGGCCGGGGCGTCGGATCCGGCGACAACTTCAGCATCATCGAGAAGCTGGCCGACTCCCTCGGCGCGGCCGTGGGTGCATCCCGCGCGGCGACCGACGCCGGCTGGGTGCCGCACACGATGCAGGTGGGCCAGACCGGCGTCACCGTCTCGCCGCAGCTCTACCTGGCGGTGGGTATCTCCGGTGCCATCCAGCACCGGGCCGGCATGCAGACGTCCAAGACGATCGTGGCGATCAACAAGGACCGCGAGGCGCCGATCTTCGAGTTGGCGGACTTCGGCGTCGTCGGCGACCTGTTCGAGGTGGCCCCGGCCCTCACTGAAGAGATCACCAAGCGCAAGTAGCGCTCACCAACTTTCGCGATGATCAAGGCGGTTGGCCGGTTTTGACCGGCCCACCACCCTGGTCCTCCTTTTTCGAATGGGTGTCCACCGCCGCGCCATCCGACCACCAACGGAGC
>JBPCMU010000080.1:0-57178 GCA_051001975.1 Jatrophihabitans sp.
GGGGAACGGTCGCGAACTCCGCCTCGGTCAGGAACCGGAGGTCCGCCTGCGAATGTTTGATCTTCGAACGCTTCGGCGCCGTTCGCGTCAGCGGGTGCTTCGCCACCTCGGCGTGCTCAGCGGCGTACGTGAAGACGCCGAACAGAAGGCCGTGGTAGTTCGCCTTCGTCTTCGGCGAGCGAGACCACCCAATCAGCCACGCCTTGACGTCGTCCTCACTGACGAGGTCGATCCGCTGGTCGAACGGGCGGTAAGGCCCGCGCTTGCCGCTGACCTCTACGGCCTTCAAGGTGCGGAGCTGGCCCCTGTACCGGGCGCGCTGTCCAGGTGAGCAGTCGACAATCTGATCGACGTACTCCAGACCAACTTCCTCGACCGAGCGAGGAGCCTCCAGCAGACCCACTGACTCGTCCGTTCGGTCGCGGACGAAACCCCGCCCCTTGACCCAGCCGTCCGGCCAGAACTCGCCGGCCGCGGCCACCACGTCCCGGAAGCCCTCGGCACGCGCCCTATTCTGGGCGTCCGTCCCAGCGCTGAACGTCTCGCGCTGCTTGCGCCCGGAACGCGAGCCGCCGAGGCGCCACCGCACAGCATAGGACGTCCCGCCGTCGGATCGACGCTCCTGCTCGATGTAGGCCACGGCCAGCCACACTCCCAGCTCATCGGTGCCCCGTTGGTGCCCCGCTAAAAGACAATCTACGCCGTAGATACGACAAAAGGTCCGGAATCCGGAGCCTCTGAATGTGTCCGAGGGGGGACTTGAACCCCCACGCCCGATAAAGGGCACTAGCACCTCAAGCTAGCGCGTCTGCCATTCCGCCACCCGGACGAGTGCGGCAGTGAGTTTAGCTCACCGGCGAGGCCGCCCGGACCGCCGCGAACGGTGACCGCCGCACGCACGAACGTCGCTCGGCTGGTAGGAACAGTGCATGAGCGCGCCGAGCACCACAGCCCAGGACGAGGTCACCGAACTACTCGTCGACCTCATCCGCATCAACACTTCGAACCCCACCCATCCGGAACGGCCGGCCGCCGAATGGGTGGCCGCGAAGCTGGACGAGGTCGGGCTGGAGTCAGAGATCTTCGAGTCCGAGCCGGGCCGGGCGTCGCTGGTGAGTCGAGTCGAGGGGGAGGACCGGGACCGTGCGCCGCTGCTCATCCACTGCCACCTCGACGTGGTCCCCGCGCAGCCCGAGGAGTGGTCGGTCGACCCGTTCGCCGGCGAGGTGAAGGACGGCTACGTGTGGGGCCGCGGCGCGGTTGACATGAAGGACATGGACGCGATGACGCTGGCCGTCATCCGGGAGTGGCGGCGCACCGGCAAGAAGCCGCCGCGGGACATCGTGCTGGCCTTCGTCGCCGACGAGGAGGCCGGCGGGAAATACGGCGCGCACTACCTGGTCGACAACCATCCCGAGTTGTTCGCCGACTGCTCCGAGGCGATCGGCGAGGTCGGCGGCTTCAGCGTCTCGCTCGGCTCCGACCTGCGGCTCTATCCGATCCAGACCGCGGAGAAGGGCATCGGGTGGCTGAAGCTCACCGCGAAGGGCCGGCCCGGGCACGGCTCGATGCTGCACGAGGACAACGCGGTGACCAAACTGGCCGACGCGGTGTCGCGGATCGGCCATTACGAGTTCCCCATCCACGTCACCGACACGATGCGCGAACTGCTCGAGGACATAGCCCGCCTCACCGGGCTGGAGATCGACCCGGACGATCCCGGGCCTGGTCTGTCCAAGCTCGGCGGCATGGCCCGGATGCTCGGCGCCGCGCTGCGCAACACCGCCAACCCGACGATGCTCGACGCCGGCTACAAGGCCAACGTCATTCCGTCGACGGCGGAGGCGACCATCGACACCCGTTTCCTGCCTGCGCAGGAGGAGCAATTGCTCGCCGTCATCGACGAGCTGGCGGGGGAGGACATCACCCGCGAGTGGATCACCCGCGACATCGCGGTGGAGACGACCTTCGACGGCGACCTCGTCGACCTGATGAGCTCGGTGCTCAAGGCCGAGGATCCGGGTGCCGCGCCGGTGCCGTACCTGATGAGTGGCGGCACGGACGCGAAGTCCTTCTCGACGCTGGGCATCCGTTGCTTCGGGTTCTCCCCGCTGCGGCTGCCGCCCGACCTGGACTTCACCGCGCTGTTCCACGGTATCGACGAGCGGGTGCCGATCGACGGGCTGCAGTTCGGCGTCCGGGTGTTGGACCGGTTCCTCAGCGGCTGCTGAAACATCGATGGTGAGCGCACACCATGACGTGCGGTCAGTATCAAGATCGGCCGGTCCGTCGGTGCTCGGTGGCACAGTGACCTGGTGACCGACCGGCCGCTGCTCATTCTCGATCTCGCTGCCACGTCCGAGGCGTTGGCCGCGATGCCCGGACGCATCGACAAGGCCCAGCTGATCGCCTCGCTGCTCGCCGATCGCTTCGCCAAGGATGTGGCGCTTGCGGTCGACTACCTCGTCGGCGAGTTGCCGCAGCGGCAGATCGGCGTCGGCTACGCGGCACTGCGCGACCTGCCCGAACCGGCGGCCGAGGCATCGCTCACCGTGGCTGAGTTCGACGCGGCTGCCGAGCAGATCGGCCGCACCGTTGGCGCGGGTTCACAGGAGCTGCGCCGTTCGTTGCTGGTCGAGCTGTTGGCTCGAGCCACCGAAGTGGAGCAACGCTTCCTGGTCCGATTGCTGCTCGGCGATCTGCGGCAGGGTGCGCTGGCCGGCGTGATGCTCGACGCGGTGGCGCGCTGTTTCGAGGTGCCACTGGCCGGCGTGCGCAGGGCGGCGATGCTCCGCGGCAATCTCCCCTCAGTTGCCGCGGCACTCGCCGAGGACGGCAAGGATGCGCTGGCACGGTTCCACCTCGAGGTGGGTCGGCCGATCTCGCCGATGCTCGCGCAGACCTCCGCCAGCATCGCCGACGCGATGACCGGCGCACCGGTCGCCGTCGAGTGGAAGTTGGACGGTGCCCGGCTGCAGATTCACCGCGGTGGCGAGTCGGTCTCGCTCTACACACGCACCCTGGACGACGTGACCTCGCGGCTGCCCGAAGTGGTCGACGCGGTGCTCGCCCTGCCTGTCAAGACGCTCGTCGCCGACGGTGAGGTGATCGCGCTGCACGAGGATGGCCGGCCGCGGCCCTTCCAAGCAACTGCGTCGCGCTTCGGCACCCGGGTGGCCACCGACGAGCTACGCCGCACCTTGCCGGTCACCCTGTTCGTGTTCGACCTGTTGCATGTGGACGGTGCTGATCTCCTCGATGCGTCGTTGACCGAGCGGCGCGCTCGGCTCGAGGCCGTCATCCCCGAGCGCATGCGGGTGCCGCACATCGTCACCACCGAACGCGGCGAGGCCGAGCGCTTCTCCGCCGATACGCTGGCCGCCGGTCACGAAGGAGTGATGGTGAAGACGATGACCGCGCCGTACGAGGCCGGCCGGCGCGGTGCGTCCTGGCGCAAGGTGAAGCCGGTGCACACCCTCGACCTGGTGGTGCTGGCGGTGGAACGAGGGTCGGGTCGGCGCAGCCAGTGGCTGTCCAACATCCACCTCGGTGCCCGGGACGAGATGACTGGCGAATTCGTCATGCTCGGCAAGACCTTCAAGGGCATGACGGATGTGATGCTGGCCTGGCAGACCGAGCGCTTCACCGAACTGGCGACCGGCCCGGTGGACGAATGGGTGGTCCCGGTACGCCCGGAGCAGGTCGTCGAGGTCGCCTTCGACGGCGTGCAGAACTCCACCCGTTACCCGGGCGGCGTCGCCCTGCGGTTCGCCCGAGTGCTGCGCTACCGGGACGACAAGTCCACCGCCGAAGTGGACACACTGCAGACAGTTCGTGAACTGCAACGCCAGTAAATTTGTCGCACCTTGACGACGCCACTGGCCCGGTGCAGGGTGTGCGATGGTTACCGACGGTGCGCTCGCCACCGCCGCGTACGCCCGGGCTTCACCCCCGATCGACCTCCCGGAGGCACCGCATGATTGGTACTGCCCGTCTTCCCCGCCGCCGGACTACCGGTGTTCTCGCCGCCGTGGCCAGCCTGGCGATGCTCGGCGCGCTGGCAGCCCCGAGCGACGCCAAGCCGGCGACAGTCCAGCCGAAGGCCGTGCACAGCTCCGCACGGTCGGTCGTCATGTTCAGCTCCGACGGTATGCGCCCGGACCTCATGCAGAAGTACGCCGCCGCCGGACAGATGCCGACGTACAAGGCGCTGATGGCGGCTGGCGCGACGGGCAACAACGGCCTGGAGCAGGGCTTCCCGCCGAACACCGGGCAGGGCTGGTACACCATGGCGACCGGCGCTTGGCCCGGTACGCACGGCAGCACCAACAACACGTTCTTCGACACCCGGCAGCCGTTTACGTCCTCGACGTCGTTCGCCTACCACGGCAACGGGGCCAGCCCGGGTACCGACCCGACCGCAGTGCTCGAGGCACAGTCGGTGGCAAACTCTGCGGGGCAGGCCGGCAAGCAGGTAGCCCAGCTCGAGTGGACCGGTGGTCTGAACGCGAACATCAACGGCCCGACGGTTGACTACGACACCACCTACTCCCAGCGTGGTGTGCTGACCTACCCCGTGGACACCACCAAGCAGACCTCCGCCGCCGGGTTCGGCCTGTCCTACCAGGTCGCCGCGTTCACCAAGGCGGCCGGCTGGACCCACACGCCGCCCACGCCCCCGCATCCGGGCGGCAACGTACGAGCGCCGATGCAGACCACGTTGACCATCACCAGCAGCTCCCCAGTGCTGAACCCGACCCGCGTCTACGACCTCTATGTGTACGTCAGCCGCGGCGGTTTCTCCCGGCCCTACGACAAGGTGCTGATGGTCCCGGCGTCGGCGAACAAGGACGCCAGCAAGGCCGTCGCCAACCTCGCCCAAGGCGACTGGGCGCCGGTCAAGGTGAAGGGTGCTGACGGCCTGATCGGCACCGCCGCAGGCGAGAGTGCCGGCTTCTACGTGAAGCTGATGAATCTGAATGCCGACCTGTCGAAATTCGGCCTGTACTTCACCTCGGTGAGCCGCCCGCACGCGCACTGCGCGACGGATGCCTGCGCACAGTTGCCGGCCGGGGCCACCGGTGAGGATCGGCTGGAGAAGTACATCGCCGACAATCTCCCGCCCGCCGTCTTCGGCGACTTCGCTCCTGAAGAAGCCGGCATCATCGACGAAGACACCTGGTACCAGCAGACCGTCGGACTGAACCAGGCCTACGACACCGCGGTGTTCAAGTACGTGCTCGGCACGTTGCAGCCGGACACCGACGTACTGCTGGCCGGCACTGACCAGACCGACGAGGTGAGTCACCAGATCCTCGGACTGCTCACCCCGACCGACCCGCAGGGCAATGCCAACCCGTACTACGACCGGGTGGCCGGCACCGGTCCGAGGGACGGCCGGATCACCCAGCGCACCGGCTACCTGCGGGGCGCGTACACCTCCGCGGACAGCAGACTCGCTCTGGTGCGCAGCCTCATGCCCACGAAGACGGATTACCTGGTTAGCAGCGATCACGGGTTCGCGCCGCAGTGGTACGCGATCGATGCGCCGCTGGTGCTGAAGAACCTCGGCCTGCAGGACGTCGAGCAGACCGGCAACTGCCGCCCGGCCGCTTCTAGCGCTACCGGTCAGACCGTCGCGAAGGCCTGCTGGGCAGGCGGCACGGTGCAGATCTACATCAACCTGGTCGGCCGTGACCCGGACGGAGTTGTACCCAGGTCGGACTACGCAGCGATGCGGCAGCGGATCGTGGCCGCGTTCAAGAACCTCACCGACCCGAATCAACCGGGAACGAAGATCATCCAGGCCGTCTACACCAAGGAGCAGATGGCGAATGTCGAGGGCAGCAATTCGCTGAACCCGACCCGTACCGGCGACGTCGTTGCCGTCTCGCAGGTTCCCTACGAGTTCGACGGCAACACCGTCGGCACGCTGGTCTCGCCGTCGCGGTTCTTCGGCCAGCACGGGTACCTACCGCAGCAGGTCGACCTCGCCCACAACATCAACATGCACGCCACGTTCGTGGCAGCCGGCCCGGACGTGAAGCACGTCGCGTCGGTCAACGGCGTGCGGGCCATCGACCTGGCCCCGACGCTGGCTGTTATGGGCAACTTCCCGCCGCCTCTGCAGGCGACGGGGAAGGTGCTGACCGGCATCCTGAAAAACGGCCCGCGGTACTCCACCGGCCAGTTGCTCGGCATCAACGACGTGCATGGCAACATCACCGGCAAGGGGCTGACCCAGGCCGACCCGTTCACCGGGGTGACCGATGCGGCGGGCGGGCTCGGAGTGCTGACGACCTGGCTCAAGCAGGCCAAGGCCGCCGACCCGGCGAACACCGTCACGATCGAAGCCGGCGACATGGTCGGGGCAAGCCCACCAGAATCCGCGCTGCTGCGCGACAAGCCGACGCTGGATGCGCTCAACCTAATGGGCATCGACATCGGCACGCTCGGCAACCACGAGTTCGATCGTGGTGTCCCGGAAATGCTCAAGCAGGTCAACGGCGGCACGTCGACGGTCGACCCGTCGATCACCTTCGCCGGTCAGGATTACCCGATCGTCGACGCGAACGTGCTGTCCACGAAGACCAACAAGCCCTTACTGCCGCCGTATGCGATCAAGACCGTCGGTGGTGTGAAGGTTGCCTTCATCGGCGCGACCACGATCACCACGCCCACGATCGTGACCACCGGCGGTACCACCGGCGTCTACTTCGTGGACGAGGCAACCGCGATCAATCGTTACGTCACGCAACTGAAGGCGCAGGGAGTCCACTCGTTCGTCGTAGTCATCCACGAGGGCGGCTCGCAGAGTTCGTTCCCTGTCGGCACGGTGAACGACCGGATCAACGACATCAGCAAGGCGCTCGACCCTGCGGTGTCGGTGGTGATCTCCGGGCACAGCCACACCACTGTCGACACCCGGGTGAGCGGCCACCTGGTCGTGCAGGCGTCGTCCTACACGCGGGCCTTCGACCAGGTGCACATGCTGTTCGACAAGAAGTCGGGCACCGTGGTGACCGCCTGGGGCACGGTGCAGGACGCGTGGAAGAACACCACCCCGGTGTCGACCACGCCGACCGCTCCCGCCGTGATCCCCGACCCGAAGGTGCAAGCCGTCGTGGACGCAGCCGTGACGGCAACCAACCCGATCACGCAGCAGGTCATCAACACTGCGTCGGCGGACATCCCGTCGCAACGTGAGGGTGGTCAGACCGCCGCGGGTGAGTCGCCGGCCGGTGACCTGATCGCCGACTCGCAACGGGCGTTCGCGAAGACCCAGCTGGCCTTCGTCAACACCGGCTCGGTGCGAGCCGGGCTGCTTGCCGGGGAGGTCACCTACGGCGACTTGTTCACCATGCAGCCTTTCCAGGATGACTACGTCGACACCTTCACCCTGACCGGGACGCAGGTATGGGCGTTGCTGAACCAGCAGCTGGCGGCCGGTACGGGCGGCATCATGCAAGTCTCCGGGCTGCACTTCACCTACACCGGGACGCAGGGCACCGGCTCGATTACCGGAGTCTGGCTCGGCGCGGCCGGGGACAACTCACAACCGATCGCGAACGACGGATCGACCACCTATACGAGCACCGCCAACTCGTTCATGGTCGGCGGCGGCGACGGGTTCACGGTGCTCGAGTCGGCCGGCAGCATCGTGCAGACACCGGATGCCGAACTGCAGCCGCTGCTGGACTACGTCGCCGGGTTGAGCAATCCGTTCAGCTACACGACCGACGGACGCATCGCGACCGGCTGATCACGACTGCGATCGCGGCCGGCCGATCAGGCCGGTCGCGGCGCGTCGCCCCGCAGGATCGTCAGCACTTCGGTCATGTCCGTCTGCAGGCCGGAGAGCGCGACGGTGTGCTGGTCGAGGGTCGCGGTGTGCTGGTCGAGGGTCGCGGTGTGCTGGTCCATGTCCTCGGCGAGCTCGGCGAGGCGATTCTGCTGACGGTGCAGGTCGACGGACACGTCTCTGAGAGCCGTATAGATGTCTGCGACATCGTTGTCGATCTGGCGGAACTTCCGGGACGAGTCGGGTGCGCTGATCACGCCCAGGACATTACGGCGGCGCGGCGATCACCAACAAGGCCTGACGGCGTGTCTGTGGATAGGGTCCGGCGGGCTGCTGCTCAGACCCCCGGTGGCGGCAGGGGGAGTGCGCTGGCTTCCGGAACGGCTCGCCGACGACGGCGGAGCAGCACCCGACGCGTGCCGTCCTGAAAGCGCTGAGTGCGCGCCAACTCCCATCCACCGAACTCGGCGTGCAGCGAAAGGCGCACCGTTGCGGCCATCCGGCTGACGTCCGGCGGGATCCGCAGCGGCGCGTACTCCCAGTCGGGATCGGCGTCTGTCGCCACAGCCGTCATAAACAGGCCCTCATAGGGCTCCATTGTGCACCGCCGGGACGCGCACACCAGAGCGCCCCGCTGATTCAGCGCTTGATCTGCTGGACGCTGCCGGCGCGGGTGCCGGTGACCCAGACCGTCGCACTGCCCGGTGCCACTGTGACCGTGTTGGGCTGCTCGACCGTAGGCAGTCGCACGACCTCGCGGGGTGTGCTCCCGGTCAAGTCGAACGCGACAACCTGATTGAGCGCGGTCAGGGTGATCCACACCCAGTCCTTCACCGGGTCGAACGCGACCCCGTACGGAGTCCCGGCCAGCGGGATCGCCGCGGTCTGCTTCAACGGGTCGAGCTGGTAGGTCAGCAGGGCATCGCCGCGAGTGTCGGCCACTGCCAGCACGCCGCTGTCGGCGAGCACCCCGTGGGTCGGGCCGGCACCGGCGTCGACGACACCGAGGCGCTTGCCGGTCAGCGGGTCGAACGTGCTGACCGTGAACGCCTTCACGTCGACCAACGCGACGTCGGGGCCGTCGCCGATCACACTGCCGGGCTGCTCGACGCCCGACGCCGGACCGGTGATGGTGCGGATCAGCTTGCCGCCGCGGACCACGCTCAGCGAGGGTCCGAACTCGTCGCCGACGACCCGGATGCCGCCGTCCACCGCGGTGGCGTCGTGCGGTTCCTTGCCGACGGCGGTGGTGCGCAGCGTCAGATCACCGCGCAGCGGAACCTCGACCAGTTCGTTGGCGCTCTCGCACGGCGCAAGTACCGGCCCGCCGGGCGCGGCCAACTGCAGATGGCGCACCACACCGGGCAGCGGGACCGACCGTCGTACAGCCAGGGTGGTGCCGTCGAGCAGCAGCAGGCGGGACGGATTGCGCACGGCGACGGCGACCAACTTGGTGATCGGGTCGTAGATGATGCCCTCGGCTTTGTCACCGACCGCCACCACGCGACCCGCTGGCGTGGCGGTGTTGCTGGGGGCGGAGGCAGGTTCGGCAGCGCCCGGCCGCTTGCTCGGCGAGGGCTTCGCAGTTGTGCCGCCGCCGGACGAGCAACCGGCCAGCACCACCGGTACGACGAGGCACGCGGCAATCAGGGCACGGGTGCGCATTCGGGTCATGCTCCGATACTCGCCTGCCTCCCTGTCGCGCGCATGTCAGGAACCGGCGCTTGTCGCGGCCTGCAGCGTCGCGATCAGCTGGGTGCGGCGCGGCAGGGCACCGACGTCACGCACCGCGCGGCGTACCACCGGGCCGGCCGCAGGGATGACCGAGAGGTGCCGTTGGGCTCGCGTCAGCGCGGTGTAGATCAGTGGCCGGGACAGCATTCCGGACGCCTCCGGCGGCAGCACGACGACGACCGCAGGGAACTCCGAACCCTGTGCGCGATGCACGGTGATCGCCCAACCGTGCGCCAGATCGCCGAGCGCCTTGCCGTTGATCCGGGCCAGCCCTGACGCGAACTCGACGATCACAGCACCGTCTACGACGTCGGTGACGGTGCCGACCTCACCGTTGGCGTATCCGTTCGGCTCCGCCTCCAGGTGATTGGCCGTCGCGACGACCCGGTCGCCCGGATCGAACCGCCGACGGCCGGTGCCCGGGTTGAAATGCGCCTTGAGCGCCGCGTTCAGCGCGAGGGTGCCGGCCGGTCCGCGGTGCACCGGGGTGACCACCTGCACCTGTTCGGCCGGGATGCCGAGCGCCCGCGGGATCGAGTCGGTGACCAGCTGCCGGGTGCGCAGCGCGGCCTCGGTCGAGCCACGCGCGGTGACGATGACGACCTCACGCTCCGGGTCGTCGATCGGCGGAAGCTCTCCGGAACGCACTGCGGTCGCCAGCCGGGCGATGGTGCCGCCTTCGGCCTGCCGGTACAACGTGGTGAGCTCGGTGGTCGGTACGGTGCCGGAGTCGATCAGGTCACCGAGCACCCGGCCCGGCCCTATCGACGGTAGCTGCGCCGCGTCCCCGACGACGAGCAGGTGCGCACCGTCCGGGCAGGCCGACAGCAGCGCCTCGGCGAGTTCCACGTCCAGCATCGATGCCTCGTCCACCACGATGATGTCCGACTCGAGCGGATAGTCCTCGCCCCGGGTGAAGCTGCCGCGGTAACTCTCGTTCTTGTCCTCCGGGCGGCGGCCTTGCGCGCCGAGCAGGCGGTGGATCGTCGTGGCCGGCACACCGCAGAGCTCCTCCAGCCGCTTGGCGGCACGTCCGGTCGGCGCGGCCAGCGAGATCTCCTTGCCCGCCTTCTCGGCCAGCGCCACCACCGCGGCAACCGTCCGGCTCTTACCGGTTCCCGGCCCGCCGGTCAGCACGCTCACCCCGCTGTCCAACGCAGCGCTCACCGCGCGGCGCTGCGCCTCGTCGAGGTCGGACAAGGCGCCGGGCAACTTCGCCGGGTTGCCCTTGATCGGTTCGGCGGTGGCCAGGAGCCTCGCGATGGCCTCGGCGATGGCGTCTTCGGCCTGGTGGTACCGGGCCAGCGCCAGCACCGGTGGCTCCGCAGGGACGAGGTGCACCTCACCGGATTCTTCTGCAGCTTCAATCGCCGCCGCGGTGTCAGTGATGCCGTATTGCCGCAGTCCCGCCTCGACGTCGGTTAGCGCATCGACGGTGTGCCCGTTGCGCGCGGCGCGGGTGAGCAGCCAGCACACCAACCCGGCCGCGCGACGCGGGTCGTCCCGGGCGACACCGGGAGACGATGCCCGGGCGAACCGATCAGCCGTGTCCACCTCGATTCCGGTCACCCGCAGCAACGCCCAGGGATCGTCGCGCAGCTGGGTCGACGCGTCGCCGCCGAGTTGTTGATGTGCCCGGGCCGCCCAGCGCACGTCGACGTCGGCTCCCACCATCAGCACGCACATCTGCAGCACCGCCTCGGCACCGACGAAAGAGGACAGCAGCCGCGACGCGCGCCGGGCGGTCACTTTCGGCAGAGCGCCGAGGGTGTCGGCGGTGACATCTTCGGCGCTGCGGATGCCTGCTGCCGGCAACGCTTCGGCGAGCGTGCGACCCAGACCCGGCCACAGCCCAGCTGCACAGAACTCGACGAACGCCCGCTGTTCGGTGTCCGCAGTGGCGCCGGTCAGCTGACGTTCTCCGGGTAGCCCGTCTGCGGTGCGGACACCTCATCGAGCGCATCACGGATCGCGTTCGGCAGTTCGACGGCGAGCGAACCGAGCGCCGAACTCAGCTGAGCCTCGGTCCGCGGACCGACGATCACGCTGCTGACAGCGGGCCGACGCCGCAACCAGGCCAGCGCGACGGCGAGCGGAGCGACGGCCAGCCCGTCGGCCGCGGTGGCTACCGCCTGGACGATGCCGGCCTGCCGTTGGTCGGTGTAATCGGAGATCGTCCGGCCGAGGCGCACGGCGCGGGAGTCAGCCGGAACCCCTCCGCGGTACTTGCCGGTGAGCACGCCACCGCCGAGCGGGGAGTACGGGAATAGCCCGATGCCGAACTCCGCGCAGGCCGGCACGACCTCCCGCTCCACACCACGCTCCAACAGCGAGTACTCGACCTGGTTCGCCACGATCGGTGCCCGGCCGGGAATCGCTCGCTGCAGTGTCGCGGCCTGGGCCAGCCGCCACCCGGGATAGTTGGACACGCCGACGTAGCGCGCCTTGCCGGAGGCGACCGCCATATCAAGTGCGCCCAGCGTCTCGTCGGTGGGCACGCTCGGGTCGACGGTGTGCACCTGCCACAGGTCGACGTAGTCCACTCCGAGCTTCGTCAGCGACGAGTCGAGTTGGCGCAGCAGTGCGCCGCGGGACGCGTCGACGAACCGCTCGTCATCCGTCCGGGTGATGCCCGCCTTCGTGGAGATGATCAGCTCGTCGCGCGGCATCACGTCGGCCAGCAATGCCCCGATGATCGTTTCGGTGTGCCCCAGGCCGTAACTCGCTGCCGTGTCCAGAAACGTCCCGCCGGCGGCACGGAACGCGATCAGCGTGGCCGCGGCCTGGTCCGGATCAGTGCCCTGGCCCCAGGTCATCGTGCCGAGCCCTAGTTCGGACACGGTCAGTCCACTGCCACCAACCCTGCGCTGCTCCACGCCGACAAAACTAGTGGCAGCTGTGGACGCAGCGCGGCGCGGGAGGCCGCGCTGGGGACGGCAGGTACCGTGTGCCGGTGAAGTTGGGACTGAACCTCGGCTATTGGGGCACTGGCAACGACGCCGACAATCTCGTCCTGGCCAGGGAAGCCGACCAGCTCGGCTATTCGGTCGTCTGGGCGGCGGAGGCGTACGGCTCGGACGCACCGACCGTGCTTTCGTGGATCGCTGCGCAGACCGAGCGGATCGACGTCGGCAGCGCGGTGATGCAGGTCCCGGCCCGGTCCCCGGCGATGGCCGCCATGACCGCCGCCACCCTCGACACGTTGTCCGGTGGTCGGTTCCGGATGGGTCTGGGTGTGTCCGGTCCGCAGGTCTCCGAGGGCTGGCACGGCGTGCGGTTCGACAAGCCGCTGGCCCGCACCCGGGAGTACGTGGCGATCGTGGAGCAGGCACTGTCCCGGCAACGCGTGCGCTTCGACGGAGCGCACTACCAGTTACCGCTGCCCGACGGCCCGGGCAAGCCGCTGATGCTCACCGTGCATCCGGTACGTGAGCACATCCCGATCTATCTCGCGTCCATCGGGCCGAAGAACCTGGAGCTGACCGGCGAGATCGCCGACGGCTGGCTGGCCATCTTCTTCTCACCCGAGCACGCCGAGGAGCAGATGAGCCACATCACTGCCGGCCGTGCTCGCGCCGATCTCGGTCTGGCCGGGTTCGACGTGGTGCCGACCGTGCCGGTCGTCGTGGGGGATGACGTGGAGTCGTGTGCGGCCGCGGTACGCAGCTACGCAGCGCTCTACATCGGTGGGATGGGCAGCCGCACCCAGAACTTCTATCACGCACTTGCCACCCGGATGGGCTTCGGTGCAGCGGCTGACGAGGTGCAGGACAAGTTCCTCTCCCGTGACTACGAAGGGGCGGCCGCCGCGGTCCCGCTCGAGTTCGTTGATGCGACCGCGCTGCTCGGGTCGCCGGAGCGCGTAGCCGAGCGGATGAAGCGCTATGCCGATGCCGGGGTGACCACCCTGTCGGTGACCCCGTTCGCCGACACGATCGAGGAGCGGCTGGCCACCGTCCGGACCAGTCTCGACGCACTGCACACCGCCGGGCTGGCGGAGTGACCCTTCTCCAGGCGCTCGTCTACGGATTGGTTCAGGGCCTCACCGAATTTCTGCCGATCTCCTCGACCGGGCATTTGCGCATCGTGCAGGCCCTGTTCGGCTGGGACGACCCGGGTGCGGCGTTCTCCGCCGTGATCCAGCTCGGCACCACCCTGGCGGTGGTCATCTACTTCTGGCGGGAGCTACTGCACATCGTCGTCGGCTGGTTCCGCGGCGTGCTGAGAAAAGAGGACCGTGGCCTGGAGTACCGAATGGGCAACTACCTCATCCTGGCGACGATTCCGGTCGGCATCTTCGGGCTCATCTTCAGCCACCAGATCGAGACCGGTGCGCGCAACCTCTGGCTGATCGCCTCGGCGCTGATCGTGTTCGCGCTGGTGCTGCTGGCCGCGGAGCGGGTCGGTAACCGGGCCCGCGTCGAGGAGGACGTCAATCTAAAGGACGCGGTGGCAGTCGGTGCCGCGCAGGCACTGGCACTGATTCCCGGCGTCTCGCGCTCCGGCGCGACCATCTCCGCCGGGCTGTTCCGCGGGCTGGACCGGCCCACCGCAGCGCGTTTCTCCTTCCTGCTGTCGATTCCCGCTGTCGTACTGTCCGGGCTGTACGAGGCACGGCACATCGGCGAGAAGGGCAGCCCAGGAGCCGGACTCACCGGCGTCGCCACGATCATCTCCTTCGGCGTCGGGTTGGCCTCGATCGCCTGGCTGATGCGGTTCATCACCAGGCACTCGACCCTCGCGTTCATCGTCTACCGCATCGCGCTGGGTGGGTTGCTGCTGATCCTGCTGGCCACCGGGGTTCTGGACGCGACCACATGAACTCACCCCGGGAGACCGCTTCGCAAATAGCGCTCCACGCGTTGCCGGAGACCCCGAAATGAGCACTGTCCTGTTGCTGCGCCACGGGCTCACGGCCCAGACCGGCGCCGTGCTGTCCGGGCACACCCTGGGGCTGCACCTCGACGAGCGCGGCGCCAAGCAGGCCGCTGCGGTGGCCGAGCGGATCGGGGTTCTACCGCTGGCCGCGATCGTCACGAGTCCGCTGGAGCGATGCGTCGACACCGCGCAGGCCGTGATCGACGCGCAGCGTTCCGCCGGGCGGGAGCCGCAGTGGCAGATCGACGAGCGGATTGTCGAGGCCCGCTACGGCGACTGGACCGGCAAGGCGATGAAAGAACTGGTCAAGGACAAGATGTGGCCGGTCGTGCAGCAGCGCCCGAGCGCCGCCGTATTCCCGAACGGTGAGGCGATGGCCGATGTCGCCACCCGGGCCGTCGCGGCGATCCGGGATTGGGACGCCCGGCTGGGTGACGACGCGGTCTGGATGGCGTGCAGCCACGGTGACGTCATCAAGGCGATCCTGGCCGATGCCCTCGGCATCCATCTGGACCAGTTCCAGCGCATCGTGGTCGACCCGTGTTCGGTGTCGGTGGTGCGCTACACACCGACACGGCCGTTCGTCCTGCGCACCAACGACACCGGCGGCGAACTAGCCGCGTTCGCACCGCCCACCAAGCGCCGGCGTCGCAGCAAGTCCGCGGACGCGTCGGTCGGCGGCGGCGCCGGCGGCGGCACGGTCTGACCTACCCGGCAGGCACCCGGCCTCACCCGGCGGCCGCACACCTCGACCACTAGGCTTGGCGACGATGACTCGACAGTTCTTCTACTTCGACCGACCACGCCGCTTCGTCGTCGGCACCGTCGGCCAGCCCGGTGAACGCACCTTCTTCCTGCAGGTCGCCGATGGCGCTCAGGTGGTCAGCGTCGCCCTGGAGAAGGAGCAGGTCGAGCGGCTCGCCGAGCGTCTCGAGGAGATGCTCGACGAGGTCGCCAGCCGCACCGGCCAGCCGGTCGCGCAGCCCGACTCGCAGGACGCCGAGGCGCTCGAGCAGCCGATCGACGAGGAGTTCAGGGTGGCCGCACTCGGGCTGGCCTGGGACGCCGAAGAGGACGCTGTGGTGATCGAGGCACAGGCTCCGGGCAACGGTCCGGAAGAGGCCGAGTCGACGCTCTTGGAGGACGTCACCGACGGCCCCGACGCGGTCCGGGTCCGGCTCGCCGCGCCGGCCGCGGTGGCCTTCATCGTGCGGGCCCGACGAGTGGTGGCCGCCGGCCGCCCGCCGTGCCCGTTGTGCAGCCTGCCGCTGGATCCCGAGGGTCACCTGTGCCCCCGTCTCAACGGCTACCGGCGCCAGGGCTGAGCGGTGGCAGCGCCGGGCGGCCCGGATCCGGCCGCGGGCGATTCAGCTGACCCTGAAGTCGAGGTCGAGGCACTGACGCCGACTATCGTCTTGCCCGAGCCGGAGGCGCTGGAATTGCTTGCGCACGGTGAGCTCACCGTGGAAGGCCGGCTGGTCGACGCTTCCAACGCCACGCTCTATTGCGCGGTGACCCTCGAGGGAGTGACCGGGGCCTGTGTCTACAAGCCGGAGGCGGGCGAGCGGCCGCTGTGGGACTTCCCGGACGGCACCCTGGCCGGGCGCGAGGTGGCCGCGTACACCGTGTCCGCGTCCAGCGGGTGGGACGTTGTGCCGCCGACCGTGCTGCGGGATGACGGACCGTTCGGTGGCGGCATGGCGCAGCTGTGGATCGACGCCGACGAGGACGTCGACATGCGTCGGGTCTCGCGGGAGTGGGCCGAACCACTACGACGGCTGGCCGTCTTCGACGCGGTGATAAACAACGCCGACCGCAAGGGTGGTCATCTGCTGCCGGTCGCCGGAGCGCATCTGTATGCGGTCGACCACGGCGTCACCTTCCATATCGAGGACAAGCTGCGCACGATTCTGTGGCACTGGGCCGGCGACCCGCTCGACCCCGACCACGAGGCGGTGCTGCTGGAGCTGCGTGCTGCACTCGACGCCGAGCTCGGCGCCACGCTGCGCGGATTGGTCACCGGCGGCGAGGTGCGCGCCGTGCGCCGGCGCATCGATCGGCTACTGGCGGCCGGCTGCTTCCCCGAGCCCAGCGGCGAGTGGCCGGCCACCCCCTGGCCGCCCTGGTGACCCCCACCCCGCGATGATCACGCGGAATGTGCGGTCATAGCGACGAAAAGTGCGTGATCATCGCGGGGTCAGCCCGCGACGTGCTCGGCCAGCCGATCCAGCGTCGAGATCATGCCTTTGCGATTGCGGCGCGGGAAGCCCATCAGCGAGAGCACCCATGGCGCCTTCGCCGGGCGCGGATCCCATTCCTCGCGGACCCGGGTGCCACCGTCCACCGGCGTCAGGATGTAGCGCCACACGTGGCCATTGAAGTGCCGCCAGCCGATCTGCTTGCCTTCGTCGAACTCGACGACCTTGTTGCTGATCTCGTACGGCGCGCCCAGTTTCACGTCCATCCCGAACCTGGCGCCGAGCGACAGGCGCTCCGGGTTGCCGGTGTGGGCAGCGCGCACTGAACCGGACCCGTCTATCACCGGATGCAACGCCGGATCGGCCAGCACGTCGAAGATCCGTTGCGGCTCGGCGGCAATGGTTCGCTCGACGGCGACGACGGAGGGCATGCCCACAGTCTCGCCGGTAGCGATCCACAGCGCACGACGAGCTCGGCCGCAGGAGGCCCGCGGCAGCGCCCAGATATGAGTCGGAGCAGCAGGCGGACAGGATCCACAGTGGTCGTCTACGCGCTGATCGGCTTTCTGGACTTCAGGAGTGGCGAATTCAGGAGTTGACGTGTCGGGAGCGGGCGCGGCGCACGGCCTCGTCGACGATGTGCTGGGCGACATCGGCGAGTTTGGTGTGCTCGGATTGGCTGATCACCCGCAGGCGGTTGAACGCCTCCTCGGCGTTGCCGCCGGTGCGCCCCCGCAGCAGCCCGATGGCCTGCTCGATCACCGGTCTGCTGGCCAGGGCGGTCTGTAGTTGAACAGTCAGGGCGAGGGCCTGGGTCAGGATCTGGGCGTTGTGCACGGCGACGGCAGCGGGTGCGGCGAACAGTTCGCCGAGCTGGGCGGCGTGGTCATCGAATACGTCCTTGCCGCGGGCATAGACGTTGATGGCGCCGACTACTTGTCCGGGGGATCAGCAGTGGCAGCGACAGCGCGCTGTGGATGCCGAGGCGTCCCACTCGCGGCCCGAATCGGGGCCACATCCTTTCCCCACCGAGAGATCCGGAGTGAACGGTCCGACCTTCCAGCGCCGCGGTGATGCATGGTCCCTCGTTGAGAGTTGTGTACTGGATCTCGTCGATCACGGAGACGAACGGGCCGCTGGCGGCGAGTGCCTCGACGCGGTTGTCCGGCCGGTCCATCCGCAGCAGCGTCACCCCCGCGCCATCGGCGCCGGGAATCGCGTGCGCGGCGAAGATCGCCACCCGCTGCAAGAGCTCGGGCAATTGGAGGCTCCCGGTTACCAGACCGGCCAGATCTCCGAGACTGGCCTGCAGGTCTAACGCATCAGCACTCGCCTGCTCCAGGCTCAGGGACGGATGAGGCACGGGTCCCGTGGTGCGGCTCTCGGATCGTGTCATCCTGGGTTCCTGCTCTGCTGCGTCCGGGCCCGCGACCGGCCCGGGTTCAGCGATGTGCCCGCGAGTCACCCGCCACGAAGTGAAGCTGAACGGGACTCTATTCTGACCTGCTGTGGCTTCCCGGTGCGGACGCTCCCAGCCTACCGGCTAGTCACTCCGCAGCGATATCTGCTCGATCACCCTGGGCGCTGCTATCGGGTTGGACCTGGGCGACGTCTAGGCTCCGGATCTACTTTTCACGAGCCCACGCCACCAAACATCGCTGCCGAGTCGAGCTGGCAGACCCCACCGGCGGGCTTGAGAACCGTTTGACTTTGCCCCCCACGGGGAGTGCACTGAGGATGCAGAGAAGCTGCCGGTCTGGAACCGCCCTCGTCGCCTGATGGCCACGATCTCGTGAGCATGATGCTCACCGCATCCAGAGGCTCCAACGTCGCTCGTGATCCCCTCCAGAGTCCGCCGTTGTTCGGTGGCCAGAGGCCGACGTCCGACACCGACGCAGCGGACCGACTGCCTTACCCAACAGATCAGCCCTGACCGCGGTCGCGCCGTCGCCCAGTGGGGAGGTGAGCACAGATCACAGCGTCGCATCGTGCGCTCTCCGAGGCCCGGAGACCTCGGCGCTACGACGGTGTTTCCACCGCAGAGCTGAAAGGCGTGGGCGATGACACACATGTTGGGCGTCGGGTCCGGGGTGGGACGGCTGCTGAGGCGAACGCGCTCCTCCTGGACCGGGTCTGCACCGTGCACCCGGGTGGGACCGACGCTGACTGGGCCTGGACCTGGACCTGGACCCCACAGTGAACGGACTGCAGGCTCCGGCGACGGGCAACCATCATTGAGTACTGACCCCACCAAGTCCGCGTCCGCTGATTCCACGGCGCCGAAGCCCGACTCGAAGCCGAATATCACGAACACGGCGACTGCCACTATGGGGATTGAAATCGGAACCCACCACAACGACCACCCGGCCCAGCCCGTCCTACAAAGGAAGTGGCTGGTCGCTACGCCGGTGCCACCGATGTGGGCTTGACCGGCGAGGGCCTCCACGCGATCAACACACTGGGCCGCAGGAGGTCGGACCAACCTCATCGAAAACCAAACCGGAAGGAAAGCGCCATGAGCCAGACAACGCAGTTCACTATCGGGACCGAAGCCAGTTGTAGCGACGGAGTATGCGGCGAGGTGACCCGTGTGGTCGTCGATCCCGTTGCCGAGACGCTCACCCACCTCGTTGTCGAACCAAAGCATCACCAAGGTGCCGGGCGGCTCGTGCCGCTCGAACTGCTCGACACCGCGACCAGCGAGGTTCGGCTGCGGTGCACGTTGGCGGACTTCGACAGGCTCGACGCCGCCGACGAGACTCACTTCCTGCCCGGCAATCGCGGCTACGGCGGGTACGGCCGAGGGCAAGCATTGTTTCTGCCCTACTACGGCCTCGGCGGAGGCATGGCGATGGGCGTCGGCGCCGGGATGGGTACGGGCATGGGAGCCGGCGGCCTGGGTCTCGGGATAACGGGTGGCATGGGCCAGGGCAATTTCGACCAGTCGATTACCACCGACGTCGTGCCCAGCGGTGAGGTGTCCGTGCACCGGGGCGACCGAGTGATCGCCGTCGACGGCGAGATCGGCCGCGTGCAGGGCCTGGTCATCGCCCGTCGCGATCACCAGGTGACCCATGTGCTGCTGCAGGAGGGTCACCTGTTCGGTCGCAAGGACGTCGCCATTCCGATCAGCGCCGTGACTACGGTGGACGAGGGCATCCAGCTGAACATCAGCAAGCAGCAGGTCAAAGACCTGCCGGCCATCGACATCGATCATCCCGACGCGTAGCCACCTACGGACCCGTGCTTACTACCTCTCCGAACGCTTCGCTCATGGCTGTACGTCTCAGACCGGAACGCCGTTTTCGACAACCGAACTGCCCGGCCGGAGGGCAGCTGTCATGACGGGGCGACACAGGCTATTTGCAACCCGGAAGAACCAAGTGAGCCTGGCGCAGTCGTTGACGTTGGCCGCAGCGGTGGAGGGCGCTGGGTAGCACGCTGCCTCAGTCCCGCGCCCGCGGCGACAAATTCGGAAGCAACGCCAGGCCCATGGGATACATGTATTCCTGACCCCAGAACGGTGCGTACCCGTAGTAGCTGTAAATGCTGGAGTGATACGGCCGGTCGTCGACGAGGTCCGGGTCATAGCCGGGCGCCGACGCGACCCGGTCACGCGACTGATTGATGAGGACGTCATCCTCGGTGATTTTGATGATGGCGTCGACGGGTATCAGGGTCTTCGTTTCGCCGAAGCCGAGGAAGCCGCCATGTTCGACCAGCAGAAAGCGGACTTTCTCTTCGCGATCGTCGATGAGGAGGTCGGCCACCTTGCCGATGCCGGCGCCGTCCTTGTCTTTCACCTCGCGGCCGCGGATGTCGTTTGCTGATCCGTCGACCGTCTGTCCGCGGTCGCCCAAGGTGTAGAGGCTGGCGTCTTCGTTGACTGTCATTGAAATCGTCTCCTAGAGCTAGTTGGCGCCGGCTTGGTATCGAGCCGCCGGCGGCGGTGCAGAGGCTGGGCGCTGCGAGGTGTCAGATCGTCACCTCCCGCGGCATGGCGGCGAGGATCTCCCGCGCGCGAGCGGCGTGCTTGTGCTCCACGAGCACTTCGTACTTGGTGGCGACGACCTGGTTGACCGAGGCGAAGTCGCGAGTGCCATGCCGGGTGGCGGTGCTGTAGCCGAGCTGACTCCACGCCAGTCCAAACACTGCCCCGAGCAGCGGCGTGGTGACGAGAAAGCCGAGCTGATTCCGGTCGCTGAACAGGCTGAACGCGATCCCGACGAACAGTCCGATCCAGAGTCCGGAGAGGGCTCCCGCGGCGGCGATCTTGCCCCGGGTCAGGCGCCCTGTGACCCGTTCGATCGAGCGGAGCTCGGTGCCAACGATCTCCAGGTTCTGCACCGGAAAGCCTTGGTCGGCAAGATGGTCCACCGCATGCTGGGCCGTGACGTAGCGCTCGTACACACCGAGGGACATGGGGTATTCCAGCTCCATGCGGGCGGCGGTGAACATCTGGCTTCGTGTCATGCTTCGGTCCTATTCGGTGATGGTTGGTGCAGCGGATTCGGTCAGCAGGAAGTAGCGCGCGGGTGCGAACGGCGAGGCGAACAGCGGTACCAGCGCGGGGCTGCAGGGGGATGTCGAGAAATGGGTGTCCTCATAGTTGTGGCCTTCCGGTACGACGAGACGCAGGCCCCGCCCTCGGTCCGCCGATGAAGTAGGTGTTGCTGGGGCACGCACTTCTGCCGACCGCAGCATGTGACGGCAACCAGAAGCAGAGGAAAGCGCTTGTCCGGGGCCGGCAGTGGCACTCAGATGTGCCTGGTTGCGAGCGTGTGCTCACCGCGGCGGCCGGAGGGCTTTCCGCGAGGTCCAGGCTGGCTGTCAACTCAGCTGCCTCCGAGCGTACGCGCCCCTGTGCGCCGGGCCACCGCACCGACACCATGACAACAAGCCATCGAAGTCCAGCTATCAGGGCGCAGCCGGTGGGGTACGACTTCATCGCGGCCGGTCGGCCGGCTGGCCGTCGACCAGGTGTTAGCTGCCCTGTGCGACCGCTGGCTCGACCCCGGATACGGTGAAGCAATGGACTCCTGGTCAGCTCCCGTCGTTCCCGAGGTGCCGGGTGCGGCCGTCCCGCTACGCCTGTTCGACACGGCCACCGGGCAACTCCGGGACGCGACCCCGACCGGCACGGCCGGCATGTACGTGTGCGGCATCACGCCCTACGACGCCACCCATCTCGGTCATGCGGCGACCTACCTCGCCTTCGACCTGGTGCAGCGGGTGTGGCGCGACGGTGGCCACCCGGTGCACTACGTGCAGAACGTCACCGACGTGGACGACCCGCTGCTGGAGCGCGCGACCCAGAACGGCGAGGACTGGCGTGAGCTCGCCCGCCGCGAGATCAACCTCTATCGCGAGGACATGGCGGCGCTGCGGATCATCCCGCCCGATGATTACGTCGGCGCGGTGGAGAGCATCCCCGAGTTGGTGCCGGTGATCGAGAAACTGCTCGGGACGGATGCGGCGTACCGCGTCGAGGACGACGTCTACTTCCGCATCGCCGCCGACGACCGGTTCGGCTCAGAGTCCGGACTCGACCGAGAGCAGATGCTCACTCTCTTTGCCGAGCGGGGAGGCGACCCGGACCGGGCGGGCAAGTCCGATCCGTTGGACTCACTGCTCTGGCGCGCGGAACGACCGGGCGAGCCGTCCTGGCCCAGTGAATTGGGCGCCGGCCGTCCGGGCTGGCACATCGAGTGCTCGGTCATCGCGATGAACCGTCTCGGCATGGACTTCCTGGTCCAGGGCGGCGGCAGCGACCTGGCCTTCCCACACCACGAGCACTCCGCCTCGCATGCCCGGACAGCGACCGGCGAGCCGACCTTCGCGCGGCTCTATGTGCATGCCGGAATGATCGGCCTCGACGGCGAGAAGATGAGCAAGTCCCGCGGCAATCTGGTGTTCGTCTCGAAGCTACGAGCCGCCGGGGTCGATTCGATGGCGGTGCGGCTCGCGCTGCTGGACGGGCACTATCGCGCCGACCGGGAGTGGATCGGAGGCCGGCTGCGTGGCGCCGAGGCTCGGCTGGCCCGGTGGCGCACGGCCGTGTCACGACCCTGCACCGCCGACCCGGTTCAGGCGATCGCGCAGGTGCGTGCCGCGCTGTCCGACGACCTCGACACCGGATCAGCACTGGTCGCGATCGACCGCTGGGCCGAGTCCGCCGAGGAGACCGTCGACGGCGGGGGAGCAGCCATCACGGCAGCAGTCGATGCGCTGCTCGGGGTCGCCCTAGAGTGAGCCACTCAGGGCCAGGCTGCTGTCGCCAGCGACTCGGGGTCGCCGCCGAGGCCTCAGCTGTGCCGTAGGTTTCGCCGCAGGTTCCCACCGCGGGCGCCCGCGAACCCCGGCGATCAGGCGGTATGAACCCGACGGGCGCCGCTGGCGGAGGTGCGTGGACGGCGGACCCGGTGGGCGCGCAGCGAGCGCAGGCTCAGCGAGGCGCGGATGCGTCGCCAGCGGGACCGTCCGGTGCCGAGGTCGCGCCGGGCATGCGTCACTTCGATCCAGTAGGCCTCGACGGCTGCCGGTGACGGCACCCCGGCGGCGAACACACCGGAGTTGGCCCGCGTCGCGAGACCGGGCAGCGCCGGATGGCCGAGGGCGTGAGCCTGCTCCAGCCGCGTCTGCCGCGGTGAGATGGTGGCGCCGAAGTCCCGAGCTCGATCCAGCACTTCCTGCCAGCCGGCGGCGATCTGATCCGATGTGGTGCCGCGCCGTCTACGCCGTCGTCGACGCAGTTGTTTCAGCCCGATGATCGTTGCGCAGATCGCGGCGATCACCAGCAGCGGCAGGCCCACGTACGCGAGGATCTTCAGGACCAGCGACGGCAGCGGAACGTGCAGCGCGTTGTGCTTCTTCTTGTTCGGGTTCCGCGACGCGTTGGACTGCGGTTCCTCCGGATTCTGCTGCGTGGTCGGCGGCTTGACCGTGTTCGGTGGCGGGACGTCCTTGCCCTCGGAGTTCTGCTCCTGCTCCTGCGGCGGGGTGTTCGGCGTCTTCGACTTGTCCGGCACGAAGTTCTTGGTCGGGATCGTGAACCACTCGCCGGAGGCCAGGTGTACTTCGACCCAGGCGTGCACATCCTTGCCCTGAACGGTGCCGTCACTCTCCGGGACCGCGCCGAGTACGACCCGGGCCGGGAAGCCGAGTTGGCCGGCGACCAGGGCGTAGAGGGCGGCGTACTGCTCGTCGTCGCCGACGATCTCCTGCGCGCTGAGCATCGTGGTCAGCCGGCCGAGACCGTGCCCGGCGAAGAACCGCGACTGCGCGTCGTTGCCGTTCCCGCCGTCGCTGTACTTGCCGTTGCTGACCAGCCACTGCCCGATGTTCTTCAGCTGGTCCCACGGGGTGTTCGCGTTGCCGGACCAGGCCGGGATCTTCGACTGGGTGATGCCGAAGTAGTCCGGCGAGACGATCGGCTCACCGAACGGGCTGTAGTCCTTGCTGCTCTGACTCGGCACGACTGCATCCAGTCGGATCGTCTCGCCTTGGTGCAGGCCGGCCTGCATGACCCCGGTGCTGCTGGCCAGGTTGTAGCGGAACGCGCGCAGCGCCGCGTCCCCGCCGGAGAAACGGATCTTGGTCAGTTCGCCGACTGCCGGAACCCAGACGTCGGAGTAGCCGCTGTCGATGGTGATTTGTGCCGAGACCCTCTTGCCGGAGTCCATGGCGTTGATGGTCGAGCCGATCCGCTGGAAGGTGCTGGTGCCCTTCGTCTGCGAGATGGTGTTGGACGCGACCCAGGCGGTGCCGTTGTAGTCGTCGAGAGTGGCGATCTTGACCGGGATGCCGGAGGGCAGACCCTTCACCTGGAACAGTGGCGTCGTGTTGAGCCGGCCGGTCTTCGTGTACTTGCGGAAGGCCGCCAGCGGGCTGGGGAACTGGCTGACGTCGAACGGCGGAGTGATGTAGTCGCGCAACACCAGGCGCCGGTGCGCGCCGGTGCCGGGCAGGTGCGGGCCGACCACCATGCCGAGCACGCCGGCCACGGCGACCATCGCGATCGCGGTCGAGAACCGCACCCGGTTGCCGGTCCCGGTCCGAAGGGTGACCCTGGCTCTGCGGGAGCGCAGCGCGAGCCAACCGATCGCCAGTGCTGCGAAGACTCCGCCCTGCAGCAGTAGCGACGCCGGGTTGCTGGTGCCCAGCAGAATCACTCCGATGAGCAGTGCCACCGGAGCAAGCAACGGCGCGAACGCGGCCTTGGTGCGCTCGGCCAGCGACGCACCGGCGACGCCGCCGAGGATGCCGAGCAGGTAGGGGATCACCAGCAGGGCGCCGGTGTTGCCGACCGGCGGGAGCGTGGTGAGCAGGTCCTTCCAGCCGTGCACGGACACCGCCGACAATGATCGGAGCGCCTTGCCGGTGGGCAAGAATCCGACCGCCAAGTTCTCCCGCAGCGCGACCGCGCCGCCGAGCAGGAAGAACGTCAGGACCGCCGCGGCCAGTGCGGCGAGCAGCGGCTGCCGCAACGCCGCGCCGAGGTGGCCGATGACGATGCCCAGGACCACGCCGAGGATGCCTACGAAGAGGTACTGCCACCCGCCGTAGGTGATCCGGAAGCCCTCCAGGGCAACGATGCACAACGCGGCCAGCAGGCCGAGGTCGACGAGTTGCGCCCGTGTGGGCGCCAGCATGATGGGCGCCTTGCCCCACCCCGCGCCGCGCGACGTCCGGTCGCTGACCGGGCGTGGCTTTCGGTCGGCCGCGGGCCGGCTGGACGTCTGCTGGTCCGGGCCGGTGGGCCAGCCCGACGAAGACACCGCTCGACCGAGGTCTGCGCGACGCATCGTCGAGTCGTCTGGTGCCTGGCGTTGTTGGGTGCGCTCGTCGGCCTGACCCGGGTCGGCCGGCTTCTTCCCGCGGCGGGGCAGCTTCATCGGACCAGCACCGCCCGCATGACGCCGGGAAGGTCTTCCAGGGTGGGAATCGTCAACACGGTCAGCTGTCCGGCGTTGGAGATACCGGTCGTCCCTTCGCCGTTGATCACCATGGCCAGCGTGCGAACGCTCGGCGGGAAGATGGCTGCGGCGCGCCGCAGGTCGGTGAACGGCATCAGCGCGCCGGTGACGAGCACGGCGATCGACGTGTCCGCGGCCAGGCGCCATGCGTGGGCGGCGTGATCGGACAGCGGGCGATCCATCGGCGCGACCCGGGCCAGATCGTCGAGCAAGAGTCGTGGGGTGCGCCCGGCGATGGTGCGGTCACTGGCCAACATTGTGGTGTCCTGCTCGTCACGCAGAGCACGGACCGACAGCGAGCCGGCTACCGAGATCGCGGTCTCGAAGTCGTCCTCGGTGCGGTAGGACGCCTTGGTGCCGTCCACCACGACGGTGACATGCGATCGCCTTGTGTCGACGAACTGCCGGACCAGCAATCGGCCGGTGCGGGCGGAGGAGCGCCAGTGCACGTAGCGGCGGTCATCGCCCGGCTCGTAGTCGCGCAGTGTGTGGAACGCCAGGTCGCTCATCGAGATGTCGTTGGTCGTATTGCCTTCGAGGTCGCGCAGGAATCCGGCGCCGAGCGATTCCAGCAGGCTGATCCGTGGATGCACGTAAAGCTCCTTCACCCCGGCCCACTCCACGGAGTTGCGCAGCAACCCGAGCGGGTCGCCGCGCACGGTCGTCGCCGGGCCAACCTCGATCACTGCGCGACGGTGCGTCGGCACGACGAACAGTTCCTCGTGGGACTGCCCGGTGCCCAGCGAGGGCAGGTCGAACATCGCAGTGGCCAGACCGACCACGAGTTCCAACCGGATCGGGAACAGCCGCCGCCGCGCGGTGTTCGTGACGGTGACCTGGCCGGCGGCCGGATTGCCCACCATGACGCGCTCCGGATGCAGTCCTACGTCGACACGGACCAACGCCCGCCCCAACGTGAACGCGGTGGCCAGCAGCATCGCAGCGAGGCAGGCGAAGCCGACAACGAATGCCTCCTGCCAGCCGAGCCGGATGCCCAGTACCCAGGACACGACGCCGGTGGCCAGCACCCCCCAGCCCAGCGGAGTGATGACCGACAGCACGACCCGGGCCCGGCCCCAGGCGGGGCGGACCCATTCCGGCGGTCGCAGGCGTGGCATCGGACTCCCTTACGCGGCGCGGCCGGTGGGCGGTGAGATGTCGGCGAGCATCGAGCTGATCACGTCCTCGACGGTGGTGCCGGTGAACTCCGCCTCGGCGTCGAGCAGCAGGCGGTGGCCGAGCACCGGGCGGGCCAGGTCCTTGATGTCGTCGGGCACCACGTAGCCGCGGCCGGCCGCGGCCGCCCACGTCTTCGCGCAGCGGACGAAAGCGAGGCAGCCGCGCACCGACAGACCGACCTTGACGGTGGGCAGTGTGCGGGAGTGCTCGGCAAGGTGGCTGACGTAGGCCAGGATGGCCGGGTCGACGTGCACCGAGTCGGCCAGTTGGCTCATCTCGGTGACCGCCTTCGCAGCGATCACCGGACCGACGGCGCGGGTCCGGTCCCGGGTGGCCGCATCGGCAAGCAGCGCCACCGTCGACTCGTGATCCGGGTAACCGAGGCTGGTCTTCATCAGGAACCGGTCGAGTTGTGCCTCTGGGAGCCGGTAGGTGCCGGCCTGCTCGATCGGATTCTGCGTCGCGAGCACCATGAACGGCGGGCCTACCGGGTGCGGTTCACCGTCGACGGTGACCCGGTTCTCCTCCATCACCTCGAGCAGCGCCGACTGCGTCTTCGGCGAGGCCCGGTTGATCTCGTCGGCCAGCACGATCGTGGCGAAGATCGGACCGGCGTGAAATTCGAAGCTGCCACTGCGCTGGTCGTAGATCTGGACGCCGGTCACGTCGCTGGGCAGCAGGTCGGGGGTGAACTGGATACGGCTGTTGGAGCCCTGCACGGTGTTGGCGATGGCCTTGGCCAGCGAGGTCTTGCCGGTGCCGGGGAAGTCCTCGAGCAGGATGTGCCCCTCCGAGAGCAGGCAGGTGAGCGCGAGGCGGACCACGTGGTCCTTACCGAGCACGGCCTGGCTGACGTTTGCCACGAGCCGGTCGAACGTCTGGGCGAACCAGGCCGACTGCTCCGGGGTCATCGGGTTCGCCACGGGAGTGTCCTTTCAGAACGATTGCTTCGGGAGGATCGGGTCGTCATCGGCAGCACAGTTTCCCTCATCGCGATCATGGCCAGTTGCACGCGTATTTCTTCCCGTCGATGGTCACGTCGATGATCGTGCCGCGGTTGGCGTACCACTGCTGCGTGACGTGGCGGAAGTGACCGTTGCCGTCGGTCGAGTCGGTGAAGTTCCGGCCACCGCTGTCCCACGGTGACACCCGGCCCTGGAAGTGCACCGGGTACTGCTTGTTCGGAGTGAAGTCGTCCACGATGACGATGACCACGTGGCAGTTCTGGCTGCCGTCCGAGCAGGTTTCCTGCGCGCCTTCCTCCAGGTGCACCTTCGGATCCGGCGGGACGGGGGTCCCGGACGTGGCGGAATCGCTCTTGCTCGCGGTCTGCCCAGCGGTGTCGGTGACTGTCACTTTGATCGTTCCGGGCTTGCTGTAGCCCTCGTTCCTGTCCGTCGAGCCCGCTGAGCAGGAAGTGGTAGCGCGCTTCCCGTCGATGTCGATGACACACGACTTCAGCGCGCGTCCGTTGGTCGCAACGTTCGGATCCCACTCGAAGTGAACGGAGGGGCTGTGCGCGCCGACCTGGCTGGCTATCGCCTTCGGGTCGTTCATCGGCCCGTACACCTTGATTGCGTTGGACGCACCGGAGGGCGGACCGCCGCCCCGGTTGTTCTCGGCGTACATCCGGAACGTGTAGGTGGTTCCATTGTTCAGCCCGCTGATGGTGTTCCCGGAGATCGGCGTCCAGCCGCCGCCATTGGCGCTGTAGTAGTAGCGGGTGATCGGGGCACCGTGGTTGTTCGGCATGGCGTAGTTGAGGGTTGCCTGGCCATTCTGTCCGGTGGCCGTCGCCCGTGGTGCCGCCATGGCTGCGGGGACGCCCGATGCGGTGATCGGTGCGCTCCGCGGGCTGTACGGAGAGGTCTTCTTGCCGGCATTGGTGGCCGAGACATCGAAGCGGTATTCGGCGCCGTCGTTGGCCACCTGACGTTGGTAGGCCGGACTGTTGACCACCGCAGTGTCGGCGAGGGCACCGCTGCGGAACGTGCGCACCGTATAACTGATGACGGTGCGCCCGTTGCCGTTCGGTGCGTTCCAGGCCACCCGAAGCACTTCGCTGCTCTGATCGGCCGACTGGGCGGTGGACACGGCCGGTGTAGTCGGTGCATCCGGTGCGCCGAACGGATTGGCCAACGCCGCCGCAGACCAGGCGCCGGGTCCCTTGCCGTTGACGGCGCTGACTCGGAAGGAGTAGCTGGTGCCGTTGGCCAGGCCGACGAAGCGGGCCTGCCGCACGCCGGCGCCGACTGTCTGCCGCGACGAGCCGGAACCGGGGTTCGGGCTGATCTGCACGTAGTACTTCTGCACCGCGGTGCCGCCGTTCGGCGCCGGCGGCTGCCACGTCACTACTGCTTGGGTGTCGCCCGGTGTCGCCACGACCGCGCGGGGTGCTTCGGGGATGACATCCGGGACGACCACGTTGGACCAGCCGCTCGGATCGCTCTTGCCGACGGCGTTGACTGCCCGCACCCGGAAGCGGTAGGAGGTGCCATTGCTGAGGCCGGTGACGGTGCACGGTGATGCCGCGCAGGTGTGCACGCGTGAGGTGTTGTCCTCGACGTCGAAGCGGATGATGGGGGAGCCGTTCGGTGCCGGGCTGGTGAACGAGACGACTGCGGTCTGGCTACGGTTCGCGGTCGCACGCGGGTTGCCCGGCGTGTCCGGGTGGCCGCGCACTCCGAGCGTCAGCAGCCCGGGAACGGTCCGGTCCTTGTGACCGGCCACATCGGTCACCTCGAGGTCGTAGCGCAGCGTGCCGTGGAAGTCAGCGGCCGGGGTGATGGACAGCTTGCTGCCGCTCAGGCTGACTTTTGCCGCCGTGGCGCCCTCTTGGTCCGCGGACAGCACTTGGATCTGCGGGTCGGCCATCCGGGAGTGCATGTACGGCGCGACGTCGACGACCGTGGTCTTGCCGGCGTACAGGCCGTCCATCGAGATCGGGCTCATCGACGCAGCCGGTGCGGCGATCACCTTGACCCGCAACGTTGCGCTCTTCGCATTGGCCGCGCTCACCTTGATGGTGCCGGAACTACCCGGGCGAGCGGAGCTGGTTGCGGTGACGCCAATGACGCGGTTCCCCTGGCCGCTCTGCGCGAGGTCCACGCCGCCGGCCTGCTTGCTCCACTTCGCGGTGAACGTCACGTCGTCGAGATCGGCGTCCGAGTCGGACCAGACGTGGCAGACCGTGACGATGTTCAGGCTGAGCGGCGAGCCGCCCTCGACCAGTTGCAGCACAGTGTCCGGGCAGCGGATCACCGGGGCCACCGGACCGATCTGCACCGGCAGGTTGATGACCACGCCGCCCTGCGCATCGCCACCGGGGTCGTCGGTCACTTCGAAGGTCGCTGCCGCCGGGCCGATGTAGGGATCGATCGCGGTCAGGTGCAGCGTCGTGCCGTTCTTGGCCGAGACGCGCAAGCCGCTGTCCGGCGACGCCCAGATCCGGTCGGTCGTGGTCAGCCGCAGACCCTTGCCGCTCGGATCGGTCACATAGTCGTTGATGTCGATGTCGCGGCTCTCACCCTTCCTCAGGGTCACCTCCCCGACGTTCGGTTTCAGTGCGGGTCGCAGTGTGCCCTTCGCGGGGACGTGGATGATGCCGATCGCGCTGCCCGGGGTCTCGGCGTCGCCGTCGCTGACGACATAGGCCACGGTCTGCGGGTAGTCCCCGAGGGCAACGACCACTTTGCCGTCCTGCACGCGGGTTCCCGGCTCACCGCCGGACACCGAGACGAGCGTGAGATCGCCGGCCGGCCCGTCCGGGTCGTCGTCGTTGGCCAGCACGTCGACGGTTGCCGAATCACCGGTCGGTGGCAGCTTGGCGGTGTCGTCGCGCGTCTCGGGTGGGTTGTTGTACCCCTCCAGGGTGCGCACGATGACGTGGCCTCGGGACGGCTCACCGGTTCCGTCGGTGAGGTCGTAGACGATGTTGGCGGTGCTGCGGTCCCGAGGAGCGGTCAGATGCAGCCGACCGTCGGGGTCGAGTTTCGTCCCGCCCGGCAGCACTCCATTGACCTTGGGCAGCGACACCGAGACGCTGTCGCCGGGCGTCACGAAGTCATTGCTGAGCACCATCACCGATACATCCGCGCCGGGCGCCGCGGTGAGCACGTCGTCGACCGCCACCGGAGGTTGTGGTGCGCCGGGCGCTACAACCCCGATGCGCACGGTGGCAGTCCCGATCGCACCGTAGCGATCCTGTACCTGATAGGTGAAGGAGTCGGTACCAGAGAGGTTCGGATAGGCCTGATAGCTGATGCTATTGGCACTGATCCCACGGATCCGGCCCAACTGCGGCGGGGAGGCGATGCCGATGACGGTCACCGAGTCACCGTCGGGGTCGACGCCGGTCACCGGGACCGCAATGTTCGCTGTGTCGCCCGCGACGACGCCCTGGGTCACCAGCTTCGGTACCGGCGCGGCGTTGTCGTTGTTCGGCGGCGGCTCGACGGTGACGACCAGATGGCCGGTCGCGGCGGCAGCGGACGGATCGGCCACCACGTAGTCGATGGTCACCGTCGTCGGGGTGGTGACCTTTTCCGGCGCGATGTAGCGGACCTGGTTGCCGGCGACTTCCGCGGTGCCGAGTTCCGGGGTCACCGTGAGCTTGGCCCTGGTCAGGTTGAGGGTGTCGCCATCGGGATCGGTGTCGTTGTCGAGGACTGGGACGGTCACCGAGTCGGCACTGCGCACCTTGGCTGCATCGTCCTGCGGGATCGGGGCGGAGTCCTTCTCCGGAGGGGGGAGTTGGGTGAGATCGACCTCGCCGGTGGTCCGGCCGTCCGCACCGTCGCTCACCGAGTAATGCACGGCGCGGGTGCCGCCCAGTTCGGGTGTGGTGGCGGCGATCCGCAGCCAACGGCTGTCGATGATGGACACCTGCACGTCGCCGTCGCCGGTCGTCTCCGCGGCCTGGGTGACAACCATGGCGCCGCCGGACAGGTCGAAGTCGTTGGCCAGCACATCGACGATCGCAGCCTGCTGGCCGTGCAGCACGCCGACGTCGGGGGTGGCGATGATCCCGCTCTTCTTGCTGGCGTCGATGTCGACGCGCACCGTGCCCGGGACGCTCTGCGAGCTGCCGAAAGACTCCTTGTAGGTGATCAGGTATGTGCCCGGCTGCTGTGCGGTGAACGACAGGAAGCCGTTCGTCTGGTCGGTCACGACATGCGCGTTGCCGGAGTTGACCGACGCGTCACCGTTGAGTACCAGCGTGGCTTGCGGGTTGGTCGGGTCCGACCCGGGCAGGTCGTTGGCGAGTGGCTCGATGTGCAGCGCGGTGCCCACTGAGCCCCGCACCACGTCGGGCTCCGCGACGGGGTTGGTGGCCTGACCGTCGCGGGGATCCTGCAGCTTGACGGTCAACGTGCCGTGGGCGGTACCGCCGTAGCCGTCGGTCATCTGGAACTCGACGACGACGGAATCGCCGGAGCTCGCCGTTGTCACGATCAGTCGGCCGTCGGCAGTGGTGCTGACCGTTCCCCCGGGGACGCTGGCGCCGGTGAGCACCAGCGGATCGCTGTCCGGGTCACGCCAGTCGGTGAGGACCGGGTACTCGAACGTCGCGCCGGCGGTGGTGGTGCCGACTGCCTTCTTGGCGCCCTTGCGCAATGCCGGATCGGTGTTCTGCTTGGCGTCAGCGCGCTGCGTCACCGTCACGGTTGCGGCATTGGAGGTCTTCCCGCGGCCGTCGTCGATTGTGTACGAGAAGCTCCGGGTGGCGACCGCGGCACCGTCGGGGATGTCCATCAGCAGCGTCTGACCGTCCGGTGAGATGGTCAGCGTGGCGTCGCCGACCGAGCTCGCCGAGATCGAGTTGATCGCCACCTGACCGCCGGAGGGGTTGGAGTCGTTGTCCAGGACGTGCAGCACGTTCACCCGGCCGGCGCGCGCCCCGAGCCGGTCCGCCGCAGCCTTCGGAGCCTGGTTGGTCTGATTGGCGGTGTCGTTGGTGTCCTTGTTCTTGTCCTTGTCCTCGTGCACCACCTTCGGTACCAACGCTGCCCAGTTCGACACCTCGGCCAATGCCGGGGCCAGCACGAAGATCGCGCCGGAGTCGAGATCGTTCACCACGATCTGGTCCCAGTTCACCCGGAACACCGGTTCGGTGGTGCTGAGGTGCTCCTTGCTGGTCGGGAAGCTCGCCGCCTGTGCCGCCTTCCCGTCGCAGCTACGCGCATAGCGGCCTGCCGGCGAGCCGCCCCATGCGCCGTTCACGCAGCCGTCGAGGAAGACCGGCGCTGCTGGGGAGCCGAGGCCGGCCGAGTCGTTGTAGAGCAGTGTTGGCTTCCCGCCACCGAGGGGGACGCTCTGCAGTCCGTCACTGGTGGACACCGCCACGTCGTCGGACTCGGGGCCGGGTTGCTGCACGACGATGCGGTAGCCCAATGCGGCATCGGCCGAGGTCTGCACCTTGACCGCCGGGCCACCTTGCCGGAACACCTGCCTGCCGGGCACGTCGAGTACCACCAGATCCGAGCCGACGGCCGTCAGCTGCAGTTGCCGGACCGGGTGGCTCAGCGCGGCGGTCTCCGGTGAGGCGAGATGACCGCCGTTCGGTCGGACGGTGGCCACCTTGTCCTTGTCGGCCGACACGGCGAAGACGGTGCCGTCCTGCGAGATCGTGAGTGCTGCCTGTCTGCCGACGGTGGTCAGCGGTTTTCCGTTCGGATCGAGGGTGGCCAGGTCGGGCGTCGAACCGTTGCCGGTCACCACCGCAGCCCAGAGCCGGCCGGTAGCAGGGTCCAGCACCGCGGCGGTGTCGCCGCCGAGGGCCACCTGATAGGACGACGGGATCGCGATCGAGTCGGCCGCGGCCCGGCCCAATTGTGCGTCAACCGGGTAGAGCAGGCCCTTCCCCCGGTCCCAGGCGATGATCGTGCTGCCGCTCTGCAGGATGTCCAGACTGGCGCTGGACTGAGCGCCACCTGGTGCGAAGAAGCCGCCCTGCAATTGCTCTGCGGGCTTGTTGAACTGGCCGAATAAGGCCTTCTCATTGTTGGTGACCCAGACACCCCCGTCATTCAGGTCCACGTGGCGGGCCGGGTTACCGGAGGATCGGGACGCGTAGAGGACCACGGCCGCTGCGGCGACGACGCAGATCACGATGCTCAGCACGATGGGGGAGCGGGAGCGTCGGCGGTACCAGGTGGCTCCGACGGGCACGGTCCCTCCTCCGGCGCAGATCTGGTGGCAGCGGTACTCACGGGTTAACCATCTGCTCCCCGGCTGCGCACAGGGTGAAACCTGATGCCAGGAGTCAGCCGCGGGGTTGGGTGGCTTCGACAAGATTAGGCGACATGACGGCCAGACCCCAGCCGAACTCTCCACAGAGAGGTGAGTGAGCGCGCGACCATCAGGCCGGAGCGACGCTCGGATACCAGATCCACCATCCGGAATCGAGGGGGTGGCCGCTCGGTCCGTCGATGGTGACCCGGACCTTCTGGTTGTAAGTCTGTTTGCCGTAGACGGCCTGAGTCACCTTGCCCGGACCGGCGTGCCAACTACCCGAGCCGGCGGACAGGCTCACCTGATAATGCCCAAGCGCCACGTCGTGGCCATCGTAGAACACGAAGGTGTACGTGCCGGCCTTGATGTTGGTGTACGCGAAGCCGATGTAGTAGCAGCTGCCATTGGGGCACGCGGACGTCGTCCCGGACGGCCCACCGTGATCGGGTCGCACCGTCGGATTCACCGGTGGCGGCGGCGGCGGTTTGGCGTCGGTCTTCGCCGAGGCGCTGTCCGCGGCGGAGGTCCCGGCTGAGGTCTTGATGCGCACGTGCACGGTGTGCGTCTCGCTGTTGCCGTAGGTCTTCTTGACGCTGCCGCCGGAGCTGCCCTCGTCGGTCCAGGCGCCGCTGTCGATCTGGATCTGGTAGATGACCGCCCGTCCGTTCCCGGACCCGCCGCCCCAGCTGAAGGTCAACGCCGGATTCGTCGCGGTGCCCGAGTTGGTGGCGCCGGCAGTTGGCTTCGACGGCTGGCCGTACGGCGAGACCGCACTACCGGCGGACGGGGGGCTGCTGCCGTTCTTGTTCGTCGCGTAGACCCGGATCGTGTGGCTGCCGTTCGTCGGCAGGTAGATCGTCTGAGTCGTGGCCAGCGACGGGAACCTCGTCGCGCCGCCACCGTCGACGGTGTAGTACACAGCCGAGATCGGCGCGCCATGGCCGTTGGGCAGTGTGAAGGTGACTCGGACGCTGCCCTTCCCATTGTTGAGATTGCCTGTCGCAGTTGCGCCCGGCTTGGCCATCTGGTCCGGGGTGGATGACGCCTCGGTGGTTGCCGACGCCTTGCTGTACGCGGAGGTCAGCTTGCCGCTGTTGGTGGCAGCGACGGTGAAGTAGTACTTGCTCCCGTCGTTGGGCACCGACACCTGCGTCGAGGTGGCGGCCAGCGTCTTCGTCGCGGAGACCGAACCGTTGCGGTAGGTGCGCAGCGCGTAGTTCTCGATCGGCCGGCCGTTGCCCGACGACGCCGCCCACTGCACCCCGATGACCTTCTCGTTACGGCCGGTTCCGTCCCGGGCGGTGACCGTCGGAGCAGCCGGGGTGGCCGGCTTGCCGAATGGTGTGACCGGCACGCTGTCCGACCAGTCGCCGAAGCCCTTCTTGTTGCGGGCCCGCACCCGGATCGAGTACTCCACGCCGTTGGTCAGCGAGGTGAAGGCGTGCGTGCGAGTGCTGGCTGAGACTGACACGGTGCCCGCCTGCCCGGCCGGCGCCGGGCTGATCTGGACCTGATAACCGACGATCGGCGAGCCCTCGTCCACCGCCGCCTGCCAGCTGCTGGCCGCCTTGGTGTCGCCAGGTGTGGCGCTCAGACCGTTCGGGGACTCCGGCACCTTGTCAGGGGTTACGTTGTTGGACAGCCCGCTGGGTTTGCTGTCTCCCACTGCACTCTTCGCGACGATCCGGAACTGGTAGACCGTGCCGTTGTTGAGGCCGCCGATGCTGCAGCCGGAGGCGGCGCAGGCGTAACGGTGGCCGGTCTGGTCGGTTGCCACGAAGCTGGTGATCGGTGTGCCGTTGGCCGCCGGGGTCGAGAAGGTCAGCTGCACCGTGCGGCTGCCGGGCGAGGCGGCGGTGGGAGTGCCCGGCGTGTCGGGCGGCCCGATCACACCGAGCGTCAGGGTGGCACTGACCGCACGCTTGGTCTGCCCGGATACGTCGGTCACATCGATGCTGTACACCGCAGTGCCGTGCGAGCCCGCCGCCGGGGTGACTTCGACCGAGCTGCCGGAGACGGTCACTTTCACCGCCGGGCCGGAGACGTAGCTGGCGTCCAGCACGGTCACCGACGGGTCGGCGATCTGCGTACTGAGATACGGACCGATGTCGATCCGGGTGGATTTTCCGGCGACGAGCCCGTCCCGGGAGATGGGGTCGAGTTGCGGCAATGGTGCACCGATCACCCGCACGTGTAGTTGCGCGGGCTGTGCGCCGGCGGCGGAGATCGCGATGACCCCGGTCTTGCCGGGCCGCGCAGAACCGTGGGCGGTGAGGCGCAGCATCCGGTTGGACGACCCGGACTGGGTGATGTCGACCCCGCTCGCGCGGTTCTTCCAGGAGGCGGTGAACGTGGTCTTGGACAGGTCGTCGCCGGCCGTCCAGACATGACACAGGGTCGCGACGTCGAGGTTGACCGGTGTGCCGCCCTGGACCACGTCGATCGTGGAGGAGGGACAGCGGATCACCGGGACCACATCACCGATCTGCACAGGCACTGTCACGACCGCCCGTTGTCCGTCGGACAGTGTCTTACCGTCGGTGACCTCGAACGTGATCGCACCCGGGCCGACGTAGTCGCGGCCGGCGGTCAGCTGGAGTTGCCCGGTGCCCTGTGAAGCGACGGTCAGCCCGTTCGTCGGGGACGCCCAGATCCGGTCCTTCGTGGTCAGCCGCAGCGGCTTGCCGGCCGGATCGACGACGTAGTCGTCGATGTTGATCGTCTTCTTGGCGTTCTTCTTCAGCGCGATCGGGTTGACGTCGGGGCGCAGCATCGGTGCGCCGGAGCCGCGGCCGGGGACGTGGATGATGCCGATCGTGCCTTGCGGCGTTGCGGCGCTGTCCTCGACGAGATACCCGACGCTGTGCGGGAAGTCGGTCAGCTGCACCGTGACGCTCTGCCCGTCGGGACTGACCGTCGCATCGCCGTAGGCGGCCTTCACCTTCAGCCCGCTGACCGGCCCGTCGGGATCGGAGTCGTTGACCAGCACGTCGACGGTCTGGCTGTCACCGGTCTTGGGGAGGGTGGCTTCGTCGTCGAGTGCGACAGGCGGGTTGTCGAATCCGGCCTGACTGCGCACCACAACATGGCCGTAGGACGGGCGTCCGGAGCCGTCGTCGAGCTCGTAGGTGATCTGGGCCGTCTTCCCGTTCGCGGTGGGAGCGGTGGTGATGAGTCGGTTGTTCTTGTCCACCGAGGTGCCGGGGGGGAGGTCCGTGTTCGACCTCGGCAGCGTGATGGCGAAGTCGTCGCCGGCGGTGACGAAGTCGTTGGACAGCACCGGGATAGTCACCTTTGCGCCGGGCGCCGCGGTGATCGAGTCATCCACCGCTACCGGTGGCTGGGGAGTACCGGGCGGAACGACGCCGACCCGTACCGTGCCGATGCCAGTGGCGCCGAACCTGTCGACCACCACGTAGGTGAAGGTGTCGGTGCCCAATCCCTGCTGGCCGATGTTCGGGTAGGCCTGGTAGCGGATGCTGTTGGCGCCGATGCCGACGATGCGGCCGAACTTGGGTGCGCTGTCGATCCCGGTCACCGTCACCGAGTCGCCCTCAGGATCGACGCCGGTGGTCGGCACGGCGATCGTGATGGTGTCGCCTGCCACCGCGCTGGACTCGACGTCCGCCGGCGTCGGCGGTGTGTTGCGCTTGTTCTCCGGCTCGACGGTGACCACCAGCGTCCCGGTAGTGGCGCCGCCGGCCGGATCAGCGACGACGTAGCTGACGTTGTACTTCTTCTCCTTCGTCAGGCCTGATGGAGCCGCGTACCTGACTGCGTTGCCGGAGGTCGATGCCATCCCGGAATCGCCGTCGGTGACCACCCGTACCGACCCGGGCACGATATGCAGTGGATCACCGTCCGGGTCGCTGTCGTTGTCGAGCACCGGCGAGATCGTGACGTCTCCGGAGCGCACCGTGATGGCGTCGTTCTGGGCGATCGGGAGTGAGTCGTGATCCGGTGGCGGCAACTGCACGACCGACACCTGCCCCCAAACCGGTTCGCCGACGCCGTCGGTCACCTCATAGCGGACCGTTCGTGGTTCGGCGATGCCGGCGCTGGCGGGTGTCACCCGGAGGAAGCGGTGATCGATGATCGCGATCTCGAGGTCCTGCGTCTGGCCCGACTCGACGGCTTGCTGCACGACCATCACGCCGCCGCCGGGATCGAAGTCGTTCGCCAGCACGTCGACATCCGCCGGCTGCTCGCCGTGCACCACGCCGAGATCGGGCACGGCGTTGATCGACGAGTTGTCCGCGTCGGTGACGTCGACCCGGATGTTCCCCTTCACCGCTTGCGACGAACCGAAGTACTCGGTGTAGGTGAGGAAGTAGGTGCCGGCCCGCTGCGCGAGGAAGGTGACCTCGCCGGTCTTCTGATCCGTCGACACGGTGGCGTCGGCCGCGTTGTTGGTGAGCTGCACATCGCCGGCCAACTTCAGCGTCGCAGAGGGGTCGCTCGGGTCGGAGCCTGGCTCGTCGTTGGCCAGCGGATCGATCTTCAAGGCTGCGCCGGTCGAGCCGCGCACCAGGTCCCACTCCGGCTTGGGCGCGGTGGCGTCGATGCTGTTGTCGTTCTGGACGTTCAAGGTCAGGGAGCCCTGCTTCGACTCGCCGTATCCGTCGGCGACGGTGTAGCTGACCTTCGTCGGGCCGGACACGCTCGGCGCCGTAACGATCACCCGGCCGTCGGTCGTGGTGCTCACGGTGCCGCCGCCGCCGACGCTGGCGCTCAGCAGGAACAGCGGATCGCTGTCCGGATCACGCCACTCGCTCAATACCTGGAACGGCACAGTTGCGCCGGCGGCGGCGGCACCCTTGACCGCTTTGCTCTTCGCCCGCAACGCCGGGCGCCCGTCCGGCCCGCCTACTGGATGCAGGGTGACCGATACCTTCGCCTGATTGGACGTCTTGCCGTGCCCGTCGTCGACGGTGTAGTTGAAGAGGTAGGGCCCGTTGCCGCCGGCCGGGACGGCCAGCTCGACGGTCTGACCGTCGGGGGAGATCGTCACCGTCGCACCGTTGACGGTGCTAGGGGTCACCGAGCGGATGGCCAGGACCGATCCGCTCGGGCTGGAGTCGTTGTCGAGCGGGTGCAACACGTTCACCCGTCCGGACCGCGCGCCAAAGTTGTCGTCCCGGGCCTTCGGCGGGGTTCGGGCGGCGTTCTCGTTGGTCTGCGGGTTCTTCTTGGACTTGGGATTCTGCTTGATCACCTTGGGCAGCAGGGCGTCCCAGTTGCCGGTCTGCTGCAATGGGTCGAGGCTCACCACGGCGCCGCTGAGGGAGTCGTTGAGCACGATCTGATCGCGATTCACCCGGAATACCAGTTGCGACGCAGTGCGGTTCTCGACGGCCTCCGGCAATTGCGACAGCGCCACCGGGGCCCCGTCGCAGGTGCGGGCGTAAGTCCCCGGGCGGGCGCCCCAGGCGGCGTGCGTGCAGCCGTCGAGCAGCACGGGCCGCGCGGGCGTTCCGGACACCTTGTCCACCAGCACTTTCGGCGCGCCGCCGGTCAATATGATCGCGCGCAGGTCGTGGTTGCTCGCGACCAGGACAGTGGGTGCGGTCGGGCCAGGTTGCTGCAGCGCGACCGAGGCCGATGGAGAACCGGTTGGATCGGTCAGCGACTCGCCGACGTCCACCGAGGGGTGGCCGGGCGAAACAATGCGTCCGGCGGTGATGTCCAGGACAACCGGTTCGTCACCGACGGCGGTCAATTGAATGCGGGCGGTACTGAGGCCGAGCGTCGTGACCGCGGCCTTACCCATCGAATTGCCATCGGTGTGGATCGTGGCGAGTTTGCCGGTGGCGGCCGATGCGACGAACACCGTGCCGTCCTGCGAGACGGCCAGTTCTGCGGCCGCACCGACGGTCGCCAGCGGTTTCTTGCCCTTCGTGCTCAACCCGTCCAGCGAAGGCGTGGCGCCAGTGTCATCGAGCACGGCGGCCCACACCGAACCGGTCTTCGGATCCAGGACGGCAGCGGTGCGCCCGCCGAGTGCGAGCTCGGATCCGCCGCCGATCGATACGCCGGCCGGATCAGGCCGTAGCAGCGTCTTGTCGATCGGGTACACCGTTCCGCCGCTCTGATCCCAGGCAATCGCAATGTCGGCGCTCTGCACGATGTCGATGGACGTTTGCTGCTGCTGCGGCCCACCCGGCGTGAAGAAGACGTTCGCGAACTGCCTGGTCGGGTTGTCCAGCTGGCCGAAGTAGCCGTCCTTACTGTCGGTGACCCAGACACCCCCGTCGTTGAGGTCGACGTGCCGGGCCGGGTTGCCGTCCGAGCGGGTCGCAAAAACGACCACCACCGCGGACAGGATGAGGCAGATGACGGCGGTAGCCGCGGCTGCGCGGTGACGCGCGACGAACGATCGCGCCGAGCTCCTGCGCACGGCACCTTCCTCCCCAGGGTCTCTTGACGAATTACGCACAGACGACACCGGTCGAGAGGACTCTGCCCCCGACCGGCGCGGCCAAACCTAACTCGCGAACCTGTGCCAGCCGAATCGCTACCCGGGACACTTCGCGTCGGACGGCTGTGACGCGGTGCCCTGGTTGTTGACCACGGTAAATATCAGGCACAACGCGGCCACCTTGGCACTGACCGTGAGCTTGCCGTGGCCGAGCGATCGGCTGGCGACGTCGTCGCTGTGGCCGGCAGCTTCGGGATCCTTCGCGGTTTCCCAGCGAGTGTGGTCGGTCGGCTGCGCATCGACCCAGGTCCAGGTGTAGACGTACTTGCCGCCGCTGGCTGTGACCGTCACCTGCGGCTGGCCGGGGGCATCCACCGCGGGAGCGCCGGAGTTGTGCGTCACGGTGGTACCGCTCTTGTCCCCGTCAGACTTGTGACCGCCGATGATCACCACCCCGACGACGGCGGCCAGCGCCACGACAGCAGCGATGATCGCGGCCAGCTGCACCCGGGTCAGTGACCGCGGCGGCTTGGCCGGCGGCTGGACGCCGAAGCCGCCGGTGTCGTGCAGTGCCGGCCCCTGCTGCTCATGGTGCAGAGCGGGCGCCGGCAGCTGGGCCTGTAGCCGCGTCGGTGTCTTGATCCGGGTGGCGTCGCTGTCCGGCCCGCCGATCTCACGGGTCACCTGGTGCTCGGATGGCGGGACGATGATCTGGGTCAGCGCCAGTCGCTGTTCCTGCTCGACGGCCTGCAGACCGCGAGCGAAGGCGAGCGCGGACGGTGGGCGCGACAGCGGTTCTTTGGCCATCGCCTGCTGCAGCAGCCGGTCGAGGGAGTCTGGTACGTCCGCCCGGCCGGTGCGCGGCGGCGGCTGCTCCAGGATGCGACGCATCAGCGCGACACTCTGGTTGTCGCCGCCGGGCACCTCGAACGGTGACCTGCCGGCCAGCAGGTGCCAGATCGTTGCGGCCAGCGAATAGACATCGGCCTGCACGTCCGGCGCGGTGTGGCTGAACAAGACTTCCGGCGGCGACCACGGCACCGAGAGACCCTCGGCGCCCGCGGCGTCCAGTTTCGAGGCGGCGATGCCGAAGTCGGTCAGTCCAGCCGCGCCGAACTGGCTGATCAGGATGTTCGCCGGCTTGATGTCGCGGTGCAGGATGCCGGCCCGGTGGGCGGTCTCGACGGCACTGCTGATCTCGATTCCGATGCGCAGCGCCTCAGCGATGCTCAACCGCTCGGAGCGGGCCCGCACCCCGAGATTCGGGTTCGGGTAGTACTTCATGACCAGGTACGGCCGGCCGTCCGGCGCGATGTCGGCGTTGAATACCTGCACGATCGACGGATGGTCGGCCAGCGCGGCCATCGCGTCACCCTCCGCGGTGAACTGCCGGCGCACCTCATCGGTCAGGTCCGGGCGGGTCAGTACCTTCACAGCCACGTTCATCCGTGGCCGCTGCTGTTCGTAGAGGTAGACCTCCGAGTAGCCGCCGGTGCCGAGCTGGGTGACGAACCGCAGACCGGGGATGTCGGGGGGAGGAAGTCGGACGTCCGAGGCGCTCATCCTGTCGGTAGACCGTCCTTGGGCGCGACCGATCGGTCGCCGTTCATTCGGTGACCTCGAAGCGGAACACGACCTCGTCGGCCAGGTTGACCTCCGTGTTCGGCTCGATCGGGATCGGCTCGTGCGGGCGCAACCGGATCGGCTGCTGACCGGGCGGCGTAACCGTCGTGCCGTTCGTCGAATTCAGGTCGGCGACCACGACGTGCCAGTCGTCCAGCAGCACCTCGACGTGCGAGCGGGAGATGTCATTGGTCGGACTGGGCAGCTTGACGACGTGCGGGCCACGCGGATCCCGTTCGTCCACCCGCGGGTTACGACCCATGATGACGCCACGATCCAACGGGACGATGTCACCGGTCGACAGCCGCAAGATGCCCAGCAACGGGCGTTGCGTCATCACCATCTCCTGCGGTGGCACGGCGGTTCCACAAACCCGGCAGTACGCCGCGTACGGCGGGTTCAGGTGGCCGTAGGGGCAGACCGCCGCGGGAACCATCGGCCCGTCGGTCGAACCGGCTTGCGGCATTCCGGTCGGCTGCGGTGCCGCCGCGTCGACAGCGGCGCGGTTGATCGTCTCGCCCTCCGGCGAATGGTTGTTCGCCTCTTCGTACGGCGCCGCCTGCGGTTGTGCAGGCGGTGCATCCGGCAGCGGGGCCGGGCCGGCGTTCGGGTCGGCGTGCCACGGCACTTCCTCGATCACCGGTCCGGAGTTCGCCACTTCGGGGGCCAACGCAACCGGTTCGAGCGCGGCGGCCGGTGGGCTCGGCGGGACTGTCGCTGGTGCATCGGCGGGCTCTGGCGCCTCGAACGATTCGGACGTCGGGCGGGACGTCGCGGGTTGCTCGGCGTCGGCGGCGGTTCCCGGCGTGAGCGTCGTGACCGTCAGGGAGTCGGCGAGCACGATCCCGCCGTTCACGCTGAGGAGGGGCCCGGCGCTGTCAGCGGTGCTGCGCAGCACGACCGTGTCCGGCAGCGGCTCGATCACCCGTTCCACCCATGTGCTGATCCCGGACGCCGTGATCGCGTCGTCGGGTGTGCAGACCTGCGCTGCGCCGCGGACCACGACCTCCAACTGGCCGGTCGACCAGCGGGCCAACGCGAACGCGGGCATGCTGCGCAGGCCCTCCCGGGTCAGCGCTTCGACCACCACGTCGATATCGCTGGCGGTGTCGATGAGTTCCCAGCAGCGGGAAACCACGGGGGAGCCGGGGTCCAGGGGAGCCAGCAGCGCCATTTGTGAACCGATCATGCCTAGCCAGCTACCGGGTGAGTAAGTCGCATTCGGCACGGCCGATCACCCCGTCCCGGCGGCGACGTGCGGCGTGGTGTCCTCGTCGATGTCGCTGCTCGAGTCGTGCTCCGCCGCCGCGAGGCCGACGACCAGCGCGGTGACGTTGTCCCGGCCGCCGGCCCGGATCGCCGCGTTGACCAGCAACGACGACGCGTCACGTGGCGTGGCGGCGGCTCGCATGATCTCCTGCAGTTCGCCGTCGGTCAGCTCGTCGGTCAGCCCGTCGGAGCAGATGAGGAACTGCTCGTCGGCGGTGGGCGGGAAGACCCAGAGGTCGGCGAGCGGAGCGGGCACCGTACCGAGCGCCCGGGTGATGATGTGCCGACGATGATCGGTGCGGGCCTGCTCCCGGGAGAGGTAACCGGCCGCGATCAGTTCCTCGATCTCGGAGTGGTCGACGGTGATCTGCTGGAGCCGAGTCTCGGCGAAGCGGTACACCCGGGAATCGCCGACGTTGAACACTGCCCAGTGATCGGAGCCACCGATCGAGACGACTGCGACGCCGGTGACCGTCGTGCCCATTCCGGCGGTGGTCGACTGCTCGAAGCCACGCTGCACGATCTCGTCGTTGGCCGCGACGATGGTGGTGCCGATGTCGTCGGGCCGCAGCGGGGCCCGGGAGGCGAGCTGACGTAGCGCAGCGATCACGATTCCGCTGGCGATCTCACCGGCAGCATGCCCACCCATGCCGTCGGCGACGGCAAACACTTCGGGCTCGGCGAGATAACTGTCCTCGTTGAGCGGGCGATGCGGTCCCGGGTCGGTGGACACGCCCCAGTCTGCCTTCAGCATGGGCCTCGCTCTCACGGTCGGGGCGATACGCGGTCCGTACGTCTGTGTCGGCCGGTGTATTCGGGGCGCGTCCTCGTGCTCAATCTTCGCGCATCGGGTCCGGCCCGCCAAGCGACCCCTTGGCAGGGGACGGGCGAAAGGTAGCCGATCAGCCGCGCGGGCCGGGCTTGGGGCCGCCGGCGAACCCCCCGCCGCCTGGGCCGGTGTCCCTTCGGCGAAGGTACTTCTCGACCTCGCGGGCGATGGCGTCGCCGGACGCCTCGCGCAGCTCGCCGTCCTCGTCGCGTTCTTCGAGGTTGCGGATGTACTCGGAGACTTCTTCGTCCTCGGCGGCCATCTCGTCGACCAGCTTCTGCCACTCGTCGGCGTCCTGCGGGAGATCGCCGAGCGGAACGGCCAGATCGAGCACTTCCTCGACGCGGTGCAGCAGAGCGATGGTGGCCTTCGGGTTCGGTGGCTGCGCGACGTAATGCGCGATCGCCGCCCAGAAGGAGACGGCCGGAATACCCGAACCGGTGCACGCGTCCTGCAGGATCCCGACGATGCCGGTCGGACCCTCGTACCGAGACTTCTCCAGACCGAGTTGCGCGGCGATGGTCTCGTCGGATGCGGTCCCGTTCACCGGGGTTGGGCGGGTGTGCGGAGAGTCGGAGAGCAGCGCGCCCAACGTGATGATCATCTGCACGTCCAGGACGTGCAATGCATCGAGGATCTCGTCGCAGAACGCCCGCCACCGCATGTTCGGCTCCAGGCCGCGGATCAGCACGATGTCGTGCTCGGCGCCCGGTGGCCGGCACCAGTACAGCCGGGTGGTCGGCCAGTCGATCTGCCTGATGGTGCCATCGACGAGTCGCGAGGTGGGCCGGTTGACCTGGAAGTCGTAATACGGATCCGGGTCGATCTCGGCCAGCGGCACGGCCTGCCAGACGTCGGCAAGGTGGTCGACCGAGTTGCTGGCCGCGTCGCCGGCGTCGTTCCAGCCTTCGAACGCGGCAATAGCGATCGGGTCGGTCAGCTGTGGCCAGCCGTCGAACTGCTCCATTCCTCCAGCCTACGGCCCGCACCGGTGACCGCAGCCCGACCGGGAGGTGCATGGACCCGTGGCGGGCGGCGAGGCTAGCAGAGCCCAGAGCTCAGAGCTCGTCGCGATGCGCCTGCTGACGGCGCTCGATCGCCTCGTAGCCGAATGCGATGAAGATCAGGACGGCGCCGGCCGAACGGGCGACGGTTCCGATCGCGCCGTGGGCGACGACCACTCCGAGCACCAGCAGGAGCAAACCGGCGACCGCGCACCCAGCGATCCGTAGCCGTACGCGTCTGGGCACTCACGAAGTGTGGCAGCTGCCGGTCGCAGGACCTCCGGCGAACGCGTCCGGTACCCGTAGAGTTGTTATGTGACGTCCGCCCCTGCCGACCCGGGGACAACCCTGCAAGCGGTGCTGTTCGACATGGACGGCACCTTGCTGGACTCGGAGAAGGTCTGGGACATCGCGCTCGACGACCTCGCCCATGAGCTGGGCGGAAGCCTGTCGCAGGCGGGTCGGGCCCGGATGGTCGGTACCCCGCTGGGCCGGTCGATCGCACTGTTGCACGACGACCTGGGAATCGATGCCGACCCGGAGAGCAGCGGCTCGTTCCTGCTGGCCCGTACCGCCGAGTTGTTCAGCCGGCCCCTGTCGTGGAAGCCGGGCGCCCGAGAGCTGCTGGATGCGGTTGGCGCCGCCGGCGTTCCGGCGGCCCTGGTCACCTCCACCCATCGTCATCTGACCGAGCTGGCGCTGCGCACTATCGGCGCCGGTCGATTCAAAGTCAGCGTCTGCGGCGACGAGGTCACCGCGACCAAGCCGAAGCCCGAGCCGTACCTACAGGCATTGCGGCTGCTCGGCCTCGGGCCCGAACGGTGCATCGCTATCGAGGACTCGCCAGTAGGTCTGACCTCCGCGCTCGAGGCCGGCCTGCCCGTCCTGGTGGTGCCCAGCGAAGTGCCGGTGCAGCCCCAGCCGAGGATGACCATTCGCGACACCCTGGTGGGCGTGACCGTGGAGGACATCGCAGCACTGGCCATGACAGGCCGGCGCTGACCGCGGGTTACGGCTGCAGTTCTGGCTCGGCCGCCGAAGAGGCCTCGCCGGTCTGCTTGAGCGCGCGCCGGTCGTTCATCGCGGTGTGTGCGGCATCGTCGGGGAATGGCGGCAGAGTTCCACCCTTGGCTGGGCACCGGGCGTGGTGATCGCACCAGTCGCACAGCCGGCTGGGGCTGGGTCGGAAGTCCTGAGTCTCGGTGGCCTTGCGAATGGCGTCCCAAATGGCCCGCAGGGTTCGCTCGAAGCGCTGCAGCTCGTCGGCGTCCGGTGCGTAGCTGAGCGTGTCGGAATCGGAGAGGTACATCAGCCGCAGCTGTCGCGGCACCACGCCACGGATGCGCCACAGCACCAGTGCATAGAACTTCATCTGGAACAGCGCTTTGGCTTCGAAGGCCTCTCGCGGTGAGGTGCCGGTCTTGTAGTCCACGATGCGCACGTCGCCGGCGGGCGAGACATCGAGCCGGTCAACGTAGCCACGCAGCCGCAACCCGTCGATCACGAATTCGACGAGCTCCTCGCGGGCGACGGGTTCGATACGCTGCGGATCTTCGAGAGTGAAATAGTTCTCGACGAGGCCGCGGGCGGAATCCAGCCAATCGGCGATCTCGGTGGAGTCGGCAGCTCCGTCGAACATCTCCGCCAGCTCCGGCTCCCGCTCCAGCAGCGCCTCCCACTCCGGGACGACAAGCTGCGTTGCCGCGGAGACCGTGCGCGCGGCGGCCGGCCGGTCGAACAGCCGCTCCAGAACACCGTGCACCACGGTGCCCCGCACAGCCTCACGGGACGGCTTCTCCGGGATCCGGTCGATCGTGCGGAACCGGTAGAGCAGTGGGCAGGTCTTGAAGTCCGCTGCCCGCGACGGAGATAGCGAGCCGATTACCTCGACGGCGTCCACAGCCGGTTCGGCGGCGGTGTCACTCATCAGATCGCCACTTCCTGCACACATCACTCATGGCCCCGACGTTATGCCCCCGCTCCGACAGTTTCGCCGACCGCATCGGTCACAGCCAATGTCGATCGGAGACCGGCCAGACGATCATGAAGGCACGGCCCACCACCGTGGCCTCGGCGATCGGCCCGAAGATCCGGCTGTCGTAGGAGTCGCATCTGTTGTCGCCCATCAGGAACACCTTGCCGGCCGGCACCGTCGTCGCCGGGAAACTGTCCTGTGGCCCGCAGGTCGGATTGCTGTACGGCTCGGTCAGCGGCCGGTTGCCGACCCAGACGTGGCCGTCGTGGCCGCTGATCGTTTCGCCGGGCAACCCGATGACCCGCTTGATGAGGTACTTGTCGGGGTCGACCACGCCGACCGGCTTGTCGAAGACGATGACGTCGCCACGGTTGATGCCATGCACCCGGTAGGACAACTTGTTCACCAGTACCCGGTCGTTGTTGCATCCCGAGCAACCGTGCAAGGTGGGTTCCATCGACCCGGAAGGGATCCAGAACGACTCGACCACGAACAACCGCAGGCCCGCCGCGACGAGTACCGCCACGACCACCACCGCCACCCATGAGGCCACGGAGCGTCCCCGGGACGGGCCGGCCGAGGCCGGTCTGCGGCCTCGCTCCCGAGTATCGCCGGCCGCCCAGTGCGCGAACCGCTGCTCGGTGCTCGATTGCCGTTGCTCCAGCGACGGAGTGGTTGCCCGGGCGGTATCCGGCGCCAGGGTGGCCCGGCTGACGGTCGGCACAGTGGGCCAGTAGGCCGGCGCCGGCGTGACCTGCTCCGGTGGTGCCGGTCGTCGCGCACCGGCGGTGCCGAACGACGATGGCGCTGCGGCAGGTGCCGTCGGTGGGCGAACCGGTGCCGAGGCTGCCCTGATCGGCGGTAGCGCGGGCGCGGTGCCGCGGGACGGCAGCGGAAGGTCCGCTCGTCGGGTCGTCGGTGCGTCCCCGGTCGGGTACGTGGCGGAAGTGTTCGACTGACCGGCAAGGGACCGTCGATCAGTCGTCGCCTCGTCGAGCTGGTGGGCCGCTGGGCTGCGGTCCAGGGTGGCTTCGTCAGCGTTTTCGGCTTGGCTGTCGAACCAATGTCGCTCGGCCTTTGCCGGGTCGTCGTCTGCCGAGTGCCGTCCCACGCGACCACGGTAGAGCGTCCCGGCGCATCCGTCGCGATCACGGTCGGACCGGTAGCGTGCTGGGTAGCATCGTGACGGTGACCAACCCGCGGCCGGCCGGCCTTCGCCCGGTCCAGCTCGGCCGCGTGTTCGGGGTTCCGGTATTCCTCGCTCCCTCCTGGTTGCTCATCGCCGCGTTCGTCACCGTCTCGTTCGGCGATGTGTTCACCACTGCTGTCGATGGCATCGGCAGCACCGCCGGCCACCTGCTCGCGTTGGCCTTCGCGGTGTTGGTCGCCCTCTGTGTGCTGTTGCACGAACTCGGCCACACCGCCGTGGCGCTGCTGCTGCGCTTGCGGGTTCGCAGGGTCGTCATCTTCCTGCTCGGTGGCGCGTCGGAAATAGACCCGGAGCCGGACCGCCCGCGCGATGAGCTCCTGGTCTCGGCCGCCGGCCCCCTGACGTCGGGCCTGCTGGCCGCGGTCTGCTGGGCGGCGCGCCACTATGTCGCCGGCGGCACGGCACTCGGGGTGGAACTCGATCTGATGATCTGGAGCAACCTGTCCATCGCGGTGTTCAACGCGCTGCCCGGGCTGCCGCTGGACGGTGGCAGGGTGCTGCGCGCCGTGGTGTGGGGCGGCGGCGCCTCGCGGCTGTCGGCCACCCGGATCGCGGCGTGGGTGGGGCGCGGCCTGGCCGTTGTGGTGGCACTGTCCGGACTGCTGGTCGTGCGCGGCAACTGGGGCATCGTCAGCGTCGTGCTGTCCGCGAGCCTGGGCGCGTTCCTCTGGTTCGCGGCCAGCCAGAACCTGCTGGCAGCTCGGATCGCCGACCGGCTGCCCACCGTGCACGTGTCCGACCTGGTCCGTCCTGCGGTCTGGGTGCCGGCGGGGATGCCGATTGCCGAGGCGTTGCGCCGGGCCGCCGAGCAACGCGCCGGCGCGATCGTCGTGGTCGACGCGGCGGAGACTGCTCGGGCCATCGTCGACGACACCCTGCTGGCCGCAGTGCCCGGCGCGCAACGGCCCTGGACCGGCGCGGGATCGGTCGCCCGTACGATCGCGCCGAACGCCGTGCTGCCGATCGGGCTGTCCGGCCAGGCGCTGCTGGCCGCATGCCAGCAGAGTCCGGCCGCCCGCTACCTCGTCACCGACGGTGCCCACCAGATCGGCGTCCTCACCGCAGCGGATCTCCGCGCCGCGCTGGAGGCGCCGGACGCGACGCGCACGGAGACCCCAGCGTGACCGAGCCTTTCGATCCTGCTTTGTTCCGCGCCGGTGAGCGCGTCCAGTTGTCCGACCCGAAGGGTCGCCTGCACACCGTCGTGCTCGAACCGGGCAAGCAGTTCCACACCCACCGCGGTGCGGTCGAGCATGACGCGCTGATCGGGGCACCGGACGGCAGCGTGGTGAGTGCGACATCCGGCACGATCTATCTGGCGCTACGGCCACTGGTGACCGACTACGTGCTGTCGATGCCGCGCGGAGCTGCGGTGATCTACCCGAAGGATGCGGCGCAGATCGTCATGGAGGGCGACATCTACCCCGGCGCGACCGTCCTGGAGGCGGGTGCCGGGTCGGGTGCGCTCACCTGTTCGCTGCTGCGGGCCGTTGGGCCGGAGGGGACGGTGCTGTCCTACGATTCGCGCGCCGACCACGCCGAGGTCGCGCAGCGCAACGTCGAGACGTTCTTCGGCGAGTCGCCGGCCAACTGGACGCTGCGGGTGGCCGACGTGATCGAGCACCCGGCAGCCGAACGCGCAGACCGGGTGGTGCTGGACATGCTCTCGCCGTGGGAGGTGCTCGCCGCGGTCAGCGGCTCCCTGCGGCCCGGTGGTGTACTGATCGGCTACGTCACCAGCACCACCCAGATGTCGCGTCTGGTCGAGGCGCTGCGCGAGCATGGTGGCTACACCGAACCGAACGCCTGGGAAGCCCTGGTCCGGCAGTGGCATGTGGTGGGGCTCGCGGTCCGACCGAGTCACCGCATGGTCGGGCACACCGCGTTTCTGGTGTCGGCCCGGCGGCTGGCCCCCGGCGTGATTGCGCCGGCCCGCCAGCGCCGGCCCAGCAAGGGCTGAGGGGATGCCGTCCGGGGATCAGCCTGGGCGGTCACGCGATGCCGAGTATCGCGAGTCTGAAGCAGCCGGAGTGCAACGTCAGTCCATCGAGTCAGTTCAGGCGATCAGAACGCCTTACTTGCCGACGGCGCCGCCGGCACTCCAGGTCGGCCAGCTCACGTTCCAGTCACCGTAGCCGTCCCAAGCCGGCATGAGCTTCCCCGGTGCGTTGGGGTACTCGGCCACGTCGCCGACCTGGGCGAAGTTGTAGAACCAGATCGAGTCGTCCTTGGTCAGGTTGGTGCATCCGTTGGACGTGCTGATCCGGCCGATGTTGGTGTTCCAGTACGCATCGTGGATGAATTCGCCGTCCAGGGTGATCCGGACCGAGTACGGCACCAGTTCGTTATAGCCGGGGCCGATCATCCGCTGCGGGTTGTGCTTCTCCATGACGACCTTGGTCCCGCTGAACGTCGGTGTCTTCGCCGCGCCGAGCGAGACGGGGAAGGTCTTCATCAGCTTGCCGTCGGAGTACACCCTCATCGTCAGCGAGCTCGCGTCGATGCGTGAGATGTGCGAGGCGCCGATGTTGTAGTCGAGGGTGAGGTCGTTGGCGAAGGTCAGCCCCTTGCCGGCGCTGACTCCCTTGACCGGCAGCGCGACGTGGATCTTCGAGTGAGCCGGCCAGTACAACCGGGTCCGGTAATGGGCCTGCACCGGCTGACCGGCGTACACCCTCTCCCAGAACCACGCGCCGCCGGCCGGCTTGCCGTTCACGGTCACCACGGCGGCCTGCTCGAAGGCTGAGCGGCTGGTGGGGGAGACGGTGAAGTTGACGATCAGCGGCATGCCGATTCCGACCGTGGCGCCATCGCCCTCGACCGACGAGACGCCCACCGGTTTGCCCGGCTTGGGCTTCGCCGAACTGGACGTTGTCGCGGGCGCGGTCGACGCGCTCGAGCTGCTCGAACCGCCCGAGCTCGAGGACTGTGACGAGGAGCCGGTGTGCGACGAGTCCTGCTTTGCGCCGCTGGTGCACCCGGCGACGAGTGCCAACGCCGAGACCGACGCCAGTAGCGCCGCCCCGTAGGCCCGGCGCGTCAGGGTCCTGGTGATTCGGTGAGATCCCACCCCTGCAGGGTAGTTGCAAACCACGACGACAGCGCGCCTGACGTTCCCACCCCACGAAACCGCTTCACTCAAAGGCGCTGCAAAGCGCTGCGCGTTTCCGCATGGACCCCGGGCGTTGCGGTGGCGTAACACGCAGGCCGGGACGAGAGTTGCTGTGTAGGGTTCCAGAACGGGTCCTGGGGACCGCATGAACGTGGCATCTGCGAGGTGACGTCGAATGACCGGACACCCCGACGACGAGGGGCGCGAAGGCCGAGCAGCACCGAGTTCGGCCTCGATGCGCGACGCTGACGAACTGCGCCAGGAGATCGAACTCCTGCGGGCGAAGGTCGCCGAAGGACCTCGGCACAGCCGTGCCCTGGAAGAGCGACTCGCCGAGACCCACTCCCGCGTGGCGGCGCTGACCGACCGCAACGATCGGTTGACCGCGACCCTGCGTGATGCCCGCGAACAATTGCTCGCGCTGAAGGAGGAGGTCGACCGGCTGGCGCAGCCACCGAGTGGCTACGGCGTCTTCCTGGAGAAGTTCGAGGATGGTTCCGTCGACATTTTCACCGGCGGCCGCAAGCTGCGTGTCGCCGTCTCGCCGGAAGTCGAGACCGACGACCTGCGCTACGGCCAGGAAGTCATGCTCAACGAAGCGATGAACGTCGTCGCGGCGCGCGGCTTCGAGCGCGTCGGCGAGGTCGTCATGCTGAAAGAGGTGCTCGAGGGCGGTGACCGTGCGCTGGTCGTCGGACATACCGACGAGGAACGCGTTGCCCACCTGAGCGGAGAGCTGCGCGGCGCGCCGCTGCGCGTCGGCGACTCGCTGCTTATGGAGCCGCGTAGCGGCTTCGTCTACGAGCGCATCCCGAAGAGCGAGGTTGAGGACCTCGTCCTCGAAGAGGTTCCGGACATCGACTACACCGATATCGGTGGGCTGACCCGGCAGATCGAACAGATCCGTGACGCCGTCGAATTGCCGTTCCTACACGCCGACCTGTTCCGCGAACACAAGCTGCGTCCGCCCAAGGGTGTGCTGCTGTACGGCCCACCCGGGTGCGGCAAGACGCTGATCGCGAAGGCAGTCGCAAACTCGCTGGCCAAGCAGATGGCGATCATCCGCGGCGACGACCCGACCGAGGCGGCGGCTGATGCCGAGCAGACCTCCCGGGCGCGCTCCTACTTCCTGAACATCAAGGGACCGGAACTGCTGAACAAGTACGTCGGGGAGACCGAGCGGCACATCCGGTTGGTGTTTCAAAGGGCTCGGGAGAAGGCCAGCGAAGGTACGCCTGTCATCGTGTTCTTCGACGAGATGGACTCGGTCTTCCGGACCCGCGGCTCCGGTGTCAGCTCGGACGTGGAGAACACCATCGTCCCGCAGTTGTTGAGCGAGATCGACGGCGTCGAGGGGCTCGAGAACGTCATCGTCATCGGCGCCTCGAACCGGGAGGACATGATCGACCCGGCCATCCTGCGACCCGGTCGGCTGGATGTGAAGATCAAGATCGAACGCCCGGATGCCGAGGCCGCGCAGGACATCTTCGCAAAGTACATCACCGACGACCTGCCGATCCATCCGGAAGATCTGGCCGAGCACGGTGGGCACGCCGGAGCGACCGTCGACGCGATGATCCAGAACACCGTCGAGCGGATGTACACCGAAACGGAGGAGAACCGGTTCCTGGAGGTCACCTACGCCAATGGCGACAAGGAGACGCTGTACTTCAAGGACTTCAACTCAGGCGCGATGATCCAGAACATCGTGGACCGGGCGAAGAAGATGGCAATCAAGGACCTGCTGACGAACAATCAGCGTGGCATCCGGATCCAGCATCTGTTGGCAGCCTGCGTCGATGAGTTCCGCGAGAACGAGGACCTGCCGAACACCACGAACCCCGACGACTGGGCGAGGATTTCCGGTAAGAAGGGCGAGCGGATCGTCTACATCCGCACGCTCATCTCCGGCAAGGGCAGCGACACCGGCCGCGCCATCGACACGGCGAGCAACACCGGCCAGTACCTCTAGGGCATCGGATGCGGGTCACCCGGGTGGTACCGAACGTGGCGGTGCGCGATGTGTCCGCGGCGACGACCTTCTACTCAGACTTGCTCGGCCTCGACATCGGAATGGACCACGGGTGGATCGGCACTTGCGTGGGTGATCAGTCGGCGGTGCAACTCAGCGTCATCACCGAGGACGCCACCGCACCGGTGAACCCGGTGATCAGTGTCGGTGTGGACGACATCGAGGAGGCCTATCGGCGGGCCACTGCAGCCGGGCTGGAGATCGTGCACCCGCTGACCGACGAGCCGTGGGGCGTGCGGCGCTTCTTCCTGCGAGACCCGGACGGCAATGTGATCAACATCGTCGCCCACCGGTAACGCCCGCTGCGCTGGATAGGGTCGTCGGGGTAGCGGCCGGGAGTCCTGGCTGCCCGATGGTGGTCCGGAGGCTGGCTGGTGACGTGGTGGCAGATGCTGCTCGTGCTCGCCGCCGGGATCGGGGCCGGCACGATCAACACCGTGGTCGGCTCGGGCACGCTGATCACCTTCCCGGTGCTGCTGGCAGTGGGCCTCCCGTCGATCACCGCGAACGTGTCCAACACGATGGGGCTGGCCGCCGGCAACCTGAGCGGAGTCCTCGGCTACCGCAAGGAACTCGAGGGGCAGCGCTCGCGTGCGACGACCCTGGGCGCTGCGTCGCTCATCGGCGGTGTCGCCGGTGCGATCCTGCTGCTCACGCTGCCGGCCGCCGCGTTCGACGACATCGTCCCAGTGCTGATCGGGATCGGTGTGCTGCTGGTGATCGTCGGCCCATGGGTCTCGAAGTGGCTGGCCGCGCGAGGCCGAACGGCCGGTACCGCGGTGACTCCGCTGCTCTGGGTGCTGGTGTTGTTCACGGGCGTGTACGGCGGGTACTTCGGCGCAGCGCAAGGCGTGATTCTGATGGCGGTGATGGGTCTGTTGCTGAACGAGTCGATGCAGCGGCTCAACGGGATGAAGAACCTGCTCGCCTTCCTGGTGAACACGGTTGCGGCGCTGGTCTTCCTGTTCACCGCGCACATCAACTGGACCGCGGCGGGGCTCATCGCGGCAGGATCGGTGCTCGGCGGTCTGCTCGGTGCGCGGGTGGGTCGCCGGCTCTCGCCCACCGCGCTGCGGGCCGCGATAGTGGTCGTAGGGATCGTCGCCATCGTCAAACTGCTGGTCTGAGCATCGAGTGGTCTGATCGGACGACGAGGCCCGTACCACGTAGCCTGGCCCAGTGAGCGTCAAGCGGGTGATGGGCACCGAGGTCGAATACGGCATCAGCGTGCCCGGCCAGCCCGCGGCGAATGCGATGGTGATCTCGGCGCAGATCGTGAACGCCTACGCCGCGAGCGTTACCTCCGGTCGCCCGCGGCGAACCGCCTGGGACTTCGAGGAGGAGTCTCCGCTGCGTGATGCCCGCGGCTTCGACTTGGGCCGCGCGGTCGCACAGGAGTTCGTCGAGGCGGAGGAAGACGCAGGGATGGCCAACGTCATCCTCACCAATGGCGCCCGTCTATACGTGGACCATGCACATCCGGAGTTCGCCACGCCGGAAGTGACCAACCCGCTGGACATCGTCGCCTGGGACAAGGCCGGTGAGCTGGTGATGGCCGAGGCGGCGCGCCGCGCGGCGACGATTCCCGGCGTCTCGCCTATCAACCTCTACAAGAACAACACGGATAACAAGGGTGCGTCCTACGGTTCGCACGAGAACTACCTGATGAGCCGGTCGACGCCATTCACCGACATCGTCGCCCACCTGGTTCCCTTCTTCGTGTCGCGACAGGTGGTCTGCGGTGCGGGCCGGGTCGGCATCGGGCAGGACGGAAGGTCAGCCGGATTCCAGATCAGCCAGCGCGCCGACTACTTCGAGGTCGAGGTCGGGCTGGAGACAACGCTCAAGCGGCCGATCATCAACACCCGGGACGAGCCGCATGCCGATGCCGACAAGTACCGGCGGCTGCACGTCATCATCGGTGACGCGAATCTGGCGGAGCTGTCCACGTACCTCAAGGTCGGCACGACCTCGCTGGTCCTGGCGATGATCGAGGAGGCCGTGCTGGACCGCGGCCTGGCCGTGGCCGAACCGGTCCGGGAACTGCACTCCGTGTCGCACGACCCGACCTTGCGTCACGCCATCCGGCTGGTAGACGGCCGCTCCATCACGGCACTGGAGCTGCAGGGGGAGTATTTCGACCGGGCAGCGAAGTTCGTCGCGGACCGGATGGGCGCGGACGTCGACGAGCAGACCGCCGACGTGCTCAGCCGCTGGGAGTCGACGTTGGCTGCCCTCGAGACCGACCCGATGCAGCTGGCCGATCAACTCGACTGGGTGGCGAAGCTGCGCCTGCTCGAGGGATATCGGGAGCGCGATGGCCTTGACTGGTCGGCGCACCAGCTGCAGCTCGTCGATCTGCAGTACTCCGACGTGCGTCCGGAGAAAGGCCTCTACCACCGGCTGGTGGCACGCGGCGCGATGCAGACGCTGCTGCCGGCCGGTCGCGCCGAAGCCGCCGTGCACGCGCCACCGGAGGACACCCGAGCCTACTTCCGCGGTGAGTGCCTGCGCCGGTACGGCCCGTCCGTGGCTGCGGCGTCCTGGGACTCGGTGATCTTCGACGTCGGCCGCGAGTCGCTGGTGCGGGTGCCGACGCTGGAGCCCGGCCGCGGTAGCAAGGCGCACGTGGAAGAACTTCTGGATCGCTGCCCGACCGCCGCAGACCTCGTCGCGGAGTTGCTCGGCGAGCACTGAGGCGCGCTGCGGGACTGCGTCGAGCCCGATCCGACGCTGCGCACTAGTGTCGGTCAGGTACGGCGCGAGCCGTCGTCGGGACAGGAGGCATGCCATGGCTACACACGACACCGGGGGCCAGTCACGTGCGGGCCGGCAACGGGAGGAAACCGTCGAGGAGCCGGACGCCGCGGCCCCCGAGGTCTCCGAGCGCCACGAGAAGCTCACCGAAGATGTGGATGCCCTGCTTGACGACATCGACGAGGTGCTGGAGACCAACAGCGAGGAGTTCGTGCGTGGCTTCGTGCAAAAGGGTGGCCAGTGAAGACACCCCGTCGAACCGCTGCGCGCCAGGCGCGCACACCGTCGCCCGGACTGTCCAGCAGATGGGCTTCGTGACCAGTGCAACCGGCTGAGTCCGTCTCCCTACGCCATGCCACCGCCCGTGGGTCGTCTTCGTTCCGGGAGCTGGTGAGTTCAGTGGCCCCCGACCTGCTGCCGCACGCGCACGATTCAGGTGAGACGTTGCCGCACGCCACCACGATCGTGGCCGCCAGCTACGCCGACGGCGTCGTGATGGCTGGAGACCGGCGCTCCACGATGGGCAATCTCATCGCCCAGCGCGACATCCAGAAGGTGTTCGCCGCGGACGGGTTCTCGCTGGTCGGCTTCGCCGGGGTGGCCGGAATCGGCACCCAGATGATCAAGTTGTTTCAGGTCGAGCTGGAGCATTACGAGAAGATCGAGGGGACACCACTCTCCCTCGCCGGTAAGGCGAACCGGCTGGCCACGATGATCCGCGGAAATCTCGGCGCAGCGATGCAGGGCCTCACCGCCGTTCCGTTGTTCGCCGGTTACGACACTGCGGTGGCCGACTCGGGCACTGCCGGGCGGATCTACGGATTCGACATCTCCGGCTCGCTGTCGCAGGAGCAGCATTACCACGCGATCGGTTCCGGTTCGCTGTTCGCGAAGAGCTCGCTGAAGAAGTTGTGGTCACCGGCGATGTCGCGCGCCGAGGTCGTGCGCGCG
>JBPCMU010000081.1:0-21132 GCA_051001975.1 Jatrophihabitans sp.
TCGTGGTCACACTGCTGGTCTATCGCGGCGCGCAGTACAACACCGGCCACTTCCCCTGGGGGAAGTCCAAGGCGCCGTTCGCCTCGTGGCTGGTCGCCAAGGCGTTGGGCAGCGGTGGGCACAACTAATGGATCGAGGCGACGTTCATGCTGCTGCAGATGGCCGTCATCTTCGGGTTCACGATCATAGTCGTCTACTCCAAGCACCTGCACATCGCGCTGGCACCGTTGAACGTCGCCACCAAGCGACTGCCCGACGGACTCGGCGCGCTGCTTCCCGTCGTCGACCCGGACGGCAAGCCGGTCGACTTCTCCGACGCGGAGAACCTCTCCGAGGACACCGTCTTCGGCAAGGGCAAGATCGAGGACTTCAGCTGGAAGGGCTATCTCGACCTGACCACCTGCACCGAGTGCGGCCGCTGCCAGAGCCAGTGCCCGGCATGGAACACCGGCAAGCCGCTGTCGCCGAAGCTGCTGATCATGGATCTGCGTGACCACCTGTTCGCGAAGGCGCCGTACCTGATCGGCGGGCAGGAAGTCCCCGAGGGTGCGACGGCCGAGGGTCACGAGCCGACCGGGCATCACGTCCCGGAGGCCGGCTTCCCGCGTATCGAGGGCTCCGGCCCGGACCAGGCGGTGCGCCCGCTGGTCGGCGACCTCGCCTCCGGCGGCGTCATCGACCCGGACGTGCTCTGGTCCTGCACGACGTGCGGTGCCTGCGTCGAGCAGTGTCCGGTGGACATCGAGCACGTCGATCACATCGTCGACATGCGCCGATTCCAGGTGCTGATCGAGTCGTCCTTCCCATCGGAAGCGGGCGTGATGCTGCGCAACCTGGAGAACCGCGGCAACCCGTGGGGCCTGCCGGAGAAGCAGCGCGAGCAGTGGACCGAGGACCTCGGCTTCGACGTGCGCCGCGTCAACCCGAGCGAGACCCTCCCTGAGGACGTCGAGTACTTGTTCTGGGTGGGCTGCGCCGGCTCGCTGGAGGACCGGTCGAAGAAGGTCACCCGGGCCTTCGCCGAACTGCTCGACACCGCGGGCGTGGAGTTCGCCGTCCTCGGTGCAAACGAGACCTGCTCCGGCGACCCGGCCCGCCGGCTGGGCAACGAGTTCCTGTTCCAGATGATGGGCATGCAGAACGTCGAGACGCTGAACTCGATCACGCCCGAGGGCAAGACGCTGAAGATCGTCGCCACCTGCCCGCACTGCTTCAACAGCCTGGCCAACGAGTACCCGCAGATCGGTGGCAACTACGAGGTCGTCCACCACACCCAGCTGCTGGCCAAGCTGATTGAGGAGGGCCGGCTCACCCCCGTCGAGCCGGTCGACAAGAAGGTCACCTACCACGACCCGTGCTACCTCGGCCGGCACAACAAGGTCTACACGCCGCCGCGTGAGGTGCTGGGTGCGATCCCGTCGCTGAACTCGCAGGAGATGCACCGCTGCAAGGACCGGGGCTTCTGCTGCGGCGCCGGCGGCGCACGGTTCTGGATGGAGGAGAAGCTCGGCAAGCGTGTCAACGTCGAGCGCACCGAGGAGGCGCTCGGACTCGACCCGGACCTGATCTCCACCGCCTGCCCGTTCTGCATGGTCATGCTCTCCGACGCGGTCACCGCCAAGCAGGCGGACGGATCGGCCCGCGAGGACGTCCAAGTGCTCGACGTTGCCCAGATCCTGGCTCAGTCCCTCGGCGGACGGGCCGCGAAGACCGCCGAGCCCGAACCGCAGCCGGAGCCGGCCCCCGCCAGCTGAGCACGATCCCTGCGGGCGACAGTTGTCCGAAGTGCCGGCCCTCGACTCCGCGTCCTCATTGGGACAGCCGAACACCTGATTCGACGCGGCGACGGGGATCCCGCACGGCGGGACGTCTGAGTCCTAGCTGAGTAACGACCCCCCAGAGGCAACCAAAACGCCCCTCGAGGCGTCATCATCAACGTGAAGACCATCGCTCGGTTGTTGTCGTTGCCGCACCGCGGAGACCGTCCGACCCCCGGGTCAGCACGTTCTGGGGAACGCACTGTCAATGACGAAGAGTTCGAGGTCTTGGAGACCGGTGCGTTGTGGGACGAGGGGGCAGGCATGGTTGCCGTCCGATCGGCCCCGACCCGCACCTAGAGACGAGCGGGAGCGGGTGAATCTGGGGGGAGGCACCCGCTCCCGTTCGGCCACGTGATCGCAAGCAGCCCGGCGCACACCGCGCCGGGCTGCTTGCTGTCCCGGCACTCAGACCGGCAGGGGTACGCCCGCCATCGACTCCATCTGTCGGGCCGCCTCGGCGCCCTGGGCGATCGGGGCGGAAATCGCCGCTGCCGGGATCCCGAAGGCATCGACCAGCAGTGCCGCATGTGGCCGCAACTCGGCACACAGGGCGTTGACCGCCGGCGTGATCGCTTTGGACCGACGCAGCGTCAATCGACCATGCTCGATGAACCAAGCCCGGTCTGCCTCCAGGATCGACAGGACGTGCAGATCGCAGACCCGGCCCAGCAGGGTTGCCGTCACCGGATCGTCGCACCGATCGATCGCTGCGACGAACGCCTCCAGGACGACCCGGTCGACGTGCGCCCGGGCCGCGGTGAGGAGGTGATCCTGCACCGCGTTGAACTGCTCGAACGCCCCTGGACTATCCGGCTTGATGCGGCGCAACCTGCGCGCCAGCGTGTTGACGACATGCTTCTCGCGCCACTCGAACAGCTCCAGCTGGTGGCCACGGTCGAGCAGGTCGGCGTCCTCGTCTCGGCCCGGCGCCGCGTCGACCAGGCGCTGAATGAGTGTTCGTGCCGCGGTGCGCTCGATCACCGCGCTGCCGAACTGCTCGGCTACGAACCGCACCATTCCCAGGGTGTCCAGGCTGCCGAACTCGGTGCGATAGCTGGTCATCAACTCCTTGGCGACGAGCTGCAGGAGCACCGTGTTGTCACCCTCGAACGTGGTGAACACGTCCGTGTCGGCTTTAAGCGACGGCAGCCGATTCTCCGCCAGGTAGCCGGCCCCGCCACATGCTTCACGCGCGGTCTGGATCGCGTTGGTGGCGTGCCAGGTACCGATCGCCTTGATCCCGGCGGCGCGTGACTCCAGCTCACGCTTCGTGTGCTGATCGGTCGTTGCGCCGGTGAACACGTCGTGCAGCGTCCCGACGAGCTCGAGTTGCGCGAAGTGCATGGCGTAGGAGTGCGCTAGTAGCGGCAGCAGCTTGCGCTGATGGGCCAGATAGTCCATCACCACCACCTCCTTGTCGCTGCCGGGAGCCGCGAACTGGCGACGAGCCTCGCCGTACTTGATCGCGATGGCCAGCGCCAACCTGGCGGCGCTGCCGGCACCACCGGCCACACTGATCCGGCCCTGGATGAGGGTGCCGAGCATTGTGAAGAAGCGGGCGCCCTGCTTGGCGATTGCGGTCGTGTAGGTGCCGTCTGCGGCGACGTCGCCGTACTGGTTGAGCAGCGCCTCGCGGGGAACGCGCACCACGGCGAAGCTGAGCCGGCCGTTGTCCACGCCACCGAGGCCCGCCTTCGGTCCGCAGTCGCCGATCGTCACGCCCGGGCAGGCGACACCGTCCACGTCGCGAATCGGGACCAGGAAGGCGTGCACTCCCTCGCAGGTGCCGTTGGTGATGAGCTGCGCGAATACCGCAGCCATCCGGCCGTGGCGGGCGGCGTTGCCGATGTAGTCCTTGCGGGCGGCCTCGAACGGTGTGTCGATGACGAACTGTTCAGTGGCCAGGTCATAGGTGGCAGTCGTGCGGATCGAGGCGACGTCCGAGCCGTGCCCGGTCTCGGTCATTGCGAAGCACCCGGGCAGCGCCAGCGAAATGATGTCCTCGAGGTAGGCATCGTGGTGGCGTTTCGTGCCGAGGTGCAGGACGGCGCCGCCGAACAACCCCCACTGGACGCCCGCCTTCACCAACAGCGACAGGTCGCCGTAGGCGAGCATCTCGAACGCGGTGACCGAGGCGCCGACATCGTTACTGCCGCCGTACTCCTCCGGAAAGCCGAGCTTCGGGTAGCCGAGCTCGGCGATGTGCCTCGCCTGCTCCATCACCAGATCGCGGTACTCGTCCTCGGGTAGATCGTGGACCGGCGCGAACCGCTCGTGCCCGGCCAAGTCGCGGGCCCGCTCGCGCACCTCGTGCCAGCGACCGTCGAGCAGGTCACGCAGCGGCCCCAGATCGGTCGGCGCCGCCAGAGCAGGTCGGGTCATGGAGGCTCTCCTTCGCATCACTTCGGTCGGACGAGCGAGCGCACGTCGTCCACTGGTCGGCGCGCGGTGATGCCGGCCATGCCGTGATACATCAGCGCTACTAGGTACTTCACAAGTTGCTCTCGGTCCGGGCGGCCCTCAGGCGGTTGCGCCAGCCACCAGTCACCTGCGGCGCGGATGCCACCGACTACCGCAACTCCCCACGGCGCCGCGCCGTCGGTCGCAAAGCCTCGCCCCGACAAGCTGTTCTCGAACAGTGTTGAGACCACGTCGCTGACGAGGCTGGTGTAGCCGGCCACCGCATCGGCACCGACCGTGCCCAGCGTCGGGTTGTGCACAACGAACCGGTAAAGCTCGGGTTCGGACTCCAGCAGGTTGAGATAGGCGTTCACCCCGGCCGCCAGCATCGTCAGGTCGTCGGTCTCCGCTCCTACCGCCTCGGCGATTTCCACGACTAGGTCGCCGGCCAGCTTGCGGCCGACCGACTGATAGAGGTCCTGCTTGTCGGCGAAGTAGCGGTAGAAGACGGCCTTGGACGTCCCGGCGGTGTCCGCGATCTGGTCCATCCCGACCGCTGCGCCGTGGGCGCGCACCGCCTGGGCGACGGCGTCGAGCAATTCCTCACGACGGGATTGGCGGTGCTGCTCCCAGCGGACCGCGCGGCCATCGCGTGATGCATGACTCGACGACTTCACGAAACCGACGGTATCAGATACCTTGTGTCTCATGAACCAGCTATTGATGACTCTGCGGTCGGGGTTGCGGGCGCGAGCGTTTCGGTCCGGACCGCTTACCGGTGCGGTGCCGACAGCGGTGGTGCAGTTGGGTCGGGGGTACCCCCGATGAGCGCGAAGGTGGGAGACCGGGAGGCGACCGCGCAGGCGTTGCTGCGAGCCTCGGTCAAGCACTCGTTCGATCCGGTGGTGGATGTCGACTGGGCCGCGCCGCTGGCCGGCGACCTGTTCTACCTGCCGCCACAGCGGTGCTCGCTGTTCGGTACGCAGCTGTGGGACGGGCTGAACCGCGCCCAGCAGATCGAGCTGTCGAAGCATGAGGTGGCCAGCATGGCCAGCGTCGGCATCTGGTTCGAGATGATCCTCATGCAGCTGCTGGTGCGGCACTCCTACGACCTCGATCCCACGTCGGCACATGTGAAGTACGCGCTCACCGAGATCGGCGACGAGTGCCGGCACTCGGTGATGTTCGCCGACATGATCGAGAAATTCGGCGCGCCCGCCTATGGGCCTGGCCGGCTGGCCCATCGTCAGGGCAAGCTGCTGAAGAACATCTCCACCGGCGCGGAGATGTTCGCCGCCATCCTCATCGCCGAGGAGGTGCTGGACGCCCTGCAGCGCGAGTCGATGGCCGACGAGTCACTGCAGCCGATCGTGCGCACCGTCAGCCGGGTCCACGTCATCGAAGAGGCTCGGCATGTGCGTTTCGCGCGAGACGAGCTGACCCGGCAGTGGGCCGACCTCTCCCGCTGGAAGCGGGAGCGCACCCGATTGATGATCGGCCGGTCCGCGGTCGTCATCGCGACTCGACTGGTGCACCCGGACGCCTACGCGCAGGTCGGGATCGACCCGGCCGCTGGCAAGGCTGCGGCCCGCGCCAACCCGCAGCGCCGTGAGACGCTGAGCTGGGCGGCCCGCCGCCTCGTGCCGTTCTTCACCGAAGTCGGGCTGATCGAAGGCCCGGCAGGTGCGCTGTGGCGCCGCAGCGGCCTGCTGCCCGATTGACCCACCCCCTCGAATCGAATCGGAATCCACCGCGATGATCAAGGAGACTTGACCCATGGCATCCACCCCGCGCGCCGCGATCATCGGCGGCAACCGCATCCCGTTCGCCCGGGCCAACAGCAAGTACGCGGCAGCGTCCAACCAGGACATGCTGACCAGTGCGCTGGACGGGCTGGTGGCGCGGTTCGGGCTGCAGGGCGAGCGCCTCGGCGAGGTCGCAGCGGGCGCCGTGCTGAAGCACTCGAAGGACTTCAACCTGACCCGGGAGTCGGTGCTAGGCAGCGCGCTCGGCGCCCAGACCCCGGCCTATGACGTGCAACAGGCCTGCGGCACCGGTCTGGAGACGGCGATCCTGGTCGCCAACAAGATCGCTCTGGGCCAGGTCAGCTCGGGGATCGCCGGGGGCGTCGACACGGTCAGCGACGCTCCGCTCGCACTGAACGACGACCTGCGCCAGGTACTGCTTCGGGCCAACAGCGCCCGGTCGGTCGGCCAGCGGCTGAAGGCGTTCACCGGCGTGCGACCCGGACAGATCAAGCCGGCCATCCCGCGCAACGAGGAACCGCGCACCGGCCTGTCGATGGGAGAGCACGCAGCCATCACGGCCGAAGAGTGGCACGTCAACCGCGAAGCGCAGGACGAGCTCGCGGTGGCCAGCCACCACAACCTCGCGGCCGCCTACGAGCGTGGCTTCTTCACCGACCTGCTCACCCCGTACCGCGGCCTGCAGCGTGACCAGAACCTGCGCCCGGACTCGTCCCTGGAGAAGCTGGCGAGCCTCAAGCCGGTGTTCGGCCGATCGTTGGCACACCCGACGATGACCGCGGGCAACTCCACGCCGCTCACCGACGGCGCCTCGACCGTCCTGCTCGGCACGGATGAATGGGCGGCGCACCGCGGACTGCCGGTGCTCGCGCACTTCGTCGACGCGGAGACCGCCGCGGTCGACTACGTGCACGGTGATCGCAAGGCGGACGGGCTCCTGATGGCGCCGGTGTACGCGCTGCCCAGACTGCTCGCCCGCAACAAGCTCAGCCTGCAGGATTTCGACTTCTACGAGATCCACGAGGCGTTCGCGTCGACGGTGCTGAGCACCCTCACGGCGTGGGAGGACGACGAGTTCTGCCGCGACCGGCTCGGCCTGGACGGCGCACTCGGCGCGATCGACCGCGCCAAGTTGAATGTTGCCGGATCGTCACTGGCCGCCGGGCACCCGTTCGCCGCTACCGGCGGTCGGATCGTCGCGACCCTGGCCAAGCTGCTGGCGGAAAAGGGCTCGGGTCGAGGACTCGTCTCGATCTGCGCCGCCGGCGGGCAGGGCGTCGTCGCCATCCTGGAAGCCTGAAACCTCAGTCACGTAAAGGAATTCGATGCCTGACCGCTATCAGAAGTTCGTCAACGCCGGCGCCGGCAAGGCGGTCGCCAGCAGGCTCGGCCTGCCGCGTCCTGCGATCTTGCGCAGGTACCAGGTCGGCGATCCCGTCCTGCCCGGCCCGGCCTTGCTCCGGATCGCCGGGACCAGCTCGCTCGGTACCGCTGTCGCTGAGGAGTTGGCGGCGGCCGGGGTGAGCGTCGTGTTCGAGGACGACGGCAGTGCCCGCTATGCCGCCGTCGTGCTGGACGCGACGGGCGTCGCGGAGGTGGCCGGCCTGTCCGGCGTACAGGCCACACTGAGCGGCGTGCTCCGGCGGCTGTCGAGCAGTGGCCGGGTCGTCGTGCTGTCCACCGCGCCGGGGGACGGCGATGCGCCACCCCTGGCCGCGACGCGACAAGCCTTGGTGGGCGTGGTGCGCTCGCTCGGCAAGGAGTTGCGAGCCGGGTCGACGGCCAACCTCGTGCAGATCGCGACTGCGCATCCCAGTGCGGTGGGACTGCAGTCCACCCTGCGCTTCCTGCTCTCGGGGCGATCGGCCTACGTCGACGGCCAGGTCGTCCAACTCGGCGACGGCGCAGGCCACGCGCCTGACGACTGGCAACGACCACTGGCCGGCGCCGTCGCAATGGTCACCGGGGCCGCCCGTGGCATCGGCGCAGCGATTGCCAGGACGTTGTCCCGCGACGGCGCGACGGTGATCTGCGCCGATCTACCAGCGGCAGGAGAGGCACTGGCCACCGTTGCGAACCGGATCGGCGGCACGACCCTTTCGCTGGACATCAGCATGGCGAACGCGCCCCGACGGATGGCTGACTTCGTGACGCAGCGCTTCGGCGGCGTCGACATCGTGGTGCACAACGCCGGCATAACCAGGGACAAGCTGCTGGCCAACATGAAACCCGAGGTCTGGGACTCGGTGCTGCAGGTCAACCTGGATTCGCAGCTGCGCGCGAACGACATGCTGCTGGGCGGCGTACTGCGCAGCGGCGGGCGCATCGTCAGCCTGTCGTCGACCAGCGGCATCGCCGGGAACCGCGGCCAGACCAACTACGCAGCCAGCAAAGCCGGCGTGATCGGGATGGTGCGGGCCACCGCCCCATTGCTGAGCGCTTCGGGCGGAACGATCAACGCAGTCGCGCCGGGCTTCATCGACACCGATATGACCCGGCACATGCCCTTCGCTACCCGCGAGGTGGCCCGCAGGCTGAACAGCCTGCAACAGGCCGGACTACCCGTCGACGTGGCCGAGACGGTCGCCTGGCTCGCCTCCTCGGGTGCCGGCGGGGTTACCGGCCAGGTGCTGCGGGTGTGCGGCCAGAATCTGGTCGGCGCCTGATGCCCGTCACCGTCCTGGACGAGGCACCGTCGCTGGGCCGGCTGTTCGCGACGTCCCTGGTGCCGGTGCGCCATCGTCCTTCCACGTTGCCGGACACCACCCTGGCCGTGCCGTCGACACGCATCGATCGGGACGCTCTCGCGGCGTATCAGCAGGTGTGTGGCTTCAACATCAGCGACGCAGTGCCGGCCACCTACCTGCACGTGCTGGCGTTCCCACTCGCGACCGCGATCATGGTCCGCCGCAATTTTCCGTTCCCGTTGGTCGGACTGGTGCACGTCGAGAACTCCATGACTCAGCACCGTAGGTTGACGGTGGATGACGAGCTCGCGCTGTCGGTGCACGCCGACAACCTGCGCCCGCATCGAATCGGCCGGCAAGTGGATCTCGTCGCTGAGGCGAGGGTGCACGACGAGCTGGTCTGGACCGATCGCAGCACCTATCTGCGACGGGAGAAGACATCCTCGTCCACAGTCAGGGAACCGCGAACCGACGCGCCCCGCAGGCAAGCCGCTGGGCGGTGGGCTGTCCCGGCCGACATCGGTCGGCGCTACGCGACAGTCTCCGGTGACCGCAACCCGATCCACCTCCGCGCCGTGACAGCCAAGGCGTTCGGCTTCCCCCGAGCCATCGCGCACGGCATGTGGCTGCACGCGCATGCGGTGGCCGCAATAGCGGCCCGGCTACCCGACGCCTATACCGCTGACGTGCGGTTCAAGACGCCCGTCCTTTTGCCGTCAACGGTCGCCGTCTCCACCGCGCACAGCACGGACGGCTTCTTCATCGAGCTCAGCAATGCCCGCAGTGGCAAGCCGCACATGACGTTGACTACCACCGCCGGCTAACCCCCCGTCGAGTGGTGCCCGCCTTCGCCTGCCCGGTGGCCAGGAACCGTCTGGTCTGCGCGACGACGAGACGCTGGTAGGCAGGGCCGAGCGCGCGCACCACCGCGTCGAGAGCATGAGCATCGGCGCCGACGAGGATGCGCGCCTTGTTGCGCTGAACACCTCGCAGGATGACCTGTGCCGCCTTGTCCGCGGACGTCTTCGCCAGCAACTGTTCGAAGCGCTGCACCACTGCTGCGTGGTCGACGTCGCCGGCGGTTCGCGAGTTGCGCACCACGTTGGTCTTGATACCACCGGGGTGCACGCAGCTGACGCCCACTCGATGTCCGGCGCTGAGCATCTCCATCCGCAACGCCTCGGTGAAGCCGCGCACCGCGAACTTCGCCGAGTTGTAGGCGCTTTGCGACGGCGCCGACATCAACCCGAACAAGCTCGACACGTTGACCAGGTGCCCGTCACTACTGCTGATCAGATGGGGCAGAAACGCCTTCGTCCCGTGCACCACACCCCAGTAGTCGACGTCCATCACCCAACCGATGTCTGCCAGCGACATGTCGACCACATCGCCGACCATGGCCACGCCGGCGTTGTTGATCAGCAGATTGACGTGCCCGAAGTCCGCGACCACCTGATCGGCATGCGCCTGCACTGCAGCAGCGTCGGTCACGTCCAGGACGTAGTGGCGCGTCTCGGCACCCGTCGCCGCGACGATGAGAGCCGTCTGCGCGACGTCGTCCGCGTTGATGTCGGAGACGGCAACCCGGGCGCCGTGCCGGCCGAGCGCAACCGCCAACGCCCGGCCGATTCCCGAGCCGGCGCCGGTGATCACGGCAACCTTGCCGCGCAGCTGCTTCATCCGCCGGCTCCGTCGCCCGCCCACGCCGCAACCCGATACTCCTGCAGGTCGAAGGTTGCGGTCTCCCGCCGGAACCGGAACGTGAAGTCCGGCCAGATGGAGGTGTTCCGGCCGTGTGCGTCGAGGTACCAGGATGCGCAGCCGCCGGTGTTCCAGACGCTGCGCGACAGCTTGCGTTGCACGTCGGCGTTGTATTTCTCCTGAGCGGCTGGCTGCGGCTCGATCGCGAGCAGATTGTTGTCGGCCATCTGCTGCAGTGCCTTGTCGATGTAGTTCACCTGCGCCTCTATCATGAAGATCATCGACGTGTGCCCCAGGCCGGTGTTCGGCCCGACGATGAAGAACAGGTTGGGAAAGCCGACGACCGTGGTGCCGCGATGTGCAGCGGCGCCGGTCTCCCAGTGCTTGGCCAGGCTGACCCCGGCGTCGTCGCGGATGTGCTCGGCGATCGGCATGTCGGTGACATGGAAGCCGGTGGCGAAGACGATCACGTCGGCCTCGTGCCGTAGGCCGTCCGACGTCAAGACGGCATCGGGTTCGACCGAGTCGATGGCGTCGGTGACGACGGCTACGTTGGGCTTCTGCAGAGCCGGGTACCAGTCGTTGGAGATCAGGATCCGCTTGCACCCGATCGTGTAGCGCGGACGCAGCTTCGCTCGCAGCGCCGGCTCCTCGACCTGTCGATCGAGGTGCCAGCGGCCGATCCGCGCTGCCGGTCGGGTGAGCTTCGGATTTTTGGCAAGGCCCAGTACGAACAACTCCCGCCCCCAGTAGATGCCGGTACGCATCAGCCGCTGGGCGCCAGGGACGTGCCGGAACACCCACCGCTCGGACTTGCGGAAGGCTCGGTCGTTGCGCGGGATGATCCACGGCGCGGTGCGCTGGTAGACGTCGAGGTGGGCGACCTTGTCGGCGATCTCCGGGACGAACTGGATCGCCGACGCACCGGTCCCGACCACGGCCACTCGCTTCCCGGTGAGGTCGATGTCGTGATTCCAGCGCGACGAGTGGAACGTCGCTCCCGCGAACGACTCCAGTCCGGCGATGTCCGGGTTGGCCGGCTCGCACAGAGCGCCGGCGCCGGAGACGAGTGACTGTGCGACGAAGTCCCCCTGGGTGGTGGCAACCCGCCACCGGGCAGCATCCGCGTCCCACTTCGCGTCGATCAACTCGGCGCCGAACACGCAGTGCTCGTACACGCCCTGCCGCCGCGCGATGTCCTGCATGTACTGCCAGATCTCCGGCTGCGGCGAGAATGCCCTGCTCCAGTTGGGGTTCAGCGCCCAGGAGAAGGAGTACAGGTGGCTCGGGACGTCGCAGGCCGCGCCCGGGTAGGTGTTGTCCCGCCACGTGCCGCCGACATCGGCGCCGCGCTCGATGACGACGAAGTCGTGCACACCGCGTTGGCGCAGCGCGGTGGCCATCGCGATGCCGGCGAATCCGGCACCGACCACCAGCACGAGCACTTCGCGAGGCTGCTGATCCGGTGTGCTCACCGGCGCCACTCTACGAGCGCTGTTCCACTTCGACTCCAAGACCGACTTCCACCGAGCCGTGGTCGCAGCAGCAGCGGCGCAGCTCATCGACGTGACTGAACCCGACCCGAAGCTGCCGCGGGAGCAGCAGTGGTCGGCGACGCCTTCGTGCGCTCATACCGTTGGCCTAACGGCTGAAGCTCGGGGTCCGGCGCACTAGTAAAGTCGGGTCATGGCCCTCTCCGTGCAGCGCAGCACCGATCCGATCTCGGCCGAGCGACGAGCCGAGATCCTCAGCGACCCCGGGTTCGGCAAGTACTTCACCGATCACATGGTGCGAGCCGACTACGCCGACGGGAAGTGGGGCGACGCGCAGCTACTGCCCTACCAGCCCCTCACCATGGACCCGGCGACCAACTCCCTGCACTACGGCCAGTTGATCTTCGAAGGACTGAAGGCCTACCGGCACGCAGACGGCTCGATCGTCGCGTTCCGGCCGGACGCGAACGCGGCGCGGTTCGCCCGCTCGGCGACCCGGATGGAGATGCCGCCGCTGCCGGACGGCATGTTCCTCGACTCGATCGATGCCCTCGTCGACATGGACCAGGACTGGGTGCCGACCGGCGGCGATGCGTCGCTCTACCTGCGCCCGTTCATGATCTCCACCGAGGTCGGCCTCGGCGTCCGCCCGGCCAATGCGTATGCCTACCTGCTGATCGCCTCACCGGCGGGGTCGTATTTCCGCGGGGGCGTGAAGCCGCTGACGGTGTGGCTTTCCACCGAGTACACCCGAGCAGCGCTGGGTGGCACCGGCGAGGCGAAGTGCGCCGGCAACTACGCCGGCACTCTGCTGGCCCAGGCGCAGGCGACGGCGAAGGGCTGCGACCAAGTCGTCTGGCTCGATGCGGTCGAGCACCGCTGGGTCGAGGAGATGGGCACCAACAACGTCTGCTTCGTCTTCGGGACGGGCAGCTCGGCGCGGGTGGTGACGCCCGCGCTGTCCGGGACTCTGCTGCCGGGCATCACGAGGGACTCGCTGCTCAACCTGGCCGCCGATCTCGGCTACGCCGTCGAAGAGGGCAAGGTGTCCGTCGATGAATGGCGGGAAGGGTGCGCGTCCGGGCAGATCACCGAGGTGTTCGGCTGTGGCACCGCAGCGGTGGTCACCCCCGTCGGCACGGTGCGTAGCGCCGACGGTGAGTGGTCGGTCGGCAACGGCGACATCGGCCCGGTGGCGGCCAGCCTGCGCGACGCGCTGGTCGGCGTGCAGACCGGCGCAGCGGCGGACAAGTACGGCTGGATCCACCCGATCGTCAAGCCCTGACCCATCCCATCATCCCGCGATGATCAAGGTCACTCGGTTGCTATGGCAGCCAATCGACCTTGATCATCATGGCTGGGGATCGCCGGAGGTCGGCCAGCGGCGGAAGTTCTGGTAGGAGCGGCTGGGCGTCGGACCGCGCTGGCCCTGATAGCGCGAGCCGTAGACGGCCGACCCGTACGGGTGCTCCGACGCGCTGGACAGCCGGAACAGGCACAGCTGGCCGATCTTCATGCCGGGCCACAGCGTGATCGGCAGGTTGGCCACGTTCGACAGCTCGAGGGTGATGTGCCCGGTGAAGCCCGGGTCGATGAACCCAGCAGTGGAGTGCGTCAGCAGTCCCAGCCGGCCCAGCGACGACTTGCCCTCGAGGCGCCCGGCGAGATCGTCGGGCAGGGTGACGACTTCGAGCGTCGAGCCGAGCACGAACTCGCCTGGGTGCAGCACGAACGGCGCATCACCCTCAGGCTCGACGAGGCTGGTCAGCTCGTCCTGTTGCTCCGCCGGGTCGATGTGCGTGTAGGCCGAGTTGTTGAAGACGCGGAAGAACCGGTCCAACCGCACGTCGACGCTGGACGGCTGTACCAACTCGACGTCCCACGGGTCGAGCAGCAGCCGGCCGGCGGCCACCTCGGATCGGATGTCACGGTCGCTCAGGAGCATGGCGCAGAGGCTAGCGTGCGGCTCGGCGGTGGCTGCCGGGCAGTGCGTTAGCGTCCCTGCTGAAGTCCGCGACAGGCGGGCCACCATGGTGAAACGGCGGTGCGGCGGTGGCAAGCGTGCTGCGCACCGGCGCATCGACCCGATTGCCCGAAGGACTCTCCCGGTCCGGAGCAGACGTGGTGCTGCTGGCCGTCGCCCTCATCGCTGCGACGTGCAGCTACGCGACGGTGGCGCGCTGGTACAACATCACCGCAGTCGTTGTCGGCGTGCCGGCCATCGTGCTGGCTGTGGCGCTGTGCCGGTTCGGCACTCCGCGATGGTGGACGGTCGGGCTAGGCCTGGCGATCACGTTGGTCCCGCAGGTCGCCAAGCCGCAGACCGGCGAGGTCGATCGCCGCGCCACGCTTCCGTGGGCGGTCTCGCTGGCCTTCGTCGGCTGTGTGGTGCTGATCGCCGCGGCGCTGCCCTGGCTGCGGAGGATCCGGCTCGGGCTGCTGATGATCACCGGCCTTATCGCCGCACTGGCGTTGGTGCTGGAGATCGTCGGGGCGGCTCGTCCGCACATCGACGTGTGGCTGATCTTCCAGCAGGCGTCCGCGGGCCTGTTCCACGGGATGAACCCTTACGACCACACGTATGCGCACATCCCGGCCGGGCAGACCGCGAGTTGCTACAACTACCTCCCGACGACCCTGCTGGTCTCATGGGTTGGCTGGATCACGCTCGACGACGTCCGCTACGCCGAACTCGCCGTACTCGCCGCCGGGTGGATCACGTTGGGCATCGCCGGGTGGCGCGCCGCCGGAGGGGATCCGGAGCGGCGTTTCCGGGTCCTGTCGTTGCTTGGCGTCGCCGTCGTGTTGGTCGGCACGATGCGGGTCACCCAGCAGGCCTGGAACGAGAGCGTCGCGGTCGGCTTCATGATGTTGGCGGTCGGTCTGATCTCACTGGGCCGGCGCAACTGGGCGGTCGTCGCGCTGGGCGCGGCGCTGGCCACGAAGCAGCACATGGTGCTCCTGCTTCCACTGTTCGCGATCTGGCGCATCTTCGGCTGGCGCCGGGCCGCCGCCGCCGTCGGCGTGGCCGCGGCGATCAGCGCGCCCTGGGTGCTGTGGAATCCGGCACGCTTCACGCATTGCACGGTGGCCTTCTTCATCGACCTGCCGGCCCGCAAAGACTCGCTGTCGGTCTGGCAATACCTGCCCGGACCGCTGGGCACGCCCGTCGTGCTCCTCCTCGTCATCGGCCCGCTCGTTCTCGCGGTGCGCCGGTTGCCGCACACCATCGGCGGGCTGCTCGTCGGAGCGGGCGCGACGTTGGCGAGCTTCAACTTCGCCAACAAGCAGACCTTCCAGAACCAGTGGTGGATCGCCGGCGAGCTACTCCTCTGCGGGCTGGCGTTCTGCTCGCTGGAGAGCACCGAACACGACGAAGCGGCCCGACCCGGGTAACCGGGGCGGACCGCTCGTCGACGACTTGGGTTCAGTGTTGGCCGGGGTACTGCTGCGGCGGGAACTGCTGCTGCGGCTGCTGGCCATACGGCTGCTGCGGCTGCGGCTGCGGCTGCGGCTGCGGCTGCGGCTGCTGACCGTATTGCGGCTGCGGTTGCCCGTACGGCTGCTGAGCCAACTGGGGCTGTGGCTGCGGCGGCGGCAACTGGCCCTGCGGCTGCTGCTGCTGGGGTGCTTGCGCCTGCCCGGCGTATTGGTTGGCCTGTTCCTTGGATATCGGCGTAGTGGCGCCGCAGAACGTGCAGGTCAGCGAGCGGCGGGCGCCGACGGGGAACAGGGGGATGAAGAACAAGGTGAAGCGGGTGATCCGTTCTTGGACGCGGTGAGCGGCGGGGTTGCCACATCGCTGGCACACCAACATCAAAGTGGTGAGGACGCGGGTGTACACCCGGGTACCGAAAATGATCATGCGTTCTGCCTTTCCCATAATTGGCCCTGGCCACACATCCCTCGCGCGATCGACCAGGTCCCGTCGCGCCGCACGATACGATACGGCCGCAAGCTGTGCGGATGTAGTTCAATGGCAGAACATCAGCTTCCCAAGCTGACAGTGCGAGTTCGATTCTCGTCACCCGCTCCAGGAAGAAAGCCCCGTCCTAAGGGCGATTCAGGTCCGCGGCGCGCTCGGCGCTGCTCGTCCAGATCGACCGCGTGCGATCCACGTGCGATTACCGCAGGCAGCCGATCGTCCAACGACGACGCGATCCGACGGTCCGCACCGCGCGTCCGGTGCTGGTAGATGAGCGCTGCCTGCATGCTGTCGTGGCCCATCCTTTCCATCAGGTCGCGGGTCGATGCGCCGGGTGTACTGGCGGCGAAGGTGTTGCCAGTGTGCCTCAGATCGTGGAAGTGAAGTAGAGGCACACCGACGCCGGCCGCGGCAGCCTTCCAACGCGAAGACTTGTTGAAGTTGCTTCGGCGCATCGGTCGGCCCGTAGGTCCGGTGAAGATCAGTGCGTCCGCCTCGTGGGCCACGTACTCCTCGATGTGTTCGGCGAGGATCTCGGCGATGCGGTCGGGGATCGCGATCCGCCGGGTGCCGGCTCGAGACTTAGCCCTGATCCACCGATGATCTTGGTGTGGTGAGCGTGCCGGAACAGCGAGATGCCCCTGTGCGGCAGGAGAATCAGAGCTGTCGAAGAACTGGTTCTGGCCGTCACGAAGGGCATCTCGTAAGTGCAACTTACTCATAGGTCATCGTCGTTGTCCGCTGCCTTCGATGAGCCGAGTTTGGTGTCGGTCGGTGGGCTGGTTCCGGTGCTCGCGATGGCCGAGCGGGCGGGTCTGCGGGCTCTGCTCGACAAACAGCTGACGGTGCCCTCGGACAAGGGCGCGCACGCCGGGGCGAAGGCCGTTGCGCTGGTGGCCGGGATGGTCGCAGGCGCGGACAGCATCGAGGATATGGACCTGCTGCGCCACGGCGGCATGGCCCGGTTGTTCACCGGCATCTATGCGCCCTCGACGTTGGGGTCGTTCCTGCGCAGTTTCGCGTTCGGGCACGTCCGCCAGCTCGACGCGGTCGCGGCGCGGCTGGTCGCCGACCTGGTCACCCAGGCGCCGTTGCTTCGCGACGCCGGGCAGATCGCCTACCTCGATGTTGATGACACGATCCGGGCGGCTTACGGCTACGCCAAACAGGGCGCCGGCTACGGCTACTCCGGCGTCAGGGGCTTGAACGCGCTGATCGCCGCGCTGTCCACGCCGGCGTCGGCGCCGGTGATCGTCGCCACGAGGCTGCGCAAGGGTTCGGCGAACTCGGTCCGCGGCGCGGCCCGCCTCGTCGCCGACGCGCTGCGCACCAGCCGGGCCTGCGGTGCGACGGGGCTGCTGGTCGTGCGGGCCGACTCGGCGTTCTACGGCCGCGACATCGTCGCCGCGATCGGCCGGGCGAAGGCGCGGTTCTCGATCACCGCCCGCCAAGACGCCGCGGTGAGGCGGGCGATCGCCGGCATCAGTGAGGATAAGTGGACGACGATCCGCTACCCGAAAGCGGTCTTCGACGAGCAGCTGGGCCAGTGGGTCAGCGACGCCCAAGTCGCTGAGGTGCCGTTCACCGCGTTCGCCTCGCGCGGCAAGAAGAACCAGATCACCGCCCGGATGATCGTGCGCCGCGTCCGCGACGCCAACCCCGACCATGTCGTCGCGGACGCCCAGGGCGAGCTGTTCCCGGCCTGGCGCCACCACGCGGTGTTCACCAACTCGCCCCTGGTGATGCTGCAGGCCGAGGCCGACCACCGTCGACACACGATCATCGAACAAGTCATCGCCGACCTCAAAGGCTGGCCGCTGGCCCACCTGCCCTCCGGGCGGTTCAACGCCAACGGCGCCTGGCTGGCCCTGGCCGCGATGGCATTCAACCTCACCCGCGCGGCCGGCGCACTCGCGTCGCAGTTCCACGCCAAAGCCACCACCGCCACGATCCGCCGGCAGCTGATCAACATCTCCGCCCGGATCGTGCGCTCAGCCCGCCGCATCCGGCTACGCCTACCGACGAACTGGCCCTGGGCCGACGCCTGGCAAGACCTGTTCACCGCCGCACTCGGGCCACCCACCGCAGCCACCGCCTGACCACCCGGCCCACCCGCCGCGACCGAGGATCAGTGGAAGAGCCGGGCAGACCGGCAGCACGCCACGCCCTTCACCACATTTCACCCAGACACAAGATCAACACTGCTCAACTGAATTCGCTCGGTGCATCCGGGCTAAGGCCGGTGGCCGGTCCAACCGCTGGTCACCGGCGAATTGGTGCGGCGAAATAAGCGACGTAGGAGCGCGTCGGATCAATTCGTTGGTGCGGTTTGACCGGACGGCGGACTGGCACACACTGAGACGCCAGGTTGGGGGAGAAGGCTGGTCGGGCGGAGCCTGCGCAGCCGACCGGACGAGCTAGCTCAGTGCGGAGCTCCGGTGGGTAGTGAGCGGTCCCGCCGGCCGCCGGCGCTACGTGTTGGGGATCGGGTCAGTGGCCTTGTTGGTCCGTTGCGTACGGGCCGGGCCGCCTACGCGCTATGGCTTACTGACGACCGCTCGTCAGCTCAATGAAGGGGAGGTGGCCGGCCGGGCAGAGAATGCGCAGCAGCTCGGCTGGGCAGCTCAGTGCCTAATTCACTGAACTGTGCCGATTCGGTGAGTTGCCTGAGAAATCGAGAAGCTCGAGCGTCGCGCTATAGATCGTGCGGGGACTCAGGCGTACGGTCCGCTTTCTGAGGGTTAGGGGTGCGCTGATGCTGAAATCCAGTATTGGACGGCGCTACCAGCGGCGGCGATCGATGCTCCGCGTCGGCCTCGCGGTGCTGCTTGGGTGTGTTCCGGTGGTTGCAGCGCAACCGGCAGCCTCAGCGTCTTCGGCCTGTAGTTCGAGCCAGGGCAGCAGGTTCGATGGCTTCGCTCACAATCCATACACGCATCCGAGTTATCAGTTCGAAGGAGCGTCGGCGTACATAGTTGTTCAGACAGGCAATGTATGCAGTGGCATTACCAACATCGGTAACTTCTCGAATGCGTGGGTGATGATCGCCGCTCCAACAGGCAATGCCTGGGCGCAGGTGGGGTTTGAGCACACCAGCGGCTTCTCGCTTCGATGGTTCGCCCAGTTCAACGACGATCACGGCCACATTGCGACGAGATACAGCAACTTCTCCGTGAACAGCGAGATCGGCGTAAGACATACGTTCCGCGTGCTGTGGTCGGGTGATTGCATCTGCGAGAAGGCAACAATTGACACCACGACATGGCTTGTCTCGACGTTCAACCCGTTCTACGAGTGGTCCCCGGAGCCGTGGTCTCCCCAGTTTGCTGGGGAAGTTGGATACTTAGAGGCTGACATGCCTGGCTACTCGGCAAACCATACAAAGTTCACCGCCCTAGGCGCGCCCAGCAGTACTCCAACAATGCGCTGGTGGGCATGCCCTGCACGATGACGGCCGAGGATGACAACCCCGCGCGGTGGGCGCATGCGGCGAGCGCCTGCAATGCCTTCGATATATGGACCTCGGTCTATTAAGGAGACCTCCGGTGAATAGGTCAATCTTGATCCTCGCCGCTGTTTGTATGGGCGCGTTGGTCGGGTGTGCGTCGGCGACAGCAGCGGGTGGTCCGCGCAGCGTGGGAACAACCCATGCGGGACCGTCTGAGCCGTTTCAACCGCCCGACGCCCCGGTCCGGATCGTCTACGGCGGGTACCTGACGTCCGACCCCGCCCCCGCTGGCTCCGTTCCAACCGTCGACGAGAGCAAGGCACTCGCCGCAGCAGCTGACTTGGACTTCGCACCCGATCTACGACCGGGGACCCCGACCGTCACACTTCGGATGGTCACGATCAACACCGATCCGAAGAACACAGACCCATCGAGTACGCCCATCACAGTGTCACCCAGGCTCGGGTGGATGGTCATCTGGTCGAACTCGAAACCCGCCGTACACGGCCCGGCACCTGTCGGCGGACAGACCAGGCCGACCGTGGCCGAGAACTGTCAATTCATCGTTACGGTCGATGCAACGAATGGAGCTGCACTCGACACACAGCAACTCTGCAATCCCGCATGACGGTAAGTATCGGATCTAGCCAACGGCCCAGCTGCACACACTGAGACGCCAGGTTGGGGGAGAAGGCCGGTCGGGCGGTCAGCTCAGGGTGGAGTTCCGGTGGGTAGGGAGCGGTCCCGCCGGGCGCCCGGCGGCTACAGGTCGGGAATCGGCTCCGTGGCCTCGCTGGTCATCCGCGTGTAGGCGGCCATGACCTCGTCCTCGCGGTAGCGCCGGTGCCCGCCCAGGGTGCGGATGTTGCCGAGCTTTCCCTGCTTGGCCCAGCGGGTGACGGACTTCGCGTCCACCCGGAACAGGTCAGCGACCTCGGCCGGTGTCAGGAGGGCCGGCGCTGGGGCGGCGGGGTGCTGCACCCCGTTCGATCCTGGCCATATCGGTCTCCTCGGGCGGTGTCCGGTGGTGCGGGACAGGTTACCGCTGTTCGCCCGGAATGAGGCTGATATGCCCACCCTGCGCTGGCGGGGCCCTGCCTCAGTCCGGGGTGGGCTCCGCTGGGTAGCCGGCGGTATAGCCACTGAACGGGACGTTCCCAGCGTTGCTTGTGCATCAGCTGGGCTGTCTGTCCGTCGCCCCGACGCCGACAGGCCTGGCGCGGCGTTGCATCGCAGAATGGGCACGGCGCGGCGAAGGCGCGCTGCCAGGCTGCGGCCTTCTGTTCGGGTGTGTACTCCGCCTGCACTGAGTGCGGTGGCCCCTGGTCCATGGGCGGGGTAGGCCACTGGTCCGGGCGTTGTTCGCGGCGGCCAGGCCGCGGCGCTGGCCGAGCCACCGTGCGCCGGGCTCGAGGCTGGTGAAGTCGCTGTTGCGGCTGAGCCACCGACGAGCCTGCAGGGCGCGAAGAATCAGAGCCTCGCCCTCCCGCTGAGCCTGGGCGGAGTGGTGTGCGGGCTCGTCGTCTGGTGGCCGGCCGTAGACAGCGACGCTGGCCAGGCCGCGGAACATGGTGACGGTGTCGAACAGGTCGCGAGCAGTCGGGTTCCCGCCTCGCTGTTGCTGGTGCTCGGTGATGAAGCTGCACGCGGCCGGGCCGAGGATCTGATCAAGGGGTGCCCTTAGCAGCGGAGCGAATCTGGTCCCTTTGCTCGCCGGACTGCGTCTCATTGAGGTGACGACGCAGGCTGTGATGCTCTACATTGGAGGTCGTCCGCGGCACTAGCTGCGGAAAGTGAGCCCGAGACCCGGCCGGACGACCGTGGCGCTCGGGCTTCGCGCTTGTTCGGACTCGTTCAGACTTCGCGCACGTCGGTGACGACCGGCTCGATGC
>JBPCMU010000082.1:0-39352 GCA_051001975.1 Jatrophihabitans sp.
GGCGGTGGGCGCAACGGAGGGAACCCGAAGGGTTGGGGCAGCCATGCCGCGATGTTAGCGCCAACCTCCGACGCGAACCGAGCGGTTTTGGCCGCCCAACGCCAAATACGACGTTGGGCGGCCAAAAGCGGTCAGCGAGCGGCGCGACGTGACGAGGACCGGCTGGCCTTCTTGGCTGCGGCCTCGGCGGCGCGCTCCCGGTCCTCCTCGGCGCGGCGCACTGCGAACGCGGCCAGCGCCTCGATCAGTGCCGGCACCGACGCGTTCTCCGGCTGCACGTCGACGCGCAGCCCGAACTCCGCAGCGGTGGCCGCGGTCTGCGGGCCGATCGCCGCGACCACGGTCTTCGCATGCGGCTTGCCGGCGATACCGACGAGGTTGCGCACGGTCGAGGACGAGGTGAAGCAGACCGCCTGGAAGCCACCGGACTTGATCGCGTCGCGGATGGTGGCAGCCGGCGGAGCCGCCCGCACGGTCCGGTACGCGGTCACGTCGTCGATCTCCCAGCCCCGCTCACGCAGGCCGGCGGCCAGCGTCTCGGTGGCGATATCCGCCCGCGGCAGCAGCACCCGGTCGATCGGGTCCAGCACGTCGTCGTAGGGCGGGAACACCTCGAGCAGACCCTCGCTGGACTGCTGCTCGCCGTCCGGAACGAGTTCCGGCGAAATGCCGAAGGCACGCACCGCGTCGGCGGTGGAGTCGCCCACGCAGGCGATCTTGACGCCCGCGAACGCCCGAGCGTCCAGACCGAACTCCTCAAACTTCTCGCGCACCGCCTTCACCGCGTTGGTCGAGGTGAAGACGATCCACTCGTATCGGCCGGTGACCAGGCCCTTGATGGCGCGCTCCATCTGCGTCGGGGTGCGCGGCGGCTCGACGGCAATAGTCGGCACCTCTATCGGCACCGCTCCGATGGCCCGCAGCCGGTCGCTCATCGCACCGGCCTGGTCCTTGGTGCGCGGCACCAGCACCTTCCAGCCGTACAGCGGTCGCGACTCCCACCAGCCGAGCTTGTCGTGTTGCATGGCGGCCTTGCCGACGGTCACGACGACGGTGCCGGACATGCCGGCCGCGGCAAGGGCGATCTCGCCCAGCGTCCCGGTCGCGGTGTGCTGACCGGTGCTGGTGACGTGGCTGATCACGGCGATCGGGGTATCCGGCTTCACGCCGCCGGAGACGAGTTGCTCGCCCACTCGGGCGACGTCGGCAGCGTCGGCTGTCAGCACCAGCGTGCCGGGCACCGTCGCGAGGCTGTCGAAGTCGGTGTGCTCGACGTCGCGGACATCCGCCTCGGTGTGGATACCACCGACTGGGATGCCGGCGTACGCAGCAGCGCCCACGCCGAAGTCAACGCCGGGCACGACCTCGAACGGCACCGTGGTGCGCGCGACGGCGAGCACCTCGCGCACCGTGGCATCGGTACCGAACGCATCACCGGCGACCAGCCGGGTGACGGCGGCACCGGCCCGCGCCTCGGCGAGCACTGCCTTCGCAGTGTCGGCCGACGTGGTCTCGGCCAGGCGGACCTCGACACCGCTCAGTTGGGTGATCCCGTCCGGCACCTCGGCATCGGCTATCACCACATCGGCGTCTCGGAGCGCAGCGATGGCGCGCATCGGCAGCAGATCGGGGTCACCCGGTCCGGCACCGACGAACGTCACACGGCCAACGGACTTACGCGCTCGTGTCATTCGAGCTCTCCATCATCATCGTTGCGCCGGAGTCGAGTAGGTCGGCGGCGAGCCGTCGACCTACCTCCTCGGCTTGGGTGGTCGATCCGGTGGTGGAACACCGCACAGCGTCGTTGCCGTCCAGTGCCGTCACCGATCCCCGGAGGTACAACTCGGGTCCTTCATCCGCCACGGCGATCTCGGCCATAGCACCGATCGGCGCGGAACATCCTGCTTGCAGCGCTGCCAGAATGGCGCGCTCTGCGGTTGCGGTGGCCCGCGCGTCGACGTCGTCGAGCGCGCTCAGCAACGCCACCATCGCCTCGTCATCAGCTCGGCATTCGACGGCCAGCGCGCCCTGCGCGGGCGCAGGCAACATCTGCAACGGGTCGATGATCTCGGTGACCTCACCGGCGCGACCGATCCGGCGCAGACCGGCCAGCGCGAGAAGGACGCCGTCGACCCGGCCATCTGCCACCATCGCCAGCCGGGTGTCGATGTTGCCCCGGATCGGCACGACCTCCAGACCGAGGCCGAGTGCGCGAAGCTGCGCCGCCCGCCGCGGTGAGCCGGTTCCGACCCGCGCGCCGGGCGGCAACTCCCCGAGCGTCAGGCCATCGCGTGCCACCAGGGCGTCGCGGGCATCCTCCCGGGTCGGCACAGCGCCCAGAGCGATTTCGTCGACGGCGCCGACCGGCAGATCCTTGAACGAGTGCACCGCGACGTCGATCCGGGACTGCACCAAGGCATCACGCAGCGCGCTGACGAACACCCCGGTGCCGCCGAGCTGAGCCAACGGTTCAGCACTGCGGTCGCCCTGCGTCGACACCGGGACGATCTCGATGGCCAGGCCGCCGAGTCGCGCGGCGACCCAATCGGTCTGCGCCCGGGCCAGCGTGCTCGCCCGGGTGCCGATCCGCACGGTCTGCAGTGTGGTCATCGCCGCTCACCGCTCGTCCCGTTCTCGCTCCGCAAGCGTCGCTCGGTCACATTCTCGCTCCGCAAGCGTCGCTCGGTTTCCGGCGCGGTACGCACGGCGGCGACCGATTCGACGCTGGCCGGATCGAGGTCGAACAGCGCACGCAGCGCAGCGGCATACCCGTCGCCGTCCGGGCCGACCGACAGTTCCTTCACCCGGACGGTCGGTGCGTGCAGCACTTTTTCCACGGCCCGGCGGACGGCCTGCGCTACCTCGGCGCGGGCGGCGACATCCAGGTCCGGCAGCCGCCCGTCCAACCGCAGCAACTCCGCCTCGATGACCGAGTCCGCCCGGGCCCGCAGTGCGGTGACGGTCGGGGCCACCGCAAGCTGCTGCTGCTCGTCGAGGAAGCGCTGCAGTGCCTCGGACAGGATCCGCTCGGCGTGCGCGACTGCCTCATCGCTGACCAATTGACCGGTACCGCGAAGCGCGTCCAGGTCCAGGTAACTGACGCCCGGCAGTTCGCCGACCCGCGGGTCGACGTCACGCGGCATCGCCAGGTCGAGCACGACGAGTGCGCGGTCTGGGCGGGCCGCGAGGGCATCGGTGTCAAGCACGTAGCCGGCCGCTCCGGTCACGCTGATCACGAGGTCCGCGGCGTCGATCTCCGCGCGCATCGTGGCGACGTCGTCGAGCGCAGCAGCGCGGCCACCGACCGACGATGCCACCCGGCGGGCGCGGTCCAGCGACCGGTTGACCACCACAATGTCCGCGGCTCCCCGCTTGGCCGCGCGGGAGGCGGCCAGCGCGCCCATCGAGCCGGCCCCGATGACCACGACCGTTCTACCGGCCAGCGAGCCGAGCACTCCCTCAGCGCGGTCCAGCCCGAGCGAAGCGACGGAAGCGCCGGCCCTGTCGATCCCGGTCTCGCTGTGCACCCTCTTGCCGGTGCGCAGCGCCGTCTGGACGAGCGGACGCAATTCGCTGCCGACGCTGCCCTCGTGATCGGCCAGTGCGTACGCGGCACGCACCTGGCCGAGGATCTGCGATTCGCCGACAACCAGAGAGTCCAGTCCGGCGGTGACCCGCAGCAGGTGCTCATTGGCGGCCTCGGCGAAGTGGACGTAGGCGTGCTCGGCCAGATCACCGACCGGGACGCTCGCGGTGCGGGCCAGGATCGCGCCGATCTCAGACACCGCGCCGTGGAAGCGGCTGACCGCTGCGTACACCTCGAGGCGGTTACAGGTGGCCAGCACCATCGCCTCACCGATGCAGTCCGCGCCGAGCAGTTCAGCGATAACCTTCGGCAGCTCGGGCTGCGGGATGCTGGCGCGTTCGAGCACCGCGGTGGGCGCGGAGCGGTGCGAGACGCCGACGACCAGGACGGTCATGAGCCGCCTCCCGCCGCGGTGGTCTTGGCGGGCGCGCATTGTGCCTTGCGCTGCTCGTGGAAGGACAGGATCTGCAGTTCGCCGGCGAGATCGACCTTGCGGACGTCGATGTGTGGCGGCACCGACAGCACGGTCGGGGCGAAGTTGAGGATGGCAGTCACGCCGGCCTCAACCAGCCGATCGGCAACGTCCTGCGCCGCGCTGGCCGGAGTCGCGATCACGCCGATCGAGACGGCCTCGCTGATGATGATCTGCTCGAGATCGGCAATGTGGGTGACCCGGATACCGTGCAACATCGTGCCGACCCGGTGCGGATCGGCGTCGACGAGGCCGGCGATGCGGAATCCTCGCGAGGCGAAGCCGTGGTACCCGGCTAGCGCCTGGCCCAGGTTTCCGACGCCGATGAGCACGACGGAACGGTGCTCGGTGAGCCCCAGTGTCCGGGCCAACTGCTCCTCGAGGGTGGCCACCAGGTAGCCGACGCCCCGGGTGCCGTACGACCCGAGATGGGAGAGGTCTTTGCGCAGCAGGCCCGCGTTGACACCGGCCGCGAGCGCCAGTTCCTCGGACGAGACGGTGTCGGTGCCCTGCTCGCGCAGCGCGCTCAGCACCCGCAGATAGGTAGCCAGGCGGGCGACGGTGGCCTCCGGGATGCTGCGCACCTCGGCCTCGGCTGTGCTGTACTCCGCTGTGCTCCTGGCTGTGCCGTTCTCGGCTGCAGCGGGCTGCGCGGTACGGCTTTCGGCGACCCCGGGTACGCCGCGATCCGCCACGACGGCAGCGTCGTCACCTGGCCCCTGCGGGCCACCGGGCTGGTCGCGCTCGGAGATCATCGGCTCCTCGGAATGCCGACGTCGGGCGCGGTGAAAAGACCCGCGCAGCGACGCGCCGGACAGGTGTGCTAGGTGCTCTTGCCCGGTGAACGCTACGCGCTTGTGAATGGCTTCACAAATCGTCGGCGGGCTGCTGCAGATGCGTCTGGCTCAACGATCGCGGGGGTTTTCCAGCGCCACCCGCAGCCGCGATTCCTCGACCCGCCAGTAGCCGTGCTCGCGCCCGTCCAACAGGATGACCGGCACCCGATCGCCGTAGGTGTCCTGCAGTTCGGTGCTCGTGTCGACGTCCAGGGTGTCCCAGTCGAAGCCGAGTTCGACGGCCATCCGGGCGATGGTCGATTCGGCGTCTGTGCACAGGTGGCAGCCCTTTCGGGTCACCACGGTGATGTGGCGCGCGACCGGGGCCGGGGTCACTCCTCGGGTTGGGTCAGTTGCCATTTCTTCACCTTGCCGGTCACCGTCAGCGGCAACGAATCGACGATCTCCACCTGGGTGGGCAACTTGAAGCGAGCCAGCGACCTGGCCGCATCGGCCAGCACCGCCTCCGGGTCGATGCGCACTCCGGTAACCGGCACCAGGTAGGCCCGGACCGCCTCACCGGTTGCCTCGTCCGGCACTCCGACCACGGCAACGTCGGCGATGTCCGCGGAGGCCCGCAGTGCCGTCTCGACCTCGGCCGGATACACGTTGAACCCGTTCACCAACACCATGTCGGTCTCCCGGCCCACCAGGAAGAGCTCACCATCCTGGTCCGCGTAGGCGATGTCCCCGGTGACGAACCACCCGTCCGCGTCGGGTCCGTCGGCGGAATCCGGCCAGTAGCCGGAGAAGAGATTCGCCCCGCGCACCGCGATCTGGCCCGGGTCACCGTCATCGACGGGTTCGCCGTCCACGTCCAGCAGGGATAGCTCCACACCCGGGATGGGTAGGCCGATCGAGCCGGCCACCGGGTGCCCGATCCGGGTGTGCCCGGCGGCGTCGATGAGGTTGAGGGTGACGACCGGAGCCGTCTCGCTCAGCCCGTAGCCCTCGTAGAGCGCCACCCCGAGCATGGCGTACCGCTCGACCAGCTCAACTGGTAGCGGCGCAGAACCGGACAACGCAAGGCGCACCCCGGCCAGCACCTCGGCGACGTCCGGCCGCGCGGCCAAGGCTGCGAACATCGCCGGAGCGCCGAGCAGCACCGTCACCCTCTCGCTGCGCACCAGATCCAGCGCAGCCGCCGGCTCGAACCGCTCGGAAGTCACCAGGGTGGCTCTGCTGTGCAGCGCGAGCCCTAGGCCCGCGTTCAGCCCGAAGACGTGGAAGAGCGGCAGTGGCACCAGCGCGACGTCCTCGGCGGAAACCAGGGGCGGATCGATCCGGGCGATCTGCTCCAGGTTCGCCAGCAACGCCCGGTGACTGAGCATGGCGCCCTTCGGCACGCCGCTGGTACCGCTGGTGTACAGCAACACCGCAGTGTCCTCCGGACCGACCTCGACGGCCGGGACCGGCTGGGCGTCGGCGGTCAGCTCGGCCAGCTCGATCGCGCCCTCCGGCGCGGCCGGTCCAGCGACGACGAATTGCCGCAGCGCCGGTAGGTCCCGGCGCAGCTCGTCGACGGCAGACACGGCTGCCACCGACGCGGTGACCAGCCCGGCGGCCGCGCTGTCGCTGAGCGCGTGGCGCAACTCGGGCAGTGTGTACGCCGGATTGACCGGTACCACGACCAAGCCGGCGCGCAGGCCGGCCAGATAACAGGCGACGAAGTCCACGCCACTGGCGACCTGCACCACGATGCGGTCCCCTGGCGTCAGGCCGGCTCGGGCATACCCGGCTGCCGTCGCGGCGACCCGTTCCTGCAGCGCCCGCCGGGAAAATTGACGGGCGCCCTCGACGGTGCCCTCGACCAGCGCCGTCCCGTCCGGATCGGTAAGCGCGGCCGATTCGAGCAGATCGGCGACCGTGCGGGGATCGGCTGCGACCACGATGATCAGCCCCCCTCTTCCAGTAGGCACCGAGGGTAACTGCCGAGTAACCTCACAGCGCACGTACCGCCCACACCGTGCCGCAGCACCCTGCCGGCGCTCCCCCGGAAGTGGGCCATACCGGAATGGTCGACAGGGCAGGTCGAGCGGCCGGAGGGCCAACGCGGACATGACGGCGCGGTTTGCACGGGACGGGAATCCGCTTGCGGGTCTGCGCCGACTCGCCGAGGAGATCACTCGGTACGGCTGCGTCCTGACAGCCGTTCCAGCGCCGCTCGGCCCGGCAAAGATGCACACCACCGTCGGTTCGTCGGCCCGCTCGGCCCGCAGCGATCGACGCGGCCCGGCCGTGGCAAAGGCCCCGCTCGGCCCTACTTCCACCGACACCGGCCCCACTGAACCCAACGAACTCCCTGAGGACGCCACCACTACGCCGGACCCGGACCACGCCGAGGTCTGGGAGATGGTCGCCGCCGCTCAGGGTGGCGACTCCGATGCGTTCGGGCAGCTCTACGACCGCTATGTGACGACGGTATATCGGTTCATCTACTACCGCCTGGGCGACCGCGCGCAGGCCGAGGACCTCACCAGCGAGACGTTCGTCCGGGCGCTTCGCCGATTGCACTCGGTGAGCTACCAGGGTCGCGATCTGGCCGCCTGGTTCGTCACGATCGCCCGCAACCTGGTGCTGGATCACGTCAAGTCCGCCCGGTACCGGATGGAGATCACCACCGACGAACTGCTCGACACCGGGGTGAGCAAGGACAATCCCGAGGCCGCGGTGCTCACGTCGTTGACGAACGCCCGGCTGGTGGACGCGATCCGCGATCTGTCCGCCGAGCAGCGGGAATGCATCGTGCTTCGCTTCTTCCAGGGCTTCAGCGTCGCCGAGACCGCCGAGGTGATGGACAAGAACGAAGGCGCGGTCAAAGCGATGCAGCACCGCGCGGTGCGCCGTCTGCACGGAATTCTCGACGGGGAACTGGGATGATCGGCGGCGGGTTGTCCCGGTTCGCAGCGCGAGGGCGGGTAACCGACCCATGCTCGGGCTCGTTGATACCGATGACCAACGTCGACCAACGGGGATTGTCGTGCAACCATGCGCGAGGCCCGGCGGCCGGCTCAGCGTGGGTGGGAGCCTTCGATGCCTGACGCGCGGCTGACGCGGCTCGTCGACCATCTCCGGCCCGGCCATCTCGACGACGTGGACCGCGCGATCGTCGTCCGGCTGGAGGGGTTGCCGCCCGGTCCGATACCGGCCAGCGAGTTCCAGGCCGACCTGCGACGTCAGCTGATCTCCCTGGCACCCGACCTGCTCGCCGAGCACGCGATGGCTCCGACCGGCGACGAGGCGGAGCGCAGCGAGCCGGCGCCTACGAAGCCGTCCGGCAAGGCGCGCACGCACCGGGCGATCGGCCGCCCCCTGGTCGTCTTCGGCAGCGCTGCGGCGGTTCTCGTCATGCTGCTGGGCCTGACGGTGTGGTTGTCCGGTAATGCCCTCCCCGGTGACACCCTTTACGGGATCAAGAAGGCCAGCGAGAACGTCCAGCTGTCGGTGACCCGCGGGGATACCGCGCGGGGCAGCAAGTACCTCGAGTTCGCCTCGACCCGAGTCGCCGAGACCGCAAAGCTGATCGGCCGATCCACCGCAACCGCGGGGGCGCGGCCCGGCGCCGATGCGATCAGCCAGCACGTCAGCTCCCTGGTCGTCAGCACGCTGGCCACCGGCGACCTGCAGACCCGCGAAGGTGCCTCGCTGATCGCCCAGGCTGCCGTAGCTCAGGTGGACCGCGCCGTGCTGGCGCCGCTGCTGCCCTGGACGGCGAAGCAGCATGCCGCGCTGGCCGCGATCCAGCAGCGGTTGCCGGGCGGCCCGGCGAAGGCCGCCGCAACGAAGTCGCTCGCGTTGATCGATCAGCTCACCACACGGGTCGCTGCGCTGCGCACGTCGATCGGCTGCTCGTGTGTCACCGCAGCGAGGGCGGACAGCCTCGGCCCGTTGCCGTGTACGGCCTGCCCGTCCACGCCGAAGAGCAAGACCACCACCCCGACCTCACCGCCCGACCAGACCGGCACGAAAACGACCCCGCCGCCGTCGCACGGGACGGGCAAGACCACCCCGAAGTCGCCCGGGGGCAAGAGCGACTCGGGTCAGCCGGGTAGCAGCACCGGGAATCATCCGGGCCAGTCGACACCGCCGAAGACCGGCGGTACGACGCCGCCGACGTCCGGTGGAGGCGGCAGCACGCCCACCTCGACGTGCATCCTGGTGATCTGCCTGCCCCCGACCAGCGGGACCGGTCCCGGACTGTGTCTGCCGGGCCTGGTGTGCGTGTCGATACCTGGCATCGTGCTGCCGAACCAGCCCTGACCCACCCCGCTGCCCGGCTACGCTGGTCGCGCAGCACGCAGCCGCAACTCGCCGGCTGCCGTCGGACCCGGGAGGTCGCGCGTGCAGTCCACGGTCGGCGCCCCCGCGGCCGAGGTCGAGGCCGCGCTGGCCATCCCGCCGGACCCGCACGCTGCCGCCTTCTTCGATGTGGACAACACCGTCATGGTCGGGGCGTCGATGTTCCACTTCGCCAAAGGCCTGGCGCGACGCAAGTTTTTCACCAGCCGGGATCTGGCTTCGTTCGCATGGAAGCAGGTTCGCTTCCGGATGGGCGGCGAGTCGCACGCGGACATCGCCACTGCCCGGGAGTCGGCGCTGGCCTTCGTCGCCGGCAAGTCGGTGGCCGAGATCGTCGCGGTCGGCGAGGAGATCTACGACGAGGAGATGGCGGACAAGATCTGGTCCGGCACCCGGGCGCTGACCCGCCTGCACCTCGACGCCGGCCAGCGGGTCTGGCTGATCACCGCGACCCCGATGGAGTTGGCGCAGATCATCGCCGGCCGGCTGGAGCTCACCGGCGCGCTCGGCACGATCGCCGAGTCTCGGGACGGCACCTACACGGGGCACCTCGTCGGCAATGTGCTGCACGGGGAGGCCAAGGCGGAGGCGATCCGCGAGCTCGCTGCCGCCGAGGGGCTCGACCTGTCTCGCTGCGCGGCCTACTCCGACTCCATCAACGACCTGCCGATGCTGTCGTTGGTCGGGCGGCCGGTAGCGGTCAACCCGGACTCCGCGCTGCGGTCGGAAGCCCGGCGCCGCGGCTGGGAGATCCGCGACTTCCGCACCGGGCGCAAGGCGTTGCGGATCGGGGTCCCCAGCGCCGGCGCAGTCCTGCTGCTCGGCGGCGCTGCGGCAGCCGGGTACCTGTTCGCCCGTCGGCATCGTTCGACCAGGCTCAGCGCCAGATGCTGTCGCGCTGGGAGAGTAACCGGTAGAGCGTCGACTGGATGGTCTCGCGGACCTGATCGGTGAGTTCGAAGGTGAGCATCGGGTCATCGGCCGCGTCTGCGCCGTACCCGCTGGTGTCGATCGGCTCGCCGAACTCGATGTGCCACTTGCTCGGCAGCGGGACGAGACCGAGCGGGCCGAGCCACGGGAACGTCGGGGTGATGGGGAAGTACGGCAGTCCCATCACCCGGGCCAGCGTCTTCGCGTTCGCCAGCATCGGGTGGATCTCCTCCGACCCGATGATCGAGACCGGGATGATCGGCACGCCGGTACGCAGCGCAGCGGTGACGAAGCCGCCACGGCCGAAGCGTTGCAGCTTGTACCGCTCGGTATACGGCTTGCCGATCCCCTTGAAGCCTTCCGGCCAGACGCCGACCAGCTCACCGTTGCCGAGCAACCGCTCGGCGTCCGGGTTGCAGGCCAGCGTCGCGCCGCTCTTGCGGGCCAGCGGGCCCATCCCCGGCGTCGTGAAGACCAGATCGGCACCTAGCAACCGCAGGAACCGACCGCCGGGCGTCGAATCGTGCACCGCAACGGCGGTCATCACCCCGTCCAGAGCCCACATCGCGCCGGCATGGTTGGCCACCAGCAGCGCGCCACCGGACTCCGGGAGGTTCGCCGCGCCCGTCACCTCGGTGCGAAACCACTTCTCGTAGACCTGCCGGAAGACGGGTAGCACCGTGTGGTCGGTGAGATCCGGGTCGAATCCGAACTCGTCGACGCTGTAGTCGCCGGTGATCCGGCGGCGCAGGAACGCCAGCCCGGAGGCCGCGGCACGCTCCCAACCAGCCGGCTCACTGGCCGGCAGCACCGGGGGCGGGGTCGGCTCCGGAGCCGGTGGCACGCCCTGCGGCGGGGTCGCGGCCTTGGGCCGGCGGCGCGGTGCGCTGTGCCCGCCCCCGGACCGCCGCGAGGGACGAGCCGGGTCGTCGCCGTGCAGCGGGATGATCCTGGCCTCACCCATCGGTGCGCTCCCCTGCTGCCGCGCCGGAGCGGGCGATCGCGGTGAGCGCACCGACCAGTGCGGTGGCCAGGCCAGCCACCGTCACCTCCACCCGGCGGACGGCGTCCTTGGTGATCACCGGGACGATGCCCGCGCCGGCCAGGAACGCCTCGAATGCCTGCGCCGTGGTGAAGGCCGGCGTGTATCCGAACTCCTCCTTGAGCTTGGTGATGTCGACGACCCGGCCGAAGTTGAGGAACTCCATCTGGTCGGCAGAGAAGTCGACTAGCCCGCGGCTGCGCACCATCCGGGACACCAGCGACACTGCCGGCCCGGGGACGGGCACGGCCAGCCGGCCGGCCCGACGCGCCGCCTGCGACAGCAGCAACACGCCCTCGCCGGCCACGTTGAACACGCCGGGCAGGTCAACCATCGTGGCTCGACGCATCGCCTCGACGGCGTCGGCCTCGTGCAATACCTGGATGCGCGGGTCGTAGCCGAGAGCGGTCGGCACCACTGGCAGCGCGAAGTACCGGGTCAGAGTGGTGCCGACCTGCGGCCCGACGAAGTTGGCGAAGCGCAGCACCGTCACGGGGATGTCGGGGCGGCGCCGGGCGAACCCGCGGACGTAGCCCTCCACCTCGACGGCGTCCTTGGCATATCCGGACCGCGGGAGCGCCTTGGCCGGCATGTCCTCGGTGAACACCGCGGGGTCGCGCGGGCTGGTGCCGTAGACGGCGGTCGTCGACTTCACCACCAGCCGGCGCACTGTGTCGGACTTCTGGCAGGCGGCGAGCAACTGCATGGTGCCGAGGACGTTGAGTTCCTTCATCGGGGTACGCCCGCCGGCGTCGTGCGGCGTGGCGGTGACCGACGCGTGCACCACGGTATCGACCGCGGCCTGCCGGATCACCCGGGCGATCAACGGGTTGCGGATGTCGGCCCGGACGAATTCGGTGCGTCCGAGCAGTTCCAGGTCAGGACGAGAGGGCGGCGTGGTGTCCACGCCGATGATTCGGTCCACCGACGGGTCCGCGGCAAGGCGCCCGGCCAGCCTGCTGCCCAGGTACCGGCTCACGCCGGTCACCAGCACCACACTCGGCATGACACCTCCCAGCAGCGGGTCTCCCCAGCCGGTCAGACACCCGACGCGGTGGCCGGGAACGTCCTGACCAATGCCAATCTGAAACCGCCGGTACGACCGGCAACCACAGCGGGTCTCCTCAGGCGGTCAGAACGCTATTTCTTGTTGCGGCGCTGCACTCGGGTGCGCTTGAGCAGCTTGCGGTGCTTCTTCTTGGCCATCCGCTTGCGGCGCTTCTTGATGACTGAACCCATGTCTGCCCTCACTTCGCGCCGGTGGCGCGCTTAGCCTCGTGCACCGTGTCTCGGCGCGACCCTTGCCGGCAACGACTCCGCCACCGAACGCACGCGGGCACGTTCGACCTGCCCGCAAACTGGCGCCCAGCCTACCTGCCTGCGAGCCGTGCTCTTGCCCGTGGGTGAATCAGCCGGCCTCGATGAAGGCGTTCTGCAGATAGTCATGCACGGCCTTTTCCGGGACGCGGAAGGATCGGCCCACCCGAACGGCGGCCAGATCTCCGTTGTGCACCATGCGATAGACCGTCATCTTCGAGACCCGCATCATCGCGGCAACTTCCGCGACCGTCAGGAACTTCACGCCCGCCACGGGTTCACCGCGGTCGGCGGCAGGCCCTGACCGGGCCGACGCAGCCGGACGTTCGTCCGATTTGCTCATGCTTCACCGTGCTTCCGGCACGTGTCGCCCCGCTGGCTTCCCCACCGGCAGGCTTGGACACGCACGTGCTCGCTGCACAGTAGCGGTACAGGTGGGGCCGAAGCGATAGCGGATGCCTCACGATTCGCTCCCGAGGCCTCCGGGGTCGGCGGATCAGGCGTTGCCGAGTTGCTTGCTGCGCTCGCTGGCCGCCTCGATCGCGTCCAGCAGCGCCGCCCGGACGCCGTGCTTTTCCAGTTCCCGGATGGCTGCGATCGTGGTGCCTCCGGGGCTGGTCACGGCCTCCCGGAGCTGCACGGGATGCTCCCCGGAGTCGCGCAGCATCTTGGCCGAGCCGATGGCCGTCTGAACGATCAGTTCCGCCGCGATCGCCCGCGGGATGCCCAGCAGGATGCCGGCGTCGATCATCGCCTCGACGAGGTAGAAGAAGTACGCCGGCCCGGATCCGGACAGGGCCGTGACGGCGTCCAGTTGCGACTCCGGCAGTCGGATCACCTTGCCGACCATGCCGAGCATCGCCTCCGCGACTTCGAGGTGCGCGGCGTCTGCATGCGCTCCCGCGCAGATCACCGTCATCGCCTCGTCCACCAGCGCAGGGGTATTCGGCATGCACCGCACCACTGCGATGCCGTCGGGCAATGCGGCTTCGATGCGCGAGGTGGGGACGCCGGCAGCCACCGACACCACGACGTGCTCCGGCGTGACGTGCTCGCGCAACTCCGTCAGCAACGGATCGATGTCCTGCGGCTTGACCGCAAGGAGCAGCGTCTGGGCGCGGGCCGCCGCGGTGGCCACATCCACCGCGTCGACTCCGTGCGTGCCAGCGAGGTATGCCGCACGCTCAGCGCTCTTCTCCACCACGACGAGCTGATCGGTGGTGCGGGCGTCGCGCAGCAATCCGGCGAGCAGCGCCTCGCCGATCTTGCCGCAGCCCAGCACAGCAACGCAGTTCGCGGACTCGGACGACATCGGAGTCACCTCTTGGAGATCAGTGCGCGGGCGAAGAACGCGAGGTTGGCCGGGCGCTCCGCCAGCCGTCGCATCAGATAGCCGTACCACTGCGCGCCGTACGGGACGTAGACGCGCACCGCATGACCGCTCGCGGCCAGTCGCTTCTGCTCGTCGGGCCGGATGCCGTAGAGCATCTGGAACTCGAAGTCTCCGGCGTCCTTGCCGAAGAACGCGGCCCGGTCGACACCGATGGCGACCAGTCGGGGGTCATGTGTGGCGAGCATCGGATACCCGTCGCCCCGCATGAGGATGTTGACGCAGCGAACGTAGGACCGATCGACCTCGTCCCGGCCCTGATACGCGACCGACTCGGGTTCGGCGTAGGCGCCCTTGCACAGCCGCACCCGGCTGCCAGCGGTGGCCAGGTCGCGGCAGTCCCCTTCGGTGCGCCGCAGGTACGCCTGCAACACCGCACCCGTGTTCGGGAAGTCCGCCCGCAGCTCGGCCAGTGTGGCCAGTGTCGCGTCGGTGGTGGTGTGGTCCTCCATGTCGAGGGTGACGGTGGCGCCGGCGTTCTTCGCCGCCCCGCAGATCTGGCGGGCGTTGTCGAGCGAGATCGCCGCACCGTCACCGGGCAGTGCCTGGCCAACGGCACTGAGCTTGACGCTCACCTCCGCCCGAGCGGTCAGCGGCCGGCCTTCACGAAAGCCGGTCAACCCGGCGTCGGACAGCCGAGTGAGCAGATCGAGGTAGGCATCGACCGTGGCGTGTGCGGCGGTCCGGTCGGTGGTGTCCTCGCCCAGATGATCCAGCGAGACGGTCAGCCCGGCATCTTCGAGTTTCGTCGCGACGCCGACCGCATCTACCGCGCCGGCACCGCCGACGAACCTGGCCACCACGCCGCGGGAGAGTGGCGCCCGGGTGACGACGCGTTCCACGGTCTTGTTCCGGGAGGCCAGCAGGATCGGCGTGCGCAGCATGGCGTCAGGGTAGTGACAGCTGCCCGGTCGCCCGCATCAGGGAAGGGACGGGGCGGCCAGATTCAGCCGGCAGAAGGCGAGCGCTTCGGCGAGATCGGCTTCTCGCTCGTCACGGTCGGCCGCGCGGCGGGTGTTCACCTCGACGATGACGTGCCCGGCGAACTCGCGGGCGGCCAGCCGTTCGAGGATCTCCGCGCAGGGCTGGTCGCCACGACCCGGTACCAGATGCTCGTCCTTGCCGAGCCCGGTGCCGTCGGCGATGTGCAGGTGCGCGAGTCGGTCGCCCATCGCCTCGAGCATGGCCGACGCGTCGGAATGCGAGACCGCCGTGTGCGACAGGTCCAGGGTGTAGTCGCGGTAGGTCTCGGTCTGGTCGGCAACATCCCAGGTGGGCTGGTAGGCCGACACCTCGCGGCCGCGCACCCGTAGCGGGAACATGTTCTCCACCGCGAAGCGCACCGGCGTCTCGTTCGACATACGGGCGATGCCCTCGACGAAACTGCGGGCGTAATCGCGTTGCCAGCGGAATGGTGGGTGCACCACGACAACGTCGGCGCCGACGGTCTCGGCGGCCTGCTGAGCGCGACGCAGCTTCGTCCACGGATCGGTGGTCCAGACCCGCTGGGTGATCACCAGACACGGCGCGTGCACGGCGAGCACCGGCACACCGTGATGATCCGACAGCGCCCGGATCGCGGCAGGGTCCTGGCTGACCGGATCGGTCCACACCATGATCTCCAGGCCGTCGTAGCCGAGTGCCGCGGCGATCTCGAACGCGTCCGCGGTGGACTGCGGATAGACCGACGCGGTGGACAGTCCGACTTTGGCAGCCGGTACCCGCACCGAACGGTCCCGCCGAGGTGCGGTCACTGATCGGCCAGCCAGTCGAGCCGGCGCAGGATCACCCCTTCGCGCAGCGCCCACGGGCATTGCAGGAGTTCATCGACGCCCAGTGCGTCCATCGCGGCCGCGGCGACGATCGACCCGGCCAGCGTCTGGTGCGCGCGGGCCGGGCTGACCCCCTCCAGCTCAGCGAGGTCGGCCGAGGCCATCCGGGAGATGAAGGAGGTGACCTGGCGCAGGCCGTTGCGGGTGAGCACCCGTCGGGTCCGCGGGCCTGCCGAGCTCGGCGCGGCGCCGGCCAGCCTGGTCAGGGTGCGGAACGTCTTGCTCGTGCAGACGGCGAGCTCCGGACGTCCTCCGGCCAACAGCTTCGTGGCCGGTTTGGCCAGTTGGCCGTCGACGTACTCGCGCAGGGCAATCACCGACGCCTTGGACGGTGGGTCGCCGTCAAGGCGCTCCCGGGTGAGCCGGCCGGCGCCCAGCGGCACCGACAGGGCGACCTGCGGGTCCTCGTCGTCACCGACGGCCAGCTCCAGCGAGCCGCCGCCGATATCCAGGCAGAGCAGCCGCCCGGCGCTCCAGCCCTGCCAACGGCGCACCGCCAGGAACGTCAGCCGGGCCTCGTCGTCGCCGGTCAGGACGGTGAGTTCGACCTTCGTCTCGTGCTGGACCCGATCGAGCACCGCCGTGCCGTTCTCCGCATCGCGCACCGCCGACGTGGCGAATGCGAGCAGCTCGTCGCACTCGAGATCATTGGCCCGCCGCTTTGCCTCGCGGACCGCATTCACGAGGGCGTCCGCACCGGACTTGGCGATGCCGCCGCGCTTGTCGATGACCTCGGCCAGTCGCAGCACCGACTTGTTCGAGTGCTGCGGGGTGGGCTCGGCTCCACGGTGCGCGTCGACCACGAGCAGGTGCACGGTGTTGGAGCCGACGTCGAGCACTCCGAGGCGCATGACAGGCACGCTACTGGTCATGGGCGCGCGTCATCGCGTGCGTACGCTCACACCCGTGCCGACGCAAGCAGCCAAGTCCGAGCGAAGCTCTCTGCCGACCCCGCGCTCGCGGGAAGTCGGCCTCGATTTCACCCGGGAGTGGATCGAGTTCGCCGACCCTGCTGATTCCGATCACGTCATCCGCGCTGATGCCACCTGGCTGTGCTCACGGTGGACGTGCATCTTCGGCCGCGGCTGCCACGGCGTCGTCGCCGGCCGCGCGGCGGACGGGTGCTGCACGCACGGCGCATTCTTCAGCGATAAGGATGACGAGAAGAGGGTGCGCAAGTTCGCCGAGGAACTCACCGACACCGATTGGCAGTTCAAGTCGGTCGCGCAGCGCAAGAAGGGCGGCAAGCTGGACGTCGTCGAGAAGGACAACGTCGGCGACGAGGAGAACCGGCGCCGCACCCGCACCCACGAGGGCGCCTGCATCTTTCTCAACCGGCCGGGATTCGCCGGTGGCGAGGGATGTTCGCTGCACGGTCTGGCGCTGCGCACCGGGCGGCACCCCTTGCAGACGAAGCCCGAGGTGTGCTGGCAGTTGCCGGTGCGCCGCGAGCAGGAGTGGATGGACCGCCCCGACGGCACCCGGGTGCTGGTCTCCAGCGTCTCGGAGTTCGATCGGCGCGGCTGGGGCGAGGGCGGACACGATCTGCACTGGTGGTGCACGTCCTCACCGGAGGCGCACGTCGGCGGCGAGCCGGTCTTCGAGTCCTACGGCCCGGAACTCACCGAGTTGATCGGCGCGGCCGCCTACGACGAGTTGGCCCGACTGTGCGCAGCCCGCCTCGCCCAAGGCCTCATTGCGCCCCACCCTGCCGGCCAACCAGCCGCGAAGTAGTCCGCCCGTGCGCGAGTGATGATCAAGGCGAGATGCGGGCGATAGCCGGTCACTCGCCTTGATCATCAAGAAGGAAGCACAACGATCGATGACACCGAGAACTTGTAGCCCAGGCCGCGCACCGTCACCAAGAACTTGGGATTGGCCGGGTCCGGCTCGATCTTGGAGCGCAGCCGCTTCACGTGTACGTCCAGCGTCTTGGTGTCGCCTACGTAGTCCGATCCCCAGACCCGGTCGATGAGCTGTCCGCGGGTCAGTACCCGATCGGCGTTGCGCAGCAGCAACTCGAGCAGGTCGAACTCCTTCAGCGGCAGAGAGACGTGTTGGCCGTCGACGGCGACCGTGTGCCGCTCGACGTCCATCCGGACCGGACCGGCTTCCACGACCGCGGTGTCGAGTTCCTCCGCGTCGATACCGCGGCGCAGCACAGCACGGATGCGGGCCACGAGCTCGCGCGAGGAATAGGGCTTGGTGACGTAGTCGTCGGCGCCCAACTCCAGTCCGACAACCTTGTCGATCTCGGCATCGCGAGCGGTGACGATGATGATCGGTACCGACGAGCGCTGCCGGATCGCGCGACACACCTCGGTGCCGGACAGTCCCGGCAGCATGAGGTCCAGCAGCACCAGGTCGGCTCCGCTGCGGTCGAAGGTGGCCAACGCGTCGGGGCCGCTGCCGGCCACCGCGACTTCGTAGCCCTCGCGGCGCAGCAGGTAGGCAAGTGCGTCGGAGAAGGACTCCTCGTCCTCCACGACCAGGACTCGGGTCACCGGGTTCCTCTCGTCAATACATGGGTTTGATCGGCGGCCGTGGCCGACGGGTCGTCGGGCGACGGGGTGTCGCGGTAGAGCAGCGGGAGCGTGACGGTAAAGGTCGAACCGGCACCTTCGACGCTCCACGCAGTGACGGTGCCGCCGTGGTTGGTAACGGTGTGCTTCACGATCGCCAGGCCGAGCCCGGTGCCCCCGGTGGCCCGCGAACGTGCCGCGTCGACCCGGAAGAACCGTTCGAACACCCTTGGCAGATCGGCCTGGGCGATGCCGATGCCCTGGTCGGTCACGGTGATCTCCACCGCTGCCCCACGTGCAGTGCGCACCTCGCGGGCGACGACTCCGACCTTCGTATTGGACGGGCTGTAGCGGATCGCGTTGTCTATGAGGTTGGCCAACGCGCTGACCAGGTTGGTCTCACTGCCGGCGACGCTCAGCCCCTCGCCACCGGAGCAGACCACCGAGATGCCGCTCTGTTCCGCAGCCAGGGCTGTTGCTCCTACCGCCTCGTGCAGCACCCGAGTCACACCGACCGGCACCGGCTGAGGTCGCCGGTCGGCGCCCTCCAAGCGGGACAGTGCGATGAGCTCGCCGACGAGTCGGCCCAGTCGGATGCCTTCGTGCTGCATCCGGCCGGCGAAGCGGGCGACCGCAACGGGATCGTCCGCGGCGTCCTGGACGGCTTCGGCGAGCAGGGTCAGTGCGCCGACCGGCGTCTTCAATTCATGCGAGACGTTCGCGACGAAGTCACGGCGCACCGCGTCGAGCCGGCGCGCGTCGGTCACGTCCTCGAGCAGCAACGCCACCGCGACCACCCGGGAGTCGCTGAGCGAGGCCGTGTCGTGAAGGGGGATCGCGTGCACGGAGACGACAGTCGGCTCCCGGCTGGGCGGGTTGGGCAGCTCGACCTCGCCGGTGCTGCGGCCGGCGGAGTCCACTGCGCTTCGGGCCAGGGTTCGTAGCGCGTCGGTAGCCATCCGGTCACCGGAAACAGCACCCAGCGCGCGAGCCACTCGGTTGGCCAACAGGATCGACTCGTCGCGGTCGACGATCACCACGCCGGAGGTCAGCTGCTCGACGACGAGGGCTGGCAGCCGGGCGCCGATCGGCGCTCGCTCGGCCGCTGGGTTGGTCACCGCAGCCGACTGCCGCCGGAGTGCGTAGCCGACACCGATGCCGAGCACCAGCCCGAGGGCGAGCGCGAGCAGCACGGCAGCGACCGTCACAACGGCAATGTTACGGCTCGTTTCCCTCCCGAACCGGCCCAAGCGCCCGCTGCGCGGGGTCTCGTCGTGAGCTGTTCACCCGAAGTACCACGCTCGTTTACGCGGGGTCCGCGCGGTTGCGGTGCAGCCGACTACCCTCGCAGTCAAGTAGGACGGAAGGCGGTGCACGGATGCGGGACATCTACCACGATGAACTCGACGCGATCGGCTCGTCGCTGTTGAGCATGACCGACAAGGTCGGGTTGGCCATGGACCGGGCCACAAACGCTCTGCTCGACGGTGATCTGGCCAGTGCGGAGAAGGTCGTCAAGGACGACGCCGACGTCGATGCGCTGCGCGCCGACCTCGAGCAGCGAACGTTCACGTTGATGGCCCAGCAGCAGCCGGTAGCCGGTGAACTGCGGCTGCTCATCACCACGTTGCACCTGGCCGCCGACCTGGAGCGGATGGGCGATCTGGCCCTGCACATCGCCAAGGTGGCCCGGATGCGGTTCCCGGAGATCGCCGTCCCGACCGAGCTGCGCGACGTCATTTCGCAGATGGGCGCTGTCGCGCTGTCACTGGTCAAGAAGGTCAGCGAGGTCATCGATGGCCGCGATGTGGCATTGGCACAAGCCATCGAGGCCGAGGACGATTCGATGGATGCCCTGCACCGCAAGCTGTTCACCCTGTTGCTGTCGCCGCACTGGGCGCACGGCACCGAGGCCGCTATCGACATGACGCTGATCGGCCGCTACTACGAGCGGTACGCCGACCACGCGGTGTCGGTTGCCCGGCGGATGGTCTTCATCGTGACCGGTGCGATGCCCGAACCTGCCCCGACGGCGTCCCTCACCGGCTGACCGTCACGGTTTTGGCCGGTCGACCCGCCATATGACGGTGGGCGGCCAAAACCGTTCTAGCTGAGGCGGTCACGGGCGATCTCGGCGCCGAGATGGCGCACCAGTTCCGCAGCCCGGCGCAGCGAGTCGTCCGGATCATCAGCCAGGTCGGAGAGCAGGTAGACGTCCGCGAATCCGGCCGCAGCAAGCTGGTCGGCGCTCAGCGTGGTGCGCCCGGCCACCGCGACGACCGGAACGCCCCGTCGGCGCGCCGCCGCGGCCACGCCGACCGGAGCCTTGCCCGCCAGCGTCTGCTCGTCGAGTGAGCCCTCGCCGGTGACGACGAGGTCGGCCTCGGCCAGGAACGCGTCGAACCCGACGATCTCCAGCAACAGCGCGACCCCGGAGCGAATCGTGGCACCCAACGTCACCGCGCCGAACCCGACGCCACCGGCCGCACCCGCGCCTGGGATCCCGGCGGCATCCCGCCCGGTCGCGGCCGCGACCACGGCGGCCCAGTTGCCCAGAGCTGCCTCGAGCTCGGCCACGTCGAGGGCGTCGGCGCCCTTCTGCGGTCCGTACACGGCTGCGGCGCCGTTCGGGCCGAGCAACGGATTGTCGACGTCACTCGCAACGATCAGGTCGACGTCGGCCAACGCGGGCAACAACCCGGCAAGGTCGAGCGTTCTGGCATTGCGCAACGGCCCGCCGCCGCGCTGCACCTCGACACCGCCGACATCGCGGATGGACGCACCGAGCGCCTGTAGGAGGCCGGCCCCGCCGTCGGTGCTGGCGCTGCCGCCGATGCCCAGCACGACCCGCCGAGCGCCTCGCCGGACGGCCTCGCGGACTACCTCGCCCACCCCGTAGCTGGACGCGGCCATCGGCTCGAACCGGCCGTCGGGTAGCCGCTGCAAGCCGCAGACGCCGGCGAGTTCGATCACCGCGGTGGCGTCCCGCTCGGCGTAGCTGACCGGTTGCGGTATCCCGGTCGGTCCGCTGGCGCTCACCCGAACCTCGGTGAACCCTGCCGAGATCGCTGCCGCCACCGTCCCGTCGCCGCCGTCGGCCACCGGCACCCAACGAAGGTGCGCGCGGCCCGGGACGACGGAGCGGATTCCGTCCATCAACTGCCCGGCGACCTCGGCCGCGGTGAGCGAGCCCTTGAACTTGTCCGGGGCCAACAGCACTCGCCGCGCCGGCACTACTTCGACGCTTTGCCCTGGTTGGCAACGGCCTCGATGGCAGCCTCGGCGGCGGCCGGATCGAGGTACCGGGACGGCTCGACCGCCTGCATGGTCGCCGGGTCCAAGCGGTACAGCAGCGGAATGCCGGTCGGGATGTTGAGCGAGACCACAGCGTCGTCGGAGAGCCCGTCCAGGTGCTTCACCAGCGCGCGCAAGGAGTTGCCGTGCGCGGTGACGAGGACGGTCCGGTAGCGGCGCAGGTCCGGCACAATCGCGTCGTACCAGTAGGGCATCAGCCGGACGACGACGTTGGCGAGGCACTCGGTCTGCGGCACCGCTTCGAGCAGGTCGGCGTAGCGCGGGTCGCCCACCTGGCTGTAGTTGTCGTCGGCCGCGAGCGGCGGCGGCGGGACGTCGTAGGAGCGACGCCAGAGCATGAACTGCTCCTCGCCGAACTCGTCGCGGACCGCTGCCTTGTCCTTGCCTTGTAGCGCGCCGTGGTGACGCTCGCTAGGACACCACCAACGGCGCACCGGGATCCACAGCCGCTCGACACCCTCCAACGTCAGGTGGGCGGTACGGATCGCGCGGCGCAGCAGCGACGTGTGCAGCACCTCGGGCAGCAGCCCGGCTCCGGTGAGCAATTCCGCCCCCCGCCGCGCTTCAGCCTCCCCGGTGGCGGTCAGGTCGACGTCCACCCAGCCGGTGAAGAGGTTCGACAGGTTCCACTCGCTCTCGCCATGACGGAGCAGGATCAGATTGACGGTGTCGGTCACACCTCCATCCTCCCGTACCGCTCAACGCACCACTCAACAGCGGTCGGCTAGGCTCCGGATGGGCCGTGACTGGCGCATCAGTTGGGTCACCAACGGGAAGCGGCTCCGTCGAGCTAGCCGAGCGCCTGGGCACCCCATCTCCGGAGGAGCGCTCATCATGACCTCACCCCACGACAACGCTCCGCGCTGGGCGCTCCACGTTCCCGCGGGGACCCCGAAAGGGCCATCATGACCAGCACCGAATCGATGGCATTCCGCAGCGCGTTGGATGTCATCGCCGCCGTCGAGCCGAACGTGGCCGCCGCGATCGGCAAGGAACTCACCGACCAGCGGGAGTCGCTGAAGCTCATCGCAAGTGAGAACTACGCGTCTCCGGCCGTGCTGCTGGCGATGGGGAACTGGTTCTCCGACAAGTACGCCGAGGGCACGGTCGGGCACCGCTTCTACGCCGGCTGCCAGAACGTCGACACCATCGAGACGCTGGCCGCCAATCACGCCAAGGAACTGTTCGGCGCGCCGCACGCCTACGCGCAACCGCACTCCGGCATCGACGCGAACCTGGTCGCCTTCTGGGCCGTGCTCGCGCACCGGGTCGAGTCGCCGGCACTGGAGCGGGCCGGCGCGCGCAATGTCAACGACATGACCGAGGACGACTGGTCGACGCTGCGCCGCTCGTTCGGCGACCAGAAGATGATCGGCATGTCCCTGGATGCAGGCGGCCACCTCACCCACGGATTCCGACCGAACATCTCCGGCAAGATGTTCCAGCAGGCCAGCTACGGCACCGACCCGGAGACCGGCCTGCTCGACTACGACGCCGTTGCCGCGCTGGCCCGCGAGTTCAAGCCGCTCATCGTGATGGCCGGCTACTCCGGCTACCCGCGTCGGGTGAACTTCGCCAAGATGCGCGAGATCGCCGACGAGGTGGGCGCCACGCTGATCGTCGATATGGCGCACTTCGCCGGCCTGGTGGCCGGCAAGGTCTTCACCGGCGACGAGAACCCGGTGCCGTTCGCGCACGTCACGACCACCACTACGCACAAGTCGCTGCGCGGTCCGCGCGGTGGCCTGGTGCTGTGCCAGCCGGAGTACGCAGACTCCGTCGACCGCGGTTGCCCGATGGTGCTGGGTGGGCCACTGTCCAACATGATGGCGGCCAAGGCCGTCGCGCTGGCCGAGGCGAAGCAGCCGTCGTTCCAGACCTACGCCCAACAGGTGGCCGACAACGCCAAGGCGCTGGCCGACGGCCTCATGGGCCGCGGCGCCAACCTCGTCACCGGCGGCACCGACAATCACATCGTGCTCATCGACGTGAACTCCTTCGGCATCACCGGTCGGCAGGCGGAGAGCGCGCTGCTGGACTCCGGCATCGTCACCAACCGCAACTCGATCCCGCGGGACCCGAACGGCGCCTGGTACACCTCCGGCGTCCGGCTCGGCACACCCGCGCTGACCAGCCGTGGACTGGACCAGGCCGGCATGGATCGGGTCGCCGAACTCATCGTGGACGTGTTGGGCGCCACCACTGCCTCACCCGCACCCAGCGGCGGGACATCCAAGGCGAAGTACACCCTCGCCGACGGCCTCGCGGAGAAGACCAAGTCGGCCTGCGCCGAACTGCTCGCCAACCACCCGCTCTACCCCGAAGTAGACCTCGGCTGACCGCAGGAGGCGCAGCCGGGAGAACGCCACGAGCGAACACCGGTTGCCCGCGACCGGTTGCACCTGCACCGTCAGGGGATGGTTGCTTCCGTCGCGGTGCTGTCCGATATCCATGGTGTCCTGCCGGCGCTGGAGGCAGTGCTTGCCGAGCCGGACGTGCAGGCCGCGGAACGGATCGTGCTCACCGGCGACATCGCCGCTGGGCCGATGCCGGTGCAGACACTGGATCGGTTGATCGGGCTGGCCGACCAGGTGGTCTGGGTACGCGGCAACGCCGACCGGGAGCTGGCCGACCTGGCGCGCGGCGGTAGCACCTCGATCCCGGATCCGATCGCGCCCTGGGCGGCCGGGCAGCTCACGCCCGAGCACGTCGAACTACTCGGCACGTTGCCGCATCCGGTGACGCTGGACGTCGACGGGTTCGGGGCGGTCGTGTTCTGCCACGGCACGCCCCGCGACGACGAGGAAATTCTGTTCGTGGAGAGCACCGCCGAGCGCTGGATCACTGCCTTCGACGGGCTCGCCGACGAGGTCACGACGGTCGTGTGCGGGCACACCCACATGCCGTTCAGCCGACTGGTCGAGCGCCGGCTCGTCATCAATCCGGGCAGCGTCGGGATGCCGTACGGGAGAGCCGGTGCGCACTGGGCATTGCTGCACGACGGGGAGGCCAGGTTGCGCAGGACCGACTTCGACCGCCCCACCGCGATCGCGGAGCTGACCGCCCGGAGCAGCTACCCGGACATCGCCGAGTGGACCGACTACTTCCTGCACTCCCGAGCCAGCGACCTCGAGGCGCTGGTGGCCTTCCGACCGCGCGAAGGTGGCCTGCCCCGGCCGCCGATCGAGGCATAGGTTGGACACATGAGCGATGACGTACTAGCGCGACTGCTGGCCGACCGCGACCATGGCGTGCTGGTCACCCTGAAACGCGACGGCCGCCCGCAGTTGTCCAACGTGAACCACACCTTCGATCCCGCGACGGATCTGCTGCGCGTATCCATCACCGCCGACCGCGCGAAAGCGAAGAACCTGGCTCGCGATCCGCGGGCCAGTTACCACGTGACCACCGACGACTTCTGGCACTGGGCGGTAGCCGAAGGCACCGCCGAGCTCACCGCGGTCGCGGCTGATCCACACGACGCGGCGGTCGAGGAGCTCGTCGGCCTGTACCGCGCAGTGCAGGGCGAGCACCCGGACTGGGACGATTACCGGGCCGCGATGGTCCGCGACCAGCGACTGGTGGTGAAGCTGCACGTCGAGCGGATCTACGGCCAGCCGTAGGTCAGCGACCCTGCTCCAGCCAGGACATCACGACCTCGACGGTGAACTCGACCTGCGCTTTCGTGACCCGCGGACGGTGGGTGAGCGCAGCCGCGACGACAGGGCTGACCAGCATGTCGATGACCCACTGCGGGTCGTAGTCCGGACGGATCTCGCGGCTGCGCGCGCCACGGTCCAGCACCTCGATGAAGACCTGATGGCGAGGCCCGATGACCTTCTCGCGGAACCGGCTGTACAACGCCGGCTGGGCCAACCCCTCGGCGGCCAGGCGCTTCATCAACCGGCCGTGCAACCCGTTCACCCAGCGGCTGCGCAACCCCTCGACCATGTAGAGCAGGTCGCCGCGGACCGACTCGCGTGGGGGGTTGGGGATGGGCCCCTTGACGCTACCGATCGCCTCCAGCACCAGCTCGTCCTTACTGGGCCAGCGGCGGTACACGGTTGTCTTCGCTACACCGGCCCGCGCCGCGACCGACTCGACGCTGAACGCGTGATATCCGTTCTCCGCGAGCTCCTCGACCGCCGCGTCGACGATCGCGTCGTGCCGATCGGTGTCCCGCGGCCGACCCGGCTTCCGCGGCTCGTCCACGACGAGGTCCGGCCGGGGCATCAATGTGCCGCCGTGGCGAGTGCTTCCTCGGCGGACGGCGCGTCGGAGCCGCCTTCCTTGCGGCGGCGGACGACTCCGGGCAGGAACGCGAAGGCGAGCGCCGCACCGAGCAGGTCGAAGATCGCGGCGACGACCGACGTCACCCGCATCGCAGAGATGAACGAGTCCTTCGTCTTCTGTACGTAGCCACCGACCTCGCGCTGCGCATCGGCCCGCGCCTTTGCGACCTGCTGCGGGGTGAGCTGGCCACCGACGAGCTTCTGCCGCGCCTGCAGCGCCTTCTCGACTCCGGAGACGTACTCGAGCGAAGCACCGATCGACTGGCTGGTGTCCTTGCGCACAAGTGGGCCCACCTTCGCCGAATCGGGCAGCTGCGCGATCACGGCGGCGGGCCGGTCGAGCTGACGGGCCAGCTGGGCCGGCGTGTCGGCACCGAGGTGGCCACGGAATACGACACCCAGGATCGACCCCAGCACGGCCACACCGAGGGCACCGGCCACCTGCCGCACGGTGTTGTTCACCGCAGATCCGGCTCCGGCCTTCTCGCGCGGGACGGCACTCATGATCGCCGTGGTGGCCGGAGCCATCGTGACGCCCATCCCGGCGCCCATGCCGAACATGAGCACCTCGATCACCCACTGCGGGGTGGTCTCGCCGCAGAATCCGTATCCGGCCATCGACAGCGCGACAAGGGTGAGGCCGGAGCCGGCCACCATCCGGGTGCCGAACCGCTTCGTCAGCTTGGACGACATCGGCGCGGCGATCATCTGCGCCGCGGCGACGGCGATGAGTGCCGTACCGGCAGCAAGCGCGGTGTACCCGCGCACCGCCTGCAGGTAGTAGGCGAGGTAGAACGTCGAGCCCATCAGGGCGAAGAAGGTTAACCCGATGACGGCGCCACCCGCGGTGAACTGCTTGTTCTTGAACAGCGTGATATCGATGGTCGGGTGGCTGCTGCGCCGCTCCAGTCGCACGAACATCACCATCAGAGCGATGCCAACGAGGATCGCGCCGAGGCTGTTCCAGCGCAGCCACTGGTTGCTGTTGCCACCCTCGATGATCCCGTAGACCAGTGCGCCGAGGCCGATCATCGAGAGGACGATTCCGGTCGGATCGAGTCGGTTCGGTCGAGGGTCCTTCGAGTCCGGCACGAAGATCAGGATCAGCACGACGCCGAGGATCACGATCGGCACGTTGACGAGGAACACCGAACCCCACCAGAAGTACTTCAGGAGCGCGCCACCGGTGATCGGGCCGAGCGCGATCGCCATGCCGGCCGCTCCGGACCAGACACCGATCGCCTTGCCCCGCTCCTCCGGTTCGAAGACGTTCTGGATGATCGACAGCGTCTGCGGCTGCACCGCCGCGGCCCCGATGCCCATCAATGCCCGGAAGATGATCAGCTGCGTGGGGTTCTGCGCGAACGCCGTCAGCGCGGACATGGCGCCGAACATCGCGAGACCCCCGACCAGGATGCGCTTGCGGCCGAGCCGGTCGCCGAGTACGCCCCAGGGGATCAGCAGCCCGGCGAAGACGAGCGCATAGGAGTCCACCGCCCACTGCATCTGGCTCTGCGAAGCACTGAGATCTTCCTGGATCGTCTTCAGCGCGACGTTGAGGATCGTGTTGTCGAGGATGACGACGAGCAGGCAGATCACCAGCACGCCGAGAATCGTCCACCGGCGGCGCTGGATAGTTTCCTGGTCCATGAGGGACCCCTTCATTTCGATACGTGTGCGTAGCGGAACACAGTGAACACCGTTGAGTTACGCTACGCAAGCGGATCGAAACTATTGCCGGATGGGAGCCGCGTCACACCCGAGCCAGTTCGATCCAGGTGGCGGCCGCACGACCGAGCTCCCGGCCGTCCGCGCCGTAGAGCGTCGTCCGGCTGAACGCCTTCCGGCCGTCCCACCGATCGAGCTCGCCGACCACGACGCACAGCTCCCCCACCCCCGGCGATCCGCTGACGGTCGCGGTCATCCGGCCCAGCACGGCGGGTCGCTCGACGATGCCGATGGCCCAGCCACCGGGGCAGTCCAGCGCGGCCCAGGTCAGCACGTTGCCAGCCGAGAAGTCCGGTGGCCGATGCGACTGCTTGGCAACGAACACCGCGGCCGTCCGGCCGGCCGCGAGCGGCCCGGCGAACACCTCGAGCCCGTCGCCGGACGACCGGCTCGACCCGCACACGAAACAGGTCGCGAACGGGTGCTCACCAAGTCCTTCGAAGCCGGCCATCGCGGCCCGAGCCTGCTCGACGGTGACCGGTGGCACCGGGTCGATCGCGGCACTGTCGGCCGCCCGCGCCGAGGCGACCAGCGCGTCGTCGGCGAACAGTTCCGCCGTGCTTTCAGCCACCTCGACGCGCATCAACTCGTCGAGCGGCGGTGGCCGGCGCAGCGTGACCTCGACTGTCGCAGCAGCCGGCAGGTGAGCGGCCAGCATCCCGGCGACGACGCCACCGTTGCCGCTGCCGCTCGGGCCGTTGAACCGGCGCGCGACAGTGAGGGTCCGCATCAGCCCTGCGCCGAGCGGGTGGTGGTGCGCTCGACGAACTCGGCGAACGCCGCCAGGTTCGCCAACGACTCGCCGTTCTTCACCCGCCAGGCCCACTCACGACGGATCGAGCCGCCGAAACCCATTTCCAGGAGCGTGTTGAACGTGCCGTCCGCATATTCCAGGACCGCGCCGAGCACCCGGTCGACCTCTGCGTCGGTGACCGCGTCAAGGGGCAGCCGTCCGGTCAGGTAGATGTCGCCGGTCGCGTCGATCGACCAGCTCACCGCGTACATCTTCGCGTTGCGCTGCAGCAGGTAGGAGTGCACTCCGGCAGCGTTCTCGTCCGGCTTGCGGACTACGAATGCCTCGATGCGCACGGCATGTTCGCCCACCGTCAGCAAGCAGGCGGTCTTCAGCCGCCGGGTGCCGGGTAGCTGCACCGCGAACTCGCCGGCACCGTCATGCAGATACTCGACCTCGCCTGCCTCGAGCGCCTGGGTCATTGCGGTAACGGCAGCGTCGCGGGTCATCGGCCTGCGCTCCCTACCGGGCCGGCTTCGCGCGCGGCGAACGCTTCGGCCGTATCGCGGTATACCTCGAGCAGGCCGTCAGCGGTGCGTTGCCAGGAGAATTGCTCGGCATGCCGGCGCGCGTCGATTGCCATCTGGGCGCGCAACTCGTCGGCGGCGAGCAACGACCCGATCGCGTGCGCCCAGTCGCGGGCGCTGTGCCCGCTGACCAGCAGGCCACTACGCCCGTCCGCGACCGCGGTCGGCAGCCCACCCACGTCTGCGGCGATCACCGGCGTCCCCACCGCCGCGGACTCCAGAGCGACCAGCCCGAACGATTCGCTGTAGCTCGGCACCAACGTCAGGTCGGCGGCGCGGAACCAGTCGGCAAGCACCGGCCGGTCGACCGGCGGGTGGAAGATCACCCGCTCGCTGATGCCGAGGGAGACGGCCAGTGCACGGAGCCCGTCGTGCTCGGCAACTGCACTGCCGCTCGGAGCGCCCAGCACCGCGATCTGCAGCCGGTGAGCGATCTCCGGCCGTTGGCGGATCAGTGCTGCGGCAGCGCGCAGCGCGACATCCGGCGCCTTGAGTGGTTGGAGCCGTCCGGCGAAGAGCAACAGGGTCGCGTCCGGTGCGATACCGAGCCGGGCCCTGGCCTGCTGCCGGTCGCCCGGGCGGAACATGTCGAGATCGACGCCCGGTGGCACCACCGTGACCCGGGCCGGGTCCGCGCCGTACAGCTGGACGAGTTCGTCGGCCTCCGCGTCGGTGGACGCCACGAGATGGTCGGCCTCAGCGACCACCTGCTCCTCACCGACGATCCGGCCCATCGGCTCGGGGGCGTCGCCGTCTGCGAGCGAGCTGTTCTTCACCTTCGCCAGGGTGTGCGCCGAGTGGACCAACGGCACCCGCCAGCGGTCTCGGGCCAGCCAACCGACCTGACCGGAGAGCCAGTAGTGCGAGTGGATGAGCGAGTACCAGCCTGGCTCGCGCTGCGCCTCGGCGCGCAGCACGGCGGCGGTGAACGCGCAGAGCTGGGCGGGCAGATCCTGCTTGCCGAGCCCCTCGTACGGGCCGGCGCTGATGTGCTGCACCAGCACGCCGTCGGTGAGCTCGACGCCGGGTGGCAGCGCGCTGCTGGTGGCCCTGGTGAAGATCTCGACCGGGATGCCGTGCTGCGCGATGCGGGTCGCGGTCTCGACAACGTAGACGTTCAGGCCGCCCGCGTCGCCGCCACCGGGCAGGTCCAGCGGCGACGTGTGCACACTGAGCATGGCCACCCGTCCGGACAGCAGCGGAGTGCTCACCCACTCATTGTGCCCCGCCCGGTTTTGTCCGCCGGACCCTCTATATGACGGCCGGCGGCCAAAACCGGATCAGAAGTCGACGCCGGCCAAGTGCGCCTCGGGACGCAACCGCACCCCGAACCTCGCCACGACGCCGGCTCGGATCTCGGCGGCCAGCTCGAGCAGTTCTGCGGTCGTCGCGCCACCGCGGTTGGTCAGCGCGAGTGAGTGCTTGGTCGAGACGGAGACGTTGCCGTGCCCGTACCCGCGGTGGAATCCGGCCTGCTCGATGAGCCACGCGGCGGAGAGCTTGATGCCACCGCCGTTCGGCCAGTGCGGGCACTCCTTCGCCGCGTCGGGCAGTACGTCGACGAGCGGATTCACAAAGAACGAGCCGACACTCCAGCTGTCGTGGTCGGCCGGGTCGAGCAGCATTCCCTTGCCGCGGCGCAGCCCCAGCACGGTCTCCCGGACCCGCTCGGTCGGCGCGATGCCGCCCTGTTCGACGCCCAGCCGGCCGGCCAGTTCGAGATAGCGGATCGGCAACGAGTGCGCGCTGCGGGGCAGCCGCAGCGTGACATCCAGGACGACGAACTGGTCGGTGTGCTTGAACGCGCTGGTGCGGAAACCGAATCCGCAGCGCTGCGGCGTCCAGGTCTCGGTGCGCGTGGTCTGCCGGTCGTACACCGTCAGGGCGGTGATCGTCTCGGCGATCTCCCGGCCGTATGCGCCGACGTTCTGCACCGGGGTGGCGCCGGTCGATCCGGGGATGCCGGACATCGTCTCCAGGCCGGCCCAGCCCTCCGCGATGGCCCTCTTGACCAGATCGTCCCAAGGCTCGCCCGCGGCGACGGTGACCAGCACGTCATCGCCGTCGGGTTGCACGTGGATGCCGCGAGTGCGGACTACCACCACCAGCCCCGGCCAGCCGGCATCCGCGGCAACCAGGTTGCTGCCGCCGGCGACGACCAGAACCGGCCGACGTTGCCCGTCGGCCCGGGACAGCGTGTCGACCAGAGTCTGTTGATCGGTCGCTTCGACGAGGTCGGCGATGGGGCCGCCGAGGCGCAGCGTGGTGAGCTCGGCGAGCGTGGTCGGCTGGTCAGCTGGCACGCCGGCAGACGCTACCGGTCAGGCCGGGACGGCGAAGCGGCCGTCGATCGCCGCGGTGTGCCCGCCGACCACCAGCTCAGCGTCCGGGCCGAGCGAACGCTTCACCACAGCAAGAGCGATCGGCCCGAGCTCGTAGTGATAGGCGGACGTGCCGAGGAAGCCGACGGTGCGCCCGCCCAGCTCGACGGGAGTGCCGTGCGCGGGCAGCTCGTCACTCTCTCCGGCGAGGTGCAGCATCACCAGCCGACGCGGCGGCTTGCCCAGGTTGTGCACCCGGGCGACCGTCTCCTGGCCGCGATAGCAACCCTTGTTGAGATGCACTGCGGTGCCGATCCAACCCACCTCGTGCGGGATGGTGCGGTGATCGGTCTCGAAGCCCAGTCGGGGCCAACCGGCGGCCACCCGGATCGCCTCACGGGCCCAGACGCCCACCGGTACTGCACCCGCCTCGCGCAGTCGCAGCGTGAGGGCGACCAGCGCAGCCCGCGGCACCAGCAAGTCGACCCCACCGCCGGGCATACCGCGCAGGAATCCACCCCCGAGCTGCACGCCGTCATCGTCCAGTGTGGCGGCGCGGCCCACCGCAGGAATCTGCGGCAACCCGGCCCGTTCGAGCACCGCCGCGGCATCCGGACCGGCCAGCGTGAGGACCGCCCAGTCGGCGGTCACCACCGCGGGTTCGACCCGGCTCATGAAGCGCATCTTGTCGAGGTAGCCGTAGACCTCTTCGGCAGCACCGGGCTCAGTATCCAGCCAGAGCTGGCCGCCGAGCTCGGTCACCTGCCAGTGCTGCTCGACGTGGCCGTTCGGGGAGAGCACCAGCGACTCGGTGCTGTCCCCGTCGGTCAGGTTCAGGACGTGCTGGGAGCAGATGCTGTGCAGCCACTTCAGCCGGTCTGGGCCGGGGATGACCAGCACGTCTCGGGTCGATCGGTCCAGCAACGCGGCGCCATCGGCCAGCGTGCGTTGTTCGCGCAGCGGGTCGCCGTAGTGCTGGGCGGTGCCGGCATCGACGCCGATCGCACCGACGGCGCCGGGGAGGTCGAGCAGCGGGGACTCGGGTGACGTCACATCAGTACTCATCGCTCTGCCGCCCCTGGTTGTTCCCGCTCGGCCCGGTCCCGTCCACACTTCCCGCACCGGCCGAACACGGTGAAGTGGGAGAGATCCAGTTCGAAGTCGTGTTTGGTACGCAGCCGGTCTCGCAGCCCGCGGGCCAACGCAGGCTCGGCGTCGACGACCGAGCCGCAGTCGTGACAGACGATGTGGACGTGGTGGTCGCCGGCCATTCGGTAGCTGGGTGCGCCATGCCCGAGGTGGGTGTGCGCCACCAGGCCGAGCTCCTCGAGCAACTCCAGCGCCCGGTAGACGGTGGTGAGATCGACGCCGGCCACCGCCGCGGCAACCTGCTCCGGCGTGGCGTGCTCCAGCTCGCGGACGGCGTCCAGTACCTGCTGACGTTGCGAGGTCATTCGCAGGCCCCGCTCGCGCAGCCGGTCCGCGAGCTCCGAGGGGTGGGTCATCTCCCCCTCATCGTACGGACTCCGCCGCACCAGGTGGCCGGACGCGCTTACCATCCGTCAAGGCCAGATACCGCCGAGGCAGTCTTAACCCTGGATGGCCAGCGCACTGCGCCAGAGGTCGTTCTGCGTGTAGAGGTCGGCCACTGCGTCCAACTCGACGACCGCCGCCTCCGGCGAGGCGGTTACGGCGCTCACCGCCCACCATTCCGCGCCGGGCAGTCCTGCGGACGCGTACACCCGCGAGCCCGGACGCTGCGGCTCGTAGGACGACCGGGTGCGCGCAAGAACCTCGCCGTGCGCGGGCTCCCACAGACGCACCGATCCCGACGCGTCGTGTCCGACGACGACTGCGTCATACCAACGCCAAAGCACCACATTCGTACCGTCAGGGGCTGAAGCCACGGCGACCACGTGTCCTGGCGACACCCGCTCTAGGTGCGGCGAAGGGAACTGGGCTGCGTACCGAGCAACCTCTGGACTTCCGCCGAGCCACACGTCACAGGACTGTTCCTCGACGTGCACGACGACCGCACTGCGCAACTTGGCCGGCAGGCCGGTATCGATTGTCATGAACGGGATCTATACCGGTTGGCCGAGTTCCTCGCATCGGATTTTTGCCAGCACCACCCACCAGCGACGTGGACCTCACGCGCCGCGCCCGAGATCGCCGCCAAGCCGTCAGGCGGCGCACTCGGCGAGCAGCGCGAACGAGACCAGCCAATGCGTCGCCATGAAGTCACCGCCGTCGATCTGCGGAGCGGCCCAGACCACGTACTCGGCGGCCTCCTCGCGCAGCAATTCGACCCGGGCATCGTCGACCGGCAACGCACTGGCCAGCCTGCGCAGCTGCCAGGCCCGGGACAACCCCAACCCGTAGAGGTGCACCAACTGGCCATCGGTGTCGTCGAGCACTACCGGCAGCGCGAACAGCGGATTGCCCGGGTCCACGCCGAGATCGGGCAGGAACGCAGCCAACCAGTCCGAGAACTCGATCGGACCGAGCACTCGGCGCATCAGCTCCACCTCGCACAGCGCCGGGGACAAGAAGTCGGCGCCGGACGGTTCCCACTGCGTCGGGTAGTTGTGATCGGCCAGGAACCACGCTCGGGCCCGTGCCTCGATCGCCGCGCAGACCTCCGCGTCGGCGAGAGCGTCCGCGCCGAATGCCTCGTGCAGCAGGGCAAGGGCGAACGCGCTGTTGGAATGCACGCCATGTCGCACGGGGTACGCCTGGCGCGGCAACCAGTCCAGAACGCAGACGCGGACCTGCTCGGCCAAACCCGCGAGACTGGCACCGAGTTCACCCAGCTCTGGCGCCTGGCTGACCCGTGCAGCCGCAGCCAGTTGCGCGGCCCAGGCCCAGCCGTAGGGCCGCTCGTACCCGCGATGGGCACGTAGGTATTCGACCTCGACGCCGACGTGCTGCGGCGTGAGCCGACCCAGCAGCAGGTCGTCGATCCCTGCGGTGAGCCCCGCCTCCTCGAGTGCGCCAGGGGCCAGCGTGCGCAGCCGCAACAACGACCACTGCATGTGCACGCTGGAGTGCCAATCGAGGCTGCCGTGGAAGGCGGGGTGCAGGCGCATCGGGGCGGCGTCGACGTCCTCAGGGCCAGCCGACAGATGCGCGGCTGCCCAGGGGTAGGGCGTGTCGAGCACCCGCATCGCCACCGAAGCCCACTTCGCTGCGTGCTCGTCCAGCGCCATGACCATCCTTCCGTCGAACTAGGGGGTGCTGGTAACGGTGCCGTCACCAGCCCCAATGGGGCGGCCCGAGGAGCGGGCCGGGCAGGAATGATTGCGCTGTATGGAGCCAGTTGGGTTTGACGTCGACGAGCTGATCGAGTTCTGGACGCTGCTGGATGAGGATCGGGATCTGCTCGTCGGCAAGCGGGGCGCGACGGCGCTGGGGTTCGCGTTGCTGCTGAAACATTACAGCCGGTATGGCCGTTTCCCGCGTGGACGTTCGGAGATCCCGGACGAGGTCATCGCGTTCGTTGCCCGCCAACTCGGCGTTGCCGCCGTCGATCTCGGATTCTATGAGTGGGCTGGCAGGACGATCGAGTATCACCGTGCCCAGGTTCGGGATCATTGGGCTATCGCCTGGCGACGGTCGCGGACCAGGAGACGTTGACGGGCTGGCTGTCGAAAGCCGTCGCGCACGCGGAGCGGCGACCTGATCGAGTCCGGGATGAGCTCCTGGCCGAGTTCCGGCGGCTGCGGATCGAGCCGCCGACAGCTGGCCGGTTGCTTCGGATGGTTCGCTCGGCGTTGCGCACAGCGGAGCGGAACTGGGCATCACGGATCGAGGGCCGACTTGGTCCTACGGCGGCGGACCGGCTGCTCACCTTGATCGCGACCAACAGAGATGAGGCCGGCGAGGACGATAGCGACGAAGCTGGGTCGCTGCTGTCGTTGATCAAGGCCAGCCCGGGCAACGTCAGTTTGGAATCGATGATGACCGAGATCGGGAAGCTGCAGGCGGTTCGCGCCTTAGATCTGCCGGCCCGGCTATTCGTCGACGTCGCTCCCAGGATCCTCGATGACTGGCGGGCCCGGGCCGCGGTGGAAGCGCCCTCGCATCTACGTCGTCATCCGCAGCCGTTGACGGTGACGCTGCTGGCAGCGTTGGTGCATCAACGGGAACAGGAGATCACCGAGACGCTGGTTGAGCTGCTGATCGCGACGGTGCATCGGATCGGTGCCCGCGCCGAACGCAGGGTCACGAACGAGCTGATCAACGCGTTCAAGAAGGTTACCGGCAAGGAGAACATCCTCTCCAACATCGCCGAGGCCGCGCTGGGCGCACCGGATGACGCGGTCCGGGAGGTGGTGTTCCCGGCCGTGACAGGCGGGGAACAGACGCTGCGGGAGCTGATGCACGAGTTCAAGACGAAGGGCCCGGTGTATCGGCGGACGGTGCACCGGGAAATAGGACCCGGAGCGCAGCTTCGGGATCGCCAGATCGATCGTCCCGACCCGGGTATCCCACTCCCGGGTCCGATAGCCGTTACGGATATTCGTGCGTTCCTCGCTGCGCACGCCGTATTCCGCACCACAGACAGCATCCGCCTCGGCACCCATCAACGCCTGCACGACCTGGTGATCATCTGCCGAAGCAGATCAGGACTGGCCTGACCCAGCTGCTCACTCAGCCAGCCGGACAGGTCGATACTCGGTGTTGCGGTCATCGCGTTGCTCCTTGCTCGAGAACCTTGGTTGGGTCTCGGAAAGGATCACGCGGTGGCCGTCTCACATCTGGCCGCCACGCCTTATCGGGCGAAGATCAAACACCACATCCGTGGACGCAACTAAGAACTGACACCAGCACCGGGCGGCATCGCCCTTGGTACCCATGACTGCCACGACATCGCTCCAGCGCTCCGGGCTGGCGGCGACACAACGCATCAGCCGATCCTGGCACACGCGAAGCATCGTCGCGCCGCTTCCCCGATCGACCGTTTGCATATCCGCGAAACCGCACAGCGCAATACTCTTTGAAAGTCATTCCGAATGCCGAACCTTCCCTGGTCGCGATCTGGGCGGTCGGACACGACCAGCACCAGTGCGCATCGGACGATCTTGACCGTCCGGTATGACGCACCTTTACGGGCAGCTGCCCGCAACGGGATCGATGACCGGGACTTGCGGGTGACCGTCATTTCCACGCGGACACCCACTCAGGCGGGCCTCTGGCCTGGTGGGTTCCCATCCGCTGAGTCGGACAAGTCCAGTTGGTCTGAGCGCGACGTCGGGTTCGGGCGAGTGGGGGTACTCACGCGTACGGCTGCGGTGTGGAGTGTTCTGGTCGGCGGATGATTTGCACGCGCCAGTGGTTGGGGCCCCGCTCGAGGTAGGTGACTTCGTATCCACCGGGATCGCCGGCCATCAGCCGTTGCCATAGCGGGCTCGGGTCGAAGCTGGATCGAACCTCTACCTCCTCGCGTCGTTCGAGTCGCACGAGCCGTGCCAGCGCTGCGTCGGCGCCAAGTTCGCCGGGCAGTTGGTCCAGATCCACGACCGGTCCCTCGGTGATGGCGTACCACTCGTGGGGCTGGGCACCGAAGCTGGCGGTGGCGGGCGCGACGTCGCCCAAGATCGCCAGTTCGTCCTCGGCGACGACGTGGCGTTCGAGCTGGGTGAGCAGATCGCGGGTGGTCGCTGACAATTGTCGCGGCGACAATCCCTCGGTGCTGCCTGCGGTTGCGGCGGCCTGGTCGAGCAGTTCGATTGCCAGCCGTAACTCGAGGTGGTCGCGGCGCAGCTGTTCCAGTTGTTCCGGGGCGTGGCGAACGACCCGAAACAGCAGCCATTCCTCGTCCACCAGCTGCCGCAAGACCTCGAGGTGCAGGTAGTTCAACAGTTCCCGTAGCTCCGGTTGGGGCCATCTGCCCTCATCGGCGTTCGAGGTGACAGCCTGTGCACGAGAGGTCACGTCGCTCAGCATCAGCGCATGCTCGTCTTTGAGCGACGCGCGGGCCGCACCCGGTCCTTTGAGCTCGGACTTGCCCTGACTCGTATCGCTCATGATCGCTCCTACCGCTGGTTCGGGTGACCGGTCTCGGCGTTGAGACAGCCCTTGCTACTGATCGCCACGTCGCGACTTGGCGACGGTGAGCAGATGGTGGACGCTCCGAGTGCTTCGAGCGAGTGTCGAGTATCGGGCACGGTGAGCAGGTCACCGGGCGATCCTTCCCAGCCGGTGTCACCTGCCGCCAGCCTGACCCGACCGCCGAGGACCTGGCCGGTCGCCTCGCCCGGATTCTCCTGATCATCAAGGTTCGCACCGGCGGCGAGCGCGATCACGGTTTGCCGCAGGACGTGCTCGTGGCCGCCGTAGACGGTGTGTGCGCTGTGGCCGCTCGACGCCCGCTGGGCGAGTTCGAGTTGTCCGATCGAATGCCGCGGGCCCGGCAACCCGAACTGGCCCGGCACGCTGATCGAGTCCTTGTTCGCGGTCCACAGTGGATCGGACGGAACGGGCTTGTGAATGCGGAACCAGTCCTTGCCCGGCGTGCGCAGACCCTTCGCAACAGCCACGGCGACGATCAGCGCGACGAAGCCAATCGGCAGCAGCCACAGCAAGTTGAACCACCGGCTGCGCCCGACCCGCACCCGCGGCGCGACCCCGTGCGCCACCGGCACCGACCCCGCCCACGTCGCCGTGCCGACCTCGTCCTCGCCGCGGGACAACTGCGACCGGTGACTCGAGCTCATCGCAACGTCTCAGTTCTTGCCGAAGCCCCGAAAGGGCCGGCTGAGGCGACACTGCGACGGCTGGCCCGACCCGCCCGCCTTCATTCTCGAAACGGCTAAGGGAGTCGTCCAGTTCGGCACCCGATACGCTGCATTGAACGCTCAACGAATCACCGCTCACCACACAGCCGTGCCCGGCGGTGACGACGCCACACATGTGTCACCTCCAGACCAGAAGCGTTCCAGGGACGCTGCTGTCAAGCTACCCCGACACCACCACACATAGTCGGACACTTACAGGAGCGGACTTGGTTCTGTGCATGGATGATTCTCCTTGCGGTCAGAGCTGTCTGTCCGCGAGCGATTCCTCCTTTTCTGCTCGCAGCTTGGTGTTTTGGGCTTCTAGATCGAGGACTAGTCCGATGCCGGCCAGGTTCAGTCCGGCCTTGAGCAAGTCGCCGATACGGCGTAGTCGGTCCAGGTCGTCCGCGCTGTAGCGGCGCGTCCCGCCCTCGGTCCGTTCGGGTTCGAGCAGGCCGCGAGCCTCGTACAGGCGCAGGTTCTGCGCCCCCGTGCCGACCAGTTCGGCCGCGACGGAGATGCCATACACGCCACGCGCGCTGCCGGGCCCGGGTACTCCCACCGCTGCCCGTCCTTCCTCGCTCAAATTCCTTCTGGTTGGGTCTTGCACCAGCGTGCCACGGGTGCTAAAACAAATCTATAGCTCAGAGCATAGATCACAGGGCGCGGTCTATGACCACAACAGCATCAGGAATCTGACTATGGAGGTGGAAACGATGCTGATGCGCACCGACCCATTTCGCGAACTGGACCGACTCACCCAGCAGGTCCTGGGCACCAGCGGCACCCTGGGCCGCCCGTCCGTGATGCCGATGGACGCCTGGCGCGACTAGGACACGTTCGTGGTCGAGTTCGATCTTCCCGGCGTCCACTCGGACTCGATCGATCTCGATGTGGAACGCAACGTGGTCACCGTGAAGGCCGAACGAGCCGCCCGCGACGGCGATGCCGAGATGATCGCCGCCGAACGAGCCCGCGGGTGTTCAGTCGCCAGCTCATCCTCGGCGACAACCTGGACACCGAGCACATCGACGCCAGCTACGACGCTGGCGTGCTCACCCTCAGGATCCCGGTCGCGGAGAAGGCCAAGCCGCGCAAGATCTCCACCTTCAGCAAGGGCGATGGGGACCGGCAGGCCATCAACGCCTTAGTGGGGTGAGGCGCCATGAGCACAGTGACCGACCCCGACCCCCGCGGTGACGTCGCACGTAGCAGCGGCGAGCAGTTCGTGGATCTGAGCTGCTCGGACGACGATCTCGTACAGGCGGAGTTCGACGCGATCATCGCCGCCGAGTGGCCCAGCCGGCCGCCGGACCGGCCCTCCCGGGACACACCCGGCGGCGGGAATCACGGCGGCGGTCAGTACCGCGG
>JBPCMU010000083.1:0-43704 GCA_051001975.1 Jatrophihabitans sp.
CCGTCCAGAGTAGGACGCGCAATCGCCGACCGCCCGCCGATCAGTTCAGCCCTTGCGATTCCACCAGCGCCGCTTCTTCTCCGGTTGGTTCGGATCGTAGGGCTGGCCGTTGAGCGTCACCATCCCGTCGGAGGCCTGCGGCTGTTCCTGGTAGGTCTGCTGCGGTTGCTGGAACGGCTGCTGCGGCGGGTACGCCGGCCGTTGCGGGAGCTGCTGTGTCGGGGCCGCCGGTGGGCCAGGCAGAGGTGGGATCACCCCGGTGTGGCCACCGAACAAGCCGGCCTTGCGGATTGTCTCGCGCAGCTCGGCCGGGACCTGGTCCCAGGAGTCGTACTCCTTGCCGTTGACGGTGATCTTCATCGAGCAACTCCTCCGCGCCGGTCGATTCGTGGGTTTTTCATCCGGAAGTCGTACCGGGCCGGCAGCGGGGCGTCGCCGGCGATCGCGTGCCAGGTTGCGGTCAGCTCGTCTGAACCCTCACGGATGTCGGCGATCTCGAACCCGGCAGCGAAGACACTAGCCGCCGCTTCGATGTTGCCGGTCGCCACGAGCGCGCGGGCCCGCAGCAGGCAGCTGCGCCCGAATCGCGGATCGTCACCCGCGAAGCCCTCCAGTGTGTCGAGAGCTGCGGCCGGGTCCGCGGCAGCTAGCTGCGCCTCGGCGAGCTCCAACCGCAGCGGTGTGCAGTCCGGCGCCAGGGTGATTGCCTCGACGAGCAGACCGGCTCGGTCGGCCCCGGCGAGCAATGCCAGGCCGTGCAATGCCCACGCGGTGCGGCGGTCGGCCAGCGATGCAGCGAACTCCTCGCCGGCCCCCGTCTCGTCGCCCGCTGCAGCACGGGCCAGGCCCCGGTACAGACGCTGCAGCCAGCCGGTGCTGGTGAGTCGCCGTTGCCAATGTTCGGTGATCGGCGGCAGCGGCGGTGGCCGGGACGGATCCAGCGACGGCAGCGAACCGGACTCGAGCAGCGCCGCGAAGACGGCCGCGGCCTCGCTCAGCACCGCCGGAGTCGGGAATGGGGTGCCGGGCATTGCGGGGGCTGATCTGGCCCGGAGCTCGAGCGCCCCCCACGCCGATCCGGTGGCAAGCAAACTGGCCGGGTTGGCATCGGCCACCGTCTCGCGCCAGCGCGTGTGCGCGGCGTCCACCCCCGCGGGCGCGTCGACGGTGGCCAGCGCGGCCTCGACGCCGGCCCGCGCGGTCGGCCAGTCACCGTCGTGACCGCTTGCCCGGACGGGGGCGTACACCTCGGTCCAGGACACCTCCGCCCCGGCGTCGAGCCGCAGGTTCTCCAGCTGGGTAGTAGCCAGGCCGGCCTGGATCTCCAGGTACGCAGCGCCCGGACCGGACAGCCACTCCTGCCACCGCCGGCCGCCGGTGGTGTCTCCCCAACAGAACAACTTCCGACCCCGCAGGGTGGCCGTCGAGGTGTGTGCCAGGCCGTACCCGTCCGCATCGAGGGCCGCGATCCACGGCCGCTGCGGCGCGTCGATGTCGAAGAAGTAGTCGGCCGCCCGCGGCGCCTGTGCCGGATAGCTGGCGTCCGCGCCGTCCGGAGCCGGGATGGCGACGTTCTCCAGGCTCCCGGTGTAGCCCGAGCGCCAGGCCGTGGTGGCCGGTGCCACCACCCGGGTGTCCGGTCGTTGTGCGACCGCGATGTTGGACCACCAGTACAGCGGCGCCTCGGCGTCGGTGGGGTTGCGCACCCGCACGTTCACGAACAGGCAGCGCGAGTCGGCGGGCAACCGTAGATCGACCTGGTAGACGAGATCGCGAGTGCGCTCCCACTCCCACAGCCGCAGTACTGGATCGCCCTCCGGCGTGTCGACCTGTGCGACGTGCAGCGGCGCGCAGGTCAGCGTGGTGTGGCCGGTCGAGCCAAGGTTCCACTCGACGCCGCCGGCGAACCAGGCACCGCGCAGCGCGAGGTTGCCGAAGGCGAGCACCGGATTGCAGAAGAGCAGTTCGCGGTCGGTGGCGCGGTCGACCAACGACCACAGCCGGCCGCCGAACTCGGGTAGCACAGTGGCCCGCAGGTGTTCGTTCTCCAGCACGACGGTGGCGACGGTGCGCTCGGCGCGGTCGCGTCGGTATCCGTCCTGCACCGTGTACGGCAGCAGCGCTCGCAGCCGGCCGTAGCTGATCCGTTCGGCCATGTCGGTGGGCAACTCATCGAGGTTGCTCATCTCGGCGACGCTGCTGAGTGGGTGCAGGGCCGGGAGGGGATTGTCCGTCCCGAGCTCGGCCGCGGGAAGAGTGAGCACCTCCTGGCGTAGCGCGGTCATCGGGACGTCCTCCACACGTCGGCGGGATGGCTGCTTGAATGGCGCGCGTGACGCGGACGGTGATCAAGACGCAACTGTGGATGCGGATCACGCTGCTGCTCATCGAGGCCGCGTTCCTGGCCACCGCGGTGACCGCGTTCACGCAGGGCACCGTGGGGCTCGGCGTGTTCGGGCTGGTGGTGATTGCCCTTTTCGCGCCGTGGTTCGTCAGCCTCTGGCGGGGTCGGCTCGTCCTGGACGACGGCATGCTGCGGATACGCGGGTTGCGCGGCTGGGAACCGGAGATGCAGCTGCGTCACATCGAGCAGGTGAACTATTCCACCGGTGGCCGGTCCGGTGCGTCCCTCTCGCTGATGACACCGAACGTCCACTCCTTCAAGCGGAAGTGGTCGATCTTCCCCGGCTACGAGGGCATCGTGGTCATCTCCCAGGTGGACTACCCGATGCGCAAGGTGCTCCGCGCTGTCGCGCCGTGGGCACTGCAGCACCCCGGAGTCGTGATGAACGAGCGAACCGAGAAGAAGCTGCGGAAGGCCCATGGCGCCGGCCTCGCGGGCTCGGCGCGGACGCGACCGCCTGGACCCATTGTCGATGGTGGTCATCCGCCTCCGCGCTGACCCGGTGCCAGGTCGGCCGCATCGCTGAGTCGGTGGTGCGCTGCGGCCAGATCACCGTCCGGATCGAGCGCCCGGATGGCCAGCCATGTCGCGCCCAGTGTGCCGTCGGTCGGCGCAAGCACGGCTCCGGTAAATCGTCGCGCGAGCAGCGTCCGGACCCGGGAGCCCACCGACGAATCCGCCGCTCGCACCACGCTGCCGCTGACGACGATCGGAGTGGCCTCAGCAGCGTTGCGGACGAGGCCGACAGTGTCGCAGAGCAGTTCGGCGGCCCGGTCGCAGATCTGCGCAGAGGCGGCATCCCCGGAGCGCTCACCGGCCACCACCAACGTGGCAAGGGTGGCCAGCTGAATGGGTGGGCGGGCCGCCGCCGCGTTGATCAACTCGTTGCGGTCCCGAATCGGGTCGCCGGGCACGCGGTCCAGCAACTCTGCGCAGATGGCCGCCCGCAACGTCGTTGGCGGGCCCACCGCGCCCACCTCGGCAAGCACCGCACGGACTGCTTCGCGCCCGATCCAGTAGGCCGAACCGTGATCGCCCAGTAACCAGCCCCAACCGTCGGCGGTCTCGTACAGCTGGAGGCCACGAACCCGGGCCGCCGCCGCCCCCGTCCCGGCGAGCAGCACCGTGCCGTCCGGCTCGGCCGTAGCCGAGGTGAACGCGCACAACGCGTCGCCGACCACGATCGGGGCCACCAGCACCCCGACCGAGCGCAGCATGTCGTCGTACACGGCCGCGACCCGCGGGTCGACCAGGGCGCCACCGCCAGCGAGCCCGAGTACCAGTGCACGCACCCTGGCCGGGTCGAGACCGGCCAGCGCAGCGCGCAGCGCGATCGACAGCGATTCAGCCGCCGCAGCTGCACCGTGGGTGGTCGGGTTTCCGCCGCCGGCCCGCCCGGTCCCATGCCGGTAACCGGAAAGATCGGAGATCGTCACACGGGTGCTGGTGCCGCCCAGATCCGCCCCGCACACCAATGGCTGTATCACGATTCGCCTACCTTAGAGGCACCTGCCGCAAAGTGGTATAGACAAATTTCTGCAGGTCGTGTAGACACCCAATCAGTGCTGCAGACGTGGCACCGACGAACGCGGCTGGGCGGGGCAGAACAGCGGGTCGACGCTAATCCGGGCGACCCGCGCCACGACTCGGGCGCGGAAGATCTGACGGGAGCCGACATCTAGTGCATCATCTCCCAGTGACCGGTACTGCTCATGACTGATCAAATGGTGGCTGAAACGAGCGTGAGTGCGCAAGCCTTCGTGCGCGTCATCCGCGATCGGATCGACTATGTCGCCGGTTCGCAGGAGCAGGGCGTCGCCGCTGCGGCGGATCTCATCGTTGCAGCGGTCCGCAGCGGGGGTGTGGTGCACGCGTTCGGCTCCGGCCACTCGCAGGCGCTGGCAATGGAGATCGCCGGCCGCGCCGGGGGACTCATCCCGACCAACATGATCAGCCTGCGCGACGTAGTCATGTACGGCGACCGCACGCCGCAGCAACTCCGCGACGACAAGCTCGAGCGCGATCCGGCGATCGCCCGGGAGATCTACGACCTGGCCCCGATCGGCCCGGACGACGTCATGGTGATTGCCTCCAACTCCGGCATCAACGGCTCCATCGTGGAGTTCGCCTCGATCGTCGCCGAGGCCGGTCACCCCATCATCGCGATCACGTCCTCGGCGCACACCGACGTCGTCGAGTCGCGGCACCCGTCGGGCAAGAAGCTCAAGGATTTCGCCACCGTCGTGCTCGACAACGGTGCGCCGTTCGGCGACGCGGTGCTGCCGCTACCCGACGGGGGAGCCGCCTGCGGGATCTCGTCGATCACCGCCGCACTGCTGGCGCAAATGATCATCGCCGAAGTGCTGCGCCGGCAGATCGAGTCCGGCGACGAACTGCTCGTCTATCTGTCCGCCAACATCCCTGAAGGCGACGCGCACAACACCGCACTAGAAGCCCGCTACACCGGCCGCATTCGTCGGTCGGCATGACCCACCTCGGAGGGAAGCAATGAACGAACCACGCACCGGGCTCGACCTGAACCGCCGCAACTTCTTGCGCGGCACGGCGGCCGCGGCCGCCTTGGTGCCGCTGGGCGGAGCGCTAGCCTCCTGCGCCGGCGGCGGGGACAAGAACACCAAGAAGGAGACGGGCAAGGTCACCAGCGACAACCCGTTCGGTGTCGCGAAGAGCTCCAGCGTCGATGCTGTGATCTTCAACGGCGGTTACGGCGTGGCGTACACCCAGTTCGCCGGCAAGGCCTTGGAGAAGAAGCAGAGCGGTCTTGGGGTCAAGGTCAAGGTCACCCCGGCCACCAACCTGGCGCAGTCGCTTCAGCCGCGCTTCGTGGGCGGAAACCCGCCGGATGTAATCGACGACTCGGGCAAGGGCAACATCGGCATCGCCGGCGTGCTCGACCAGCTCGAGGACCTGACCGACGTGATCAATGCGAAGAACTACGAGGGCAAGACCATCAAGGACACGCTCTACCCCAACGTGATGGCGCCTGGGACCTATGACGGCAAATTCGCCGTGCTCAACTACGTCCTGACGGTGTACGGGCTGTGGTACTCCACGTCGCTGTTCGAGCAGAACGGCTGGCAGCCGCCCAAGACGTGGGACGAGGCCTACCAACTCGGCGGCCAGGCGAAGAGCAAGGGCAAGTACCTGTTCGTGTGGGGCAAGGAGGCCGCGACCTACTATCTGACGCTGGCCATCTCCTCGGCGATCAAGGAGGGCGGCGACGACGTCCGCCTGGCCCTGGACAACATCAAGGCCGACTGCTTCCGCTCCGATCCCATGCAGCAGGTCCTGACCGGGATGAAGAAGATCATCGACGCCGGGTACGTCAAGCCCGGCGGCGCCGGAACGCAGTTCACCGCCGCCCAGGCACAGTGGAGCGACGCGCAGCAGGCGATCCTCTACCCGTCCGGGTCGTGGATCGAGAACGAGATGAAGGACCAGACGAAGTCTGGGTTCGAGATGACCGGCACGTTTGAGCCGACCGTGACCTCGAACTCGAAGTTCCCGCTTGCTGCCTTGCACAGTGCGGCCGGTGAGCAGTACATCGTGCCGTCGAAGGCGAAGAACTCCGCCGGGGGTAAGGAGTTCCTCCGGGCCATGCTCTCGGCGGACGCGGCGGCGAACTTTGCCAAAGCGACTCACTCGCCGACCATCGTCAAGGACACCGTCCCGGCTGACGGGTTCGGTTCCACCGCGCTGAAGTCGCAGCTGAAGCTGCTGGCCGACGCAGGCTCCAACGTGTTCACCTGGGGCTTTGTCGACTACTACGGCGTCAACACCGACCTGCTGGTGCTGTGGAACACATTCCTGTCCGGTGGGTCCAGCGTGAAGACGCTGACCGACGGTATGCAGTCCATCGTCGACAAGGTGCGCAAGGACCCGTCAGTGAAGAAGATCGAGGTCAAATGACCTCCGGCATCACCACGCCACCTCCGACGCGCGACCGCACGTTCGCGCTTCGGAGGTGGAGCAAGAAAGATCTGACGTTCGACAGAGTCAGCTTCTTCGTGGTGTTCCTCATCGTGCCCGTCCTGGGGTACGTGGTGCTGGTGATCTCGCCGTTTGCGCAGGCCTTCTACTACTCGCTGACCGACTGGAGGGGCTTTGACGCCGGAAAGAAGTTCATTGGACTGAAGAACTACACGAACTTGCTGCACGACGAGACCTTCCGCCGGGCGGTGCGCAACAGCGTGACGCTGGGGCTGGTGCTACCGGTCGTCACCATCGTGATCGCACTGTTCTTCGCCTCACTGGTCACGGTCGGCGGACCGAGCACCGGGCCGGTGCGTGGGCTGCGCAACTCGAGTGTGTACCGCGTCGTGTCGTTCTTTCCGTACGTGATCCCGGCCATCGCGATCGCCATCATGTGGAACCAGATCTACGATCCGAGCTCAGGGCTGCTCAACGGCACGTTGACGCACCTCGGCTTCAGTGGCTTCAAGTCCTACGCCTGGCTGGGTGAAGAGAAGACCGCGATGATCGCGACGATGTTCGTCATCGTCTGGAGTCTGGTCGGCTTCTACATGGTGCTGTTCGTAGCGGCGATCAAGGGTGTGCCTGCGGAGATCTACGAGTCGGTGCGCATCGACGGCGCCGGCCGATTTCGTACCGCGGTCTCGATCACCATCCCGATGATCCGCGACAACGTGCAGACCAGCGTGATCTACATGGGCATCGTCTCCTTGGACGCCTTCGTCTACATGGCCGGCCTGAACCCGGCCGGCGGCCCGAACAACTCCACCCTCGTGATTACCCAGAGACTGTTCGACACTGCCTTCGTCAAGCAACAGTTCGGGTACGCCTGCGCGATGGGCGTGGTGCTGGCGATCATCACACTGCTGTTCGCGGCAATCGTATTCACAGTGAACAGGCTCACCGGCGGCACGAACGAGGTGGCGGAATGACTGAGACGGTCGCCGAGTCGAAGCGCGGCACGCTGCCCGCCGAGTCTGCCGGCGAGCCGGGTAACCGCAAGACGTCCGGCGACCGCGCCGTCGGCACCTTCTCCCACGCCGTGCTGTCCGTCTGGTCGCTGCTGGTCGTGCTGCCGATGTTGTGGACGGTCATGTCGTCGTTCAAGACGTCGCAGGAGATCTTCTCCTCACCGTTCGCGCTGCCCAAACATTGGAACTTCAAGAACTACGTCAGCGCGTGGTCAACGGCGCATATCGGGACTTACTTCGTCAACTCGCTCATCGTCGTGTTCGGTGGCCTGATCCTGACGATGACGTTCGGTTCGATGTGCGCCTACGTCCTGGCCCGCTTCCCCTTCCCCGGCAGCCGGATCGTCTACTACTTCATGCTGGCCGGCCTGACGTTCCCGATCTTCCTGGCTATCGTCCCGCTGTTCTTCATCCTGCGGCAGCTGGGTGTGCTCAACACGCTGCCGGGCCTGATCCTCACCTACGGGGCATTCTCCCTGCCGTTCACCGTGTTTTTCATGTTCTCGTTCTTCAAGAGTCTGTCGAACTCCATCGCGGAGGCGGCGGCCATCGACGGCGCGGGGGAGTGGCGGACGTTCTTCTCGATCATGCTGCCGATGGCCAGGCCCGGTCTGTCCACGGTGGCGATCCTGAACTTCGTCGGCCTGTGGAACCAGTACCTGCTGCCGATCGCGTTGAACACCGACACCCGGCGATTCGTGCTGACCCAGGGCCTGGCGAACTACAACTCCCAAGCGGGTTACTCGGTCAACTTCGGTGCGCTGTTCGCCGCCGTCGTGATCACCGTGCTGCCCGTGCTTCTGGTGTACCTGATCTTCCAACGCCAACTGCAAGGTTCGGTGTCCCAAGGCACGAACAAGTAGAGCAAGGTGAACACGCTGTATCTATCGATCGCTTTGTCGGTTCCTCGCGGACCCCTCGCTGCGCATCGGGGCCCCCTCTGAACCGAACCCCTCGCTTCGCTCGGCCGCAAGCGCTCCTTCGTCGCGCGCGGGCGATCGGCTCTTCGCGCAAGCGCTCATCGCGTGTTCGGTTCGGCTCGGTCACGGTGGTGCCTTCTGGCGAGAGGGAGGTTTTCGTCGCGACACGCCGATAACCGTGATGGAAAGCTCCCGCTCGGCGCCGACAACCTCCCTCTCGACGAGACGCGCCGGGCAGATAGCCTGCGGGCATGGACGCGGTGGACCGGGGGCTCGTGGACGCGTTGCGCGCGAACGGGCGGGCGACGTACGCGGAGTTGGCCCGGCAGGTAGGGCTGTCCGCGCCGAGCGTGCACGAGCGGGTCGGCAAGCTGGAGGCCTCTGGCGTCATCACCGGCTATCACGCAAGCGTCACCCCGGAGGCGCTCGGCTACTCGATGGCCGCGTTGATCGGGGTGTTCCTCAACGAGAACGCCGACGAGGTGCGGGTCGCCACCGAACTGCGCGAGGTGCCCGAGGTCGAGGACTGCTGGTTCGTGGCCGGCGAGGAGTCCTACGTGGTCAAGATCCGTGTTGCCGACGTGGGCGGCCTGGAGCGGATGATCGGCACGCTCAACCGAATCCGTGGAGTGGCGCGCACCCGCACCACCGTGGTGCTCTCGACGAAGTTCGAGGGCCGCACCTATCCGCTGCCGGAACCGCAGCAGCCTTGAGTACGGACCATGGCTGAGCCGCACCGGGCATCGGATCGACACCTCTCGTAGGCTGGGGGCCGTGCCAGGAAGACCGACGCATCCGCTTGCCGCGCTGTGGATCTACACAGCGCTGCGGGTCGTGCTGTTCGGTCTCCTCTTCGGGGTGCTGTGGCTGGTCGGGGTGAACGGATTGCTGGCCGCGGTCATTGCGGCGGTGCTGTCACTGCCGCTTTCCTACGTGCTGCTGGCCAAGCCGCGGGCCCGTCTCGCCGAAGGCATGCACGAGCAGTTCGCGGCCCGCAAGGCGCGGACGGCGGAACTGGACGCAGAGCTATCCGGCGAGGACACCGCAGCAGACGGGCGAGGATGAGATGACCGACGACGAGGGTGCCGCTACGCAGTCGAGCCAGGACGCGATCCGGATCGGCAAGGTGGAGCGGGACGCTGCTCTCCAAGCACTGGACGACCACATGTCCGCCGGCCGCATCGATGCCGAGGAGTACGGCGAGCGGTCCGCGAAGATCTACGTGGCTCGGACCTGGGGCGAGATCACCCCGCTGTTCACCGACCTGCCTGAGCCCCGCCCAGGTCCGACTGCCCCCGCGCCGCGCTCGCTGTCGACGATGGTGCCAGCACAAGTCTCGTCCGCCGAAGTGGCCCGGCCCGACCACGGTGGCGCGCTGGGCGGCCGGGTAGGCGCCACGGTCGTGGCGGTCAGCCCGTTCATCGCGCTGGCGTTGTTCCTGATCACCCAGCAGTGGTGGTGGTTCCTGCTGATCCCCGCCGCCGGCGCGGTCGTCTACGGCGGTCTCGGCCACAACGACCACCACGGCCGCGACCGGCAACGCAACCGCTAGTGGCGTTATCCGGTCAGTGCGGCGGCGAGCTCATCGACGGTGCGCCGGTTGCCGGCCAGGTGCCACCGATGCGCGCCGTGCTGCACGACTCGTGCCGTGCCGCCGGCTCCGAGCACCAGTGCCTGACCGGGATACCAGTCCCAGTCCAGGCAGTCGTACTGCGCGAACGCGCCGATCCGCCCATCCGCGATCCAGGCCAGCTCGACTGATCCCGAGCCGAACATCCGCACGGTCGCGGCGGGTCGGATCATCCGCAGCAGTGGCTCACGCACGTCGTCCGAGGGGATCGTCTCCGGGTGCAGATAGCTGCACACCGAGACCTCGCAGAGCGGACGATCCACCAGCGGCTCGACTGGCTGGCCGTTGCAGGTGGTCGGCAGGTCGCGGCCACCGATCCACAGTTCGTCGGCTTCCGGGATGTAGACGGCGCCGAGCACCGGGCCGGCCGCGTCCAGCAACGCCACCGCCGCGCACCAGAACGGGATGCCGGACGCGTAGTTGTAGGTGCCGTCCACCGGGTCGAGCAGCCAGGTGCGCGCGCCGTTCTCGCGGGTGCCCTCCTCGCCGACGATGCCGTCGTCCGGGCGCTCGGCATGCAGGCGGTCCACGATGAGCTTCTCGGCGGCGTGATCGGCCTCGGTGACGATGTCGGAAACCGACGTCTTGCGGTCGACCGCGACGCCGTAGCGCCGCATCCGCTGAGCGAGCCGACCGGCTTTGCTCACCAATTCTGCTGCCAGGGTCGCGTCGTCGATCACCGGGCCGACAGTACGAGGCCGCTGGACCCCGGCGGGGTCAGGGGGTACGGCGCAGCAGGTACGGGTGCAGCCGGCTGTAGCCCTGCACGGACGCGCGCCGGGTCGCCCGGACGGTGAACTGGTCATCGTCCTGCAGGGCGGCGGCCATCGCCCGGTCGATCAGCACGGATCCCGGTTTGGCCAGCGTGGTCAGCCGGCTGGCGATGTTCACCACGGGGCCGTAGACGTCGCCGAGGCGGGTGAGCACGGCACCGGACGCGAGCCCGGTGCGCAGCGACGGCAGCCGTTCGTCGGTCTCGGCACGTTCCAGCAGCCACAGCGCGATCTGTGCGGCGCCATGGGCGGAGTCGGCCACGAACAGCACTTCGTCGCCCAGCGTCTTCACGATCCGCCCGCCGTTCTCGGCGGCGAGGTCGGACGCGATCGCCTCGAACGTCTCGAGGATCACGGTGAGCGTGCGGGCGCTGACGCGGCGGGTGAGGCTGGTGTAGCCGGTCATGTCGGCGAACCCGACCGCCAGTTCGCGGGCCTGCGAGCCGTCTCCGGTCGCGGTGACCTCGCTGATCAGCCTCGGCACCAAGGCGGCGAGGTGCCGGCGCCAGACCAGCTCCTGCACCTCGGTCAGCAGCTCCACCAGCCGGGCGAGGAAGCCGACCGGGTCGGCGTCCGGGAGCGTCTCGGGAGCATTGACGAGGCGGTCGGCGAACAGCCGACCCTGCCAGTCGGCCAGCCGGGACATCGTCTGGCCCATCATCCGGGTGACCGAGGTGAGCTCGTCGGGCCGCAGCACCTGGGTGTCCACGAGCTCCTTGACGATGCGCAACGCCCGCACGTCACCGTCGGTGAACACCTCGGCGCCGGCCGGCACAGCAGGAAAGCCGAGCGAGCGCCACAGCTCGTCCGCTACCTCGATCGAGACGTCGGCCGCGCTCGTCGCTGCGGCTTTCGTCAGCCTCCGGCTGCCGCCGAGCAGAACCCGTTCGATCTCCTGGTCCAGGTTTGCGATCACCTCGGCGAGCAGGGAGTAACCCTGCCCGTCAGCATCGGTGTGCTCGGCTGCGTCTTGCGGGGGGGTGCGTGCGGCCATCAGGTCGTGTGCACCACCAGGACGTCGATGCCGGCGCGCCGGGCGACGTCCAGCGGGACCGAGCCGAGGATGCGGCCGCTGATGGAATTGAGGCCGCGGTTACCGACCACCAGCAGGTCGGCATTGCGCCGCGTGGCCACGTCGCGCAGCACGGTGGTCGCCACCCCCGGCTCGGCGAGCGTCTCGATCTTCGTGGCGCCGGCGGCCCGGGCCCGGTCGCGGCCGTTCTGCAGTGTGTCCTCGGCCGGCGCGGAGCCGACCACCTGATAGCCCTCACCACGTAGCGCGTCCTGGGCAGCGGCGACGTCCCTCGTGCTGGAGGCCTCGTAGGCGCAGACGATCAGCAGCGTCGCCTGCGTATCGCCGGCCAGGGCCCCGGCCCGGTCAACGGCACGCAGCGACGTCTCCGAGCCGTCCGTGCCCACGACGATGGTCTGGTACGCGGCCATGCGGTTGCCTCCTGGTTGTGGCTGCGGGCAGTGGGTGCGGCCCACTACATAGTGGAAACGATGCCGGTCCGGTCCGAGTCACGTAGACGCTCGACACACCCGACCAGCCGCGATGATCAAGGCGGATTGACTGCCCTGGCGACCAGTTCGTCTTGAACATCGCGGATGCGGGACACTGGACGTGAGATGAATGCTGCCCCCGAGACCTCTGCGCCGCCCCCCGACTCGTCGGTGGCCGGGCTGGACAAGGCCCCCCGCGACGTCGCGCACATGTTCGACGGGGTGGCCAAGCGCTACGACCTCACCAACAGCTTGCTGTCGCTTGGCCAGGACCGTCGCTGGCGGCGACGTACCCGGCGCTCGCTGGAGTTGGAACCTGGCCAGTGGGTGCTCGACCTGGCCGCCGGGACGGGGGTGTCCACAGCCGAACTAGCCATCGCGGGGGTCTCCGCGGTGCCCTGCGACTTCTCCATCGGCATGCTGCAGTCGGGCAAGAAGCGCAAGGAACGCAGCTGGTTGCCGTTCGTCGCGGGCGATGCGCTGGCCCTTCCGTTCGCCGACGGGTCATTCGACTCGGCGACGATCAGCTTCGGGCTGCGCAACGTGCACGATGTCGGGCTCGCGCTGCGTGAACTGGCCCGGGTGACCCGCCCGGGGGGCGTGCTCGTGGTGTGTGAGTTCAGCCGGCCGGTGTTCGCGCCGTTCCGGTTCGTGTACCTGCGGTACCTGATGCGCGCCCTGCCCTGGATCGCCCGCCGGGTGGCCAGCAATCCGGACGCCTACGTCTATCTGGCCGAGTCGATCCAGCGCTGGCCGTCGCAAGCCGAACTGGCCCGCACGATCGCCGCCAACGGCTGGAGCGAGGTGCAGTGGCGCAACCTCACCGGCGGCATCGTCGCGCTGCACCGCGCTCGCAAACCCGACTGACCGGATCGCTCTGACCGGCTCGCGTCAGCCGCCGTCGGGCTGCGCAGTGACGCTGCGCAGTGCGGCTGGCAGTGACATAGTGGACGGCGGAGGTGCGTCATGACGATCCCGCCTGTTGAGCCAGATCCCGGAGCCACTCCGCCGGCCGATCCGGACCCGTTGATCCCACCGACCCCGCGCCCGCCACCCCTGCCCGGCCCGGCTGAACCTGCGCCGGCGCCAGGCCCGCTGCCGACACCGACGCCGGACCCTTCGGCGCCGCCGCCGCTGGCGCCGCCACCACTTCCCGGACCGCTCGGGGCTGCCTGATTCGAGCTGTTCACCGGACGCGGTGTCGCGATGGCGCGCCGGTCGCTACGGTGAGCCTTGGTGGAACCACCGCCACGTCCAATGCGCTCGGCGAGTTCGTCGGCGCACGCCTTGATCCAGGAGGTACCGATGAGCGTCACTGACGACGGAATGACCACAGAAGGAGCCGAAGGGCCAGCCGACGGCGGTGCCGACGGTGCTCCAGGCCAACACGACGGTGCCGCTGATGGCGCCGCGGAGGGCACGGGCGACGGCGGAGCCGCCGGCGTTCCCGGTGCGCAGGACGGTGGTGCCGGTGACGGTAGCGCCGACGGTGGCGCTGATGAAGGTGCCGAGGGCACGGGCGACGGCGGAGCCGCAGGCGTTCCCGGTGCGCAGGACGGTGGTGCCGGTGACGGTAGCGCCGATGGTGGCGCCGACAGCTGAACACCGCACTGCATGCCTGACATGAGCACGGACGCGGGGGTGCCGGACCATGAGGTCCGGCACCCTCAGTTCGCTGCCCCGTCTGCGGTGGCCCGGGCCACCGGCCTGGCTGCGGAGGATTTCGCCCGCGACTACTGGAGTGTGCGCCCGCTACTGCGCACGTCAGCCGAACTCTCGGCCGATGGGTTCGCCGACCTGCTCGATGCAACCGCGGTCGATGAGTTGATCTCTTGTCGCGGTCTGCGCACTCCCTTCCTGCGGATGGCCAAGGAAGGCGGCGTGCTCGCCCCGGCGCGGTACACCCGGGGTGGTGGCGTGGGCGCGACGATCACCGACCAGGTGGCCGACGACAAGGTGCTGAACCTGATCGCCGACGGCGCGACTCTGGTGCTGCAGGCGCTGCACCGGACCTGGCCGCCGCTCGTACAGTTCGCCTCGGCGCTGTCGGCGGAGCTGGGTCATCCCGTTCAGATCAACGCCTACATCACCCCGCCGCAGAACCAGGGCTTCGCGGCGCACTACGACACCCATGACGTGTTCGTGCTGCAGGTCGCCGGCCGCAAGCACTGGCGCATCCACGAACCGGTGCTGGCCGACCCGCTGGTCGACCAGCCGTGGGAGAAGCACCGCGCCGCGGTGGCCGCCCGCGCCGAGCAAGCGCCGCTCATCGACACGGATCTAGCGCCGGGCGACGCGCTGTACCTGCCGCGCGGTTATCTGCACTCCGCAGTCGCGCTCGGCGAGCTGTCCATCCATCTGACGGTCGGCATCCATCCGATCACCCGCACTGCGTTGGTGACCGAGCTGCTGGCTGCGGCGAAGACCGACCCCAGGCTGCGTGGTTCCTTGCCGGCAGCGGTCGACCTCGCCGATCCGGCGACGCTGGCGCCGCACCTACGCGACACACTTGTCGCCCTCACCGATCTGTTGGACAGCGGTGGCGACGAGCTCACCGCGCGTGTCGCCGCAGGCCTCGGCGCCACTCTCGCCGCCGGCACCCGGCCGGAACCGATCGCGCCACTCGCTCAAGCGGAACTGCTCGCGGCGATGACCCCGGATACCGCATTGCGGTTGCGCGCCGGTCTGCGCTACACACTCAGCAGCGACGACACCGGGGTGCATCTGCGGGTGCTGGATAAGACCGTCACCATGCCCGCCACTGCCGAGACTGCGCTCAAGACCGTCCTCTCCGGCGCGACGTTCCGGCCCGCGGACCTGCCCGGGCTGGACGCCGACGAACAGCTCGTGCTGGCCCGCCGGCTGCTGCGCGAGGCCGTCATCGTGCCGGCGTCCTGACCGCCGGTGACCCATCCCCGTCCCCGCGAGACGCTGGAACGGTGCGCACTGCGTGCCCAGCTGCGCGGCGACCCGATGCTCGGTACCGCGTTCCCCGCCGGGCGGATCCTGCTGGTCGAGCAGCCCGGGCCGTGGGGCCCGGCCGGGCTGCGCGAGTCGCGGTTCGACCCGCGGATCGCCTCCGAGCTGGAGCAGCGGGCCGCCGCCGGTGGCATCCGGACGCTCGCGGTCCGGCGGTTCGGCAGGACGCCGAGGGGCACGGTGCGCAAGTGGGGTCTGGTGAACTGCCGGCCCGGTCACGAGGTGCAACGGTGGGGCACTTACACTGACGACGCGGAGCTGCTGGACCTGCCGCTGGACGGGTCGGTCGGGGCTTGCGACTCACTGCCGACGTTCCTGGTCTGCGCGCACAGCCGGCACGACACCTGCTGCGCGTTGCGCGGCCGTCCGGTGTCCGAGGCGCTGTCACAGCTGCGGCCCGGCCGGGTGTGGGAGTGCAGTCACGTCGGCGGTGAGCGGTTCGCCGCCAACGTGCTCGTGCTGCCCACCGGGTTGCTGTATGGGCGGGTGCTGCCGTTCGCCGCGCAGGAGTTCGTCGATGCCGCCGAAGCCGGCGAGGTGGTCGGCGCGCTGTTGCGCGGCCGGGTCGGGTTCGTCCCGGCGGCACAGGCGGCGATGGCCTTCGCCCACGAGCAACTCGCGCTTCGGATGGTGAGCGAGGTACGGGTGGTCGGGGTGCGCCGGCCCGAAGGCGAGCCGATCGTGGTCCGGCTGGACACTCCCCACGGCGTAGTGGATGTCACCGTTGTCGTCGAGCGAACAGAGCCGGCCAAGCTGACCTGCCGCGCCACCGGTCCGTCGGCCTTCCTGGTGCACCGACCGGTCGGGATCACCTCGGTCATCTGACGCTGACCGGCACCCAAGAAATCGGTCGGCATCAACCGATCGGTGGACGGCGGAATCGACCGCGGGCGCCCCGGGTGTGGCCGCGAGGTCGATGTGCCGGGAGGTCGTCGCGCCGGATGCTGATCGGGTCGGAACGAGACCCATCAGGAGGGCAACGCAATGCCGGTTGTGGAAGTCGACCACCTGGTCAAGCGGTACGGACGGCGCACCGTCGTAGACGGCGCATCGCTGCGCGTCGAAGAAGGCGAGATCTTCGGGATCCTCGGGCCGAACGGCGCGGGGAAGACCACTACCGCCGAATGCATCGCCGGGCTGCGTCGTCCGGACGGCGGCACCATCCGGGTGCACGGCCTCGACCCGCAGCACGATGCGACCGCGTTGCACCGCATTCTCGGCGTGCAGTTGCAGGACAGCCAGTTCCCCGACCGGCTCCGCGTCGACGAGGCGCTCGAGCTCTACAGCTCGTTCTACCAGCAGCCCGCCGACTGGCGCGAGCTGATGAGCCGCCTCGGCCTGGCCGAGCAGTGCCGCACCGCCTTCCGCCGGTTGTCGGGAGGTCAGCGGCAGCGACTGTCCATCGCGCTGGCTCTGATCGGCAACCCGCGGGTCGCGATCCTCGACGAGCTGACCACTGGACTCGACCCGGCCGCCCGTCGGGAGACCTGGCAGCTGATCGAGGACGCCCGCAGCCGCGGCGTGACGATCCTGCTGGTCACCCACTTCATGGAAGAAGCCGAGCGACTCTGCGATCGGGTGGCGGTCATCGACTTGGGCAAGGTCGTCGCACTCGACACACCGGACGGCCTGGCCAAGCGTGTCGACGCGCCGCAGCACCTGCGGTTCATCCCGTCCGCGCCGATCGACGAGAACGCGTTGCGCGCGTTGCCGGGTGTCACCGAAGTGGCCTGTCATGGCGAGACGGTGAGCGTCGTCGGCACCGACGCGATGGTCGGCTCGGTCACCGGCTGGCTGGCCTCTCAAGGCATCGTCGCCCGCTCGCTGCGGGTCGACCAGGCCACCCTCTACGACGCGTTCGTCGCCCTCGTCTCAGACCCGAAGGAGCGCTCATGAGTACCACCGTCCTGCCGGCCGCTCGCCGGCACCGCAGCCGGTTGGTCCGCACCGAGGCCACGCTCTTCCGCCGTGACCCGGTGGGTCTGGTGTGGGGCATGCTCGCGCCGCTCATCGCGATCGTGGTGCTGGGTGCCTTCCCGGCCACCCGCGACCCGGCCAAGGAGTTGCACGGGCTCAGCTACTTCAGCGCCTACCTGCCGATCATCACCGTCTTCTCGATGTCGATGCTGGCGCTGAACGGATTGCCACCGGTACTCGGCACCTACCGCGAGCGTGGCGTGCTGCGTCGGCTGGCGACCACTCCGGTCTCCCCCGTCGCGTTGCTGCGCGTCCAGGTGCTGCTGCACTTCACTGCGGGCGCCCTCACCAGCATCGTGTTGCTCGTCGTCGCCCGATTCGGCTACCACGTGGCGTTGCCCCAGCAGTTCTTCGGTTTCGTCGTCACCTATGCGCTGGCCGCAGCGGCGCTGCTGGGCATCGGCGTCTTCGTCGCTGCGGTGGCGCCGTCGGCCAAGGTCGCCAATGCGGTTGGCGCGATGCTGTTCTTCCCGATGATGTTCTTTGCCGGGTTGTGGCTGCCCCGCGCCCAGATGCCGTCAGCGCTGCGGCATATCAGTGACTACACGCCGCTCGGGGCGACAGTGCAGGCCATGCAGGACGCCACCCAGGGTCAGTTCCCAGGTGCGTTGCAGCTCGGCGTGCTGGCCGCGTACGCAGTGATGTTCGGTGCGCTGGCAGTGCGCATGTTCCGCTGGGAATGAGCGACGCTTGCGGAGCGAGCATGATGCCTAGACGATCACTCCCGTGACGGAGCAGCCCATGGCGATGATTCCATGGCCATGATTCATGTGCTCTCCGGCAATCCGCAGTGGGAGCACGGCATCCGCCGCTTCTTCCGGATCGCTCCGTTCGCGCTGGTCGCGGTGTCGGTAGGGCTGGCCGCACTCATCGTGTCGCAGGGCTACGGCTCGGCCGGCCAGTTCGAATTGTCGCTACTGCTCGCCGCGGTGCTGCTTGGGTGGACGGCCTGGCTGGACCGCGGGCTGGACCTCGAGCGGGCGCCGGTTTCCCGCCGGACGACGTTCTGGTTGGGGCGGTGGCTGCTGTGCGGGTTGCTCGTCGGGCTCAACCCCTGGTACGCGTTGCCGGCCTGGCTGGGTTACGTCGACGCCGCCCGGCTGTTCGTCATGCCGTGGATGGCCATCGCGGTGGTGGCCAACGCCGCCGTCGTCGCCGCCTCCCAGGTCGGCGGCTATCCGGATGGCACGGCGGGCTCGATCGGCTTGTATCTGGCCGTAGTCGCCATCAACGGCGTGCTCGCCTGCGCATTCACGGTCATCGGAACGATGACGGCCAACCAGAGCAGCGAGCGGCAGGCGATGATCGACCAGTTGGCCATCACGAACGAGCGACTCGAAACGACCGTGCGGGAGAACACCGGCCTGCAGGCGCAGCTACTCACCCAAGCGCGGGAGGCGGGCATGCTCGACGAGCGCGCGAGGATGGCCGGTGAGATCCACGACACCCTCGCGCAAGGGCTCACCGGGATCATCCGGCAGCTCGACGCTGCAGATCGCAGCGGGATGCCGGCCGAGGAGCGGCAGCGGCATCACGCGTCGGCTCGGGAACTGGCCCGAAGCAGCCTGGTCGAGGCGCGTCGTTCAGTGAATGCGTTGCGTCCCCAGGCGCTAGAGGGCACGCCGCTACCCGAGGCGATCACCCGGACGGTCACCGAATGGTCGGAGTCCGCGGGGGTGCCGGCGCGGATCGAGACGACTGGCTCGGCGGTGCGGTTGCTGCCGGACCTCGAGGTCACGCTGCTGCGGGTGGCCCAGGAGGCCTTGGCGAATACCGCGCGGCATGCGACCGCGGGCAAGGTCACGGTCACCCTGTCCTACATGGAGGATGTGGTGCTGCTGGACGTCCAGGATGACGGCGTCGGCTTCGATGTCGCTGCGCCGCGCAGTCCGTCCAGCGCGGGGGGGTTCGGCCTGGAGGGGATGCGCCGCCGGCTTCAGCGCGTCGGCGGGGAGCTCGAGGTGGAGAGCGCGCCGGGCGAGGGCACCGTGGTGAACGCCCGGGTGCCGGCCGTGCTGGCGGCACTGGGAGTACCGATGTGAGTATCGACCCGATCCGGTTGCTGATCGTCGATGACCACCCCATCGTCCGGGACGGTCTGCGCGGGCTGTTCGCCGACGAGCCCGGCATCGAGGTGGTCGGCACCGCGTCCGACGGGCGGGAAGCGCTCGCGCTGGTGCCCGCGCTGGATCCCGATGTCGTGCTGATGGATCTGCGGATGCCCGACCTCGGCGGCGCGGAGACGATCCGGGCGTTGCGGGCGGCCGGTCAGCGCACCCGAGTGCTGGTGCTGACCACCTTCGACACCGACACCGACGTGGTCGCAGCCGTGGAGGCGGGCGCGACGGGTTACCTGCTGAAGGATGCGCCGGCCGAGGAGCTGATCCGGGCGGTCCGTGCAGCGCATCGCGGCGAGACAGTGCTCGCACCGTCGGTGGCCGGCCGGCTGCTGGGCCAGGTGCGCGACCCGAAGCAGGGGGCGCTCAGCCCACGGGAGGTCGACGTGCTGCGGCTCGTCGCGCGGGGCACCACCAACCGCGACGCCGCTCGCGAGCTGTTCGTCAGCGAGGCGACGGTGAAGACGCACCTCATCCACATCTACGCCAAGCTCGGCGTCAGCGACCGCGCAGCAGCAGTCGCTGCGGGTTACGAGTCCGGCCTGCTCGGCACCTAGGAGCGCGCACCTAGCCGAAGTCGAGGACCGGGCGGACCTCGACGCAGCCCTTGCCGGCCGGGCACAGCGCGCCGATCTCCAGTCCGTGGTCCAGGTCGCGGGCCTCGACGAGGTAGTACCCGCCGAGCTGTTCGGCCGTCTCGGCGAACGGTCCGGCCGTGCGGACACCATCGCGGATCGTGGTCGCCTGCTTCGTCGGATGCAGCGCATTGGAGCTGACGATCTTTCCGCCGCCGGCGGTCACCTTCTCGGCGAAGGCATTGTGCTCGACCATCGCCTTCGACTCATCCTCCTCGGTGGCCGATTCCCAGTCGCGCTCGTCCTCGTAGATCAGCACCAGGTACTCAGGCATGTCGTCCTCCCAGCTCGGGTCACTGCTCGGTCATCACCATGACGAGCGACCGGCCAGGTAATCGACAGCGGCAGTCGGCCGATCCTGATAGTCACCGCACGCCATAGTGTGCCGGCAGTATCAAGATCGCTGGCGAATCGAGGGCGCTAGTGGGAGTCTTTCAGCCGCTTGCGGGAGCGGTCGATCTCCGCCTCCGCCTCGACCCGGCCGACCCAGGTGGCGCCCTCGACGCTCTTGCCCGGCTCGAGCTCCTTGTAGACGGCGAAGAAGTGCGAGATCTCCAGCCGGTCGAACTCCGGCACGTGGTGGATGTCGCGCAGGTGCTCCAACCGCGGATCGGTGTTCGGTACGCAGAGCACCTTGTCGTCGGGGCCTTTCTCGTCGGTCATCCGGTACATGCCGATCGCGCGGCACCGCACCAGCACGCCGGGGAACAGCGGGTCACCCTGCAAGATCACCAAGGCGTCGAGCGGGTCGTTGTCCAGACCGAGGGTGTCCTCGATGTAGCCGTAGTCGGCCGGGTACTGCGTAGAGGTGAACAGCGTCCGGTCCAGCCGGATCCGCCCGGACTCGTGGTCGACCTCGTACTTGTTCCGGCTGCCCTTGGGCACCTCGACCAGGACATCGAATTCCACGGCCGCGCTCCTCCCACCTCGACGTGCTCCCGGATTCACACCCTAGTGTTCAGGCCGTGAATCCCCGCCTGCGGTTCGGCCTGGGCATCGCGCTGCTCGTGGTCGTACTGTTGGCGGTTGGTGCGGTCGGATTCCTGGGCGGGCACCAGTTGCGCAAGCTGGCCGACGCGCCGGCGGCCTCCGGCGGTTCGACCACGCCGGGGCAGTCGAGCTCGCCGTCGGCCTCCGCTCCCGCGGTCGTCGGGCAGGCCACCGTGCCTCCGCCCGGCCCCACCTCGAGGGCGGCCGGCCCGACGCCCGACCCGGCCAAGGTCGGTGCCGAGCTGCAGCCGCTGCTGCGCGCCGCGGCACTGGGACCGAAGGTCGGGGGCTACGTGGCCGACGCGAGCACCGGCACAGTCCTGTTCGACCAGACCGGCTCCACCGGCTATATCCCCGCGTCCACGACGAAGTTGGCGACTGCGAGTGCGATCCTGACCGTCGCGAAGAGCACGTCGCGGTTCACCACGTTCGCGGTGCAAGGTTCCGTGCCGGGGCAGGTCGTGCTCATCGGCGGCGGCGACCCGACGCTGAGCGCGGCACCGTCCGGGCATGCGTCGCTGTACCCGAACGCGGCACGGCTCGCCCAACTGGCCGCGATGATCCGCAAGTCGTTCGGCAGCAAGGTCACCTCGATCGTGGTGGACGGGTCGCGCTACTCCGGGGCCTTGGAGGCTCCCGGGTGGGCAGCCGAGGATGTGCCGAGTGACTACCAGTCGTCGATCACCGCTCTGGTGGTCGACGGCGGGTTGCCCGCGACCGGCGGGATCATCCGCAGTCAGAACCCGGATCTCGAAGCCGGTCGGGCGCTGGCCGATCTCCTCGGCCTCCCGCACACGGTGCCGGTGCGCCGAGGCGTCGCCCCAGCCGATGCGAAACGCCTCGGCTCGGTGCAATCGGCGCCGATGCTCGATCTCGTCGAGCAGATGCTCAAGGACTCCGACAACGTCATCGCCGAGATGCTCGGCCGACAGGTGGCCGTCGCCGAACACCAGCCGGCCTCCTTCGCCGGCACCGTCATTGCGGTGCGGGCCGTACTGGCCAAGCTGGGCGTCAGCTCCGGAGTCGATCTCGTCGACGCCTCCGGGCTCTCCGTCGAGGACCGGATCGCGCCGAGCGCACTGGCCGCACTGCTGCGGGTGATCGTCGGTGGCAAGCATCCTGCGTTGGGCGGCGTGGTCAGCGCAATGCCTGTTGCCGGTTGGGACGGCACGTTGGCCACCCGATACCAAGTGAAGGGCTCCCGGGCCGGCGCCGGTGAGGTGCGGGCGAAGACCGGGTCGCTGACCGGGACGAACACGCTGGCCGGCATCGTGCGGGACGCATCAGGCCGGTTGTTGGTCTTCGCGTTCATGGCTGACAAGGTCGGCGTCTACGACGAGCTGCCCGCCGACGTTGCTCTCGATGCCGCCGCCGCGGCCCTGGCCGGCTGCGGCTGCCGCTGACGGCGGCCAATGCCAGGCTGCCGGTAGCTTGGCTGACATGGCTTCGCTCATCGATTGGGAACTCGCGGCATCGACCGCCAAGCGAACGGCGTCGGCGCCACCGCGCGTGGGTCCCGACGAGGCCGCGGCAGCCGTTGCCGAACTGAGCCGCGCTGCGGAGGTTGCCGCGGCGCAGGTCGCGGAGCTCACCGCGCTGACCGAGCCGCCGCTCACTGCGATCACCCGGGTCGTCGACCGGCCCGGCTGGATCGACGTCAATGCCGGCGGGATGGCCAAGCTGATGGGCCCACTGCTCGATCGGCTGGCCGAGCAGGGGAAGACCAGCAAGTTCACCGAGAAGGTCGGCGGGCAGGTCACCGGTGCTCAGGCCGGGCTGCTGCTGGGATTCCTGTCCAGCAAGGTGCTCGGCCAGTTCGAGTTCTTCGACCGTCCGGACGGGCAGTTGCTGCTGGTGGCGCCGAACGTGGTCGAGGTGGAGCGCAAGCTCGAGGTGAACCCGTCGGACTTCCGGCTCTGGGTATGCCTGCACGAGGTCACCCACCGGGTGCAGTTCACCGCGGTGCCGTGGATGCGCCAGCACATGCTCGACGAGGTGAACGCGCTCACCTCGTCGATGGATCTGGATCCCGCGGCGCTGAAGGAGCGGCTCAGCAATGGGCTGGCCGAGGTCGTCAACGCGGTGCGCGGGAAGGGCGACGGTGCCGGGCTAGCCGGTGCGCTGGCCACGCCGGAGCAACGCGCGGTGATCGACCGGCTCACCGGATTCATGAGCCTCGTCGAAGGCCATGCCGAGTACGTGATGAACGCGGTCTCGCCGACGGTCATCCCTTCGCAACCGGAGATTGAGGCGCGGTTCGCCGTGCGCCGCCGCAAGGGTGGCAACCCGCTGGACAAGCTGATCCGCCGGTTGATGGGTCTGGACGCCAAGACCCGGCAGTACGTCGAAGGGTCGGCGTTCGTGCGCGCGGTCGTCGACAAGATCGGTCTGGACGGGTTCAACGCGATCTGGAGCGCCCCGTCGGCGCTGCCGAGCAAGGAAGAGATCGGCGCACCGGAGCGATGGATCACCCGCGTCCACGGCTGACTGCTTTTGGCGGATCAGCCGTCGATACGACGAGTTCCCGCCAAAACCGGCTGCGGTGATGGGGCCGCATCCGGCAGTGGCCGAACTGCGCAGTGCCGTCCGGGCGCTGTTACCCGATCGCGGCACGGTGCTGGTGGCCTGTTCCGGCGGCGCCGATTCCGTCGCGCTGGCCGCCGCGACCGCCTTCGAGGTGTGCCGCAGCGGGATGGCCGCCGGGCTCGTCACCGTTGACCACGCTCTGCAGGCCGGTTCGGTCGACCGGGCCGTGGCGGTGGCCTCGCTCGGCTACGAACTGGGCTTCGATCCGGTCGAGATCGTCCCCGTCGACGTGACCGGCGACGGCGGGCCGGAATCTGCGGCTCGGACAGCGCGGTATGCGGCCCTCGATGCGGTTGCCGAAGCATTGGACGCACTGGTGCTGCTCGGCCACACCCTCGACGACCAGGCCGAGACGGTCCTGCTCGGTCTCGGCCGCGGCTCGGGGCCGCGGTCGATCGCCGGGATGCGGCCCCGAGCCGGCCGTTACCTGCGCCCCCTGCTCGGCGTCCGGCGCGCCACCACCGAGGCTGCCTGCGCCGCGCTCGATCTGCCCGTGTGGATCGACCCGCACAATGCCGATCCGCGCTTCACCCGGGCCCGGCTGCGCCACGAGGTGCTGCCCCTGCTCGATGACGTCCTCGGCGGCGGCGTCGGCCCGGCGCTGGCCCGCACCGCCGACCAGTTACGGGAAGACGCCACGGCCCTCGACGAGATCGCCGAGCGATTCGGCGCCGAATCGGGGCTCACGGCCGGTGACGAGTTCGAAATCACACTGCTGATCGAGCAGCCGCGGGCGATCCGCGTTCGGGTGCTGCGGCGGTGGGCGCGCGCGGCTGGTGCAGGCCCGTTGACCGCGGCGCACCTCGGCGGGCTCGACCGGTTGCTGGCCGACTGGCACGGGCAGGGCCCGGTGCCGCTACCCGGGGGCTGCAGCGTCACCCGATCGTCTGGCAGGCTGCAGATGCACCGCACCTGATCGCCCGCCCACCACCATTGTTTCCATCCCGCCCACCACCGTTGTTTCCATCCCGCCCACCACCCGCTGGGAGTGCCATCCGTGTCCGTCCTGGACGCCGACATCGAGTCAGTCATCATCTCCGCCGAGCAGATCCACGACCGGATCGGCGAAGTGGCCGTGCAGATCGACAGCGACTACGAAGGCCGCGAGATCCTGCTGGTCGGGGTGCTCAAGGGCGCGGCGATGTTCATGTCCGATCTGGCGCGGGCGCTGGAGCAGCCGTCCACGATGGAGTTCATGGCGGTCAGCTCGTACGGCTCGGCGCACACGTCATCCGGGGTGGTACGCATCCTGAAGGACCTGGATCGCGACATCGCCGGCAAGCACGTCCTGGTGGTCGAGGACATCATCGACTCCGGGCTCACGCTGTCGTGGTTGCTGAAGAACCTGAAGTCCCGGGAGCCGGCGTCGATGGAGATCGTCACGCTGCTGCGCAAACCGGAGGCCGCCAAGGTGCAGGTGGAGGTCAAGTACACCGGTTTCGACATCCCGAACGAGTTCGTCGTCGGGTACGGCTTGGACTACGCGGAGCGCTATCGCGACCTGCCCTACGTCGGCGTGCTGAAGCGCAGCGTCTACGGCGGCTGAACCGTCGCCGGGGCGGTCGATGTGCTGACAGCGAACGCCGCAGCGGAACGTCGCACCGGCCCGGCGCGTTGGACACCTCGTCAAGGACTGCCGGAGCCCTGGCTGGGCTGAGCGTGAGCGCGCCCGTCCGTGGGGCGCCGTGTACCGTCTTGGGCAGGTTTGCTGGCCGTTTTCCAGTGCTGAGCAGGAGGCAAGCGGGGCGTTGACTCGCCCCGCGCGTGACTATGGATCGCAAGCGAATCGCGCGTTCGTGGTGGCTGTGGGGGCTGGTGATCCTCATCGCCGTCTTTGTGCTGCCCTCATTGCTCTCCGGTGGGGACGGCTACCACTCGGTCACCACCTCCCAGGCGCTGGCCCAGGTCGACAACGGCAACGCCGCCAAGGCGGTGATGCACGACAAGGAACAGACGCTAGAACTCCAGTTGAAGAAGCCGCTGGACGGCCACACCAAGATCAAGACGTCCTATCCGGCCGAAGCGACCCGTCCGATCTTCGACGAGATCAAGGCCAAGTCGGGCGTCGACCTGTCGACGAAGGTGAGCAAGGACAACCCCTGGCTGTCGCTCCTCTTCACGCTGCTGCCGTTCCTGCTGTTGTTCGGCGTGCTGTTCTTCATCCTCACCCAGATGCAGGGTGGCGGGAACAAGGTGATGAGCTTCGGCCGCAGCAAGGCCAAGCTCGTCAACAAGGACATGCCCAAGACGACGTTCGCCGACGTCGCCGGAGCGGACGAGGCGGTGGAGGAACTCGAAGAGATCAAGGAGTTCCTGGAGAACCCCGCCAAGTTCCAGGCGATCGGCGCCAAGATCCCGAAGGGCGTGCTGCTCTACGGCCCGCCCGGAACCGGTAAGACGCTGCTGGCCCGCGCGGTCGCCGGGGAAGCGGGCGTCCCGTTCTACTCGATCTCCGGATCGGACTTCGTGGAGATGTTCGTCGGCGTCGGCGCCTCCCGGGTGCGCGACCTGTTCGAGCAGGCCAAGGCCAACGCGCCGGCCATCGTCTTCGTCGACGAGATCGACGCGGTCGGCCGGCATCGCGGTGCCGGCATGGGCGGCGGACACGACGAGCGCGAGCAGACGCTGAACCAGTTGCTCGTCGAGATGGACGGGTTCGACGTGAAGGGTGGCGTCATCCTGATCGCCGCCACCAACCGTCCGGACATCCTCGACCCGGCGCTGCTGCGTCCCGGCCGCTTCGACCGCCAGATCGCTGTCGGCCCGCCCGACGTCGAAGGCCGCAAGGCGGTGCTACGGGTACATGCGAAGGGCAAGCCGTTCGCGCAGGACGTCGACCTCGACGTCATCGCACGGCGCACCCCGGGCTTCACCGGCGCCGATCTGGCCAACGTCATCAACGAGGCGGCACTGCTCACCGCGCGCAACAACGGCCGGCTGATCACCAACGCCGCGCTGGAGGAATCGATCGACCGCGTCATCGCCGGACCGGAGCGCAAGACCCGGGCGATGAGCGACGACGAGAAGCGGGTCACCGCCTATCACGAGGCCGGTCACGCACTGGCCGCGTGGGCGATGCCCAACCTCGATCCGGTGCACAAGGTGACCATCCTGCCGCGTGGTCGGTCCCTCGGGCACACCCTGGTGCTGCCGCTGGAGGATCGCTACAACCAGACCCGCTCGGAGATCATCGACCAGCTCGTCTACGCACTCGGCGGCCGCGCGTCGGAGGAAATGGTCTTCCACGAGCCGACGACCGGCGCATCCAACGACATCGAGAAGGCGACCAGCCTGGCCAAGTCGATGGTCACCGAGTACGGCATGAGCGCCAAGCTCGGCGCGGTGAAGTACGGCACCGGCGACTCCGAGCCGTTCATGGGCCGCGACTACGGCCACCAGCGTGACTACTCCGAAGAGATCGCCTCGGACATCGACGAGGAGGTGCGCGGACTGATCGAGGCCGCGCACGACGAGGCGTGGGAGATCCTGGTCCAGTACCGCGACGTCCTCGACGTGCTGGTCCTGGAACTGGTCGAGAAGGAGACGCTCGGTCGAGAGGACCTGGACCGGATCCTGGCCCCGGTGCGCAAGCGTCCGCCGCACAACAGCTTCAACGGTTTCGGCAAGCGCACCCCGAGCGACCGCGGCCCGATCGAGATTCCCGAGGAGCTGCGGGGCAAGCGGCCCGCTCCGGCGAACGGCAGCAAGTACGTCTCCAACGGAACGCCGTCGCAGAACGGTGGTTCGCAGAACGGTGGTGGTTCGCAGAACGGCGGATCGTCGAACGGTGGCGGCGCCCCCGGGGTCCCGACTCCGGCCGGTCCGCGCCACGGTGTGGACCCGAATGCAGGTGCCGGCGGGATGCCCACGCCGCCGCCCGGGCAGTACCCCGGGTATCAGCCGCCCGCCGGCCCACCGCAGACGCCCGGCTACACGCCGCCTCCTGGTTACAGCCCGCCAGCCGGATACCCGCCAGCCGGATACCCGCCAGCCGGATATCCGCCGGCTCCCGGCAACCCCGGCTACCCGCCGCCGGATCAAGGCCCTCCCGGACACCGGTGACGACCCGGTTGTGACGGGCGCACGGTGATGGCCAGCGACAACTCGATGAGCGGAGTGCACGTGGACGGTGGCGTGGATCTGCCCAGGGCCGAATTGGCCGTTCGCGAGCTGCTGATCGCCGTCGGCGAGGACCCGGACCGCGAGGGCCTGAAGGCCACCCCGGCTCGGGTAGCCCGGGCATACGCTGAGATTTTCGCGGGCCTGTTCCTCGACCCGGACGAGGTGCTGGCCACCACCTTCGACGAGCATCACGACGAGTTGGTGCTGGTGAAGGACATCCCGCTGTACTCGACCTGCGAGCATCATCTGGTGCCGTGGCACGGCAGGGCCGCGGTTGGCTACATCCCCGGCGAGAACGGCCGGATCACCGGCCTGTCCAAGCTGGCCCGGCTCGTCGATCTGTACGCGCGGCGGCCGCAGGTCCAGGAGCGACTCACCTCGCAGGTGGCCGACGCAGTGGACCGGGTGCTGCAGCCACGCGGCGTCATCGTCGTCGTGGAGGCAGAGCACCTGTGCATGGCGATGCGGGGAATCAAGAAACCCGGCGCGGTCACCATGACCTCCGCGGTGCGCGGCGGATTCCGGTCGGATCCGCGCAGCCGCGCAGAAGCGCTTACGCTTATTTTGGGTCGTTAGCCTTGGGCTTCGTGATGGATGCGGATGACTGCGTGGATCGCCTGTGTGGACCCGTTGTGGTTGACCGCCGCTCCGGCGGCTGCGGCCTCGTGGCGCCCTGCGGGTCGCGCGGCAATCGCCTCTCGCCAGAGCGTTGCTGCCTTCGCGCTGACGCCAATCGTGGGACGCTAGCGACGTGAGCGGTGTTCTGCCGTCGCGGTCGGACCGGTTGGTTGTGGTGGGCGTCCTGAACGTGACGCCGGATTCATTCTCCGACGGTGGCCGCTGGAGCAGCCTCGACGCCGCGGTGGCGCACGGCGTCGAGATGCATGCCGCGGGTGCCGACTTGGTCGACGTAGGCGGCGAGTCGACCCGGCCCGGCGCGCACCGCGTCGATGCCGACGTCGAGCGCGGGCGGGTCGTCCCGGTAGTCGAATCGCTGGCGTCTGCCGGCGTGCCGATCAGCGTGGACACGACTCGTGCCACGGTCGCCCAGGCCGCGCTGGAGGCTGGGGCTGCGGTCGTCAACGACGTGTCGGGCGGGTTGGCCGACCCGGACATGGCGCGAGTGGTGCGCGATGCAGACTGCCCGTGGGTCCTGATGCACTGGCGCGGGCACAGCGAGACGATGCGCCGGCTCGCCCAGTACGACGACGTCGTTGCCGAGGTCCGCGCCGAGCTGTCCGAACGGATCGAGGCAGCGCTCACCGCCGGGGTCACCGAGCAGCAGATCGTCATCGACCCGGGTCTCGGGTTCGCCAAGAGCGCCGAGCACGACTGGGCATTGCTCGCGAACCTGGATGCGATCACATCGCTGGGCTATCCGGTGCTGGTGGCCGCCTCCCGCAAGTCCTTCCTGGGTCGGCTGCTGGCCATCGACGACGAGACGCCGCGGCCGGTCGAAGAGCGCGAAGACGCGACCACCGCGCTCACCGCGTTCTTGGCTGGGCAAGGCGTGTGGGGAGTCCGGGTGCACGATGTGGTGGCCAGCGTCGATGCCGCCACGGTCATCGCCCGCATCCAGCAGGAGCGACAGTGATGACCGACCGCATCGAGCTGACCGGGTTGCGCGCGTTCGGGTATCACGGTGTCTATCCGGACGAGCGCCGCGACGGCCAGGAGTTCGGTGTCGACGCGGTGCTCGAACTGGACACCTCGCCGGCCGCAAGGAGTGACGACGTCGGCGATACCGTGCACTACGGCGAGCTGGTCGAGGCACTGGTGGCGGTGCTCACCGGCGGACCGGTCAATTTGCTGGAGACGTTGGCGCAGCGGCTCGTCGCGTGCTGTCTCGCCGATCCCCGGGTGCGTGCGGCGACGGTCACGGTGCACAAACCGCAGGCGCCGATCCCGCACGAGTTCGCCGACGTCAGCGTGACGATCCGCCGCGAGCAGTGAGTACGAGCGACGCTTGCGGAGCGAGCAGTGAGTACGAGCGACGCTTGCGGAGCGAGCCGTGAGTACCGAGCGACGCTTGCGGAGCGAGCAGTGAGTACCGCTGTGCTGTCGATCGGCTCTAACCTCGGCGATCGGCTGGCCAACCTGCAGGGCGCGGTCACGGCACTGCGGACGTGGGTCGTCGTGGTGTCGCCGGTGTACCGGACGCCGCCGTGGGGCCCGGTTGAGCAGGCGGACTTCCTCAACGCCGTGGTGCTCGTCGAGGATCCGGACGCCGCTGCCACCGATTGGCTGCAGCGGGCCCACGCGGCGGAGGTCGCGGCCGGGCGCACCCGTGAGGTGCGGTGGGGCCCACGCACGCTGGACGTCGACATCGTCATGGTGACGGGGGTGCGCTCGGACGATCCGGTCCTGACGCTGCCGCACCCGCGTGCGGCCGAGCGGGCGTTCGTGCTGGTGCCGTGGCTGGCCGTCGAACCGGATGCCGTACTCGACGGGCACGGCCGAGTCGCCGACCTAGTCGCGTCGCTGCCCGCCGATGAGGTCGCGGCCGTGGTCGTCGAACCCGGACTGGAGTTGCGCTGACCATGCGCCGGACTCTTCCGGGCGACCTCGCGGTGCCCTTCGTGATCGTCGGTATCGCCGTCTACGTCCTGCTGCGGCACTCCTACGAATCGATCCCACCGCTGCAGCTGATCACCCCGATTCCCCTTGCTGCGCTGGCGGTTGCCGAGTTCGTGGTGGCTCGTCGAGTGGCTGCTGCGATCGGACACCGGCCGGGCGCACGGTTGATGTCGGCGCTGACCATCGCCCGCTGTGCCGCGCTCGGCAAGGCGTCGGCACTGGTCGGCAGCGGCGTGCTCGGCGCCGCGGCCGGCATCCTGCTGCGGGTGGTGCCGGATGCCAGCCGGATCAAGGCAGCAGGCCATGACACGTTTGTCGGCGTGGTCCTGGCGATCGCCTCCGCGGCGCTGCTGGCCGCCGGGCTCATCCTCGAGCGCTCCGCCATCGACCCCAACTCCGAGCGGGACGACCAGCGCCGCTGAACGCCGGATGTCGGAGGTGGGTGGCAGCCTGGAGTGATGCACTGGTCGAGTTACGGATCGTTCCTGGCCTTTGCGGTCGTGCTCATCCTCATCCCCGGGCCGGACTTCGCGGTCGTCACCAAGAACACGTTGGTCGGCGGTCGACGGCGCGGGCTGTGGACGTCGCTGGGAGTGTGCAGCTCGAACGTGTTGCAAGGCGCGACTGCCGCAGCCGGGCTCGGTGCGGTCATCGTGCGGGTCGAGCCGCTGTTCGAGGCGATCAAGTGGGCCGGCATCTGCTACCTGGTATTGCTCGGTGGGCAGGCGCTGCGCTCGGCGCTGCGCGGCGAGTACGCCGCACAGCCGGACGACGGCGAGCACGTGGCGGCGCAGGCAGTCGCCGGATGGCGGCAGGGGTTTCTCTCCAACATCACCAATCCCAAGGTCGTGGTGTTCTACCTCGCTGTCCTGCCTCAGTTCCTCGGCAGGGACTCGGGTATCGCAGTGTTGCTGACCTATGCCTTCAGCCATGCCGCGCTCGGGCTCGTCTATCTCGCCGTGCTTGTCACGTTCCTGCACCGCGCTCGGGTCCTGCTGGCGCGCCGCCGGGTGCGCCGCACGCTGGACGCGGCTACCGGGGTGGCGCTGCTCGGCTTCAGCGCGAAGCTGGCCGCTGAACACGTCTGATCGGCGCGCCGGACGCGGCGGTCTTACTGCCTGCGGTGAAGGTAGGGTGGATCAGACCGCGCCGGCGGTCTCCGGCTCGATGTCCTCGACGGAGTGCCGCAACGCCGCGTGCAACGACTCCGGGGTGAGCACCCCGAGCAGCCGGTCACCGTCGAGCACGGCAACCCAGCCGGCATCCTGCTGCAGCATCACCGAAAAGGCCTGCTTGAGCGACGCGTCCCTCGGCACCCAGGCTTCCATGCGGCGCGCCTTGTCTGCGACGTTGCCGGCGCCGGTGGCGCTGTGGTTGGCCAGCCAACCGTGCAGCGATTCCGCGTCGTCGACGACGACAGCCCAGCGGGCGCCGGCGCGTTGCATCGATTCGCGAGCCTGCGCCAACGTGTCGCCGAGGTGCACCGTCGGCGGGACCTCGAGATCCTCGACGGTGATGGGCGTGACGGCCAGTCGCTTCAGTCCGCGATCGGAACCGACGAAGTCAGCGACGAAGTCGTTCGCGGGTGAGCCGAGCAGAGTGGCCGGGTCGGCGTACTGCTCGAGATGACCGCCTTGGGAGAGCACCGCGATCCGGTCGCCGACGCGCACCGCCTCTTCGATGTCGTGCGTGACGAACACGATCGTCTTCTGCACCTCGGCCTGCAGTCGCAGGAACTCTCCCTGGAGCCGGTCGCGGGCGATCGGGTCGATGGCCGAGAATGGCTCGTCCATCAGCAGGACTTTCGGGTCGACAGCCAGCGCGCGGGCCACGCCGACGCGTTGGCGTTGACCGCCGGAGAGCTGATGCGGGTAACGCTTGGCGAACGTGCCAGGGGCGAGACTGACCAGCTCCAACAGCTCGTTCACCCGTGCCGTGGTGCGCGTCTTGTCCCAGCCCACGAGGCCGGGCACCGTGGCGATGTTCTGCGCGATGGTGCGGTGTGGGAAGAGCCCGACGTTCTGGATGACGTAGCCGATGTCCCGACGCAGCTTGACCGGGTCGCCGTGCGTCACGTTGTCGCCGTCGAGCACGATGCTGCCCGAAGTCGGCTCGATCAGCCGGTTGATCATCTTCATCGTGGTCGTCTTGCCGCACCCCGACGGCCCGACCAGCATGGTGATTTCGCCACGCGGCATCTCCAGCGAGAGGTCGTGTACTGCCGTTGTTCCGTCGGGATAGCGCTTGGCCAGCGCGTCGAGCTGGATCATCGACTCGGGGGTACCGTTCATCCGGTGCCGCTCCTCCTGGCAAGGCCACCGGATCCCAGGACGATCCAGCAGTCGCTCAGCTTGTCGGGACGGGCCGGTGGTCCGTCGTCGGGCATCCAACCTAGGCTAGCGACATGAGCGACATCGTGCTCGCACTACCGGCCGGCCAGCAGCTCTTCGACTGGAACTGGGTCCACGAGAACTCCGACACCATCAATACCGCGTTCCAAGAACACATCAGCCTGGTCGTGGAGGCGGTGGCGATCGGGTTCCTGCTCTCGCTGCCCATAGCGGTACTGCTGCGGCGATTCCGCTGGCTGCAGACCCCGATCCTCGGCTTGGCCGGGATCTTGTACACCGTCCCTGGCATCGCGGCGCTGTTCCTGCTCGGCCCATACACCGGCTACATCACTCGCGAGACGATCGAGATCGTGCTGATCAGCTACACCCTGCTGATCCTGATCAGGAACATCATCACCGGCCTTGACCAGGTGAGTCCGGATGTGCGCGAGGCCGCCCGCGGCATGGGTTTGTCGCCGATGCAGATGCTGTTTCGGGTGGAGCTGCCGCTTGCGCTGCCGAGCATTATCGCGGGATTGCGCATCGCGACAGTGACGACGGTGGGCCTGGCCACGTTCGCCGCGCTGGTGACGCAGGGTGGGCTCGGCGATCTCATCATCAACCAGGGCATGACCCAGCAGTTCCCGACGGCCGTCATCGCCGGGTCGGTGCTCGCAGTGCTGCTCGCCCTGATCGCCGATGCCCTCTTCGTTCTCCTCGGCTGGCTGGCCACTCCGTGGTCGCGCGCGCCGCGGAAGAAAGCGTTGCGCGCGGCGGCTGATGAACCCGCGGCGGCCGCCGAGGAGCCGGTGGGGGCAGTGTCATGAACCTTGACTACCTGACGACCTCGACGAACTGGTGGGGAATGGACGGCATCCTGCACCGGCTCATCGAACATTTGAACTTCACGTTCACCAGCATGGTCCTCGCCCTGATCATTGCGTTGCCGATCGCTATTGCCTGTGGGCACAGCGGCAGGTTCGGCTTCCTGGCGATCAACGTGTCGAACATCGGTCGGGCGGTTCCGTCGATCGCCTTCCTCGGCCTTGCCTCCCAGCTGATCCCGCACGGCTACAGCAGCATCTGGCCGACGATCATTGCGTTGGTGCTGCTCGCGTTGCCCCCGATCATCACCAACACCTATGTCGGAATGCGAGAAGCCGACAAGGACTCGGTCGATGCGGCGAAGGGGATGGGCCTGTCGCCGATGCAGATCGCGCTGCGCGTCGAGTTCCCGCTCGCTCTGCCGCTGAGCCTTGCCGGCGTCCGTACCGCGATGACCAATGTGATCGCCACCGCGACCCTTGCGGCGCTGGTCGCGCAGGGCGGCCTCGGCCGGCTGATCGTCGACGGCCAGACCACTTCGGACGATCCGCAATTGCTGGCCGGCGCGATCCTGGTCGCGCTCCTGGCGCTCGTCGCCGACCTTCTGTTGGCCGGCCTTACTCAGGCGGCGTCACCGGTGGCGCGGGCGAACAGCAGCGGCGGGGCGCGCTCGAAGCTGCGCCGCGCGCAACGTCCGGAGCGTGCCCGAGCAGTGCAGCCGGAGCCTGCCTAGTTACGACGGCTCAACGGAAGTCGGCGGCGTGGTCGGCCGCCCACGCCGCAAACGGCAGGGCCGGCCTACCGAGCATCTCGGCCACTTCGTTGGTGCTCGGCTCCGGCGTGCGCACGAACGTCGCCCAGGTGGCGACCGCCGATTCGACGAAGTCCACGTCGCCCCACGCGTCCATGAGCAGGCGCCGGCCTTCTTCGACCGGCATGTCTTCGTAGGGCAATTCCCGGCCGATCGCCGCGCCGATGATTCGAACCTGCTCGGCCTGGGTGATGGCCGTAGGTCCGGTGATCCGGTGCACCGCGCCGACCGCCTTCGCCCGCAGCGCTTGCGCCGCGACCGCACCGATATCGCGCTCGTGGATCAGTGTGCGTGCCGCCTCGGCGAACGGCCAGCGCACCTTTCCCTCGGCGCGGATCTGCTCGGCCCACATGAGCGTGTTGGTAGCGAACCCGCTGGGCCGGACGAACGTGTGCGGTAGGCCGGCTGCCTTGAGGGCGCGTTCGATGTCCCCATGGAACGTGGTCGGGTCGACGAATTGTCCGGCATCGTCGACGCCGTTCGCGGATAGGAACACCACATGCACGTGATGGGTGCGGGCAACGTCGAGGAAGATACCGAGCGGGGCGATCGTCAGCAGTGGCCATACGAGCAAGACGCTGTCGGCGCCCTTCAACGCTACGTCGAGTGCGGCCGCATCAGTGAGGTCGCCCGCCACGACCTCGACATCGTCCGGAAGCTCAGCGGTGGTCGGGTTGCGAACCAGTGCACGAACCGCGACTCCCTGATCGTGCAAGGCGTCGACCACCGCCCCGCCGACCGTGCCGGTCGCGCCCGTCACCAGGATCACGTCGTCTGTAGTCATGGCCCGAACGTAGAACTTCAAGTCGACTTGAAGTCAACCGACCCGAAGTTCAGCCGCCGCCGCCAGGTGCCGCCCTCCGGCGAGGCCTGCCTCCGCAACGACCCGCCACACCGCCTTGTCGACGGTGCTGTGTGGCGAGTGCGCGGGCACGGTGAACTGAACGGGATACGCACCTGCCGCGATCGAACCGTCCGGCTCGCCCAGCGGGATCTGCGCGATCACCTCGCGTTGCCATCCGTCCGGGCCAGGCCGGTCCAGAACCAGTTGTACTCGGGCGTCAGTGCTGCCCCGGTGTGACCGGCCGACTGTGATCACGACGGTCACCGGTGTGCCCGGTGCTACCGGACCTGTCGGAGCGGAGATTTCGGCGGAGCGACCGCGGAACCTTCCGAGTGCCATGCCGCGACAGTAATGCCGTGTTCAGTGGAGGCAGCTGAGTACTCGCCGGTCCGGCTTTCCCGACGGCAGCAGTGGCAGTGACTCGATGCGACGGATCTCCTTGGGCACCGCGGCCGCGCCCAGCTCGCCGCGCACCGCAGTACGCAACGTATCGTCCGGGGCGTCGCCAACCACCCAGGCGATGACGACTTGCCCCCACTCGTCATCGACGATGCCGGCGACCGCGCAGTCGATCACGCCGGCCTGCTGGGCGAGTACCGCCTCAACCGCGAGGGGGTGGACGTTCACCCCACCGCTGATGATCATTTCGTCGGCCCGGCCGAGCACGGTGAGCGAGCCGTCGGCCGCGATCTCGCCGAGATCTTCGGTGTGGAACGCGCCGTCGACGAACGCCGCGGTTGTGGCATCCGGGTCGCCGCGGTAGCCGCGCGCCACCGTGGCACCGCCGAGCAGGACGGTGCCGGCCTCGTCGAGACCCACCGTGACGCCCGGCAGCGGGTGCCCGCCATACACACAACCGCCTGCGGTCTCGGTCATCCCGTACGTCGTGACGATGCGAACATCATTCGAGCGCGCGGCCAACTGCAGCGCCGGCGGAGTGGCCGCGCCGCCGACCAGCACTGCATCGAACGACTGCAGCGCACTGCGTCCGGCGTCGTGTGCGAGCAGCCGGCGCAACTGGGTCGGCACGATGGAGACGTAACGACGGTCGCCGTCGAGCCGCCCGCTGGCCTCGACGAATGCCTGCGCTGTGAACGGCCCGGGCGGGAGGGTGCCGGGCTCGGTGTCAGCCAGGATCGAGCGGGCCACCACCTGCAGCCCGGCAATGTAGTGCAGCGGTAACGCGAGCAACCACTGCGCCGGGCCGCCCAGCACCTGCTCGGTGCCGCGCCCCGATGCGGTGAGCGCCGCCAGGGAAAGCTCGACCAGCTTCGGCCGGCCGGTGGACCCGCTCGTCGCGACGAGCACCGCGATGCCGCTCGTCACGGCTGCGCTTGGCCGGGCGGCCTCGATCGCACGCGCGTCGTCGGACACCAGCAACGGCGGCCCGCCGTTCAGCGCAGAGCGCAGGGCCGGCAGCACCAGTTCGTAGCTCGGGGCGACGACGCGCAGCGGTGCGGACATCAGAAGTGGTATGGGAACGGCGACCAGTCCGGAGGCCGCTTCTGCAGGAACGCATCCCGACCTTCGACGGCCTCGTCGGTCATGTACGCCAGCCGGGTCGCCTCGCCGGCGAACACCTGCTGGCCCATCAATCCGTCGTCGGCGAGATTGAACGCGAACTTCAGCATCCGTACCGCGGTGGGGCTCTTGCCGAGGATGGTGTGGGCCCAGTCGATGCCGGTCGCCTCCAACTCGGCGTGGTCGACCACGGCGTTGACCGTGTTCATCTCGTAGGCACGTTGCGCGTCGTACTCCCGGCCGAGGAAGAAGATCTCCCGCGCCACCTTCTGCCCTGATTGCCTTGCCAGATAAGCCGATCCGTACCCGCCATCGAAGCTGCCGACGTCCGCGTCGGTCTGCTTGAACCGGGCGTGCTCCCGGCTGGCGATCGTCAGGTCGCAGACGACGTGCAAGGAGTGACCGCCGCCTGCTGCCCAGCCGCCGACCAACGCGATGACCACCTTCGGCATGGTGCGGATCAGCCGCTGCACTTCGAGAATGTGCAACCGGCCGGACTGCGTGGGGTCGATCGACTCGGCGGTGTCGCCGCCGGCGTATCGGTAGCCGTCCCTGCCGCGGATGCGTTGGTCGCCGCCGGAGCAGAATGCCCAGCCGCCGTCCTTCGGTGAAGGGCCGTTGCCGGTGAGCAACACGACGCCGACGTCGGGCGTCATCCGTGCGTGATCCAGCGCGCGGTACAGCTCGTCAACGGTGGCCGGGCGAAACGCGTTGCGGACCTCCGGGCGGTCGAAGGCGATGCGGGCGACGCCGAGCTCGACGTGCCGGTGATAGGTGATGTCGGCCAGCGCGAACCCGTCGACCGGTTGCCAGGCCGATGCGTCAAACGTGTCAGATACCGGACTGCTCATGCCCGCAACCTATCCCGCACGGTTTTGGCCGTCCGGCCGCCCATATGACGGTGGGCGGCCAAATGCGTCGGGCTACCGTGTGCGGGTGCACAGCGCCGTTGTCTCGATACCGATGCGCACCCGGTTCCGCGGGATCACCGTGCGCGAGGCGATGCTGATCGAGGGCCCAGCCGGGTGGGGCGAGTTCGCGCCGTTCCTCGAGTACGAGGTCGCCGAGGCGCGGGCCTGGTGGCAGAGCGCGGTCGAGGCCGCCGAGCTCGGCTTGCCGGCACCGGTGCGTGATCGGATCGCGGTCAACGTGACGATCCCTGCGACCGACCCGATGCATGCGGCGACCCTGGTGCGTGCGTCCGGGGGATGCCGGACGGCCAAGGTGAAGGTGGCCGAACCCGGGCAGGACGAGGCTGCCGATCTGGCCCGGCTCGAGGCGGTTCGGGATGCGATTGGAGCCACTGGCCGGATCCGCATCGACGCAAACGCAGGGTGGGATGTCGATACGGCGGTACGGCTGATCCCCTTGTACGAAAGGGCATCTGGTGGTCTGGAGTACGTGGAGCAGCCGTGTCCGTCGGTCGACGACCTAGCGGCAGTGCGGCGCGCCGTCGATGTGCCCATTGCCGCCGACGAGTCAATCCGGCGCAGCGACGACCCGATGCGCGTGATCGCCGTGGAGGCCGCTGACGTGATCGTGCTCAAGGTGGCGCCACTGGGCGGGGTTCGGGCGTGCCTGCGGCTGGCCGAGCAGGTCGGGTTGCCGGTGGTGGTGTCCAGCGCCGTCGACACCGCGGTTGGGATCGCCGCCGGCCTGGCACTTGCCGCGGTGCTGCCCGAGCTGCCCTACGCCTGCGGGTTGGCGACCGGGTCCCTGCTCGCTGCCGACGTGGTCGGCAACTCGCAGCGACCCGTGGACGGGGAGCTGAGCGTCGGTGCTGTCGTACCGGACTCCGCGCTGCTGGATGAGCTGGCCGCGCCACCCGATCGCGTGGCGTGGTGGCTGCGCCGCGCCGAGCGGTGCGCGTCATGACCTCGGCACGTCTGGCGGCGCTGGTGGTGGACGAGCTGATCGCGCTCGGGGTCCGTGACGCGGTGTTGTGCCCAGGTTCGCGCGACGCGCCGCTGTCCTACGCCCTGCATCGCGCCGAGGGGGCCGACCGGCTCCGGCTGCACGTCCGCGTGGACGAGCGGGGAGCCGGGTTCCTGGCGCTCGGCCTGGCTGCGGCAGGCGGCCGGCCGGTGCCGGTGGCGTGCACGTCGGGCACCGCCGCGGCCAACCTGCATCCGGCGGTGCTCGAGGCCTCGCATCGCGGCTTCCCGCTGCTGACGCTCACCGCCGATCGTCCGCCGGAGCTGACCGGCAGCGGCGCGAACCAGACGACCGACCAGCAGCGCCTGTACGGCACAGCGACGCGCTGGTTCGTCGGCCTCGACTCCGCGGTGCCGGAGGCGGCCCGCTCGGTAGTGGCCCGGGCGGTGAGCTGGGCGACCGGCGCGTTCTCGGCCGATCCCGGCCCGGTGCAGCTCAACCTGGCCTTCCGCGAGCCGCTAGTCGCGGCTGCCGAAGATGTGCCTGCTGTCGCGCCGATGCGCTTTCCATCGCCGGAGCAACCGCCCCGGCCCGATCAGCACGGCGATGTCCTGCCCCGGACTGTGTTGGTCGCCGGCGACGGCGCGGCGCCGCTGGCGGAGGGGGTGCGGACGGCAGCGGTGCGGCACGGTTGGCCAATCCTCGCCGAGGCTTCCGCCGGACTGGGTGCGGCCGCGCTGCCGTCCGGGGCCGTATTGCTGCGGGATGCCGACTGGCTGGCCGAGCACCGGCCGGAGCGGGTGATCGTGATCGGTGCGCCGACGCTGCACCGGTCGGTCAGCCAACTGCTCCGCGCTGCCGCAGAGGTGGTGGTGGTCTCCGACGGCCCGCGCTGGGCGGATGCGGTCGGCGTTGCCCGCCGCGTCGTGCGCAGCAACTGGCTCGCCGGCGGCACCGGCCGGGGCGACGCGCAGTGGTTGCCGGCCTGGACGGACGCAGCGGCCGCGGTCGCGATGCGGGTCGGTGCCGTGGTCGACGGATCGTGGCCGTCCGGCCTGACGGTCGCCCGAACCGTCTTCGCCGCATTGCCTGCTGACGCGGCGGTCCAGCTCGGCTCGTCCAACCCGGTGCGCGACGTGGACCTTGCCGCGGCGCCCCGCGATGGCGTGCTGGCCATCGCGAACCGGGGGCTGGCCGGCATCGACGGCACCCTGTCCAGCGCGGTCGGTCTGGCGCTGGGCCAGTCGCGGCCGAGCTACGCGCTGGTGGGCGATCTGACCTTCCTGCATGACATCACCGCGCTGCTGATCGGTCCCGACGAGCCCCGGCCGGACCTCACCGTGGTGGTGGTCAACGATGACGGCGGCGGCATTTTCAGCACCCTCGAGCAGGGTGCTCCCGAGCATGCAGCGTCGTTCCAGCGGCTGTTCGGCACAGCCACCGGCGCCGACCTGGCCGCGTTTTGCGCGGGCGCCGGAGTGCCGCACCACATGATCGAGGATCGCGATGAGCTGGCCGGCCGGGTGAGCGAGAAGCCGTCCGGTCTGCAGGTACTGGAAGTGCGCTGCCGCCGCGACATGCTGCGCAACCTGCACGCCCAGCTTTGATCGCTTTTGGCCGCCCAGCGCGCTATTCGACGGCCGGCGGCCAAAACCGGTCAGGACGAGAGGGCGTCGCGCATCGGTAGCAACTTGGCGTTGCTCTCGGCCAGCTCGGCATCGGGGTCGGAATCCGCGACGATGCCGCAGCCGGCGAACAGCCGCATGTGCCGGGGGTCGGCCGGGTCGATCTCACCGCTGCGTAGCGCGATGCCGAACTCGCCTGCCCCGTTGGCCGCGATCCACCCGACGGGACCGGCGTACCGCCCGCGGTCCATACCCTCGATCTGGTCGATCACAGCGGTCGCGGTGGCCCGCGGCGTGCCGCACACCGCCGCGGTCGGGTGCAGGGCGGCGATCAGATCCAGCGCCGTCGACCCGTCGCTGACGACGCCGGTGATGTCGGTGGCCAGGTGCATCACGTTCGGCAGGTGCAGCACGAACGGCGCCTCCGGGACGTTCATCCCCGTGCAGTGCGGAGCCAGTGCCTCGGCGACGGATGTGACTCCATACTCGTGCTCCTCGAGATCCTTGCTGGAGCGCGCCAGCGATCCGGCCAGCGCCTCGTCGCGAGACAGCGAGCCGGTGCGCTGGATCGTGCCAGCCAGGACCCGGGAGGTGACCAGCCGGCCCTCCAGCCGGACCAGCAGTTCCGGGGTGGCGCCGATCAGACCGTCGACGGCAAAGGTGAAGCAACTGGCGTAGCGGTCGGCCAGTCGGCGCAGCGGCCAACGCGGGTCGATCGGATCGACGGCATGTACGTCCAGGTCCCGGGCCAGCACGACCTTGTCGAGCTCACCCGACGAGATCCGCCGGACCGCCGTGGCGACCGCCGTCTGCCATTGCGCCGGGCTTCGCGCACCGTCGGCGAAGCTGAGCTCGCCCGGGTCGGCTATCTCGGCGACGACCAGGCTCGGCGGCAACGGGGGCAGGTGATCCTCGACGCCGACGGTGGTGACCCACCACTGCCCACCGCGGTGGCCGAGGATGAACTCCGGTACCGAGAGAACTGAGTCGCCGGTCGGGCCGGTCGCATGGTCGGCGAAGCCGAACGAACCGAACGCGATCAACCCGCTGCCGGGCAACCCGACTTCGTCGCGCACCGCGGCATGTGCGACCAGGTCGGTCCACCAGCGCTTCGCCTCAGCGAACCGGTCTGCCCCACGGCAACGCAGTTCGGCTACCCGACCCCAGCCGACGAGGCCCTCGCCGTTGCGCGACCAGGCCACCCCGTGCGGGTCGGCGAGCAGTTCGATGAGCTCGGCACCGGCGTCGGCGATCGGCATCGACCGGACGGTCAGAGCAGGCGAATACCCACTCGTCGCACTCGCCGCACTCGCCGCACTGGTCACGTCACTACCGTAGTGACCGGCGCCCGGTGCTGCCCTCCAGGGGCTGATCGCGTCGCGGTTGGGTGACGATCAGCACCACTACGAGCGGTTGTCGGTGGTTCGTGCTTGGCTATTACGTCAGTCCAGTCCTGGGCTGGACGTCTCGCCAGACACGCGGCCACAGAGCCGGGACACGAAAGGCGCCAAATCTCATGCGATTTCGTCGGAGCGCTGCTCTGTTCGCCGTGGCACTTGCCGCGGTGGGCGGGCTGAGCGCCTGCAGTAGTAGCAGTAGTAGCAAGAAGAGCATTGTCGTCGGCTCGGCGAACTTCGCCGAGTCCGAGATCATCGCCTACATGTATGTCGACGCGCTGGAGGCAGCCGGCATCAAGGCCACCCCGAAGGTGAACATCGGCGCTCGTGAGGTGTACCAGAAGGCCTTGACCAACAACGAGATCAGCGTGGTACCGGAGTACGTCTCGACAGTCGCCGAGTACTGGAATACGCAGATCAACGGCAAGGACGCGTCGACGAACAGCCCCGTCGCCGGCACGGATGCGGCCGCGGTGCAGACCAAGTTGGCCGCTCTGGTCAAGTCCAAGGGTCTCGTCGTCGGTAAGCCGTCGCCGGCCGCCGATGAGAACGCCTTCGCTGTCACCAAGGAATTCGCCGACAAGAACGGCCTCAAGACGCTGAGCGATTTGAGCAAGCTGAACGGTCAGATCACCCTCGGCGCAGGTGCGGAATGCCCAACGCGGCCATTCTGCGAGCCGGGCCTGGAGAAGACCTATGGGCTGAAGTTCAAGGGGTTCAAGAAGTTCGGCAGCAGCGGTGGCGTCGATACGATCAACGCGCTCAAGGACGGCACCATCCAACTCGGCCTGGTGTTCTCCAGTAGCGGTCTGGTGGCAGCCAACAACCTCGTTCTCCTGGAGGACGACAAGAAGTTGCAGCAGGCCGACAACATCATCTGGATGGGCAGCGCCAAGAAGGTCGATTCCAAGGCGCAAGCCGTGCTCGACAAGGTGAATGCCAAGATGACCACCGAGGCGCTCCAGCAGTTGGACAAGCAGGTCGAGATCGACCATCAAAGCGCCGCGAAGGCCGCGCAGAAGTGGATCGACGACAACGGGCTGGGCAAGAAGTAACGTCCGCCCGATCCGGCCGGCTCGGCTGAGAACTGCCGTCCCGGCCGGATCGGGCACTTAGTCACACCGATTAGGCTCGCGGTCATGTCCTCAACCCGCGGTCGCACGGCGCTGCGCATTGTCGGCATCGTCGTCGCGGTTGGGCTCAGTGTCGTCGCCGTCTGGATGTTGGTGTTCGGCACCGAGGTCAAGACCATCCAGTTAGGTGTATTGGCTGGGCTCTGGGGTCTATTGCTCGGCGGTTTCAGCGTCTACGGATCCCGCCGTTCGCACGCTTTCGAGTCGACGGCGCCGGGAATCCCCGCTGGCGAGGTCGAGGTGCGCCGGCACTACGAGCTGGAGTTGGAACGGGAGAAGGCCGGCCGCCGGGAGTACGAACTGCAGCTGGAAGTGATGCTGCGCCGGGAGCTGGAGAAAGGGCTGCGCGCGGAACTGGTCTCGCTTCGCCGCGAGGTGTCCGGCCTGCGCAGCGACGTCCAGGACGCCGTCGACGGGCGGATGCGCCTGGAGCGCATCGAGACCCGCATCGTCGGTTCGAACATGGCTGAGCTGCAGGCGGAAGTGCACCGTCGGTCCGGGTCGCAAGAGACACTGGCATCGCTGGTGGCGGCACCCGCGCAGGTGAGCACCCCGCTCACCGTCGCTGAACCGGCGCTCACGGCTCCGCGGCCGCCAGTCGCGACTCCGGTGACTGCTTCCGCGCCGCGGGCCGCCCAGGCGGCCACTGAGCCGCGCGGCGCGTCCGGGCCTCCGGTCCCGATCGACGCGACCCAGCCGATGCCCGCGGTCGCTGCTGAGCTGCGCGCCGAAGAGGACGCGGCTGGTCAGCGCCGGACATCCGCCGAACGCTCGGAGGCACCGGGGCCGGCCGGTTGGTCGCCACCGGTCACCGCCGGGCCGCCCGTTGCACCGTCTGAGCCGCCTGCCCGACCGATCCCTTCGGACCTGCCGCAGTGGTTGACGCCGCCGCGCGCACCGGTCGCGGCTCGTTCGACAGAGTCTGCTCCGGCCGAGGCTGGTCCGCCGGCTTTCGCCGCGGCTCGCGCATCCGATGTGTCGGCGACCGCCATCCCGCCTACCGAACAGCCACTATCGCCGCCCGCAGTAGGGGCCGAGACATCGAGCCCGGCCCGGCCAACGGGGACAGAACCGTCCGAGGTACGCCGGGAGCCCGAGGTCACCTTGGCGTCGGATCCGTTCGCCGGACTGCCGCGGCTGAGCCCGGTCGACGATCTCGACCTGCT
>JBPCMU010000084.1:0-38480 GCA_051001975.1 Jatrophihabitans sp.
CCGCGGACGACTGGTCGACGATCGCGCAGCGCCTGGCCGCCGTCCCCGTCTCGCTGGGCAACTACCGGGCGTGCTTGTTGGCAACCCGTGGGCGTGGGCAACGGGGGGTGCGCGCCGAGGTCCAGCACCACTCGGGCGACACGGAACCCCTGCGCGGCGAACAGGCCGAGCCGGCCCCCCGGCTCGTCTAGGTAGCCGAGTTCGGCCATCAGCCGCTCGGCGTAGAGTGCCCAGCCCTCACCGTGTCCAGACACCCAGCACGCCAGCCGACGCCACCGGTTGAGCAGGTTCGACCGGAACGCCGTCTGACCGCACTGCAGGTGATGGCCGGGCACACCCTCGTGAAAGACGGTGGTGACCTCCCGCCAGGTGGAGAAGTCCTCGACGCCCTCAGGCACCGACCACCACATCGCTCCGGCACGGGTGAAGTCGGCGCTGGGCGGCAGGTAGTAGATCCCGCCGGTCGTCGTCGGTGCGATCTTGCACTCGATGCGCCGCACCGGCTCCGGGATGTCGAAGTGCGTCGCGCCCATCTCGGTCACGGTCTGGTCGGCGAGTGCCTGCATCCACTCCCGGAACTGCTCCTTGCCGTGGATCACGCGGCCCGGGTCGCCGTCCAGCGCCGCGGCCGCATCATCGACGCTTCCGCCCGGAACGATCTGGTCGGCGACCTTGGCCATCTCCGATTCGATGCGGGCGAGTTCGTCCAGGCCCCACTGGTAGGTCTCCTCGAGATCCACAGTGGCACCCAGGAACAGCCGTGAGCCGAGTGCATAACGCTCCCGACCGACGGCATCCTGCTCCGCCGCGTGCGGCAACAACTCCTCGCGAAGGAACCGACCCAGCTGCAGGTAGCCCTCCCCGGCCGCCCGGGCCGAGTCGGCCAGGTCCGCCCGCACCGATTCCGGCACGTCCTCGCGCGCCGCGAACTCGGCGAAGAAACCGTTCGCAGCCCCGTACTCGTCGCACTGGACGGCGGATTTCTCCACCTGGCGACGAGCGGCCACCTGCCCGCGCCCACGGGCTGCCAGCAATGACGCCCGGTAGGTGCCCAGCGAGACGGGGACGGCGGCCAGGCGCTGCGCGATCGTCGACCAGTCGTCCGCGGTGTCAGTCTTCATCATGTCGAAGACCAACCGGACCTCCTGGACGGGGCTGGCGATCACGTTCAGATCCCGTTCGGTCTCGCCGCTGTCGTACATCTCCAACTGCAGCCCGAGCCGCTCCTTCATGGCCGCCACAGTGACGCGGTCCTCCGCATCCAACCCGCCTTCGGCCGCGCTGGCCTCGAGGTCGCGCAGTGCGGTGCGGGCCACGTCCGCCACCGCGCGCCGGCCGTCCGGCGAGAAGTCCGGCAGGAGATGATCCTGCCCCGGCACTCCGAGCGCGGTCGCGAACAGCGGGTCGAGGGCTGCGGAATCGTCAACGAAGCGGTCGGCCAGCTGGTCGATCCGGCTCGACCGGACGTCCGTCGGTACAGGGAGATCAGAGGTCATCCGAGCAACGTACGTCACCCCGCCGACGGGTTTGTGCCGGCCCTGACAACTGTCATGGCCAGTAGGTCATGTTCAGCTCCTGCGCCCCGGCACCACTGGATGACAAGCTGAACGACGTGACCGACGCTGAACTCACGCCCAGCATGGGCCCGCAAGCTGTACGGCTGCGTGCGCCGCAGCACCACGTCAGCCCGCGCGCCAAGTGGTACTGGGCATTGATGGGCCTACGGATCTGGATCGTGCTCGGCATCGCCCAGACCATCTGGTGGCTCAACGATCACAGCGACGCAGCGGCCCGGCACATCGTGTTGGCCATCGTGATCCTGGCGATGATCGGGTACCTCGCCCTCATGCCGCAGTGGCGCTATCGGGTGCACCGGTGGGAGGTCACCGGCGAAGCCGTCTACACCCAAACCGGTTGGGTGACCGTCGAACGACGGATCGCGCCGATCAGCCGGATCCAGACTGTCGACACCGAGCGCGGTCCCATCGAGCAGCTGTTCGGGCTGGCCAACGTCACGGTCACCACGGCGAGCGCGGCAGGCCCGCTACGCATCCACGGGTTGCGGCGGGTGGACGCGGACGACCTCGTCGAGCACCTCACCGCGACTACCCAGGCGACCACCGGCGATGCCACATGACTGACAACGTCCTGCTGGGCGGCTACGAGCCGATGCCGCCGGCCGAGCCGGAGATCAGCGAGCAACCCTGGACGCGGCTGAGCAACCGGATGCTGTTCGTCCACGTCGCCACCGACCTGATCCGGGCCGTACCTGCGCTGGCCGGCCTCCTGCTGGCCGGCAGCAGCTCAGGCCACAGCGGCCTGTTCGGCCTCGCCGGAGCGGCGGTGGCGATCATCGTGGCCGTGGTGCGCTGGCTCAGCACCCGGTACCGGATCACGGCTTCGCAGGTACAACTGCGCACCGGAATGCTGCGCCGCAAGCGGATGTCGGTTCCGCTCGATCGGGTACGCACCGTCGACGTGCAGGCCACCCTCTTCCACAGACTTGTCGGGCTGACCAAGCTCAAGATGGGCACCGGCCGGGCCGACACCGAGAAGGAGAGAGGCCTCACCCTCGACGGGCTCACCGTTGCCCAGGCGAACACGCTGCGTGACGATCTGCTGCACCGCCGCGGCCAGCCGATCGCCGGCACCGGCACTGACGGCGCGGCCGCTGCGGCCCCTGCCGCCGCACCTCGGGTGGACGAATTGGTCCGTCTCCACCCGACGTGGATTCGCTACGGCCCGTTCACGATGACGGGCCTGGTGACGGTCGTTGCGGTTGCAGGCCTGGCCTGGCGGATCGAGAACGAGGCGCACGTCGACCCGAACAAGTACTCCGCGTTCCGCACCGTGCGCCACCACATCGACCACACCGCGGTCGGGTTGCTGGCTGTGCAGGTCGCATTGGTGCTCATCGCGCTGGTCGCACTCTTGTCTACCGCCGGCTACGTGCTCGCGTTCTGGCGCTTCCTGCTCGTCCGTACCGGTGAAGGCACCCTCCACGTCACCCGCGGACTGCTGACGACGCGATCGACGACGATCGAGGAGCGCCGGTTGCGTGGCCTCGAGCTTTCCGAGCCGCTGCTGTTGCGCGCGGTGCATGGCGCCCGGGTCATCGCGGTGGCGACCGGGTTACGTGTCGGGCGGGGCGCGGAGCGGGGTGGATCGGTGCTGCTGCCGCCGGCACCGCGCCGGCAGGCCGACCAGCTCGCCATCGATGTGCTCGGCACCGCCCGGCCGCTGGATGAGGCGCTACGCCGGCATCCCGCGGCCGCTCGACGGCGACGGATCACCCGCGCGAGTGGCATCGCCCTGGTCCCCGCTGCGGCGACGGTCCTCGCCGTACTTCTCGGCGCGTCGGTGTCGTGGCTGGTGCTCGGCGCCGTCGTGCTGCTGCTCACCGTGCCCCTCGCCCTGGATCGATACCACTCCCTCGGCCATCAGGTCAGCGACGGCTACCTCGTAGTTCGGGAAGGCACGCTGGTGCGGCGCCGAGTAGCCCTCGGTGCCGACTCGGTGATCGGTTGGAATCTCCGGCAGTCCATCTTCCAACGTCGCGCCGGCGTGGCCACGCTGACCGCGACCACCGCCTGTGGTCGCCAGCAATACCGAGCCCTCGACCTGGCTGCGGCGGCTGCCGTGCCACTTGCCGACGAGGTGCTGCCCGGGCTGCTCCAGCCGTTCCTGGCAGCACCCGTCCAGCCGCCGGGACCGGCTGGAGGTCGGCCGTCCTCGAAGTGACGGGCGTCATAGTTCAGCGCTTATGGAATGTCCTCGCCTGATAGAGCGTTTCCACCTCTGAATTTCGTTGAACGCTCAATTGCCTTCGGGAGGAACCCCATGACCCAGACCACTGTTCAGATCCCCGGCTACCTGGCCGGATCCTGGACCATCGACCCCACTCACTCCGACGTTTCGTTCCTGGTGCGCCACATGATGGTGTCCAAGGTTCGCGGGCACTTCCCGGATGTCGCCGGCACCATCGTCACCGCCGAGAATCCGTTGGACTCGACGGTCAACGCGACGGTCAAGCTCACGTCCATCGACACCCGCAGTGAGCAGCGCGACAACCACATCCGCTCCGCGGACTTCTTCGACGTCGAGAAGCACCCCGAGATGACCTTCGCATCAACCGGTCTCGCCCAGGACGGGGATGACTTCGTACTCACCGGCGACCTCACTCTCAAGGACGTGACCAAGTCCGTCCCGCTCACCCTCGAGATCGGCGGCTTCGGCCCGGATGCCTACGGCGGCACGCGCGCCGGCTTCACCGCGAGCGGCAGCATCAACCGCAGCGACTTCGGCGTCGACATCCAGATGCCTCTGGATGGCGGTGGCGTGGTCGTCGGCGAGAAGATCACCATCAACCTGGAGATCGAAGCAGTCCTCGACCAGCCCAAGCCTGGCCAGAACTGAGCTGAGCTGAACTGGCCAGAACTGAGCTGAGCAACAACTCACCACGCAAACAAGCAGGACCCGGCGCAGCACGAAGCGCCGGGTCCTGCTGCGTCACCAAGCATTCCGACGAGCGACACCGGGACGCACCGCTAGACCAAGGCCACCCACGTCGCCGAGCGGGAGGTTTTCGCTGCCGAGAGGGAGCTTTCGATCAAGTTCATCGGCGTGTCGCGCCGAAAACCTCCCTCTCGGCAAGAGGGACGGCACCCGAGAACAGAGCCCGACAGCCCAACCCGGGCACCCGCCCACCCCCTCGTCGGCGCCGCCCGAAACCCAGCCACGCTGGGGCAGCAGCCGATTCAGCCAGACCGCACCACGGTGACGGCTCGAGCCAACGCGATGAGCGCTCGCGCGAAGAGCAGATCGCCCGCGCGCGACGAAGGAGCGCTTGCGGCCGAGCGCAGCGAGGGGTTCGGTTCAGAGTGGGCCCGAGCTTGCGAGGGTCCGCGAGGAACCGACAAAGCGATCATAAATACCGCGAGGAACCGACAAAGCGAACTACGAGTCCGGTAGACAGCAAGCCTGCACGGCGTGATAGGCGTCCGGCTTGCCGGACCAGACGGTGTCGCTCGGCTGTAGATCCGGCGTGAGCTCATGATGCCAGCTGCCGAACTCGGTGTCGCGGAAGTGCTCGTCGATGTGCGGCCACCACGATGCGGCCTGTTCGGAATAGGACGCCGCTCCGGTCACTCGGGCCAACGCATCCGCAGCCAGCGTCGCCTCTGCCGCCACCCAATGCATCCGCTCGCGCACCACTGGGTTGTTGTCCCAGTCGAGTGTGTAGCTGAATCCCTCGGTGCCATCCGCCGCCCACCCGCGCAACGCCTCCGCAAACAGCGATTGAGCCGCGGGCACCAGCCATTGCGGCGGATCGGTCAGGGACGCGGCCAGCTCGACCAGCAGCCGTGACCACTCCAGTCCGTGCCCGGGAGTGATGCCATACGGGCGGAATTGATCGCGCCTGTTGTCCGCGTTGTACTCCGGCAGCACCGTCCAGTCGGTGTCGAAGTGTTCGGGGATGCGCCAGGAGTGCGCACGGGCTGCGCCGTCGATCAATGCCGTCGCGATCCGCAGCGCACGGTCCCGCCAGATGCCGTCACCAGACGCGTCTGCGGCTGCGAGAAACGCCTCGACGCTGTGCATGTTGGCGTTCGCGCCACGGTAGGCCTCGGGATCGGACCAGTCGTTGGCGAAGCTCTCCTGGCAGCGACCTTCCGCCTCACTCCAGAACCGCATGCTGATGACCTCGCCGATGTCGGTCAAGAGCTCGGCCGCTCCGGGTGCGCCGACCCTTACTGCGCTGGACGCAGCCAGCAACACGAACGCGTGGTCGTAGGCACCCTTGCGTGCCGATATCGGCAGCCCAGCCGCATCGAGCGTCGAGTACCAACCGCCGTTGGCGGTGTCCGTGAACTCGCCACGCAGCGCCGCGATTCCCTGCGCGACCAGGGCTTCGGCGCCATCTCGACCGGCCCGTTGGGCCAACACGAAGACGTGCGTCATCCGTCCGGTGATCCACAGCGGGAACCCGCGGGCCGGATCGACGTCACCACGGTCGTCCAGCCAGCCGAAGCCGTGACCCGGCACAGCAGCGGCCGAAGCGAAGTCCCAGAGCCGATTGGCTTCGGCCCGTCGCCACTGCTCCGATCCCGGTTCTTGCGTCACAGCCGTATCTCCATCTGTCGCCGGTAACGTGCACCGCGTGCACCGACCCTTTCATCCGGCACGACCGACTTCGTGACCGGCCCCGACAAGGCTCAGGAGTCGCCGCCGCGTCGACTCGGCTGGGAAGTCATCCTGGTGCTCGGCGTCTCGCTGGGTGCCTCCGGTGTCAACGCGTTGCTGGATCTCATCAACCGGCTCACCCAGCCGACCGCACTCGGCTCTCAGACCGCGCAGCTCAACGGCACCTACGTTGCGGATCGGGAATGGCTGGATTTCCTTTACCAGGTCGTCGGGTTGGCCGAAGGGTTCGTCGCGCCGGGGCTGGCATTGCTGCTGCTGGCCCGGCTACCGGGTGGTCTCGGCTTCGGCATCGGATTCGACCGCAGCCGGTGGCGACCGGAGTTGCTGTACGGCGCCGGCTTCGCCGCACTCATCGGCCTGCCCGGCCTCGGCCTTGTCTATCTGGCGTCCCGCTACGGGTTCAACGCGCAACTCGAGGTGACCAACATCCCGGACGTCTGGTATCGGGTGCCGGTGCTGGTGGTGTCGGCGTTGCAGAACGCCACGTCCGAGGAAGTCATCGTGTCGGGCTACCTGCTCACCCGACTGGCCTATCTCGGCTGGAGCCGGGAACGGTCCATCGCGGCGGCAGCACTGCTGCGCGGCAGCTACCACCTCTACCAGGGCTTTGGCGGGTTCGCGGGCAACGCCGTGATGGGCCTGATCTTCGGCTGGTGGTACACCCGGACCCGACGCGTGATGCCGTTGCTGATCGCGCACTTCCTGCTCGACGCGATCAGTTTCGTCGGCTATGTCTACCTGCGCAATCGGATCAGCTGGATCTGAATCGCCGCAGTCACGGAGCGCAGCATGCTGATGCACCGTGGATGCGGATATGCTTCTGCGGTGCCGACCTACCGCGTACGTGAGGCCGCCGACCTCCTCGGGGTCAGCGACGACACTGTGCGCCGCTGGATCGATACCGGTCGGCTGTCCGCCGCGGACGACTCCTCCGGACGGATGGCGGTGGCCGGCATTGATCTTGCCCGGGTCGCCACCGAACTGGCCGGCGAGGCCACTCGGCCGCCACACAAACCCATCGTCTCGGAATCCGCTCGCAACCGGCTCGAGGGGCTGATCACCCGGGTCTTGCGCGACGGGGTGATGGCTCAGGTCGAGATCCAGTCCGGCCCGCACCGATTGGTGTCCCTGATGACCCGGGAATCCGCCGACGAGCTCGGGCTCGAGCCCGGGGTGCGTGCGGTTGCTGCTGTGAAGTCCACCAACGTCGTCGTGGAGGTACCTGGGTCATGAGGTCGAACGCCCCTGCCCGTCAGATGGCTGTGCTGGCTGCCGTCGTGACCCTGTTGGTCGCCCTGGTTGGCTGCAGTTCGTCCAAGAAGAGCGACTCCGGCAAGGTCGCAGGGACCATCACGGTATTCGCTGCGGCCTCGCTCACCGGCACGTTCACCGAGTTGGGTAAGCAGTTCGAGAGCGCCCATCCGGGCGTCAAGGTGAAGTTCGACTTCGAAGCCAGTTCAGCGCTGTCCACTCAGATCACTCAGGGCGCCGGCGCGGACGTCTTCGCGTCGGCGGCGACCTCCAACATGGACACCGTCGTCAAGGCCGGTGACGCCAAGGATCCGAAGAACTTCGTCAAGAACGTCATGGAGATCGCGGTGCCACCGAGCAACCCGGCCAACATCACATCGTTGCAGGACCTGGCCAAGCCGACGGTGAAGGTCGCGCTGTGCCAGGCACAGGTGCCCTGCGGCAAAACCGCCCTCATGGTGTTCACCAACGCGAAGATCACGGTCAAACCGGTGACCGAGGAGAAGGACGTCAAGACGACGTTGGCCAAGGTGAGCTCCAACGAGGTCGACGCGGGTGTCGTCTACGTCACCGATGTCAAGGCCGCGGGCACGGCGGTGAAGGGCATCGAGATCCCGGCCGACGTCAACGCCAGCACCGAATATCCGATCGCTGCGTTGAGCCACTCGAAGCACAGTCCGACCGCGCAGGCTTTCGTCGACTTCGTGCTTTCCTCGGCCGGGCAGTCGGTGCTCACCGCCGCGGGCTTCTCCGCTCCGTGACCGGTTGATAGCACCGGCGTCGCGATGAGGCCCGGCCAGCGAGTACTGCGCGCTCCGCAGCGCGCCCGACTCGCCCTCGAGTCCGAACAACGTCGCGGTGTGCCCGCGCCGTTCATCCCGTTGGCCGCAGTGTGCGTCCTGTTCCTCGGCCTGCCGATCATCGGGCTGTTGGTGCGCGCACCTTGGCGCACGTTGCTGCCGACGCTGCGTGAGGCCGACGCGCTGCGGGCGATGCGGTTGTCACTGGAGTGCGCCACCTCCGCGACCGTGCTGGCATTGCTGATCGGCGTACCGACCGCCTGGGTGCTCGCCCGGGCCAGGGTGCCGGGCATCTCGGTGCTGCGTGCCGTGGTGTTGCTGCCGCTGGTCCTTCCGCCGGTCGCCGGCGGAATCGCGTTGTTCGCGGCGTTCGGCCGCAGCGGCCTGCTGGGTCAGTACCTCGATCGGTGGTTCGGCATCACGTTGCCGTTCTCCACCGTCGGCGTGGTGATCGCGGAGACGTTCGTGGCAATGCCGTTCTTGATCGTCACGGTGGAAGGTGCGCTGCGCGGCAGCGACGGTGGCCTTGAGGAGGCGGCCGCGACTCTGGGTGCGTCGCGATGGACCATCATGCGCAAGGTGACTCTCTCCCGGCTCGCGCCATCGCTCATCGCGGGTTCGGTGCTGTGCTGGGCGCGTGCGCTCGGCGAGTTCGGGGCAACCATCATCTTCGCCGGCAACAACGCCACGCATACCCGGACCGCGCCCATCCTGGTATCGCTCGGCTTGGACACCAGCCCGCAGCAGGCCATCGCGTTGAGCCTCGTCCTCGTATTGGTCTCGCTGGTGATCCTCGTCGGGCTGCGCGACCGGTGGTTGCGCCAAGGCACTGCGCAGTGAGCGGAGCCGGCCTGCATGCACGCGTCGTGGTGCACCGACCGGGCTTCCGGTTGGACGTCGACATCAAAGCAGTGGCCGGCGAGGTTGTCGCGGTGCTCGGCCCGAACGGCGCGGGCAAGTCCACCCTGTTGCGCACCTTGGCCGGTCTCACACCGGTCACCGGCGGCCGGATCACCCTGGACGATCGGGTGTTGGACGACGCGGAGTCCGGCTCGTTCACGCCCGTCACCGAGCGCCGCGTCGGCGTGGTGTTCCAGGACTACCGCCTCTTCGGTCATCTGAACGTGCGCGACAACGTCGCCTTCGGACCTCGCTCCCGCGGCACGACCCGGCGCACAGCAGGCACCGCCGCTGACACGTGGCTGCAGCGGCTCGGCATCGATCAGCTCGCCGATCGGCGGCCTGCCGCACTGTCCGGCGGGCAGGCCCAGCGCGTCGCGTTGGCCCGGGCCCTGGCCGCGGAGCCCGACCTGCTGCTGCTCGACGAGCCGCTGGCCGCACTGGACGCGCAGACCCGCATCGACGTGCGGACCGTGCTGCGCGATCACCTGCACTCGTTCACGGGGCCCTGCCTGCTGGTCACCCACGACCCGCTGGACGCTCTCCTACTGGCCGATCGGCTGATCGTGCTCGAAGAGGGCGTCGTGCGGCAGGACGCCACCCCCGCGGCGGTGGCCGCCCGGCCGGCCACCGACTACGTCGCCCGACTACTCGGGGTCAACCTCTACCGGGGCCGGGCCGAGGCCGGAGTGCTCCAGCTGGTGGACGGGGCGCAGCTGGTGATCACTGACAACGAGCTGCACGGCGAGGTTGTGGCGATGGTCCGCCCGTCGTCCATCACCGTTCACCCGGACCACCCTGGCCCGAGCAGTGCCCGCAACGTCTGGCCGGCGACCGTGCAACAGATCTCGCTGCTCGGCGACCGGGTTCGGCTCACCCTTGCCGGACAACCGGACGCCATCGCAGACCTGACGCCGCAGGCGATGAGTGATCTGGGGATCCTCGAGGGCCGCGAGGTGTGGCTCAGCGCCAAGGCGACCGATGTCCAGGCCTACCGTCCGGACCTGTAACTGACTCCGCTTCCCGGGTAGTTCGTGGCAGGCTCACCCATCGTGACCAACGAGCCGACCGTGCACCGCATCGCCGTCGAGGATCTGCCGGCGTGGAGCCGAGCTGTCCGGACCACGATGCTCGAGGATCCGACCGAACGCCCTGAGTTACTGGCCTGGCGCGCCACCCACTTCGACGAGACAACGAGCTGGGCTGTTCGCGATGGCGGGCGCTACATCGGCACGCTGCGCACCTTCGAGACTGAGTTGACGGTGCCCGGCTGGGACGGGGACACGCTAGAGGTAGACGCCGACGCGGTCACCGGCGTCAGCGTCGCCGCCACCCACCGACGGCGCGGGATCCTTCGCCAGATGCTTGAGAACTCCCTCGAATTGGCCCGCGATCGGGGCGCCCCGGTGAGCATCCTGATCGCGGCCGAGTGGCCGATCTACGGCCGCTTCGGGTACTGGCCCGCTTCGCGCTGGTGCGAAGCGACCGTCTCTCCCCGTTCAGCCGGCGCGAGAATGGGCGCCGGGAACGGCACGGTACGGCAGTGGGACGCCGCGGAGGTGCACGCGATCGCCCCCGACGTGTTCGATCGGACCCGACGACTGCGCACCGGCAACATCGTCCGCGATGCCAGCGACTGGGAGCGGGTCTTCCTCCCGGAGTTGCGCTCCCCCAGCGACCCGGAGCCCACGTACATCGTTCACGAATCCTCCGACGGGCCTGACGGCTTTCTCGCGTGGCACTCCACCGACGGCTTCGGCCTGACCAGCGGCGGGAAGATCCGGGTGAACGATCTGGTGGCCGCCACCCCCGACGCGCATGCCGGCCTGTGGAACTATCTCCTGAGCATCGACGTCGTCGACGAGATCGCGATCGCAAACCTTTCCGTCGACGATCCGCTACCGCTGTTGCTGACCGACGGTCGGACGCTGCGACCGCGGCCCATGGACGCCCTCTGGCTGCGGATCCTCGACGTGCCGGCGGCGCTGACCGCCCGCGGTTATGCAGTGGCGGGTCGGCTCGCCTTCGAGGTGGTGGACGACGGCACCGGCGACTGCACGGCTGGTCGCTACGTCCTGGACGCCGGCGACGCCGCTGCCACCTGCCTGCGCGATGACACCGCCTCGCCGCAGCTGCGACTGTCCCAGCGCGCCTTGGCCGGCGTCTACCTTGGCGACTCGTCGCTACGTCTGCAGCAGGCCGCCGGCCTGGTCGAGGAGCTCGAGGCCGGTGCGCTGCGCCGCGCGGACGCGATGCTGCGCACCGGCCTGGCTCCGTGGCCGATGTCCGGGTTCTGACCCGGACCGCTACCGCTGGTTGGGCGGCGGGCCCTGCGGCGGGAACTGTGGCGGGGGCGGTGGCCCCTGCGGGTGCTCGCTCCACGCGCCCTGTGGCGGTCCCTGTGGCGGGAACTGCGGCTGACCCGGGTGCTGCTGCGGGTGCGGCGGAACCGCACCGTGAGGTGGCTGAGCGGGCGGCTGCGGCGGCTGGGCAGGCGGCTGCGGCTGGCTCGGCGCGGCCGCCGCGGTGATGTCCGAGAGGGACGGGATGCTGGGCAACGCCGGGGTCGCGTCCGCGTCGTCATCGTCGGCGACGTCGGTCGGCTCTTCCAGATCGGCGTCGGTTGGTTCGACCACGCTGCTGACCAAGTTCGAGTCGAACCACCCGTCGGTGTCGATGACATGCGAACCGTCTCCGGTCGCGGTTTCGCCGGCCTTCAACCACGACGGCGGCTCGTCGCCGCTGCCGCTGCCGCCGGCCATCTTGCTCAGCCCTTCGATGGCCTTGCTGAACTCGCTCGGCACGATCCACATCTTGTTGGCGTCGCCCTGGGCGATCTGCGGCAGCGTCTGCAGATACTGGTAGGCCAGCAGCGCCGGATCGGGACGCGCGTTGTGGATGGCCGCGAACGTAGTCTCGATCGCCTTGGCCTGACCCTGCGCGGCCAGGAACCGAGCGGCTCGCTCACCCTCGGCGCGCAGGATGCGCGACTGCCGGTCGGCTTCGGCAGCCAGGATGGCGCCGGCCTTCTGGCCTTCAGCGGACAGGATCTGCGCGGCCTTCTGGCCCTCGGCCGACTTGATCGCCGACTCCCGCTGGCCCTCCGCGGTGAGGATCAGTGCGCGCTTGTTCCGGTCGGCGCGCATTTGCTGCTCCATCGCGTCCTGGATGGACGGCGGCGGGTCGATCGCCTTGATCTCCACACGGGCGACCCGGATACCCCATGGACCGGTCGCCTCGTCGAGCACACCGCGCAACTGGGTGTTGATCCCATCCCGGCTGGTCAGCGCCTGCTCCAGGTTGAGCGAGCCGACAACGTTACGCAGCGTGGTGATCGTCAACTGCTCGACGGCCTGGATGTAGTTCTGGATCTCGTAGCTGGCGGCCCGGACATCGGTTACCTGGAAGTAGATGACCGAATCGATCGCCACGGTCAGGTTGTCCGACGTGATGACCGGCTGCGGCGGGAAGGACACGACCTGCTCGCGCAGGTCCATCGGAGTACGCATCCGGTCGACGAAAGGCACCAGGACGGTCAAGCCCGGCCCTTGGGTGCGGATGTACCGGCCGAGTCGCTCGACCACCGCCGCGCGAGCCTGCGGAACAATCCGCACACTGCGCAGGATGACGATCACGACCACGACCAGCACCACGATCAGTGCGATGAGGCCTGCGTTCACCTAAATGCTCCTTCGGTATTGCTGATGGGGTTAACGAACGTTAGCGCGAGCCGACTCCTGGCCGGGCCGCGACGGGCAAATGGGCAATATCCGCGCACCTGGAAGGTGGGCAGCCATCGCTGGGCTCCTCTCCTCTGGGCGCAGGACGACGAGGTGATCAGGGACCGTCCCAGACGACGGCGGTGGCTCCGGAAATTTCCATGACGTCCACAGTGGTCCCCGCCTCGATCACCTGGCGCGCGTCGAACGATCTCGCTGACCACTCCCCGCCGTTCAGTCGGACCCGGCCGCCCTGGGCGTCCACGCGCTGCATGACGACAGCCTTCTTGCCGACGAGAGCCGCCGTGTTCATCGGCGCGGCCTGGTGTGCCATCAGATGCCGTTTTGCGGTCGGCCGCACACCGAGCAGCAGTGCCAGGCCCACGACGATCGCGACGATGACCTGCACCGCGGGCGGCAGACCGATCAGCGCGGCTCCGCCACCACCCAGCGCACCGCCGGCGAGCATGATCAGTACGAGGTCGGCAGACAACGCCTCCGCCCCGGCGAGTGCGCCGGCGGCGATGAGCCAAATCAACCATGCAGGCATGAAGTCATCCTCTCACCACACGAAACGAATAGCTGGGCCAACTAGTTCGTCGACTTCAGCCGAACGTCAGGTCCTACCCACTGGAGCGGTGACGAAATCGATGAGTTCCTCGACCGCCCGCAGAAGAGGCACCTCGAGATCTGCGTAGCTGTTGACGCTGGCGAGCACCCGACGCCACAACTCACGGTGGTCGGCGATCCCGAGCGCAGCGGCAACGCCCTCCTTCCAGGGGACGGACCGTGGCACCATCGGCCACTCGTCGATGCCCAGCGCGGACGGCCTCACCGCCTGCCACACATCCACATACGGATGGCCCGTCACGCACGCGAACGGCTCGTGCAGACGCGCGACGATCCGGCTCTCCTTGCTCTGTGGCACGAGGTGATCGACGAGCACCCCGAGCCTGGCGTCCGCGGCGGGCGCGAACTCGGCGACCAGCTCGACGAGATCGTCGATGCCACCGATCGGCTCGACGACCACACCCTCGACACGCAGGTCGTCGCCCCAGACCCGCTCGACAAGCGCGGCGTCATGGACACCCTCGACCCAGATCCGACCGGCGCGGGCAACCCGGGCCGGTGCCTCTACTGCGATCGAACCGGATGCGGTGCGCTGCGGCGTGGGCGCGGCGACCACCGGCGGACGGCGCAGTGTGACCAGAACTCCGTCGAGGCGGAACGCCGCAGGGCGCAGCACGAAGGTGCGCCGCCGGCCGTTGCGATCCTCCAGCGCGACGGTGGTCCGCTCGCAACTGACGACCGCGCCGCAGAATTCCGATGCGGCATCTTCCACGACCAGGCCGGGCACCGCGTCGCGCTCGACCACTCTCGGCCGACGGTGCGGATCGTGTGTCAGCACGTCGATCGGGTAGCGGGACACGATCCAGCACGCTAACTCGTGGCGTGAGTGACGCCCGGGACGCCACGCATCGCGTGGTGTCAAAGTTTCTCGAAAGTCTGTTCCGGACTCTTGCGCGCCGCTGCTTGGTGGTCGTAATGTCATTCCTGCAAGGAAGCCGCAAGGCGGAATTGCCGGACAGAAAGCCGCAAGGTGGACTGTTCGAGGTGGCCCCCGGAGCTTCGGTTCCGGGGGCCGCGTCATTTTCTGGGGACGTCGGCGCGCAGTCCGCCGGCAGCTGGCATTACCGTGGTCCCCCGTGACGTCCGTCCGTCTCCTGCCCGCTACCACCTCGGCCTCTGTCGCGGGACGCCTCACTGCGTGGACGAATGCCTGGTTGTCCGGCCGTGCTGGACCCGACGACGTGATCGCCGGTGTCCGCGCCGATGGTCCCGCCCAGTACATAGACGGTCTCGACGGGCAGAGCGAGCCACTCGCGGCGCTGCTGATCGACTGGCGTTTGCGCGGAACCACCGAATGCCTGATCGCCCTGCCCATCGCCGGAGACGTGCGCGGCCTGCCCGGTCCCGACGACGTGCGGAGCGCGGCACTGGAGGTCGGCAGCGTGGTCCTGGCCGCCGGAACGGCCGCGGTACCGGCAGCCGAGCCTGGCCACTGGACCTGGTTGGAAACCGAGCCGGTTCCGCGCGATCCACTTCACCTGCGCGAGGCCGAGGCCGAGCTGATGACGACCATGCGCGAGACCGCGGACATCTTCGCCTCGCTCGGGCCCAGCCGCTGGCACGACGACACCGCCGCGGGACTGGCCGGCGCGCGACGCGGTGCCCTCGATCTGGGACTACCGCCGGAGCACCCACAGCAAGCGGTGCGGCTGCTGACCCTCGCGCACCGTCTCGCCGGCGCGATCGACCTGGCCATCGACCAGCGATCGGACGGTTCGATCACCGCCGCGGACTCGTACACCAGATCGACATCGCTGCGGGTGTTGGCCACCGCCGTGCGACGGGCGTTAGTGGCCGGCTACAGCGCGACCGCCGACTCACCCGTCGACTGAACGACCGGGAGTCTCTGGCGCCGGCTCCCAAGCTCAGCCGAACGCGCGCGCCTGGACCCACGGTCGGCGCGACCTCCCTTGGCGCTCCTAGGAAGCCCGCGCCGTGCAGCAGCCCGCCGACCACGGGCACAGGTCTGCGGCCGGCCCGAACTCGCCCACTGCCAGGCGAGGCGCGGCATCAAGCTGCTCGAGAACGAGTTCACGAACTGCCGCGACGAAGGACGGGTGCGTGCCGGCCGTCGCCGCCCGGACGAACCCGAGACCGAGTCGTTCAGCGGTTTCTGCGGCTTCGGTATCGAGATCCCAGAGCACCTCGAGGTGATCGGAGACGAAACCGGTCGGGCAGACCACCACTGCGCGTTCCCCGGCGCCGGCCAGCGCGGTGAGGTGGTCGTTGATGTCCGGCTCCAGCCACGACATCTGCGGTGGACCCGACCGGGACTGCCACACCAGATCGAAGGCAGCACCGGGTCCGCGCACCGCGTCAGCAACCAGTCGCGCCGTCTCGCGTTGCTGCCGGCTGTACAAGTGCCCGTCCGGACCGGCCTGCTCGTCCGCGCGGGAAGGCACCGAGTGGGCGGTGAACACCAGCCGGGCATTGTCACGGAGCTCCGTTGGCAGCTCGGTCAGCGCGGCCCGGACCGCGGACACGTTCGCGTCGACGAAGCCGGGGTGATTGAAGAAGTGCCTCAGCTTGGCCAGCTCGGGCGCGTCCGCACCGAGCTCCGCCCGGGCCGCGGCCAGATCTTCGCGGTACTGGCGGCAACTGGAGTAGCCCCCCGTCGCGCTGGTGGCGAGCACCAAGGCCCGGCGCACTCCCGCGTCGCGCATCTCCCGCACCGTGTCGACGAGGTACGGCGCCCAGTTCCGGTTTCCCCAGTACAGTGGCAGGTCGATGCCATGCCCGCGGAAGTCGGTCCCCAGCGCCTGTAGCAGCGCGCGGTTCTGCGCATTGATCGGTGACACGCCGCCGAAGTGCTGATAGTGCTCGGCGACATCGACCAGCCGCTCGTCGGGGATGCCCCGACCTCTGGTGACGTTGCTCAGAAAAGGCATCACTTCCTCCGGTGCTTCCGGCCCGCCGAAGCCGAGCAGCAGGAACGCGTCGAATTCAGCCATGAAGGCTAGAACCCGGTGGCATGGAAGCCACCATCGGCGTGCAACATCTCGCCGGTGGTGGTCGGCAACCAATCGCTGAGCAACGCAGCGCAGGTGCGCGCAACCGGAGTGGCGTCGGTGTTGTCCCAGCCCAGCGGTGCGCGGCTGTCCCAGGCACCCTCGAGCTCGTTGAAGCCCGGGATGCTCTTCGCCGCGATCGTGCGGATGGGACCGGCCGCGACGACGTTGACCCGAAGATTGCGCGGGCCCAGGTCGCGGGCCAGGTAGCGCGACGTCGACTCCAGCGCCGCCTTGGCCACGCCCATCCAGTTGTAGGCCGGCCACGCCATCCGGGCATCGAAGGTCAGCCCGACGATGGACCCGCCCGCCTCTCCGAACAGTGGCAGGCAGGCCACGGCCAGCGACTTCAACGAGAAGGCCGACACCTGCACGGCGGTCGAGACGTCGTCCCACGGCGCGTCGAGGAAGTCGCCCCCGAGGCAGGTCGGCGGGGCGAACGCGATCGAGTGCAGGATGCCGTCCAGCCCGTCGACGTGCTCGCGCACCCGGTCGGCCAGTCCGGCCAGATGCGCAGGATCGGTCACGTCCATCTCGATGAGAGCTGCCGGCTTGGGCAGCCGGCGGGCGACCCGCTCTACCAGAGACATCCGCCCATATCCGGTCAGCACCACCTCAGCGCCCTCCTCTTGGGCCACCCGGGCCACGGAGAAAGCGATCGACGCATCGGTGATGACACCGGTGATGAGCAGGCGCTTGCCATCGAGCAGTCCCATGGAGTGATGCCTTCCTGTGTGGTCCTGAGCAGTAGTGAGCTGAGTGCGGTCAGTTGCCCATCGAGACGCCGCCGTCGACGGCGAGGATCGAACCGGTCACGTAACCGGCGTCGGGCGAGGCGAGGTACCGCGCCGCGGCGGCGATTTCGTCGACGTGCCCGTAGCGGCGCAACGGCACGCCGGCCAGGATCTCCGCCTTGCGGGCGTCGGTCATCGCTGCGGTCATATCGGTGTCGATGAAACCAGGAGCGATCACGTTGGCAGTGATGCTGCGGCTGCCCAGCTCGCGGGCGATAGAGCGCGCCAGCCCGATCAGACCGGACTTGCTGGCTGCATAGTTGACCTGGCCTGGCGCACCCATCAATCCGACCACCGACGAGATGAAGATCATCCGGCCGCGCTTCATCTTCAGCATCCCGCTCGTCGCGCGCTTGGCGACCCGATAGGCACCGGTCAGGTTCGCGTCGATGACCGACTCGAATGATTCCTCGGACATCCGCAGCAGCAGAGTGTCGTCAGTGGTGCCGGCGTTGGAGATCAGCACCTCGACCGGGCCGTGCTGCGCCTCGACCTCGGTGAACGCGGCGTCCACGGCGCCACCGTCGGTGACGTCGCAGGTCACACCCAGCAAGCCGTCCGGTGCGCCGCTGCCCCGATGGGTGACGGCCACCCGGTCGCCGTCGGTCAGGAACGCCCGCGCGATCGCCAGGCCGATACCGCGATTACCGCCTGTCACCAGTACCGACCTGTCCATGCTCCGGAGGCTACTGGGTGCGGGCTCTACACAAGTCGTCCGCCCCAGAGCAGAGAGGCGCCCGCGGCGGCCATGCCGAACAACAGACCGATGGCCAGAAACCGCCAACTGACGTCCTTGCGAACGGTGCGGTAGCCGATCTGCGAACCCAGATCCTGGTAGATCTTCGACAGCTCCTGTTCAGACACCGCGGTGTGGAATGTGCCTCCGGTCAGGTCGGCCAGGGCGGCCAGCGTCTTGGTGTCGGCCGGGACCGACTGGACGCCCTCACCGGGAAGTTCCACGGTGCCGGTCGGTGTCCCGAACGCGATCGTGGCGATCGGGACGTGCGCCTTGACTGCGTCGGCGGCCGCGTCCTTCGGATCCTTGCCGGAGTTGCTGGTGCCGTCGCTGAGCAACACGATCTGGGCGGGCGGTGGCTTGCTGCCTTTGGCTGTCGTGGAAATGGTGAACGTGTTGATCGCGTCCAGGCTCGCCTCGACGGCGTCGCCGATGGCGGTCGACTCGCGCAGTTGCAGCGACGCCACCGCGGCCTTGAACGATGCACGATCGACCGTCGGCGGCACCTTCACCTCCGCCGACTTCGCGAACGACACCAGCCCAAGATTGATCTTCGGCGGGAGCAGGTCGGCGAACTTCTCGGCCGCCGTCTTCGCCGCATCGAGCCGATTGGGCAGGACGTCGGTCGCCTCCATCGAGAGCGAGACGTCCAATGCGAGCATCACCGTCGCCTCTTCCCGCGGCACCCGTGCCGCGGCGGTCGGCCGAGCCACGCCCACGCTGAGCACACTCAGCCCGGCCAGCAAGAGAGCGAAGGTGAGGTGGCGGCGCCAGCCCGGTCGCCGGGGGGCGATGGAGGCAAGCAGGCCGGCGTTGGAGAACCGGGCGACGTACTGTCTGCGACGCAACTGGACGACGACGTACACCCCGATTAACGCGACGACGCCGAGCAGCAGCCAAAGCCATTGCGGGGAAGCGAACTTCACAGCCGCGCCCCTCCCCTCGTCCGCCGCTGGGCCACCACGAATCGCAGCACGTCGTCCAGCCAATCCCGATCAGTATGTAACTGCAGATGTGCGGCGCCAGCATGTCTCAGCATCGAGGCGATCTGCTGCCGTTGGCCGATGGCAGCCGCGGCGTACCGCTGCCGGAGGTCGGCCTTACTGGTCTGCACCTCCAGCTGGTCACCGGTCTCCGGGTCGATGAAGGTGACCAATCCGGCGTCGGGGAGCACCAGCTCGGACGGATCGACGATCTCGACACCGAGTAACTGGTGGCGGTGACCGAGGCCCCGCAGCGGGCGAACCCAGTCCTCGTCGCCGAGGAAGTCGGAGACGACCGCGACCAGCCCGCGCCGCCGGGGCGGGCGGCGGACCATCTCCAGCGCGAGCGCCAGATCTCCGCGCCGACCGCGCGACGCGCGAGGAGTGTCCGCGATCCGCTGGATCAACCCACGGGCGTGCGAGATGCCGGCCAGCGCCGGGATCCGATAGGTCTGCTCGCCCGTGGTGACGATCGCGCCGACCCGGTTGCCGCCGCGTGCGGTCAGATGGCTGACGGCCGTGATGGCCGCGAACACCAGTTCGCGCTTCTCGCTGCGGGCGGTGCCGATGTCCAAGCTGGGTGAAAGGTCGACGACTACCCAGGTCTCCAGCTCGCGATCGGCGATGGTCTGCCGGACGTGCGGGACGGTCGTGCGCGCAGTGACCGGCCAGTCCATCCGGCGCACGTCGTCGCCGGGGTGGTACAGCCGCGACTCGGCTGTCTCCGAGCCAGGCCCCGGGATGAGGCCGAGGTAGTTGCCCTGCAGCAGTCCGTCCAGGCGGTGCCTGACCAGCAGCTCGAGCTTGCGCAGCACCGGCTCTGCGGCTGGGGTGACGATCGGCCCGTCGGTCATGTCAGCGCTGGGTGGACGGCGCGTCGCTCCGGGCCCGAGTCATGCCGTCCGCTCGCCCAGCGGGCGACCAGGTGGCTGGATGACACCGGGCGCGGGCCCGAACGCCGGCGGCGCGCCGGCGCGCTGGCGCTGCGAGATCTGCGGTAGCGCGACCGTCTCGAGGATGCGGCGCACCGCGTGACTGGCCGGCACTCCATCGGCGATCGCGTCGTATGACAGGACGAGCCGGTGCGCCAGCACGTCCGGCGCGATGTCCAGCACATCCTGTGGGAGCACGTAGTCGCGACCGCGCATCAATGCCATCGCCCGGCCCGCTGCGACGAGACCGAGGCTGGCCCGCGGGCTGGCGCCGTAGGAGACCCACGACGCCACATCACGCAGGCCGAGCTGACCGGGCATCCGGGTGGCCAGCACCAACCGCACGACGTAGTCGACGATCGCGTGGTGCACGAAGACGCGGCTGGCCGTCTTCTGCAGCCTGAGCAGGTCCTCGGCCGCGATGACCGACGTGGCTACCGGCGGGTCGACGCCCATCCGGTAGACGATCTCGCGCTCCTCAGCGGCGGTCGGATAACCCACCGGGATCTTCATCAGGAACCGGTCCCGCTGCGCTTCCGGAAGCGGATAGACGCCTTCGCTCTCGATGGGGTTCTGGGTCGCCAGCACGAGGAACGGCAGTGGTACCGGGAAACGGTCGCCGCCGATCGTCACGTGACCTTCGGCCATCACTTCCAGCAGCGCCGACTGCACCTTCGCCGGCGCGCGGTTGATCTCGTCGGCGAGCACGAAGTTGGCGAAGATCGGACCCAGCTCGGTGTCGAACTTCTCCTTGCTCGGCTGATAGATGCGCGTGCCCACGATGTCCGACGGCACCAGGTCGGGGGTGAACTGCAGGCGGGAGAAGCTGCCCCCGACCGTCCTGGCAAACGTTTCGACAGCCAGAGTCTTGGCCACACCCGGAACACCCTCGAGCAGGCAGTGGCCGCGGGCCAGGACGCTGACCATCATCCGCTCGACCAGTCGTTCCTGGCCGACAATGACCCGCTTGACCTCGAACATCACGCGTTCGAGTGAACTGGCGTCCGAAGCAGGAGTCTGTGGGGCGGCGGTCATCGGTTCAAGGTACGTGACCCAGCGCGGCTGCGTGGGGCTGGTCGTCAGCTCCCCGGGCGAACGGCACCGGCCCACTCGTCCATCCAGAACTGGCTGATCCGGACGTGGTCTCCGCTCTGTGGCGCTTGGATCACCAAGCCATTGCCGATGTACATCACCACGTGATGAGCGTTGTACGGATTGCCGTTGTAGGCATAGAGGATCAGGTCGCCCGGCATGAGCTGTCCGGGCGACGGGTGGACCCGGCCCATGTTCCACTGACTCGGGGCGTAGTCGACGGTGTACACGCCTTGCTGCGCCCAGGCATACATCGTCAGTCCGGCGCAGTCGAAACCAATTTTGTGGCAGTCCCCGAACAACGTGGTGACGTAGTCCATGCAATCGCCGTATGTCGGCCCGGAGAACGACCCGCCACCCCACGCGTAGGGCGTGCCGAGCCAGCGCTCGGCCGCCGCGACCGCAGCGCGGCCCTTGGCCGGCGTCCAGCTGCCGCTCGGCGCGGCGTGGCCACCGCCGCTGCCGCCGCCGCTCGAGCTACCTCCGCTGGAAGTGCCCGACCCCGACGCCTGCCGATTGCGCGCCTGTTCCGCGATCAGCTTCTGCAATGCTGCACGCTTCTTCGCGGCGGCCACGGCGGCCAGGCGCAGCTGCTCCTTGTGCCAGGCGTTGTACTGGGCCTGCTGCGTCTGCAAGCCGGTCAGCCGCATCCCAGCTGCTTGTAGCTGCGTCTGGAATGACGCCTTCTGGCCCTGATAGCTGATCTGCTCGGACCTGGCCTTCTGCAATTCAGTCTGAGCGGCCTTGTTGGCGATATCGGCCTGATTCTTGGCCTGGGTCTGGTTGGCGACGGCAGCACGCGCAGCGGCGTCGGCGTTGGACTTCGCGACCGTGGCACGACTGAACTCGCCGATGCCGTTGATCTGCCGGGAGGACGTGTAGCTGTTCAGGTCTCCGCGGGCGAGCAACGCGCTGGGGTCCTCGGAGGTCAGCAGGCCGGACGCGTCCACTTCGCCGTGCATGTACACCGAGCGCAGGAACAACTGGAACTTGAGATTCGCGTCGCTCACCGTCTTCTGCGCCTTGGCGACGTTCTTCTTGGCGGTCGTCGCCGCGTCCGTTGCGGCGCGCAGGTCGATGATCGCCTTGTTCACCTTTTGCTGGGCGAACGCGGCTTTGTCGTTCTGGCGCTTCACCTTGGCATCCGCCGCTGCGAGCAGTCCGGTCAGCCGCTTCACGTCTTTGGCCGCCTGTGCCTTCACCGCGGCCGCGTTGTCGAGCTGTTTCTGGGTGGGGTGCTTTGGAGCCGCCGACACGGTGGGGGCGAACGCCACCGATAACGTCAGCGCGATCACCATCACCGCTAACAGCGCTACCGGACGCCGGAAGATCCGAGCTGCCACCACGACGGTCCCTTTCTTTCCTCTGGTGCGGGCGCACACGAGCTGCGCACGGGGCCGCACCGTCGATGCCGAACAGCTCTAGAGAACCATGCGACCCAACTGTCACACAAGTGCACAGCAGAAACTCGGCGATCTGAGCGGTGTGTCGCGGAGTTATCGGACCGCAGGGCGTGCTATGCGGGTCCGTCTTGTGCTGATAGTCGCCGAGCGGCTCCGGCACGCGCTCGTGCGATGCGGTTAGTGGGATGAAGCTAGTGGGCCGGACGGGCCTCTGCCGAAACCGGTGCCTGTGACCATGGTCGGGCCGACTTCTCTTCTGGTGGGTGGCGCCGCTCCCAAGCGTTGCAAAGGTTGTGCAGCACGAAGGCGTAGACGACGCCGGCAACCACGTCGATGACGTAGTGCTCGCCCATGTAGACCAGCGAGATTCCCATCAGGATCGGATAACCGACCAGCAGCCATCGCCACTGTCCCTTGATGCTGGCCAGCAGGAACAGGGTGATGATCGAGGAGTACGCAGTGTGCAGCGACGGCATGGCAGCAACCGGGTTCGAGGCGACCTGGCCCTCCTGGAGCAGATTGCCGGCGTGGTTGATGTGTAGCCAGAACCAGCCGCGCCCGGACGCCCGGATCACCGGCCCGATGACCCCTTCTTGGGCGGCATACCACGGCGGTGCGGCTGGATAGAGCACGTACGTGACCAGCCCCGCCAGCGCCAGCGCGATAACGCGACGCACGAACCGAACCCAGATGGCTCGGTTGCGCACCCATAGGATCGCCGCGGTGATGGGCGTCGCGAGGAAGTGCGAGGTGTAGACGATCGTGGCGACCGCGTCATACCAGTGCGGTGAACCCGGGGTCAGGAAGCGGTCCTGCAGCCAGTTCGTCGGATTCACACCGAAGACCGCGTGGTCGATGGCAGCCACGTCAGAGACATGCAACGGCATGCCCAGCGCGTCCGCGATCCCGCGCGAGTAGTCGTAGGCCACGAGCACCGCCGTGAAGGGCAGCCAGTCGTACAGCACCTGCCGGAACGACCGCCAGCCGCGGCCGAGGCAGGGAATGGCCAGCCCGAACAGGATGATGAGCAGCAGGCTGCCGCGGTCGGTCGGGATCCCGATCGTGGCGATCACCGCCACCAGCAGGACGACGTAGCCGATTCCGGCTAGCTTGCGGATCCGCGACCAGCGCCGCTCCCGCTCCTCCGAGCCGGCTTCTGCAGCGAGTTCGGCCGGCGCCGGGTCGTCGTCCTGATCGGAGTTCGTCACGGGACGAGCCGGACCATCTGCGGTACGGCAGCGCCGATGGGGTCGCGAACGACGGCAACCGCCACGTCGTCGTAGGGCGTCGGTTCGGCGTTCGTCACGAGCAGCGCCGATCGCCCGGCAGCGGCCCCGACCATGCCGGCGATCGGGGCAACGCGCAGCGAACTGCCGATCACCCAGATCAGATCGGCGGCAGCCAGCAGTCGGCCGGCGCGGGCGAAGAGATCGGGGTCCACCGACTGACCGAAGAAAACGGTCGCGGACTTGAGGATCCCGCCACAGTCCCGGCAGTCCGGGTCGATCTCGCCGCCCTGGACCCTGCCGACAGCCTCGGCCATCGAGCGCCGCCGGCCGCAGTCCACGCACTCGGTCTGTCGGATGTTGCCGTGCAGTTCGAGCACCACGCCGTCGGGCAGCCCGGCGCTCTGGTGCAGTCCGTCGATGTTCTGAGTGAGCACCGCACGCAACCGACCGGCCTGATGCAATCGGACCAGGGCTCGGTGTGCCGCGTTCGGCTGGGCCTGGTGCGCCGGATGGCTGATCCGTCGCTGCCAGGCCTCTGCTCGCAGCTCGGCGTCGGCAAGATAGGCGGGGAGGTCGACGTACCGCGCCGCGGACGGGTCCTTCGTCCACAGGCCGTTCGGGCCGCGGTAGTCCGGTATCCCGGAGTCCGTCGAAATACCCGCGCCCGTGACGACGACGACGCGCTCGGCTCGGGCGATCACAACGGCTGCGTCGGCAGCGTCGATCGTCTTCGGCGGCGCGCTCATCACTCGGAGCAGGCTACGCGAGCCCGCCGTGCCGACGACGGCGACGACCCGCATGCCCAGCCTGCCGTCGGTGCGGGAGAATAGCCGTACACCGCGAGCAAGACGGAGTAACGCCCGCAGTCCGCCGCAGGCGATACCCGGACTACGCCGCAAGGAAGAAGGAGACGAACCGTGCCAGCGCCCAGCAAGGACAGCTTCGAGTCACGTGACCAGCTCACCGTCGGCGGGTCGTCCTACGACTACTTCCGCATCGACAAGGTCCCCGGGTATGACGCGCTGCCCTTCAGCCTCAAGGTCTTGCTGGAGAACCTGCTGCGGACCGAGGACGGCAAGAACACCACGGCGGAGCAGATCCAGGCAGTGGGTAGCTGGCGGGCCGAGGCCGAGCCGAGCACCGAGATCCAGTTCACCCCGGCCCGGGTGGTGATGCAGGACTTCACCGGAGTACCTGCGATCGTGGACCTGGCGACGATGCGTGAGGCGATGCGTGACCTCGGCGGCGACGCCGCCAAGATCAACCCGCTGGCGCCGGCCGAACTCGTCATCGACCATTCCGTCATTGCCGATCTGTTCGGCACGCCCGACGCCTTCGAGCGGAATGTGGAGCTGGAGTACCAGCGCAACCGGGAGCGCTACCAGTTCCTGCGCTGGGGCCAGACCGCTTTCGACGAGTTCAAGGTCGTGCCGCCGGGCACCGGGATCGTGCACCAGGTCAACATCGAGTACCTGGCCCGCGTCGTCTTCGCCCGCAATGGCCTTGCCTACCCGGACACCCTCGTGGGCACCGACTCGCACACCACGATGGTGAACGGACTCGGCGTGCTCGGTTGGGGCGTCGGCGGCATCGAAGCCGAGGCCGCAATGCTGGGCCAGCCGGTCAGCATGCTGATCCCTCGGGTCGTCGGATTCAAGCTCACCGGCGAACTGCCCGACGGCTCAACGGCCACCGACCTCGTCCTGACGATCACCGAACAACTCCGCGAGCACGGCGTAGTCAGCAAGTTCGTCGAGTTCTACGGGCCTGGGGTAGCCGCGGTACCGCTCGCCAACCGCGCCACCATCGGGAACATGAGCCCCGAGTACGGGTCGACGGCGGCGATCTTCCCGATCGACGACGAGACACTGCGGTACTTGCGCTTCACCGGGCGCAAGGAGGAGCAGATCGCCCTGGTCGAGGCCTACGCCAAGACGAACGGCCTCTGGCACGACCCGGAGCACGAGGCGAACTACTCCGAGCAACTCGAACTCGATCTGAGCACCATCGAACCGTCCCTGGCTGGGCCGAAGCGTCCGCAGGATCGGGTTCCGCTGGTCTCGGCCAAGCAGATGTTCCGCGAAGCGCTGGCCGACTATGTCGACGGAGACTCGATACAGGACTCGCACGACGAGGCGGAGGCCGAGTCCTTCCCGGCCTCGGATGCGCCCAGTTTCAGCGAGACCGCGACAGTGCCCTCCGCAGCGAATGGTGCGCACGGCCGCACCACCAACCCGATTCCCATCATCTTCGCCGACGGGTCCACCGCGGTCGTCGACCATGGTGCGGTCGTCATCGCCGCGATCACGTCGTGCACCAACACGTCCAACCCGTCGGTGATGGTCGGCGCAGCGCTGCTGGCGAAAAAGGCGGTCGAGCGGGGCCTCTCCAGCAAGCCGTGGGTCAAGACGTCGCTCGCGCCCGGTTCGAAGGTCGTCACCGATTACTACGACCGCTCCGGTCTCACTCCGTATCTGGAGAAGCTCGGCTTCAACCTGGTCGGCTACGGCTGCACGACCTGCATCGGGAACTCCGGACCGATCATCGACGAAGTGTCAGCAGCGGTCAACGAGGGTGACCTCGCCGCCACCGCGGTGCTCTCCGGCAATCGCAACTTCGAGGGCCGGATCAATCCCGACGTCAAGATGAACTATCTGGCCTCACCTCCGCTGGTCGTCGCGTACGCACTGGCCGGGTCGATGGACATGGACATCGTCGCCGACCCGTTGGGCACCGGCTCGGACGGCGAGCCGGTCTACCTGCACGACATCTGGCCGTCCCCGGCCGAGGTGCAGACCGTCATCGACGAATGCATCGCCAGTGAGATGTTCACCAAGGACTATGCCGATGTCTTCACCGGCGACGAAGCGTGGCGCTCGCTGCCGACTCCCGAGGGTGACATCTTCGAGTGGGACCCCGACTCCACGTACGTACGCAAGGCGCCGTACTTCGACGGCATGCCTGCCGAGCCGACGCCGGTGACCGACATCAACGCCGCCCGGGTGCTGCTCAAGTTGGGCGACTCGGTGACCACCGACCACATCAGCCCGGCCGGCTCGATCAAGGCCGACTCCCCGGCCGGTCAGTACTTGACCGAGCACGGGATCGAGCGGCGCGACTTCAACTCCTACGGGTCCCGGCGCGGCAACCATGAAGTGATGATCCGCGGCACGTTCGCCAACATCCGGCTGCGCAACCAACTGGCCCCGGGCACCGAGGGCGGATTCACCTGCGACTTCACGCTGGACGATGCGCCGGTCAGCAGCATCTTCGCGGCGAGCGAGCACTACGCCGCCGCCGGTACTCCCCTGGTGATCCTGGCCGGGAAGGAATACGGATCGGGCTCGTCCCGGGACTGGGCCGCGAAGGGCACCGCCCTGCTCGGCGTCCGAGCGGTCATCGCCGAGTCCTTCGAGCGCATCCACCGGTCCAATCTGATCGGCATGGGTGTTCTCCCGCTGCAGTACCCCAAGGGCGAGAGCGCCGAGACGCTCGGGCTTACTGGCAAGGAGACCTTCACCATCACCGGGATCACCGCGCTCAACGACGGTGAGATCCCCCGCGAGGTCCAGGTGCAAGCGGTTACATCCAGTGCTGACGAGGTGCAGTCGGACGGGTGGAGCTTCGTGGCCACCGTGCGCATCGATACGCCGGGCGAAGCTGACTACTACCGGCACGGCGGGATCATGCAGTACGTCTTGCGTTCACTGCGCTGAACGAACTTCTACTCGTTGGTAACGATTAGCCGCGTGTCCTTGGCATTTCCGTTGCGTGACAGATATGTTCGCGTGCACAACATTTCGATGGTGAGAGCGATCTCGCCTCGCCAGCACACCGGAAGGCGGACACGGATGCGCAAAAGCGCACTGGGTGTAGTTGCTCTGGCGGCAGCGGCAACGCTGTTGATGAGCGCCTGCTCCTCGAGCAAGAAGGACAACGGAAACACGGCCGGTAACACCGGCGGCGGCAGCAGCAGTAGCGGCAGCGGCGCGCTGGACGGCAAGAACACCAAGGTCGGCATCATCCTGCCGGAGACCGGCACCTCGCAGCGGTGGATCACTGCGGATCCGGTCGCCCTCAAGCAGGACTGTCTCGACGCGAAGCTCGACTGTGACATCCAGAATGCCCAGGGCGACGCCCAACAGATGAAGACGATCGCGCAGAAGATGGAAGCCAACGGCGTCAAGGTCCTCATGCTGGTTGCGATCGACCCGAGTTCGGCAGCCGCGATCGAGAAGGACGCCACTGCCAAGGGCATTCAGACCGTCGACTACGACCGCTTCGTCGCCGGTGGTACGGCGTCGCTCTACGTCTCGTTCGACAACACGAAGGTTGGCGAACTGCAGGGCCAGGGCCTCGCGGCCTGCCCCGAGGTGAAGGGCCAGAGCGCGGTCAACTACGTGCAGATCGATGGCGCGCCGACCGACAACAACGCCACCCTGTTCAAGCAGGGCTACGAGAGCGTCCTGTCGAAGCAGGCGGGCTGGAAGCTCGTCGACGACCAGACCGGCAACTGGGACCCGCCGACCGCCAAGTCGGTCTTCCAGAAGATGCTGCAGAAGACCCCGTCGATCAAGGCCGTCATGGTCGCCAACGACGACATGGCCGGCTCGGTCATCTCGGTGCTTCAGTCTCAGCACCTGAACGGCAAGGTGGCCGTCTCCGGCCAGGACGCGACTGCGGCAGGCCTGCAGCGGATTCTCTCCGGTGACCAGTGCTTCACCATCTACAAGCCGTCCAAGGACGAGGCCGGCGCAGCGGTCAAGGCGATCGTGCAGATGGTGAACAAGCAGCCCGTGACGACGTCGCAGACCATCAAGGACCCGACGACCGGCAAGGACGTTCCGGCGATCCTCGCCACCACGGCACAGATCATCACCAAGGCGAACGTCAAGACGGTGATCGACGACGGCTACGCCAGCAAGGCCGCTGTCTGCACCGGCAAGTACGTCGCGCTCTGCACTGCGGCAGGGATCTAGTCACATCCGCGATCAATGGCCGGCCGGCGTCCCGTCGGGACGGCGGCCGGCCATTGTCCGTCTGAAGGGAGAGCCTCGTGGCTCCCGAACCGATCATTCAGTTGCGCGGTGTGGACAAGCGATTCGGCGCCGTAGAGGTGTTGAAGGGCGTCGACTTCGACGCTCGCCCCGGTGAGGTCATTGCCATCGTCGGCGACAACGGCGCTGGAAAATCGACCTTGGTGAAGTGCATCGGTGGCACGTACATGTTCGACGCCGGCGAGTACCTGTTCGAGGGAAAGCCGGTCACCGTGCACACTCCTCGCGACGCAGCCGCGTTGGGCGTCGAAATCGTTTACCAGGACCTCGCTCTCTGCGACAACCTTGACATCGTGCAGAACATGTTCCTGGGCCGGGAGCGCACCACCGGTGCGATCCTCGATGAACCGTCCATGGAGCGCGCCGCCCGCGAGACGCTCGACTCGCTTTCGGTGCGGACCGTTTCCTCGGTGCGCCAGCGGGTCTCGAGTCTGTCCGGCGGACAGCGACAGACCGTGGCCATCGCCAAGTCCGCGCTGTGGCAGTCGAAAGTCGTCCTGCTGGACGAGCCGACCGCGGCTCTCGGCGTGGCGCAGACCGCGCAGGTGCTGGCACTGGTGCGGCGCCTCGCCGACCAAGGCGTTGCAGTCGTGCTCATCTCGCACAACATGAACGACGTGCTCGAGGTCGCCGACCGCATCGTCGTCCTCTACCTCGGCCGGCTCGCCGCGACGGTCAACCGCAAGGACGTCGACCAGACGCAGCTCGTCGAGCTGATCACCACCGGTCGATCGGGTGCGCTTGGCCTCCAACCGGAAACTGCCGGCGCGACGGGAGGATCATCGTGAGCAAGATCGACGAGGAGGCAACCGCCCAACCGGTCGTACCCGACGCGGCGACGGCAGCGGCCTCCACCGGCCCCATCGAGGGCAACCTGAACGTGTACCTGCAGAGCTACGTCCAGCGCATCCGGGGCGGCGACCTCGGCTCGCTGCCCGCGGTCGGCGGTCTCATCGTGCTGGTGGCGTTCTTCTGGATCATCCACCCGAGCTTCGGTTCGCTGCTCAACGTGTCGAACCTGATCACCGACGCGGCACCCACCATCCTGCTCGCAATGGGCCTGGTGTTCGTGTTGCTGCTCGGTGAGATCGACCTCGCCGCAGGTACGACCGCCGGAGTCTCCGCGGCGACCATGGTCCGCGTCTCCGGCGGGTACAACGCGCCGTGGCCGGTGGCCATCCTCGTCGCGATCGTGACCGGCGTGATCATCGGCTTGCTCACCGGCGTGCTGCGGGCCAAGGTCCGAATCCCGTCGTTCGTCGTGACGCTGGCGATCTTCCTTGCGCTGCAGGGTGTGATCCTGATTGTGCTGATCAACGGCAAGGGCATTCGCGGCACTGATGTTCCGGTGTCGGACAAGTTCATCAACGACTTCGAGAACGGCCAGCTGACTCCGTTGGCAGGCTGGATTCTCGCCGCCGTGGTGATCCTCGGCTATGCGCTGAGCAAGATGTATGACACGACTCGCCGGCGCCAGGCCCGTCTGATCGTCGAACCGACGATCCTCAGTGGGCTCAAGTTCGCCGCCGTTGCCATCGGCTCGCTGCTGTTCGTCTTCCTGCTCAACCAGAACCGGGCGATCAACAAGGGCACGACGCTGGTCGTGCACAACGGTCACCAAGTGTTGGAGAAGGCGCCGACTCTCCAAGGCGTGCCGATCGTCGTCGTGCCGCTGGTGGCGCTGTTCGCGATCTGGACGTTCGTGCTCGGGCGTACCCGCTACGGCCGGCACGTATACGCGGTCGGCGGCAACGCCGAGGCAGCTCGCCGGGCCGGTATCCAGGTCGACCGGATCCGGATATCGGTCTTCGTGATCTGCTCGACGATGGGTGCGGTTGCCGGCATCATGTTGGCCTCCAACATCCAGACGGTGAGTTCCACGCTCGGTACCGGCAATACCCTGTTGCTCGCCGTGGGCGCCGCGGTCATCGGTGGCACCAGCCTCTTCGGCGGGCGCGGCCGGATCATCGACGCGGTGCTCGGTGGACTCGTCGTCGCCGTCATCGGCAACGGCATGAGCGACCTGATCCACGGCAAGAACAACGCCGCGATCCAGAACATCGTGACCGGCCTCGTTCTTCTGCTCGCAGCCGCCGTCGACGCGCTGTCCCGGCGTCGGGCGGGTGCCTCCGGCCTCTAGTGACCCGACCTGCCTCCGGCCGCACCGCACCGGCGCGGCCGGAGGCCATCCGCGGTCACAATCTCGGTCTGGTGTTGTCCGAGGTGCATCGCGCAGGCGCTCGGTCCCGGGCGGAACTGACCCGCCAGACTGGCCTGAACCGCAGCACGATTGGTGCGCTGGTCGCTGAGCTCGGCGAGCTGGGCCTGCTCGCTGAGCGGCGGCCCGACACCCATCGCAGGGCAGGCCGGCCGTCGCATGTCGTCGAGCCGGTCCGCCCCGGACCGTTCGTGCTGGCCGTTGCTGTCGAGATCGACACACTGGTGGTGGCCGCGGTGGGGCTCGGCGGGACGGTGCTTGCGCGCGTCGATGAAACGGTGCCCGAGACCCGACGCACCCCGGCGCATATCGCGACTCGATGTGCCCGGTTGGCCCACGCCGTGGTAGCGCAGCTGGGTCCGGCGGCACAGCCGATCGGGCTGGGGATCAGCGTCCCCGGCACGGTGCGCCGCTACGACGGGAGCATCGAGCACGCGCCAAACCTCGGCTGGCGCAATGTGCCGATGCCAGAACTGATCAGCGAGCGCCTGGAGTTCCAGGTACCGGTGCGGGCCGGTAACGACGCCGACCTCGGTGCACTTTCGGAGCACCTGCGCGGCGTCGCCCGGGATTGCGCGAATCTGGTCTTCATCAACGGCCGGATCGGTGTCGGTGGTGGGGTCATCGTCGACGGCCACCAACTACACGGCGCCGGTGGGTTCGCCGGCGAGTTCGGGCACATGGCCATTGACCCCGCCGGGCTGCCTTGCCATTGCGGAAACACGGGTTGCTGGGAGACCCGGATCGGCGAGCAGAGACTGCTTTCCCTGGCCGGACATCTCGACGGTCCCGGCCCAGCCGCGGTCGACGCGGTGATGGGCGCGGCCGCCGCCGGACAACCGGCTGCGACGGCCGCGCTGATGGAGGTCGGCGAGTGGATCGGCCGCGGGCTAGGTGTGCTGACCAACGTGTTCAACCCCGAGATGATCGTGGTCGGCGGCACGCTGGCCACCCTCTTGGCCACCCACCACGACTGCATCAGAGCCGCGCTGGACAAGGCCGCGTTACCCGGACCGGCTGAGATGGTGAGCCTGGTGACGCCGGCTTTCGGCGCCGAGTCATCCCTATTAGGTGCGGCCGAACTCGCCTTCCAACACCTGCTGGACAACCCGCTCGCGGTGATGGCCGGTCAGGTGGCCGGCTGAGCCTCCCGCTCAGCCGGACCGAGCGGCAAGCGGGTCACTGATCTGCGCGTTGCCCTGATGCGCGAACTGGGTGCGGAACAGCTCTGCGTACAGGCCGCCCTCTGCGAGCAGGTCGCGGTGCGTACCCGTGGACACGATGCGTCCACCGGCGACTACCACGATGCGATCCGCACCGACGATGGTGGAGAGTCGGTGGGCGATCACCAGCGACGTGCGGCCGATCAGCGCAGTATTCAGCGCGGCCTGCACGGCCGCCTCGCTCTCGCTGTCCAGGTGCGCAGTGGCCTCGTCGAGGATCACGATGTCCGGAGACTTCAGTAGGAGCCGGGCGATCGCCAGCCGCTGTTTCTCGCCACCGGAGAGCCGGTAGCCGCGGTCGCCGACCACGGTGTCGAGCCCGTCGGGCAGCGAGCGGATGAGTGGGCCGACCTGCGCGTCGTCGAGCGCCGCCCAGAGTTGTTCGTCGGTGCCGTCGGGTCGCGCGTACAGCAGATTGGCTCGCACGCTGTCGTGGAACATGTGGGCGTCCTGCGTCACGACTCCGATGCGCTGACGGAGCGAGTCCTGCGTGACCGACCGAACGTCGTGCCCGGACACCCGGACCGAGCCGCTGCGCACGTCGTAGATGCGCGGCACCAGCTGGCTGATCGTGGTCTTGCCGGCGCCGGACGGCCCGACGAGCGCGACCAACTCCCCTGGCCGCACCTCGAAACTGACGCCCCGCAGCACCTCTTGCGTCTGGGTGTTGTCCAGCCGGGCGACGTCCTCCAGCGAGGCAAGGGACACCTCGGTGGCGATCGGATAGGAGAAGTGCACGTCGGCGAACTCGATATTGGCCGGACCGACTGGCAGGTCCGGCGCGTCAGGTGCATCGGCGATCATCGGTGGCAGGTCCAGCACCTCGAAGACGCGGTCGAAGCTGACCAGCGCGCTCATGATGTCCACCCGTGCGTTCGAGAGGCTGGTCAGCGGGCCGTACAGACGGGTGAGCAACAGTGCGAGAGTGACGACCTGTCCCGCGTCCAACCGGCCTGTGAGGGCGAAGTACCCGCCCAGGCCGTACACCAGCGCCTGGGCGAGCGCCGCCACCAGGCTGAGTGCGACGAAGAACAGCCGCGAGTACATCGCCGACGTGACACCGATGTCACGGACGCGCCCGGCTCGATCGCGGAACGACTTGTCCTCCTCGGTCAAACGGCCGAATAGCTTGACCAGCAGCGCACCGGACACATTGAACCGCTCGGTCATCGTCGTGTTCATCGAAGCGTTCAGGTTGTAAGACTCGCGGGTGATGCCCTGTAGTCGCTGCCCGATCCGACGCGCCGGGATGACGAACATCGGCAGCAGCACCAGTGCGAGAAGGGTTATCTGCCAGGACAGCGAGAACATCACCGCGGCAGTGACGACCAGGCTGACGGTGTTGGAGACGACTCCGGACAACGTCGACGTGAACGCTTGCTGCGCGCCGAGGACGTCGTTGTTCAGGCGGCTCACCAACGCACCGGTCTGGGTACGGGTGAAGAATGCGAGGGGCATCCGCTGCACATGATCGAACACGGACGTGCGCAGGTCGTAGATCAACCCTTCGCCGATGCGTGCGGAGTACCACCGTTGCGCGAAGGAGAGCGCGGCATCCGCAACGGCCAATCCCGCGATCACGAACGCGATCCGAATGACCGTGGCGGGCGCGCCGTGCGAGGTGATCGTGTTGACCACTCGCCCGGCCAGCACCGGAGTCGCGACGCTGATCACCGCGTCCACCACGACCAGCGCGAGGAACACCGAGAGATCGAGTCGGTATGGGCGGGCGAATCGCGCCACCCGCCGCCACGTACCGCGCGGCAACGGGTCTGCGCCAGTCGTCCCGCCACGGCGGTAGGACTGGGTAGCAACTCGCCACATACCGTGGCCGCCGGGCATCGTCACGTGCATCCTCCACGGGGACCGGACAGCCGTCCCCTACAGCTCACGCGAACGCCGGGCGGGCGCAGGTTGTTCCCGCGACCCTCACTCACCCGACAGTAGGGCCCGCATCCGACGCACTTGCGCCACCCGCTCGGCACGCTCCTGTTCCAACTGGCTGCGCGCAGCCGCCTCCAGCAGCAACGACTTCGTCTCCCGCACCGCAGCAACAGGCGGCTTCAGGACAGCCTGCACGAGCTCGTCAACGGCCGCACTGAGCTGTTCAGCGGGTATCACCCGGTTGGCCAGTCCGATCCGATCCGCCTCGGTGGCACCGATCCGGCGGCCGGTCACGCAGATCTCCAGCGCCCGTGAGTAACCGATGAGTTCGATCAGGCGGCGGGTACCACCGAGGTCAGGGACGAGCCCGAGCGGAACCTCCGCCATCGTCAGCTGGGCATCCTCGGTGAGCACCCGCAGATCGCACGCCAACGCCAATTGGAAGCCGGCGCCAACCGCATGCCCTTGCACCGCAGCGATGCTGACGATGTCGGCTCGTGCCAGCCAGCCGAACGCCGCCTGGAACTCCTCGATCGAGTCGGCGGCTTCGTCCTCCGGCATCGTGGCCAGGTCTGCCAGCGACGGGGTGCCCGGCAGACCACCGGGCGAGAACATGGCCTTATCCAGGCCGGCGGAGAACGAGGCGCCGGCCGCTCGCACCACGACCACCCGCACTGTGCTCGGCAGTGCTGCCCCGGCAGCGCGCAGCCCGGCCCACATCCGTGGCGTCTGGGCATTCAGCCGATCTGGGCGATCCAGCAGGACGGTTGCCACCGCCCCATCGACTGTGACGTGGAGACCGGATCCGCTCGGCAGGTCGATCTCCATGCAGTACTCCTCGTCTGGTCAGGCCTTCTTGTTGCCTCGCGTCGCGCCCCCGCGACCGCGCAGCACAACTCCGGACTCTGCCAGCAACCGGTGTACGAACCCGTACGACCGGCCGTGTTTGTCGGCCAGCTCACGGATACTGCGGCCTTTGACGTAGTGCTTCGTGACCTCTTCGGCGAGCTTCTCCCGCGCCGAACCGGTGACCCGCGCCCCTTTTTCGAACTTCGCCATACTCGGTGCCCCCGCATCTCCGGGGCACCTGCGAAGGCGCCCCGATTCGCCCCACAGAACCGCTACAGCGGTTCATCTGTCCGCTGTCCGGAGGCTACGCGAGGGCTACCAGATCGGCCAGTTGATCGCTCCAACTGTCCTCAATGCCGTCCGGCAAGAGGATGACCTTCTCCGGCGCCAACGCCTCGACCGCCCCTTCATCATGCGTAACGAGAACGATGGCTCCGCGGAAACTCCTGAGCGCGTCGAGAACCTGATCTCGGCTCACCGGGTCGAGGTTGTTGGTCGGCTCGTCGAGCAACAGCACGTTCGCCGATCCGGTCACCAGCATCGCCAGCGACAACCGGGTCTTCTCGCCACCGGAGAGCACCCCGGCCGGCTTGTTCACGTCGTCGCCGGAAAACAAGAAGGCGCCGAGGATGGACCGTAGTTGCGTATCGGTCGGCGCGGCCATCACGCCACCCACCTGGCCGACGCCAGGGACGGAGACCGACGCGGAACTGGCTGAGCGCATGTTGTCCAGCACCGTCGCGTCGATATCCAGCGTCTCGTGCTCCTGGGCGTAGTAGCCCAGCCGCAGTCCATGACCGGGCACGACCTCGCCGGTGTCGCAACGCTCCAGGCCGGCCAGCAAGCGCAGCAGTGTCGTCTTGCCTGCGCCGTTGAGACCCAGCACCACGACGCGGGAGCCGCGGTCGATGGCCAGGTCTACGTCGGTGAAGACCTCGAGCGAGCCGTAGGACTTGGAGAGTCCTGTTGCGGTCAGCGGTGTGCGACCGCACGGCGCGGGATCCGGGAAGCGCAGTCGGGCCACCTTGTCAGCCTGCCGCTCGTCGGCGAGCCCACCGGCAAGGGCAGCGGCGCGACGATCCATCTGTTGTGCCGCGCGCGCCTTGGTCGCCTTCGCGCGCATCTTGTCCGCCTGAGTGCGCAAGGTCTCGATCTTTCGCTCTGCGTTGGCCCGCTCCCGGTGTCGGCGCCGCTCATCGGTCTCGCGCTGAGTCAGATAGGTCTGCCAGCCGACGTTGTAGACGTCCAGCACGGCGCGGTTGGCGTCCAGATACCAAACCTTGTTCACCACGGCGTCCAGCATCGCCACGTCGTGGCTGATGACGATGAGTCCACCCTTGTGTTGACTCAGGTAGCCGCGCAGCCAGCCGATCGAGTCGGCGTCGAGGTGGTTGGTCGGCTCGTCGAGCAGCAACGTGGTGGGCTCGCCTCCGTCGTCGGCGAAGAGGATGCGGGCCAACTCGATGCGCCGGCGCTGGCCGCCGGACAGCGTCCGGAGCGGTTGCCCGAGGACGCGGTCGGGCAGACCCAAGTTGGCGCAGATCCGAGCCGCTTCGCTCTCCGCGGCGTATCCGCCGAGCGTCGCGAACCGCTCTTCGAGGCGGCCGTAGCGCTGCATTATCGCGTCATCGTGCGGGGATTCGGACAGCGCGATGCGGGCTTTGTCTATGTCGGTGCGCAGCCTGTCGAGATGGCGGGCGGAGAGCACTCGGTCGCCGGCCATCACGTCGAGGTCGCCGGTGCGCGGGTCCTGGGGCAGATACCCCACAGCACTGGTAGCGCGCACGGTACCGGCATACGGCACACCCTCAGCCGCGAGCGTCCGCAGGCTCGTTGTCTTGCCGGCGCCGTTGCGGCCGACCAGACCGATCCGGTCGCCCGGCTGCACCCGCAGGGTGGTGGGCTCGAGGAGGATCCGCGGGCCAGCACGCAGCTCGAGATCGACTGCGGTGATCATCGCGGAACTCCCGGTTCAGGCAGACTCGTCGCCTCGGTACGGGAGACGTTGCTTCGATAGTGCATTCTATCCTCTGAGCGCACCTGCAATGCCGATCCGCAGCCCGCCCGGAGCCTGATCCGGTGGTGCATGAAGGAGGTCGAGCGAGCGATGCAGTACAACGATGATGCCAAACTGGACACCAGTGAGGTTCAAGACACTAGACGCAGCGCGCTGTCCGGCGGCAAGGGCGCAGCGGCGCTGGGCGGCGGCGGCCTCGGCGTCATCGGGCTCGTCATCGTCGCGGTCCTAACGCTGACCGGTCACGACAATCAGGCACAGCAGGTACAGAGCGTGCTCGGCCAACTCGGTCAGGGCGGGTCGGCTGCGACTGCGGACAACAGCGAGATCGAGCAGTCCTGCAAGACCGGCAAGGATGCCAACGACAAACTCGAGTGCGCGATCATCGCGGACATCGACTCGATTCAGAACTACTGGACCGCGGAGCTGCCGAAACTGGGCACGAAGTACACGTCCTCACCGACGATCTGGTTCAGCGGTCAGGTGCAGACGGCGTGCGGTGGGGCGACCAGTGGGTCCGGGCCTTTCTACTGTCCGGGCGACAGGAAGGTGTACATCGACCTGACCTTCTACGACGACCTGAAGAAGCAGTTCGGTGCGACCGGTGGACCATTCGTCAATGCCTACGTGCTGGCGCACGAGTACGGGCATCACGTGCAGGACCTACTCGGTACCGAGTCGAAGGTGAAGCCCGGTCAGTCCGGCCCGACTTCCGGTTCGGTGCGACTTGAACTGCAGGCTGACTGTTACGCCGGCGTCTGGGCCAACCACGCGAGCACGGTGCCCGACGACTCCGGGAAACCGTTGATCACCGCGATCACCCAGGACGACATCAACAATGCCCTGGACGCGGCGAGCCGGATCGGGGACGACTTCATCCAGAAGAACCTGGGCAATAGCCGGGTCGACACCAGCCAGTTCACGCATGGCTCCTCGGCCCAGCGGCAGAAGTGGTTCACCACCGGCTACCAGAGTGGCGACCCGAGAAAGTGCGACACGTTCACCAGTAGCAACCTCGGCTGACGCTCACGCAGGATTCGCCCACAGGCGCGAAACTTCAGAACGGTGGCGGATCCGGGTCACTGGCCGGCGAGTCAGGCCTTCGATCGCGTTCCACCTCGACGGTGGTGGGTAGCGGGTCCGGCCTCGTGTGGAGGGTGTGGCCGGTGGGACTGGTCCAGGTGGTGGATCCGTCGGGTTTGCCGTTCCGGGAGCCAGTCGGTTTGGTGTTTGCAGCGGTGATGTCGCCGGCACAGCGGGTGCAGGTTCCCTTCGCAGGTCGGCCCGCCGTCCTTGGCGGACCGAAGATGATCCAGGTCGCAGGCGACGGCGGGTCGGGTGCAGGAGGTGAAGGTGCAGGTCTGGTCTCTCGCGATGATGAACGCCGCCAGCCGGGCTGGTGGCCGGTAGGTCTGCCTGCCGTAGTCCACCAGCCGGCCGTGGTCGTCGGTGATCAACCGCCGCCAGGTACCGGTCTCATCATCAGCGATGCGGCGGGCCATTTGCGCGGGGATCGGTCCGTATCCGGCCAGCTCGCCGGGCTGCTCATCC